>NZ_JACVQB010000018.1 GCF_018881575.1 Polynucleobacter sp. UK-Kesae-W10 | reverse complement strand
GGGCATAGGTAGCGGCATTCGATGTTGATGTCGGTGCATTAGTAATTGTTGCTGTACCTGATAAACCTGCTAGGGATGTAATCGCTGCTCCACCAGCGCCACTAGCAGTCGAGTAGTAGGTGTAATTAATTGTTGGTGTTGATCCGTAGATGCTAGTTTGACCAGAACCGATGATGACGTAGGCATTGGCTTTACCGATGGTTAAAGCACCTTGATTAATTGTGACGGTGTAGTTACCAGCGGTAGTTCCACCTGCCGCAGTTAAGGTCAAGGCATCAGCATAAGGAGTGCCGCTGGCATTGGTGCCAGAGCCGTAAGTACCGCCTAAGGTAAAGCTTTGACCACCGATACCGGTATTAACAGTCGTGCCACTAATTAGTGTTGCAGAACCGCCGTTAATACTGACGCTGGCCGCACTAT
>NZ_JACVQB010000017.1 GCF_018881575.1 Polynucleobacter sp. UK-Kesae-W10 | reverse complement strand
GCCACCTTAACCGTCAATGGCGTGAATACCAACGTGACCTATAACGGCAATGCTCAAACTAATAGCGCTGCCAGCATCGTTGGCCGTCAGGGCAGTGATGACTTCACGATTAGCGGCTACGGTACTGGTACTAATGCAAGTAATACGGCTTACGCTGATAACTTGGCAGTATCTCCAGTGACCGGTACCTTGGCTTCAAACTACAACGTGGTCTACAACAACGGTGGTCTGACTATCGGTAAGGCCAACTTAACTGTCAATGGCGTCAATACCAATGTGAACTACA
>NZ_JACVQB010000016.1 GCF_018881575.1 Polynucleobacter sp. UK-Kesae-W10 | reverse complement strand
TACAACAACGGTGGCCTGACGATCGGTAAGGCAGAAGCAACCGTAGTTGCTAATAAGACTTATGACGCCACTACCGGATTGACTGCCAATCAGGTGAGCATTACTGGTATTGGTGGCGCAGCGCTTGGCTTTACGGTAGGTAATGCCAGCTTGAGTGATGCCAATGTGACTACTGCTAATAAGTATGTCAACTTAGGCACCTTAGCTTTGACTGCTGGTGGTACTGGTACTAGCGCAACATCGAACTATGTATTGCCAGGCTCTACTTATGGCGCTAATAACAGCGCTACGGTTGGAGTAGCCACCTTAACCGTCAATGGCGTGAATACCAACGTGACCTATAACGGCA
>NZ_JACVQB010000015.1 GCF_018881575.1 Polynucleobacter sp. UK-Kesae-W10 | reverse complement strand
TTGGCATCACCATCACCGGCACCTATGCTAAGAGCACTACGATTACCCCAACAGCCTTTACGACTAATGGCCTAGTCAATAGCGAAACCATTACTGCCATTAGTAGCGCTACTGTTAATAATGCCAACGTCGCTGGTAACGGCACGAACTATGTAACCGGCATCACTATTAGTGGTGGTACCGCTTCCATGAGCAACTACGCCATTACTGCTGCGTACAACACCACGGCAGGTACCACTCAAAATACCGCTACGATCAATGCGAAAGCGTTGACGGTGACTGCAAATGATGTTTCCACTACCTACGGAACCGCCGTAAGCCTGGGAACTAGTGCTTATGCATTAACAGGCTCAATGTATGCAGGGGACACTATTACTGGAGTTACGCTGTCCTATAACGGCGCCAATACTGTTGCCGCAACTACGAATGCAGGCGGCTATAACGCGAGCATTATTCCTAGTGCGGCTACTGGTAGTGGCTTGGCTAACTACTCAATCAGCTATGTTGCTGGTAATTTATCCGTTGCGCGGGCAACCTTAACCTTGACACCGAATGCAGTATCTACTGCGTATACCGGCAATACCTTGGATAACGCTGCATATTCCCAGGACTTTGCTAACTACGCTGTGAGTGGCTATAAAAACACGGATACAGCGCTGAATACGCCGGTTACCTTTACTGGCAGCATGAACTTTGCCGGAAGCTCTAGCACCGTTGTGAAAAATGCCGCGACTTACAGCTTGACTGCTGGCAGCCTGGCTGGCACCACCACAGCAGGTAACTACAACATAGTCTTTAGCAATCCTTCAAGCAATGCCTATGTCATTAACCCGGTGACATTATCAGTTGCTGCGACAAAGCCATACGATGGTAGCAGTACATTTGCTGCGAACCAAATTACTGTGACCACCGGTATCGGCAATGAAACCTTGACTTTAACTGGTAACGCTACGGCCAATAGCGCAAACGTTACAGAAGTCAATAACCTGAATACTACTGGTCTGACTCTTGGTAACGGTTTCCACGGTGGATTGGCCGCTAACTATCGTTTGCCAAGTAGTACTGGTAGCGTGACCATTTCGCCTTTGAATGTTGCAGTGTCAATTAATGCGCAGACTAAAGAATATGACTCAACAACCAATGCAGTATTAGCTGCTGGCACAAACTCAAACGCAGGTAGCTATACGCTTGCTGGCTTTATTTCGGGTGAGGGTGCTTATATCACTCAGACTGCTGGCCAGTACGATAGTGCCACTGTTGCTGGCGCAAGCGCTGTAAATACTTCCCTTACGTCTAGCCAGTATGTTGCGAAGAGTGGTACTAATTTAAGTAACTATGTTCTGCCACTATCGATTACCGGTAGCGGCTCAATTACACGTGCATCGCTAACAATCATTGCCTCAGACGATACTAAGTTCAGAGGAAATGCCGATCCTACATTTGGTTATGTCATTGATCCAAGCCAATTTAAAGGCTCTGATAATGCATCTAATGCGCTAACCAGTATTCAGGTAACTCGTCCTGCCGGTGAAACAGCAGGGGATTATGTCTTGACGCCTAGTGCAAGCGCAGCCAACTACACCATTATTCCGGTGGCCGGCAAATTCACCATTATTCCTGATGGCCAGATGCTAATTAAGGTTGCAAATAACTCTATTGCATATGGAACGTTAACCAGCGGCAATTTGGCAGCAAATACCTCTGCTTCAGCCTCCTACTGCCAAATTGGTAGCGATTGCTCAGCGCCATATATTGTTAATCTGACGCTCACACCGACTTCAACAGCTAATACTTGGGTGGCAACAGATAGTCGTTCAGGATCAGCTCAGGGCAATTACACCATTAGCGTAATTCCACCAAGCCTGACTTCTTCTAATAACAGTAGCAGTGGTTACTTAAATGTTGGCAATTACGTTGTGACGCCTTCCACTAACGTGATTACCAATGCAGGTTATTCAACCAACTACAACACAGCGTACCCAGTGCTAGCAGTGGCGGGTACGATTTCTGTTACACCATTGGCATTGACCGTGAATTCACCAGCGAGCCCAAGCAAGGTGTATGACACAACCACAACCATCAGCGGTCAGACTCTGACGGCAAGTAATGTAATCGGTAGTGATAAAGTTTTCATTACGGCTGCTGGTAATTATGTCCATGCAAATCCCGCTTTAAGTGCCAATGTTGGTACATCGCTTTCATATACCTTGGATAACTTCACGCTGAGTGGTGCGGATAAGGCAAATTATGTAGTGAACAGCTCAGTATCGGGAACTAACGGCATTATTACTGCCGCGCCGGTAACGATTGGTGGTTTAAGTGTGAATAACAAGACCTATGATGCTACCTATGCGGCGACTGTCGCCGGTACAGCAGTAGCAAACGGTCTACTTGGCTCTGACACCACAACGGTATTGGGATCTGCTACAGCAACCTTCAATCAAAAGAACGTAGCTGACGGTATTGCAACTACTGTTGATCTCTCTAACATGTCGCTTGGTAATACCAACTACGCGATTACGGGATTGACAGCTCCACTAGTTGCCAATATCGGTAAGGCCACCTTAACCGTCAATGGCGTGAATACCAACGTGACCTATAACGGCAATGCTCAAACTAATAGCGCTGCCAGCATCGTTGGCCGTCAGGGCAGTGATGACTTCACGATTAGCGGCTACGGTACTGGTA
>NZ_JACVQB010000014.1 GCF_018881575.1 Polynucleobacter sp. UK-Kesae-W10 | reverse complement strand
AACTTGAGCTTAGGCCCCATCCCCAAGAGGGCGCCTGCTTCAAAAATCCGCATTGGGTACTTTTCTGCTGATCTGAATAATCATGCGGTAGCCATTTTGACTGCACAGCTCTTTGAGACCCATCGTCGTGATCAATTTGAGATCATTGCATTTTCACTCGGGGTAGATGACCATAGTCCTGTGCGCCAGCGCATGACCAAAGCGTTTGATCAGTTTATTGATGCTAGCCACATGTCAGATATGGCTATTGCCCAGTTAGCACGCCAAAAGGGTATTGATATTGCAGTTGACTTAGGGGGCTTTACTGGCGATGCTCGTATGGGCATCTTTGCCTATCGGGCTGCCCCAATCCAGTTAAGTTATATCGGCTACTTAGGCACCTTAGGGGTTCCTTATATGGATTACCTTATTGCTGATGCCACCATCATTCCGCCAGGCTTTGAGTCTTACTATTGCGAGCAGATTGTGCGTTTACCCAGCTATCAAGTAAATGACTCGCAGCGCAAGATTGCCAATACTGTTTTTACTCGTCAAGCACTGGGTTTGCCTCAAGAAGGTTTTGTCTTTGCCTGCTTTAACAATAACTACAAGATCTTGCCAGCGACCTTTGATCGCTGGATGCGGATCTTAAAAGCCACCCCCGGTAGTGTTCTATTTTTGTATGCGGAAAATGACTGGGTCAAGAGCAATTTACAAAAAGAGGCCAAAGCCAGAGGGATTGAACCAGAGCGACTGGTGTTCGGTGAGCGCTTACCCGCTGATGAGTACCTAGCCCGTTACCAAGTGTGCGATCTGTTCTTAGATACCTTGCCCTATAACGCAGGCACCACCGCCAGCGATGCCCTTTGGGCAGGACTACCAGTACTTACCTTGATGGGCCAGTCGTTTGCTAGCCGCGTAGCGGCTAGCTTACTGAACGCCATTGGCCTGCCAGAGCTCATTACTACTACCCCGGAACAGTATGAAGCCCGCGCTATTGAATTGGCCTTACAACCAGAAACATTAATAGCGATTAAAGCAAAGCTAGCAGCCAATCGCCTCAGTACACCCTTGTTTGATACACCCCTGTTTACTAAACATCTAGAGAGCGCCTATCAACAGATGTATGAGCGTTATC
>NZ_JACVQB010000013.1 GCF_018881575.1 Polynucleobacter sp. UK-Kesae-W10 | reverse complement strand
CACGACGATGGGTCTCAAAGAGCTGTGCAGTCAAAATGGCTACCGCATGATTATTCAGATCAGCAGAAAAGTACCCAATGCGGATTTTTGAAGCAGGCGCCCTCTTGGGGATGGGGCCTAAGCTCAAGTTAGCCGGGAACTTCTCCTGAGCATAAGTTTGGGCAGCCAACTGATGCAAGGCAGGGACATCGGTGAGGGCGAGGACGAGGAAGGGCTGCGCTACCTTTTTCTGACGCTCAATACCTGCCACTATTTTTTCAAGGTCCTGATCGATATCTGACCAGTCACATGTTTTTGTCCTCACGCTGATTCGTGAGCCATCAATCCATTCGAGTTCAGCATTTAATTCGATTGCTCGATCGTAATACTCATTCGCTTCTGGATAACGTTTCAATTCTTGTAAAACATCACCTGCATTAGCCCAGGCTTGCGCATACATTGGATCGATTTCGATTGCGCGCTCATACGCAAGTAGCGACTTTTCATACTGACGTAGATCGCTAAAAAAAACCCCTAGATTAAAGTGCCCTTGCGCATAAGTAGGCTGCAGTGCAATGGCTTGCTCATAACATCTGAGCGCTTCTGGATAACGCTTTAAGGCATGCAGGGCATTGCCTTTGTTTGACCATGCTTCTGCATTGGGATTCAATTTCAAGGCAGTATCGTAATGAGTCAGCGCCTCTTCATAACGCTTCAGTCCATATAGGGCAACGCCTTTATTGAGCCATACCTGATCATTCTGAGGAGCTAATTTCAGGGCCTCATCATACGAGGCAATTGCCAATGCATCTTCTCTCGCTAGATGCAAACTATTGCCATGGTTAAACCACCCCTGCGCATCATTGGGTCTGAGGGCAATGGCTTTCTCACAAGAAGTGCAGGCTTCTTGATAACGTTTCAGAGCATTCAGTGGCACACTGCGATTGACCCAGGCTTCAAAGTACTGGGGATCTAAG
>NZ_JACVQB010000012.1 GCF_018881575.1 Polynucleobacter sp. UK-Kesae-W10 | reverse complement strand
AAATCAATCCCCTACAACCACGAAGGGAGCCCAGAACAAGGGGTGAGCATAGGCGTATTTCATACTCCCGCCCTCACTCATACCGCCTTGATCAATCTGGTTGAGCATCGCTTGGCGGAGTAATTCGGCTTTACTGGTGCCTTGGGCCTTTTGTTGGCTCTTAAAAAGGTCCGTCATCATGGTTCTTGAGGCAACGGAGTCTACTGGCCAGTTGGAGACTAATAGGGCTTTTGCGCCAGCAAAGAAAAAAGCTCGGCCAAGACCAGAGACTGCTTCTGAGCCAGCACCCTCACCTGCAGCGGTATTACACGCCGATAGCACCACCCAGTCAGCATCGAGTTTTAGGGTGAGTACCTTATCCATGGTCAGCAGGCCATCATCCTTGTCTCCCGTCACATCCGGAGAAGATAAGGCCAGTGCTGGTTGGGTTAAGCCATTGAGCTCACCGGGAACTAAGCCATGGGTAGCAAACATCACGACCTTACGATTAGATAGATCGGTGGACATGACTTGCTTGACTGAGGCTTGGCGATGCAAGTAAATATCGCTATCACTAGCGCCAATGGCTTTGCCAATCTCTTCTAGCTCGGTACTGGTATCGGGTAGGCGTGGCAAGAGGGCTAGTTCCGCTGAGCTCACCCCACTCGTTTTAGGAGCGCTGCGCAAATTCAGTGGTCTTCCTCGGGTAGCCAATTGGGTTGCTTTAGCTTGCTTATCGGCTTGCTGCTCTTGCTGGGCACTAAAGTAAGGATCGCCAAAGCCAATAAAGTTCTTACGATTGGGATTACCTGCTGGCAAGGAGCGCAGCGCAGTTAAGGCAGTCACGGAGGGTACCTGGGCAACGGCAATCTCCCTGGTTAACCAAGGCACACTCTTATAGCCAATAAAGGCAGTAGCGCCACCTTTAGCCGGCTGCGCGGTTGGTTTAGTCACCAACAAGGATAAAGGCAACTGACCCAGCTCAGCATGGGGTACGGTCAGTAGGACTTTTTTACCCACAAAGGCACTTTGTACGGGAGCAAGTACCTGTTGGTAGAGTTGATTGGCTAGCGCCACATCAAAAGCGGGGATCTCATCAATGGTCGCTACCCCAGGATCTAAGGCTTTGCGCAATTGCACCACTTCTTTAGCCATTTGAGCACGACCGACCGATAACTGGGCAAATTGTGCCGGCTTATCTTTGGTAATGGCCCAAACATAACCCACGTTATCGCCAAAGTACCAAGATACGAGCACTTCATCGGGTTTGAGGGCTTTTTGGGTACGCTCTACTGAAGCGGGTTTAGGCTCTACTAACTCAGCATAGTCAGGGAACTTGCGTTCAATCTCTTTTTTAAGATCTTCACGCTGAGATTTAAAGCCGGTGATATCGGTACGGATCTTCGCTTGCACGGCTGGCAACTGCTGATCAGGAGGCGCTGATAGCAATCCGGTGAGTAGCTCCGATAAGGTGTTGATGCGCTGCTGCAGATCTTGCTCACGGCGCGCTAGGGAGGCTAACTGAGGATCACTGATATTGGC
>NZ_JACVQB010000011.1 GCF_018881575.1 Polynucleobacter sp. UK-Kesae-W10 | reverse complement strand
TTAAAGCAAAGCTAGCAGCCAATCGCCTCAGTACACCCTTGTTTGATACACCCCTGTTTACTAAACATCTAGAGAGCGCCTATCAACAGATGTATGAGCGTTATCAGGCTGGATTAGCGCCTGCGCATTTGACGATTGTATGAACGCTAGTCATACGCCATCTTTTGCCCAGCTCTTAGAGTGCTTGCGTACCAACACGCTATTGGGTAATCCATCTTTGATCTCCCAGGCCTTACAAGAAGATGCTCAGAATGAGTCTGCACTTTTTCAGCTAGCGCTCGCTTGCGCTGGGCATGAACGTCTTGATGATGCCTTCTTCATTTTTAATTGCTTAGAGGCTGCTAATCCAACTGATCCCAGAATCCCCTATAACTTGGGATTGATCTGTTCTTTGCGTAGTGATCATGCGGCTGCTTTAGCTGCCTATGAGCGCGCCTTAAGCTTGGCACCAGATGATCTAGATGCCTTGATTAATCAAGGCGCCACTTGTAATGATCTCAAGGACTATGCAGGCGCACTAAAAGCCTTAGAGCGCGCTACGCAAATCAATCCTGGTATCAAAGAAGCCTGGCTTAATCTAGGTATTGCCCTAAATCATCTGCAGTCTTACGAGCAATCGCTTAGGGCTTATGACCAAGCCCTAGCCTTAGATCCCCAGTACTTTGAAGCCTGGGTCAATCGCAGTGTGCCACTGAATGCTCTGAAACGTTATCAAGAAGCCTGCACTTCTTGTGAGAAAGCCATTGCCCTCAGACCCAATGATGCGCAGGGGTGG
>NZ_JACVQB010000010.1 GCF_018881575.1 Polynucleobacter sp. UK-Kesae-W10 | reverse complement strand
TTGGCATTATTAACAGTAGCGCTACTAATGGCAGTAATGGTTTCGCTATTGACTAGGCCATTAGTCGTAAAGGCTGTTGGGGTAATCGTAGTGCTCTTAGCATAGGTGCCGGTGATGGTGATGCCAAGAGCAGCCTTAGCAATGTTGGCTGTACCTAAGGTGGGTTGAGTCAGGCTGTAATTACCAACCGATGCGCCATCAATAGTATCGGCAGCTGTGACGGTTAAGCCATTACCTGCCCCGGCTTGGCTAAAGGTAGCTGCTTGAGTCAGGCTCACCGTATCACCAGACACCACGCCAACTAATGAGCCACCAGTCACGGTTGCCGTTCTAGTGCCGTCGTAATTCTTATTCGCAACGGTGCTACCAGTCACTGTCAACGCTTTCGCGTTAATCGTGGCGGTATTTTGAGTGGTACCTGCCGTGGTGTTGTACGCAGCAGTAATAGCATAGTTATTCATCAACGCAGTACCACCACTGATGGTGATACCAGTCACATAGTTAGTGCCGTTATCAGCTACGTTGGCGCTATTGACGGTAGCACTGCTAATCGCAGTAATGGTTTCACTATTAACTAGGCCATTAGTCGTAAAGGCTGTTGGGGTAATGCTGGTTGAGCCGTTATAGGTGCCAGCAATCGTGATGCCTAAGGCTGCTTTGGCAATATTGGCAGTACCTAATGTTGGCTGGGTCAAGCTGTAGTTGCCAGCAGATCCACCACCAAGCGTATCAGTTGCAGTAACGGTCAAGCCATTCCCTGCGCCGGCTTGGCTAAAGGTGCCCGCCTGCGTCAAGGTGACGGTATCACCGCTAATCACACCCACCAATGAGCCACCAGTTACAGATGCAGTTCTGCTACCGTCGTAATTCTTATTCGCAACGGTGCTACCAGTCACCGTTAAGCCCAGCTGATTGATCGTGGCGGTATTTTGAGTGGTACCTGCTGTGGTGTTGTAAGCAGCAGTAATGGCGTAGTTGCTCATAGAAGCAGTACCGCCACTGATAGTGATGCCGGTTACATAGTTCGTGCCGTTACCAGCGACGTTGGCATTATTAACAGTAGCGCTACTAATGGCAGTAATCGTTTCACTATTGACTAGGCCATTGGTTGTAAAGGCTGTTGGGGTAACAGTAGTTGAAGCGCCATAAGTAGCAGTAAGCGTGATACCTAGGGCCGCCTTAGTAATATTGGCGCTAGCTAATGTTGGCTGCGTCAAGCTGTAGTTACCGGCTGATGTGCCAGCAATACTGTCATTGGCAGTAACTGCAATCGCGTTCCCCACTCCAGTCTGACCAAAGTTACCAGCCTGGGTCAAGGTCACGGTATCGCCACTAATAACGCCCACCAATGAGCCGCCAGTAACTGTTGCAGCATAGGTGCCGTCATAAGCTCTATTGGCAACAGTACTACCAGTCACCGTCAACGCTTTAGCATTGATCGTGGCAGTATTTTGAGTAGTGCCAGATGTTGCGTTGTACGCAGTAGTAATGGCGTAGTTGCTCATGGAAGCGGTACCGCCGCTAATCGTGATGCCGGTGACGTAGTTCGTGCCGTTACCCGCTACGTTGGCATTATTAACAGTAGCGCTACTAATGGCAGTAATGGTTTCGCTATTGACTAGGCCATTAGTCGTAAAGGCTGTTGGGGTAATCGTAGTGCTCTTAGCATAGGTGCCGGTGATGGTGATGCCAA
>NZ_JACVQB010000009.1 GCF_018881575.1 Polynucleobacter sp. UK-Kesae-W10 | reverse complement strand
CTTAGATCCCCAGTACTTTGAAGCCTGGGTCAATCGCAGTGTGCCACTGAATGCTCTGAAACGTTATCAAGAAGCCTGCACTTCTTGTGAGAAAGCCATTGCCCTCAGACCCAATGATGCGCAGGGGTGGCTCAATCGCGGTATTGCACTAAATGGCCTTCAGTTACATCAAAAGGCATTACATGCCTACGATCAAGCGCTCACTTTGCGAAAAGATTACGCCGAGGCACACGCCAATAAGGGTGCCACCCTTCAAGAATTGGAAAGGCTTGAAGAGGCAATTACGCAATATCAAACGGTGCGAACTCTTAATCCCGAGATGCGCTGGGTATATGGAAGCTTGCTATATACACAAAGCAAAATCTGTTCTTGGGATCATTTTGATGTGGAATTACAAAACCTTTCCTCCATGATCATGGAGGGATATCAGGCTATTCAACCATTTCCAATCCTCGCCCTCACTGATGATCCCGCGCTACATAAAGTCTGCGCTCAGTCTTATGGGGATGCGAACTATCCTATACAGCCTTCCCTAGGGGCAATAGATAGGCACGTCAGTAACCCGAGGGTGACCATTGCTTACTTCTCAGCGGATTTTCATCATCACGCAACCAGTCATCTCATAGCGGAGTTATTTGAATTACATGACAAGAGTCAATTTAGAGTCATTGGGTTTTCATTTGGACCAGAAAGCAAAGATGCGGTGCGTGAACGTCTTGGTAATTCATTGGATGAATTGATTGATGTACGAAGTAAGTCTGATTTAGAGATTGCCCAGCTAGCACGCCAGATGGGTATTGATATTGCGATTGATTTAAAGGGCTATACCCAAGATTCAAGGCCGGGCATCTTTGCTTATCGGGCAGCTCCAATTCAGGTGAGTTATCTTGGATATCCAGGTACTTTAGGTGTGCCTTATATTGATTACCTCATTGCCGATGCCACCATTATTCCAAAAGAGGCTGAGTCCTACTATTGCGAGCAGATTGTGCGCTTACCGCACACCTACCAGGTCAATGATCGTCAGCGAGAAATTGCCTCAGTAACAATGAGTCGCTCATCGCTAGGCCTTCCTGAAACAGGTTTTGTCTTTGCTTGCTTTAACAATAACTACAAGATCTTGCCAGCGACCTTTGATCGCTGGATGCGGATCTTAAAAGCCACCCCCGGTAGTATCTTATGGTTGTTTGAAGATAATCCATTGGCAGCCAAAAATCTGAAGATTGCAGCGGAGCAGAGGGGTGTTCAATCCAGTCGATTGATCTTTGCGAAGAGAGAGTCACTTCCGGTTCATTTAGCACGTCATGCCTATGCAGACTTATTTCTAGATACGACACCATACAATGCGCACACCACCGCCAGCGATGCCCTTTGGGCAGGACTACCAGTGCTTACCTTGATGGGCCAGTCGTTTGCTAGCCGCGTAGCGGCTAGCTTACTGAACGCCATTGGCCTGCCAGAGCTCATTACTACTACCCCGGAACAGTATGAAGCCCGCGCTATTGAATTGGCTTTACAACCAGAAACATTAATAGCGATTAAAGCAAAGCTAGCAGCCAATCGCCTCAGTACACCCTTGTTTGATACACCCCTGTTTACTAAACATCTAGAGAGCGCCTATCAACAGATGTATGAGCGTTATC
>NZ_JACVQB010000008.1 GCF_018881575.1 Polynucleobacter sp. UK-Kesae-W10 | reverse complement strand
CAATTACTAATGCACCGACATCAACATCGAATGCCGCTACCTATGCCCTAACTTACGCTAGTGGTCTAAGCTCAACAAACTACACCTTCAATCCAGCAAGCAGTGCGGTGAACTATGTTGTTAATCCAGCGACTATTACTATTACTGGCGCTAATACTAATACCGTCTATAACGGCTCTGCACAAACGAATAGTGCGGCCAGCGTCAGTATTAACGGCGGTTCTGCAACACTAATTAGTGGCACGACTGTTAATACCGGTATCGGTGGTCAAAGCTTTACCTTAGGCGGTACTTACGGCTCTGGCACCAATGCCAGCGG
>NZ_JACVQB010000007.1 GCF_018881575.1 Polynucleobacter sp. UK-Kesae-W10 | reverse complement strand
ATAGTGCGGCCAGCGTCAGTATTAACGGCGGTTCTGCAACACTAATTAGTGGCACGACTGTTAATACCGGTATCGGTGGTCAAAGCTTTACCTTAGGCGGTACTTACGGCTCTGGCACCAATGCCAGCGGTACTCCTTATGCTGATGCCTTGACCTTAACTGCAACTGGTAACTACACCGTCACAATTAATCAAGGCGCTTTAACCATCGGCAAAGCCAACGCCTACGTCATCATCGGCTCTGGTCAAACGAGCGTCTATGGTGCTACCCCAGTGATTAATTACACCTACTACTCGACTGCTAGTGGCGCTGGTGGAGCAGCGATTACATCCCTA
>NZ_JACVQB010000006.1 GCF_018881575.1 Polynucleobacter sp. UK-Kesae-W10 | reverse complement strand
CGGCTGGCAACTGCTGATCAGGAGGCGCTGATAGCAATCCGGTGAGTAGCTCCGATAAGGTGTTGATGCGCTGCTGCAGATCTTGCTCACGGCGCGCTAGGGAGGCTAACTGAGGATCACTGATATTGGCCCGTGCTGCGCTCGAGGTTAAGGCGCGCTGCACGCCACTACCCCTGGCTAGATCAGCAATCTGGAAGGCCTCTGAAGCTGCGGCAGTATCGCCTTTTGCTTGTTGCGCAAGAGCGGCAAGATAGCTTTCTAAGATAAAAGTCATGCGCTGAGTTTGGCGGATACTTTCCGTTGCATTTTCAGTATCGTTACGCGACTGATTAATCAAAATCGGCACTGAAGTTTTAAATTCAGATAAGGCTTGTGCAGACTGACCAGAAGCTTGAAGAGCTGAAGCGTTGAAGGCGGTCAACATAGCCAATCTAGTTGAACCCTTCTCCATTCTTGCACCATCCTTGGAGAGCATTGCAGAGGTCATTGCTGCCGCCTGTGATGCTTTGCCAGTCTTAATTAAAGCCAGAGCCCAATCTAGATCCTGACCTGAGAAGCGTGAGGCAACCTCAGGATCTCCTTTGACCCCCTCAACCATTTCTGAGAAAACTTTATCAGCCTGAGCATATTTACCATCAGCCACCAAAGCAGAGGCAAGCGTCTTGCGAGCATTTGCAATCAATACGGAGCCTGGATAATTGGTGGATTGCTGCGCCACCTTCAATGCAGCTGTACCCAATAAAACAGCCTCTGCATTGCGACCCTGTTCTGCAATTACCCTTGTGAGAGTTAGCAACATTTGAGAAGTTCTTCCAGAATTCGGACCGAATTGGGTGATAGACAATAGAGTTGCCTCGCGCGCCCAATATTCAGCATCAACCAAGCGTCTCTGGCCTAAAAATGCTTTAGACATATCATTCATTAGATATGCGCGTTGCATGTAATAGCCG
Source organism: Polynucleobacter sp. UK-Kesae-W10 (assembly GCF_018881575.1). GTDB lineage: Bacteria > Pseudomonadota > Gammaproteobacteria > Burkholderiales > Burkholderiaceae > Polynucleobacter. The sequence continues at coordinate 242,058 of NZ_JACVQB010000006.1, read as the reverse complement.
CTTACATTCGTTGTTGTATCTTGTAGTACGCGCTTCTCATTATCAAGAACATCCCTGCCTCTATCTTTAATAGTGTCTAGCACTTGTTGATTGAGATTTAAGGCTCTTCTAAAAGATCTTTCCGACTCCAAAAACTTACCCTCAGAAAGGAAATATCTACCCCGACCCATTTCTAGGCTAATTTCCCAGGCTAATTGATATAAAAAATTGGGGTTTTTAGCGGCACTGATCAATGCGCTGTAATCGGACTCCAAGGTATTTAACCAAGTCTTTGCACAGTCAAAGTCACCTAATGACAAGCAGAAGCTAACAATTTGCCTGTCAAAATTTAATACCCAGCCTCGTTGGTTTTGGGGAACCATTGCCTTAGCATCTTCAGCAATTTTCTTCGCCTGCAGTAAGCTACCCTGAATGGATTCACTCATCATATATTGAGCCATTTCATCTATACGCAAATCTATTTGCGGGGATGGATACTCAATTACAGCTTTTTTAATTGCCTCTAAAGCACCTTTACTATTTTCCAAAACCTCTTCCGCCTTAGCCCTGCGATAGTAATAATGGTTTAGAACATCAGAGTCGTTAGTGCTAGGTACTGGTAAGGCGAGAATTTTAGTTGCCTTCTCTATTAAGGATTTATCTGTGCGAGCCTGATTGAGGACCAGCAAAATGTCCTTCACATCGCGTGGAGGTGCCTTAACAATCTCTACATCTGCATCATCTTTTCCAGGAATTGCAAAAGATTGGTTTGCAAATATGAAAATGCTGCAAGACAGCAAGAGTAGTTTGGTTAGAGAAGGCTTGCGCATGAAAAATCCCCTTAGTTTTTATAAGGAATATAGTAGCTCACATTCAGCAAGCTTGCGCCGTGTTGCGCTAGGTAGAGCTACCTAGCAATTTCAAGGGTTTAGAGCGCTAAAGCGCTTTTTTCGCGTTTAAAGTGGGTTTGCTAAAAAACCGCTGTTAGCTTCCAACCACTCGATATAGCGACCCACGCCCTGCTCGACATTTAAGAAGGGTTCTTGGTAGCCAGCAGCACGTAATTTGGTGAGATCGGCCTGGGTAAAGCACTGATATTTACCTCGAAGCGCATCTGGAAAAGGAATGTATTCAATCGCCTTTTCTTTGACTAATTCTTGCAAGCTGGCTGGCTTGGCATTGTCTAATTTACGCATGGCATTAGCAACCGCATGAGCAACGTCATTAAAAGGCTGCGCACGACCGCTACCTAGGTTGAAGATGCCACTAGTTTCTGGGTGATCCAAGAAAAATAGATTGACCTTCACAACATCCTCTACAGAAACAAAGTCGCGACTTTGCTCTCCTGGGCCATAACCACCATATTCGCCAAAGAGTTTGACATGGCCATTAGCCTTGTATTGGTGATACTGATGGAATGCTACAGATGCCATGCGGCCTTTGTGTGATTCACGTGGACCATACACATTGAAGTAACGGAAGCCAACAACTTGTGCAGTATTGGCATTCTCAGCAAAACGCTTACGCATGACTTGATCAAATAAAAACTTGGAATAGCCATAGATATTGAGCGGCTTCTCATGTTCGCGACTTTCCACAAACACATCGGATCCACCATAAGTGGCAGCTGATGAAGCATATAGCAGCTGCACTTTTTGAGCAGTACAAATATCGAGCAAATCCATGGTGTAGCGATAGTTATTCGCCATCATGAAAATACCATCGGTCTCCATCGTATCGGAGCAGGCTCCTTCATGAAAGACCGCCTGAATTTTTCCTAACTTACCGCTACGAAATGCTTCTAGAAATTCATCTTTATCTAGGTAATCAATGATGTCGAGATCAGCCAGGTTGCGATACTTGTCTGCAGGGCGCAGATCATCAACTGCAATGATATTTTTTTCGCCGCGCGCATTGAGTGCTTGAACAATATTGGCACCAATAAATCCTGCGGCGCCGGTTACGATAATAGTCACTGTAATTCCTCTGAAGTAACGGTTGCAGTACCTAACTTACCAACCACAATACCACCAGCACGATTTGCTAAAGCCATTGCTTTTTCAAGCGGCCACCCTGCTGCCAGTGCAACTGCCAAGGTAGCAATAACAGTATCGCCAGCACCAGAAACATCAAATACTTCACGCGCTTGTGCCTTGACATGACTCACGCCAGCTTCGGTGTACAAACTCATGCCCTCTTCAGAACGCGTTAATAGCAAGGCTTGCAGATTAAGAGACTTGCGCAGATTTTGTGCCTTTTCAGTCAAGTCTGCTTCGCTGGTCCATTGACCAACTACTTGGCGTAACTCACTGCGGTTAGGTGTTAAAACCGTTGCCCCGCGATACTTTTCATAGTCTTCCCCTTTGGGATCAACCAAGATCACTTTGTTTTGGGCTCTGGCCTGCTCAATCATGTGAGCCACTTGACCCAGCGCCCCTTTGCCATAGTCCGAGAGAATGACGACATCAGCAGCACCAACAAGCTTTTCGAAGCGCTCTAACTTATGCGCCAAGGCCTTTTGACTGGGGGTCTCTTCAAAATCTAAGCGAATGAGTTGCTGTTGGCGTGCAATCACGCGCAATTTCACAATCGTTGGAACTTCTGCATCAATTTCTAACTGGCTATCAACACCACCAGACTTGAGCAAATCAATCACACGTTGGCCAGGCTCATCTTTGCCAACGATTCCCAGAATAGTAGTTTGCGCGCCCAGGGCTGAGACGTTACGAGCCACGTTAGCAGCACCGCCTAAACGCTCGTCAATCTTGCCTACCTGAACTACAGGCACTGGCGCTTCTGGTGAAATGCGATTGGTATCGCCAAACCAATAACGGTCTAGCATCACGTCGCCCACTACAAGTAGGCGCGCTTTAGAAAACTGTTCTCGGTTTGCTTTTTCCATTTGCATGCTTTTATAACTTAATTATGTCGTCCAATGCCATGGTACTCAATGCCCAATTCTTGCATAGAAGCAGGCTCGTATAAATTGCGGCCATCAAAGATGATGGGGCGCTTGAGTTTTTGCATGACTTGGTCAAAATCTGGAGTATGGAATGCCTTCCATTCAGTCACTATCACCAAGGCATCAGCATCATCTAGTGCCGCCATCGGATCAGCACTCATTGAAACTTTTTTGAGGGCCTCTGGGCTGCTCTTAAAGTCGAGCGCTAAGGCATGTTGAGCTTCTGGCATAGCAACTGGATCATAGGCAACTACTTCAGCTCCACGTTTGACCAATTCTTGAATAATCACGCGACTAGGGGCTTCACGCATATCATCCGTATTTGGTTTAAATGCCAAGCCCCATAAGGCAAATTTCATACCCTTGAGATCATTCTCAAAGCGCTGATCAATCTTATGAACCAGGGTGTATTTTTGCAGCTCATTCACCGCTTCTACAGCATCAAGAATCTTTAGCTCCCTGCCATGTTCTTTAGCTGTTTTAGATAAAGCAGACACGTCTTTAGGGAAGCAAGATCCACCATAACCGGTGCCCGGATACAAGAAACCAAAACCAATACGAGAATCTGAACCGATCCCTTGGCGGACATGCTCAATATCAGCGCCCACTAGGTCAGCCAAATTGGCCAGCTCATTCATAAAAGAAATGCGGGTAGCTAACATTGCATTAGCGGCGTATTTGGTCAGCTCCGCACTTTTCACATCCATGTAATACGTACGCTCATGATTACGATTAAATGGAGCATACAACTTGCGCATCTGCTCTTTGGCGCGCAAACCAGCTGGGGTATTTTCCGTACCAATAACAATGCGGTCTGGGCGCATAAAGTCCTCTACAGCCGCGCCCTCTTTTAGGAACTCTGGGTTTGAAACCACCGAACACAGATCCAAAGGTAATTTTCGTTTTTCAAGCTCTTCAATAATGGCGGCCTGCACCTTATCAGCCGTTCCTACGGGAACAGTAGATTTATCAACAATAACTTTAGGACTTGTTGCATGACGCCCAATATTACGAGCAGCCGCAACGACATACTGCAAATCGGCAGAACCATCCTCGTCAGGAGGAGTACCTACAGCAATAAATTGAATGTCGCCGTGCGCAACAGAAGCAGCGATATCGGTAGAGAACTGCAAACGGCCAGCAGCGCGATTGCGTTCGATCATTTCTTTTAGGCCCGGCTCGTAAATCGGGACGCCGCCAGAATTGAGAATCTCAATTTTTTTAGGGTCTAGATCCAAACAAAAAACATTATTACCTTGTTCAGCAAGACAGGCGCCAGTAACCAAACCTACGTAACCACTGCCAATAATCGTAACTTTCAAACGAACTCCTAATAATGTCTATTTGGGTAAATGGTATTACATTGATGGGCCGCTTGGCGCAACCCCCTCGGAACGTCTCGGGGAGTATGCCTCCCAATGATTACAACCAGGACACTGCCAATAAAATCTGCGGGCACGGAAGCCACAATTACCACAGGTATAGCGAGCCAAGCTTGTCGTACGCTGACGTAGTAAATGCAATATCGATTTCAGTTCAGCCAACCGTTCTGGGTTAGCACTACCCTCTTCAAGCGCTAAACGTGTCTCAGCCAACTTAGACAGCGCACTTAAGCTAGGGGAATGCTGCATCACTTCAGCTAGCATGCCATTAGCCGCTTGAGGGCCACGTATTTTCATTACTTGCTTGTGAACAATGTCGAGCAATTCGCCTGATGCTTGAGTTTTTAATAACTCACACAAGCGATCAAGACCTTCGCCCTCTTTGCCGAGTGCTGCATGCGCTAGCATCCAACGATCTGCTAGCAAATGCATATAAGCAGGATGCGAAGCTGCTACTAAACTCCAGGCCTCAATTGCTTGGGCTGGACGCTCCATTGCTACCAGATAATCACCTTGCAGAATGAGCGCACGCGCATGATTTGGCACCGCCTGTAAGGCGCGCTGAATCGAGAGCTCCGCTTCAGCCACATCTTTGCGGCGTAAAGCATCTTGTCCTAATTCACAATGAAATTGAGCAATCTCCGTGTGATGTGACTTGCCCTGTAAGGTCTCTAGCTCGGTAGCAGCAATGATGGCTTTTTTCCAATCACGCTCGACCTGGTACATCTCTAATAAGCTTTCTTTGGCAGGCACTGCATACTTGCCATTGCCCACGCGATTGAGTGAAGCTTCAGCGCGATCTAATAAGCCCGCACGCAGAAAATCACGACCCAATTCATAAGCAGCATGATCACGATCACGCGGCTTGAGGTCATCGCGATTTGCTAAATGCTGATGCACTTTAATGGCCCGTTCTGTCTCGCCGCGACGGCGGAATAAGTTTCCGAGCGAAAAGTGTAATTCGATAGTTTCCGGATCTAATTGCGCAATCTTCACCAAAGTTTCAATCGCTTGATCTGGTTGCTCATTAAGCAGAAGACTCAAGCCCTTAAAGGTGGAGCGCTGCTGACGCATACGCTCGCGCTCGTCCATGCGATTTTCAAGTCGCAAATCCCAACGCGATGCCAGCCAACCAATGCCAAACATGATCGGCAAAAGCAATAACCAAGATGTGGCTATCTGAATCATGGCGCGCAGAATTTAAATAAAAAAATGGCCCGAATGGACCACTGAGGTTGAGCCTGAATCTTAGGCACCAGAACCCTCTTTGGGGCCCGCCTGCTTCAACGGCTTGTAATCAACTCGCTCGCGCAACTCTTTGCCTGGCTTAAAGTGCGGAACGCGTTTTTCTGGAATCATCACTTTCTCACCAGACTTCGGATTGCGACCGGTGCGAGCAGGACGATGGTGAAGTACAAAACTTCCCACGCCGCGCAACTCGATGCGCTTACCTTCGGCCAATGCTTGAGTCATTGTGTCCAGTAATGTTTTTACCGCTAACTCCACATCTCTAGGCAAAAGCTGCGGAAACTGTTCCGCGAGGCTCTCCACGAGTTCGGAGCGGGTAATTGCTTGTTGCTCTTGATCTGTCATGATCTATCAATAAAAAACCGCCGCTTCCCTAGTGGAAAGCGGCGATATTGATTTAGCCTTGATTGTCCAATTTTGCTTTCAACAAAGCGCCCAAATTGGTTGTGCCAGACTGCGCATCACCTTGGAGTTTGTTCATTGCATCTTGTTGATCAGAGCTGTCTTTTGCTTTGATTGAAAGATTGATTACACGTGACTTACGATCAATATTGATGATCATTGCAGTAACGCTATCGCCTTCTTTCAATACATTGCGTGCATCTTCAACGCGATCTGTTGAGATCTCAGAAGCACGCAAGTAAGCTTCAACTTCATCAGCCAAATGGATAGTTGCACCCTTAGCATCAACCGCCTTAACAGTACCGGTTACTAAAGCACCTTTGTCATTAACGGAAGTGTAGTTGTTGAATGGGTCACCAGACAATTGCTTGATACCGAGAGAGATACGCTCTTTCTCAACATCAATTGCCAATACAGTGGCTTCAACTTCATCACCTTTTTTGTATTTCTTAACAGCCTCTTCGCCTGGCTCATTCCATGAGAGGTCTGAGAGGTGTACTAAACCGTCGATACCACCAGGCAAGCCGATGAATACGCCAAAGTCAGTGATTGACTTGATTGCGCCAGACAACTTGTCACCTTTTTGCTGTGAACGTGCAAACTCTTCCCATGGATTTGCTTTGCACTGCTTGATGCCCAAGCTAATACGACGCTTGTCTTCATCAATATCGAGAACCATGACTTCAACTTCGGTACCCAATGCAGTTGCTTTGCTTGGAGCAACGTTCTTGTTGGTCCAGTCCATTTCAGAAACGTGTACCAAACCTTCGATACCAGATTCGATCTCAACGAATGCACCGTAATCAGTCAGGTTAGTTACTTTGCCGAATAAACGGGTGTTTGGTGGGTAACGACGAGCGATACCAACCCATGGATCATCACCGAGTTGCTTCACGCCGAGTGAAACACGGTTCTTCTCTTGATCGAACTTCAAAATCTTAGCGGTAACTTCTTGACCCACAGTCAACATCTCGCTTGGGTGACGCACACGACGCCATGCCAAATCGGTAATGTGCAAGAGGCCGTCGATACCACCGAGGTCAACGAATGCGCCGTAATCAGTGATGTTCTTAACGAGGCCAGTAACTACTGCACCTTCTTTAAGGTTAGACATCAACTTAGCACGCTCTTCACCTTGGCTAGCTTCAACCACTGCACGACGTGACAACACTACGTTGTTACGCTTACGGTCAAGCTTGATAACCTTGAACTCCATCGTCTTACCTTCGTAAGGGCTGGTGTCTTTGATTGGACGTGTATCAACGAGCGATCCAGGCAAGAATGCGCGGATACCGTTAACCATTACAGTCAAGCCGCCTTTAACCTTACCGGTAACAGTACCGGTAACGATCTCAGCTTGCTCGAGTGCTTTTTCCAAATTCAACCATGATGCTAAGCGCTTAGCTTTGTCACGGGAGAGGATGGTGTCGCCGTAGCCGTTTTCGAGGGCGTCAATAGCAACAGAAACGAAATCGCCAGGAGCCACTTCAATCTCGCCAGCGTCGTTATGGAATTCTTCAACAGGAATAAACGCTTCAGACTTTAAGCCAGCGTTAACAACGACGAAGTTATGGTCGATGCGAAGAACTTCAGCCGAAATAACTTGGCCGGTCTTCATATTCGATCGGGTTAATGATTCTTCAAATAATTCTGCAAATGATTCAGACATGTGTATTCACTTTGTGCCGCCAGAAGGCCCGACGGGTTAGGTTAAAAAAGTCTTCAGAAACACGCTTATGAAATAAATGCGTTGTGGAGTTTCTTCGGACGCCAAAACTACTACTTACAGCAAACTGCTTTACTACTTACAAAATTAGGCAATCGCAGATTGATGCCAATCCAAAACCGTCTTAACTGCTTGATCTATCGACAAATCTGATGTTTCAAGCACTTTTGCACTATCTGCAACCAGAAGCGGTGCGGCACCACGACTACTGTCTCTGGCATCGCGCTCCTGCAAATCTTGCAGTAAGTCGGAAAGTTTAGCAGAAATTCCCTTAGCTATCAATTGCTTATAGCGACGTTCGGCCCTGGCAGAGGCTGTTGCAGTGAGAAAAACCTTCAAAACAGCATCTGGGAATATGACGCTGGCCATATCCCTGCCATCAGCCACCAAGCCAGGAAATTGACGAAAACTGCGTTGCAGACCTACCAATGCCGATCTCACCTCAGGATGAACGGCCAAAGCAGAGGCTCTTAAGCCAATGCTTTCAACTCGAATCGCATCAGTAACATCTTCGCCATTAAGGAAAATTTGACTATTTTTGAATGAAATCAATAACTTAGGAACTAAAAGACCCAATTCTGGGCCATTGTTGACATCGATCCCCTGTTTTTCACTAGCGAGAGCGACTAAGCGATAGAGCGCCCCGCTATCCAAATAATGAAAGCCAAGCTTTTCAGCAACCAAGGATGCCACCGTCCCCTTGCCCGAAGCAGTAGGTCCATCAATAGCAATGACTGGAGGAAGATTCATACTGAGAATTGAGTTAGCTCACGACTTTCGCAAGCTCTGCAAAGTACGTTGGGAAAGTTTTGGCTACGCAGTTTGGATCATTGATCTGAAGTGCGTTTGGACCAAATGCAGCCAGCGAGAAGCACATCGCCATACGGTGATCATCGTAAGTATCAATACCTTCACCTGGCGAGCACCAATCCGTTTTTGCCGCAGGTGCTTGAACAACAATGTAATCCGCACCCTCTTCTACGACTGCGCCAACTTTTTTCAATTCCTTAGCCATCGCCGCAATACGATCTGTTTCTTTGACGCGCCAGCTCGCAATGCTGTTTAAGCGAGTAGGTCCCTCTGCAAATAAAGCGGCGACTGCCAATGTCATTGCCGCATCCGGAATCTCAGTGCAATCGAGTGTGATGCCCTGGAGTTTGCCATTCGGATTTTTCACACCAGCAACTTCAATCCAATCTTCACCTGCGGTAATGTTTGCGCCCATCAATGCAAGCGCATCGGCAAAAGCAACATCGCCTTGAATGCTATTTTTACCGACACCCAAAACCCTTACAGGGCCGCCACCAATGGCGCCCAAAGCAAGGTAATAAGAGGCGGAAGATGCATCGCCCTCAACCGACAACTGTCCTGGGCTTGTATATACAGACTGTGATGTTTTTGCTGGAATGATGAACGATTGCGCATCAGGACATGCGACCACTACGCCAAAGCGTGCCATCAACTTCAAGGTGATATCGATATAGGGGCGAGAAATTAACTCACCGATCACTTCAATCCGAACAGGCTCTACTGCGACTAAAGGCAATGCCATGAGCAAAGCCGTTAAGAACTGACTAGACACATCACCGCGCACCTTCACATGCTCTTTGATCTGAATCTGTGCTGCTGAAATCTTGATGGGTGGATAGCCCTCTTGTAATTCGTAGTCGATTTTTGCGCCAACCTGACGTAAACCATCGACCAAATCTCGAATCGGCCTCTCATGCATACGAGCAACGCCAGATAATCGATAGTTACCACCTTGCATTGCTAGCGCTGCCGTCAATGGACGAATCGCCGTACCTGCATTGCCCATAAACAGGTCTGCATCGCGTACCGGGAATTGACCACCACAACCTTCCACAACACAAACCTTGCCCTCTTGATCAATCACTGTGAGACCCAATTGACGCAAAGCATTCCGCATTACCTGCGTGTCATCCGCATCCAACAAGTTTGTCAGGGTCGTTGTACCCGAGGAGAGCGCTGCCAATAGTAGCGCTCTATTGGAAATACTTTTAGAGCCTGGCAACACAATCGAGCCTTGCGCTCGCTGAAATGGCCCAATCGTAATTGCTGGCAAACCACTCATCAAAGCACATCCAAATCTTGACGTGCCTTGCTCGCCTTATTAAATAATTTTTCCAAGCCTGCGCCATCGCTTTCAGCAACAAGCTTGCGCAGATGGTTCACGATCAACAGGTACTGATCCAACTCTTTCAAGATGGCAGTGCGATTACCCAAGCAAATATCGCGCCACATTTCTGGGCTGGAGGCAGCAATACGAGTGAAATCTTTGAAACCTGCACCAACATGGCTGAGCTTTTGATCTGCATCCTCTGAATTCACTACGCTTGCCATCAAGGCATAAGACAAGAGGTGAGGAAGATGCGATACAGCTGCATAGATGGCATCGTGCTGCACGCTACCAATCTTTTTAACCTCAGAACCTACGGACTCCCAAAAGCCGACAATCAAATCCGTATCTTGTGGGGAGTTTTCTTGTAGTGGGCAAATGATGGTTTGCTTGCCTTTAAATAAGTCTGCCTTGGCAGCACCAGCGCCATGTTGTGCGCCACCTGCAATCGGGTGTGCCGGTACAAATTGACATGCTTTTTTACCCAACACTTCTTTGGCAGCCAAAATGACATCGCCTTTAGTGCTACCTGCATCGGTAATCATGGTGCGAGGTTCAAGGTGAGGTTCCATCACCTCAAATGCTGCGCGCATTTGCGCCACAGGGACACAAAGCACGATCACATCAGATTGCTTGGCAGCCTCTACTAAATCCACCACACCATCAATGGCGCCCATCTTGAGGGCTTGATCAAGATTCTCTTTGCTACGACCAACGCCCAATACTGTTTTTACAACGCCGGCCTGTTTTAAGGCCAAGCCGAGAGAGGCGCCGATCAAGCCGACACCGACAATGGTGACTGTGCCGTAATTACTTGCAGGATTAATGATGGTCATGAATATTGTTATTCTGAATGCTTACGATTGCGCCAAGATTTCTTTAAGAGCAGCAATGAAGGCTGCATTCTCCTCCGCCAAGCCAATCGAGATACGTAACCATTGTGGCAATCCGTAGTTACCAACCGGACGCACAATAATTCCGCGCTTGAGCAGAGCCAAATTCATACGCGCGCCCGCTTGATCATCTTCGCCTACTTTTACCAATACGAAATTGCCAGCAGAGGGTAAGTATTGAAGGCCTAATCGATCAAATGCCTTAGTTAACTGCTCGTAGCCTGCGCGATTAAGCTCGAACCCCTGCTGTAAAAACGCCTTGTCCTGAAATGCGGCAATGGCTGCAGCTTGTGCAAGGCTATTCACGTTAAATGGCTGACGAATACGATTCAATAAATCCGTTAGATGCGGTTGCGCAACGCCATATCCAATACGCAAACCAGCCAAACCATACGCTTTAGAGAAGCTGCGCGACAAAATCATATTTGGAAATTGCTTTACCCAAGCAATTGCGTCATAGCGCTGCTCTGGTGTGAGGTACTCGTTATAAGCCTCATCAAGGACAACCACCACATTCGATGGAACGGCTACTAGGAAATCTTCAATCTCTTTAGCTGTTAAATAGCTACCAGTCGGATTATTGGGGTTGGCTACAAATACGAGTTTTGCTTTATCGCCAGCAGACTTGATAGCGGCAAGCATGGCAGGCAAGTCATGCCCATAATTAGCAGTAGCGGCCACCTCAATCGCTTTTGCACCCACTGCTTGAGTGGCAAGAGGATATACCGCAAAAGCATGTTTAGAAAAAATCACCTCGTCGCCGGCTTGAGCAACAGCACGCGCTGCCAACTCCAAAATGTCATTGCTGCCATTGCCCAAGGTAATCCAATCGGTCGGAACACCCAAGCGATCTGCCAAGACATTTTTTAACTCAAAGCCATTGGAGTCTGGATAGCGACCTAGATCACTGGCGGCCTTGAGCATGGCATCTTGTGCGGACTTAGGCATGCCCAATGGATTTTCATTGGAGGCAAGCTTCACAATTTTGCTTTCATCCAAGCCATACTCACGCGCTACTTCGCTAATAGGACGACCGCCGACATAAGGCGCAATCGCATGAATATGTTTTAAGCCAATCTTGGAAGACATTCGTGCCTTACTAATCTTTTAATAAACCAATCTGGGCCCAATTAGGCCGAGTGGGGATAAGAACCGAGGTTTTTATAAAACGCTGCGACCTCTTTGAGCTCAGCTAAGGCCTTCAGCACTTTTTCATCATCCGCATGCCCTGCGATATCTATGTAAAAGTGATATTCCCAAGTACCTTTGCGCGCAGGACGAGATTCGAAGCGATTCATCGATACGCCATGTTTTGCTAATGGTGCAAGCAAACGATGCACTGCGCCAGGCTGGTTATCGACCGACAACACCAAAGAAGTTTGATCTTTACCGGTAGGGGTGCACGCATAGTTGCCAACAACAACAAAACGCGTACGGTTATGTGGATCATCCTGAATTTGGGCGGCGACGGCTTGTAAGCCATAAGCCTCTTGCGCAGGATCACCGGCAATGGCTGCCAAAGTTGGATCCGCTGCTGCCAGGCGGGCTGCCTCCGCATTACTGCTCACCGCCTGACGCTTGAGCTGAGGTGCATGCACACTCAACCATTGTTGACACTGAGCTAATGCTTGAGCATGTGCGCAGACAGTGCCAACACCGTCCAAGTTACCGCTCTTGGTTAGGAGGTGATGGCGAATCGGTAGCACCACTTCACCGCTAATGCGCATAGATGAATCGAGCAACAAATCTAGCGTACGGGAGATCGCGCCCTCACTCGAATTTTCTACAGGGACCACGCCAAATTGCGCCGCACCCTTCTCTACCGCTTTAAAAACTTCGTCCAAGCTTGCGCATGGCAAACCTGCAATGGAATGCCCAAAATAGGTTTGCGCTGCCTGCTCAGAAAATGTTCCTACTGGCCCCAGATAAGCAATTGTTTGACGAGCTTCTAAAGCCCTGCAAGCTGACATCACCTCACGCCAAATAGCAGCAATGCCATCGGGGTGCAGAGGGCCTGCATTAATTTCTTGGAGACGTGCTACTACCTGGCGCTCACGCTCAGGACGAAACACCGGTGAGGAGAAGCCGCCTTTAACGTGGCCTACTTCCTGCGCTGCTTTTGCGCGTTGCGTCAGCAAATCTAAAATCTGTGCATCCAATGCATCGATTTTTTCCCGCAAGGGAGCTAAGCGCTGTTCTTCAGTACTCATTAAGCCCGCCTTTCAAAGTCGCGCATAAATTCCACCAAGGCCTTAACGCCTTCAATGGGCATTGCGTTATAGATGCTGGCCCGCATTCCACCTGCAGCCTTATGGCCTCGCAAGGCAACTAGACCAGCAGCATTGGACTGCGCCAAAAACTCTGCGTTCAGACCCTCATCCTTCAGGAAGAAGGTCACATTCATCCGTGAGCGATAGGCTTTGGTGACACGATTCTCATACAAACTACTTTGATCTAAGAAGTTGTAGAGCAAATCCGCTTTTTCTTGATTGCGCTTTTCAATGACCTTCACGCCACCCTGTTTCAGTAACCACTTGAATCCCAGGCCAGCCATATAAATTGAGAAGGTTGGCGGAGTATTAATCATCGATTGCGTATTCGCTTGCACAGACCAATCCCAAATGGTTGGAGTGATACCCATGCTGTGCCCAAGCAAATCTTTGCGAACAATCACAATCGTTACGCCTGATGGGCCGATATTTTTTTGGGCGCCACCAAACCAAACAGCCGCTTTTGTAACATCCATCTCTTTGGAGAGAATGTTGCTGGAGATATCTGCAACCAAAGGGGTATTGCCAACATCCGGCACATCCGCAAACTCCACGCCACCAATGGTTTCATTGGCGCAGTAGTGCACATAAGCTGCATCACTAGATAACTGCCAAGTAGATCTGGCGGGAATGGTGTTGAACTTCTCCGCCGCAGAAGATGCTGCTAAATGCGCATTACCGTATTTCTGCGCTTCTTTGAATGATTTTTCAGACCAAACCCCAGTGACTAAAAAATCAGCCTTAGGACCATTCTTACCTAAAGGCATGAGATTCATTGGAATGGCAGCGTTTTGCCCAAGTCCGCCACCTTGCAAAAGCAAGATCTCATACGAATCGGGAATATTCATCAAAGTGCGCAGGTCTTGAATAACCTCTTCGTACACTTCCATGAACTCTTTGCTGCGATGACTAATTTCCATCACGCTCGTACCAAGTCCACGCCAATTAAGCATTTCATCGGCAGCCTGCTTCAATACCTCTTCAGGCAAAGTAGCAGGCCCCGCAGCGAAATTAAAAATGCGGCGGTCAAAAGTCATGATGTGATCCAGTCTAAAGGTAACGCTTACGCGTCACCTGCCGTATCAGTATTAGCGTCGGTTGCTGGATCTGCAGCTACATCATCCTCTTCTGCATCTCCTGCTTCATCGTCTGAATCGCTCTCAGCAATACGCTGTAAGCCAGACAAACGAGTGCCTTCATCAACATTGATCAAAGTTACGCCCTGTGTGGCACGACCCATTTCGCGAATTTCAGAAACCCGCGTGCGCACTAAAACACCACCAGTGGTAATCAACATAATTTGATCTTCTGGTGATACCAAAGCTGCAGCGACAACTTTACCGTTACGTTCGGTTGTCTGAATCGCAATCATGCCTTTCGTACCGCGACCATGACGGGTGTACTCTGCAATTGGAGTGCGCTTGCCGTAACCGTTTTCAGTGGCTGTCAACACGCTACTTGGAATGGCAATGCCATTGGCATCCACTACGGCCGCTTCTGCACCCTCAGCCGCTTCTGCTGGAGCAACCAACATCGCAATCACTTGATGACCTTCGCCTAAGTTCATACCGCGTACACCACGTGCAGTGCGACCCATTGGACGAACATCATTCTCATCAAAACGTACCGCTTTACCAGCATCAGAGAACAACATCACATCATGCTGGCCATCGGTAATCGCCGCGCCTACTAAGAAGTCGTTTTCATTCAAGTCAACCGCAATAATTCCGGCCTTACGGGGATTAGAGAAGTCTGACAAACGGGTCTTCTTCACGGTACCCAAGCTGGTCGCCATAAATACGTATTGATCGTCTTGGTAGCCCTTAATTGGCAGAATCACCGTGATTTTCTCACCCTCAATCAGCGGGAACATATTCACAATTGGCTTGCCACGCGAGGTACGACTTCCTTGCGGAACTTCCCATACCTTGAGCCAGTACATGCGACCACGGTCAGAGAAGCACAGAATCGTGTCATGCGTGTTCGCTACGAATAAGGTATCAATCCAATCTTCATCTTTTGTTGCAGCCGCTTGCTTGCCACGACCACCACGTTTTTGTGCGCGGTACTCACTCAGCGGCTGACTCTTCATGTAACCCGTATTGGAAAGTGTCACCACCATATCCAACGGCGTAATCAAATCTTCAGTGAAGAGTTCTGTTGCATTCATTTCAATAAATGAACGACGACCGGTATCACCACCAGCAACACCGAATTCAGACTGCACTTCTTTCAGCTCAGACTCAATCACTTGAGTGACACGCTCTGGCTTGGCCAACAAATCCAGTAAGTCAGAAATCTCCGCCATTACTTCTTTATATTCGTTCACGATCTTGTCTTGCTCAAGACCAGTCAAGCGTTGTAAACGCATTTGCAAAATTTCTTGCGCTTGACTATCTGAGAGACGATACAAGCCAGTCGTTTGCATGCCGTACTCAGGCAACAATCCTTCAGGACGATAAGCGTTGCGGCCGCCTGGGGTATCGGTCTCAGCGCGCGCCAACATCTCACGTACCATCGATGAATCCCATGCTTTGCCCATCAGCTCTTGCTTAGCAATCACTGGATTTGCAGCAGCTTTGATGATTGCGATGAACTCATCAATGTTAGCCAATGCCACCGCCAAACCTTCTAAGACGTGACCGCGATCGCGTGCCTTGCGCAATTCAAAAATCGTGCGACGTGTGACCACTTCACGACGATGTTGCAAGAAGTACTCCAGCATTTGCTTCAAGTTCAACAAGCGTGGTTGGTTATCAACCAAAGCCACCATGTTCATACCGAAGTTATCTTGCAGTTGAGTGCTCTTGTACAAATTGTTGAGAACGACTTCAGGCACTTCACCGCGCTTGAGTTCAATCACAACACGCATACCGGATTTATCTGACTCGTCACGCAAATCAGAAATGCCTTCCACTTTTTTCTCGTTCACCAACTCCGCAATACGCTCGAGCAAGTTCTTTTTATTAACTTGGTATGGCAGCTCATCAACGATGATCGCCTGACGTGAACCTTTATCCAAATCCTCAAAGTGGGTCTTCGCGCGCATCACCACACGGCCACGGCCTGTGCGATAGCCTTCGCGAACCCCTTGGACGCCATAAATGATGCCGGCGGTCGGGAAATCTGGGGCTGGAATGATCTCAATGAGCTCATCAATCGTGCATTCTGGGTTGTGGAGGACGTGTAAACAGGCTGTAACGACCTCATCCAGGTTGTGCGGAGGGATATTGGTCGCCATACCCACCGCGATGCCAGAACTGCCGTTAATCAGCAAATTGGGCACTTTGGCCGGCAAAATCAGGGGTTCTTTCTCGCTACCATCGTAATTTGGCCCGAAATCGACGGTTTCCTTGTCCAAATCGGCCAATAACTCATGGGCGATCTTGCGTAGGCGGATCTCGGTATACCGCATTGCAGCAGCGTTATCGCCGTCTACGGAGCCAAAGTTACCCTGCCCGTCAACCAGCATATAGCGCAGAGAGAAGTCCTGGGCCATACGAACGATGGTGTCATACACCGCAGAATCACCGTGCGGGTGGTATTTACCGATTACATCGCCAACTATACGGGCAGATTTTTTGTAAGCTCGGTTCCAATCGTTGTTTAATTCATACATCGCGAATAAGACCCGGCGGTGAACCGGTTTGAGGCCATCACGCACGTCTGGCAGGGCTCTGCCGACGATGACGCTCATTGCGTAGTCCAAATAGGACCGCCGCATTTCGTCTTCGAGGGATATTGGTAGTGTTTCTTTAGCGGCTTGTTCCATCTAGAAATAATATCATTTTGATGACAGAGGGGCGCTATGCTAAGATTCTGTCAGTTTGTACGAAATTGAGATGTGTCGCTTTGCAGTTTTTGCTTCAAGGTAGGGCGAATTACATTTAAGTTTGACTTTAATTAAAAAAGAGATTTTTGAGGACTAAAAATGAACAAAACCCTAAAAGTGTTGCTCGCTTCTGTTATTACCGTTTCTGCTTCTGCAGCAATGGCTTCTGATAACTGGCAAAACGGCGACGGCGCCCTAAACTGGAAAAACGGCGACGGCACATTGTGCTGGCGTGATAACAACTGGACTCCTGCTACTGCAGCTAAAGGTTGCGATGGTGCGTTGACTGGTGGTGCAGCTGCTGGCGTTAGCCAAAGCAAAATCACTTTGCAAGCTGACACACTTTATGACTTCAACAAGTCTGACTTGAAACCAGAAGGTAAAGCTACTTTGGACAAGATCGCTGCTGATTTGAGCAAGATCAAGTTGGAAGTAATTATCGCTGTTGGTAACACTGATAGCGTTGGTACAGATGCATACAACATGGCCCTCGGTCAGCGTCGTGCACAATCCGTTAAGACATACCTCGTAAGCAAGGGTGTTGACGGTAGCCGTATCTACACAGAATCAAAAGGCAAGAGCAATCCAGTTGCATCAAACGCAACTGCTGAAGGCCGCGCTAAGAACCGCCGCACCGACATCGAAGTTGTTGGTACAGCTAAGTAATTCTTTTTACTTGTAAAAAAGCCCGCTTCTAGCGGGCTTTTTTATTTCCGCTATATTCATAAACTTCTTCCACTGCAGCGCAACCTATCCTTATTCCTATGAATGTTGATCAGTCCGAAATCGCCAAATTTAGCGCCCTAGCTCACCGCTGGTGGGATCCCAATAGCGAATTCAAACCTTTGCACGCCATCAACCCCCTGCGCCTTTCTTGGATCAAATCATTTGTAGATTTGAATGGTAAGAAAGTGGTTGATATTGGTTGTGGTGGTGGCATCTTGGCTGAATCCATTTCTCAATCCGGTGCCGAGACAACCGGTATTGATTTATCTGAAAAAGCGCTCAAAGTTGCCGAACTGCATGCATTAGAAGTAGGTGCAAACCTCACCTACAGATCCATCTCAGCGGAAGCATTGGCAGATGAACAACCCGAGCAATACGATGTAGTGACCTGCATGGAAATGCTCGAGCATGTACCAGATCCATCATCTGTTGTGCGCGCTTGCGCTAAGCTGTGCAAACCCGGAGGCACGCTCTTTTTTAGCACCCTCAATCGCAGCCCTAAATCCTACTTATTCGCCATTATTGGCGCCGAATATATTCTGAAACTACTCCCCAAAGGTACTCACGAATACGCTAAATTTATTAAGCCTTCTGAGCTTGTTGCTTTTACACGTCATGCTGGCCTAGAGATGATTGGCATCAAAGGCTTGAGTTACAACCCGCTTACCCAGGTGTACAGCCTTGGTGATGATGTGGATGTGAACTACATGATTGCGGTTCGCAAATGAGCGCAGGTTTACAAATACTTCAAAGCCCCTACCAAGGGGTCTTTTTTGATCTTGATGGCACCCTAGCGGATACGGCACCAGACTTAGTGGCAGCTACGAACCAGCTATTGCTAGCGCGCAATTTGCCGCTAAAGCCCTATGAATTTTTACGCCCCTACGCATCTGCTGGCGCCCGCGGCCTTCTAGAGGGGGCCTTTGGCATCGCCCCAGACCATCCTGATTTCATTGGACTACGAGATGAATTTTTCGCTAACTATGAAAAAGCTTTGTTAGTTGAGAGCAAACTCTTTGACGATATGGATCATCTCCTGACCCAAATGGAGCAAGCCAGTCTTCCTTGGGGCATTGTGACCAATAAAAGCGAACGCTTCACCAATCCCCTGACCGAGCTCATGGGCCTGAGCCAAAGAGCCGTTTCTACTGTCTCGGGCGATACCACCCCATACTCAAAACCCCATCCTGAGCCTATCCTGCATGCAGCACGAATTGCCAATATCGACCCCACTAAATCGCTTTATGTAGGTGATGACATTAGAGACGTCATCGCAGGCAAAGCAGCGGGTATGCATACCGTGGCGGCAGCTTATGGTTATTGCGGCTGTAAAGAGCCTCCAGAGGCCTGGGGCGCAGACTTCATCATCCATAGTCCGCTCGAGTTATTGCAAATCATCTTTCCCAACAAGGGATAAACCAAAGATATTGAGCAAACTCAGGCTATCAGCCTTAAAATAGAGACTTCCTATGCATGAACTCTGGGGTCGACATGGTTTCGACGTGGATTACAAAGCATCAAGGGCATACCGAGGACCCGTTATCTCGTAAATCAATGGGAATGTTTTAACTGCAAACGACGAACGTTTCGCACTAGCCGCTTAATTGCGGTTGCCCCTGAACTGATTCTCTCTTGGGTCAGCTAGCGCAAGCTAGATCAGGGTCATTTACAAGAGATAAGATCATTTCATGTCACGGGGAATGATTCGAAAACTTAGTGAATCGTCAGCAAAGAACGTGTCAATCCGTGCTTAACTGATTAAATCAAATGATATGACTAAGTATGTAGAACTTGTTGTGGAGGATTTGCGGACGCGGGTTCGATTCCCGCCGACTCCACCATTTAAAGCAAACCCCTCTGATTGTTAGAGGGGTTTTGTTTTACTCACTCATTTTTTGCAGTCAAACGCCAAAGCGAGGTGAGCTCAGCTGATCTGGCCCGATACAAAGCATCCGCTTTATCAAATGATTTAGGGTGATTGGGCTTGGTATCTATGCGCGCAATGACTTTAAGGCCGGCACTCTCTATCCAGCCAAGTAACTGCTCTCGACTCCGCAAACCCAAATGCTCGGCTAAATCCGACAGAATCAACCAACCCTCACCGTTAGGTAAAAGATGCTCTTTGAGGCCATTCAGAAAACCTTTCAGCATCTGACTTTCTGGGTCATAGACCGCCTGCTCTAGCATCGAGCTAGGACGAGCTGGCAACCAAGGTGGATTGCAAACAATCAGCCCTGCTTTGCCCTCGGGAAATAAATCCGTTTTCAGAATCGTGATTTGCTCACCAAGGCCTAAGCGGTCAATGTTTTCTTGGGCACAGGCAATGGCACGCTCGTTCAGATCGGTCGCAATAATGTTGCGCACATCCCGGACTGCCAGCACCACTGACAGAACACCAGTACCTACGCCGATATCAAATGTCAGGGATTGGGTACTGAGTGCTGCTGGCAAAGGCGCTTTTAAGACTAGCTCAATATATTCGCCACGAATGGGTGAAAACACACCATAGTGCGGATGAATCCGAATTTCTTCATCCTCTCTTGCTAGTACTGGTACACCTTTCTTACGCCACTCATGGGCGCTAATTACGCCCAATAATTCACGCAAGGAAATCACATAGTCTTGCTCTTGTTTGCCGTAGGCCTCAAGACAAGCTTGCGCTACATCCGGTGCACGCCTTAAAGAAATGCTGTGATCCGCATTCACGGGAATGAGCAACATCCCCAAAATACGCGCACGTTGAGACTGCGCCAAGCGATGAAGATTAAAGCTATCTAGAGGACTTTTGGTTTTATCTTTTTCAACGCGCTCCGTCCGTTGAGATTTCTTCGAGGGCTTATCTGCCCTTCGGACCAAAGCTTGCAGAAGCTGGCGGGCATTTTGAAAATCGCCTCGATACAAAATTGCCGTACCTTCGCAAGCCAGGCGATAGGCGATATCAGCAGTCAGCGTATCGTCACCGATCTGAATTTTTTTATGCGGGGCAATACCGTTTTCTGAACGCCAACGAGCCGAGTGAGTTTGACCACCCTCTTCCCAATGAATCATTAGGAAACTGCAAAACGATTATTTTGATAATCGTCGATTGCCTGTTCAATCTCAGCGCGCGTATTCATCACAAAGGGACCGTACTGCACTACTGGCTCATGCAATGGCAAAGCCGCAAGCACAATCAATTGCGCGCCCTGAGCACCGGCTTTGATTTTTAAAAGATCTCCATCACCCAAGACGATAGCGGCCTGCTTAGGAGCCGGTCTCATGGGTCCACCCACCTCTAGTTCGCCTTCGTAGATGTACAGAAAGGCATTTAGCTCCTTAGGAATGCGATGTTCAAACTCGGCATTCGCTGGTAAATGCACATCCAAAAATAATGGGGCCGTGGTGATTCCTTGAATTGGACCTGCAACCGTCTTACCATCGGCTGCATATGTGCCTGCAATGACCTTGACGAAGCCGCCATGGGGAAGGGTTGCCTTGGGAATATCTTCCACCTGAATATCTTGATATCCGGCAGGCTTCATCTTTTCAGCGGCAGGCAAATTAATCCACAACTGGAAGCCGCGCATTGCGCCGCTAACCTGCTGGGGCATCTCGGAATGAATAATGCCTCGTCCTGCCGTCATCCACTGCACACCACCTGTTTTGAGGTGCCCCTGATTGCCTAAATGATCCTCATGCAACATATGTCCTTCGAGCATATAGGTCACCGTCTCAAAACCCCGATGTGGATGCGCCGGAAATCCCGCCACATAATCATTGGGGTCATTTGAGGAAAACTCATCCAGCATCAAAAAAGGATCTAAACGCACTTGCTGCTGACCGCCTAAACTACGGCGCAATTTGACGCCCGCACCATCTGAGGTGGCGATACCCGGAATAATGGCTTGAATATTGCGGATCATCTTGTTTGCAAATAACTTAGGCTGGTGGATGGTCTTCTGGATTGACGTCCAGAGCTATCAAAAAGCGTGACACCATGTTGTAAGCAGCAATGACAGTGACCAACTCCACTGTATCGGTACTGCCCAATGCTTTTTGCAAACGCCCCATGAGCTCAGGTTCTACCTTGATATTGCGCGTCATCTGGAATGTCAAATCAGCCGCATCATTTTCTAATGGGGAAAATAGATTGCGTGGAAAACCGGCTTGACCAATTAAACGCAATGCCTGAACTTGCTCTTCGGTACCGCCCGCTTTTTTAAAGGGGGGTGCATGATGAAAAAATTCATACTCGGCACCGTTGAGAACAGCAACGCCACACATTGCCAGCTCACGCAGTTTTGGATCCAAGGAAAGGTTATTGCGAATCTCACCAATGAAGTGATTCCAACCTTCAGCAATAGGCACGCTATGCAATAACATGCGATCCAAATTAATAAATTGACCGCCACGTCGCTTACGAATAGCGGCCACCAACTCAGCAGGCTCAGCCAAATCCATAGGCTGATAGGGAATTAAACGTTCAGACATAAATACTTTCTATTGACCAGTTTCTTTGATGTTGTTTTCGATCACGAATTTGCCCCAAATGGCAATTTGCTTACCAATAAAGTCGCGCAAAGTCTCGGGGGATCCACCAACAATCTCAATACCCTGTGCTTTAAATTTGGCAGCCACTGCAGGTGTTTTCAATACCTTATTGAGGGCTTTATTCATTGCATCCACTAGGGCTGGAGGAGTTTTCCCTGGCGCTAAGACCGCCCACCATGCTGGCGCACTAAACCCTGGGAAGCCGCTCTCAGAAATCGTCGGCACATTCGGTAATGCAGGCGATCTCTTTGCAGTAGTAATTACCAAGGGAATCACACCACCACTCTCAATATGCGGCTTTACCAAAAATTCCGAGCCAACTGCTAATTCCACTTGGCCACCCAGAACATCCTGCATTAAAGGGCCGCCGCCACGGTAAGGAATATGGTTCCAATCAAAGCCAGCTTGTTTTGCCAAGCGAGCCATCGCTAGGTGACCTAGGCTACCAATGCCAATAGAGCCGTAGCTAAATTGCTTACCGGTTTTAGATAAATCGACCAATTGCTTAAAGCTCGTAATGCCAGATTTTTTACTTGCTACCAACACCATTGGTGAAGTGCCCACCAAAATCACGGGTGCAATATCTTTGATCGTGTCATACGGAAGCTTATCTTTGAGACTTGGGTTAACGCCATGGGTATCAAACACCACTGCGAAGGTATATCCATCAGGATCAGAACGTGTCATGGCGGAGGTGCCAATCACCCCGGAAGCGCCACCAACGTTTTCCACAATGACGTTTTGTTTTAATTCAGCTTGCAGGGCTGGCGCCAAAATACGGGCCACTTGATCTACTGAGCCGCCTGGTGGGAATACCGCAATTAAGCGGATCGGTTTTTGGGTGGGCCAAGCACCCGAAGTTTGTGCCCAGGTCAGGCCACTAGCCCCCAAGGCCATTAAAGCGATCAAGAGGGCTCTTTTGGCCATTTTTACTAGATCTAGCATGGATTGTCTCCTTAGAATGAGGCCTCAAGATTACCACCCCCAGGCGCCATTTGCTCGATAATGACCAGCTAGCCCAAAGAGAGAGAACATGAAGTCGATTTTGAATATTGCCGCGTATTTATTTGTCAGCCTAGATGGGTTGCCAGAGTTGCGCGCCAAAATGCTCAACGAATGCAATGCACGGGAGCTTAAAGGTACTATTTTGCTCACTGGCGAGGGCATCAATCTGTTTCTTGCTGGAAAAGCGGAAGCATTGCGCGGATTTGTGGACTGGCTGCGCTCAGACCCTCGTTTTTCATCTCTGGAGACCAAAGAAAGTTGGTCAGAGGATCAACCCTTCAAAAAGATGCTGATCAAGCTCAAGAATGAAATTATTCGCATGAACCACCCGACTATTCAGCCGGAGAAGGGTCGAGCCAATTTCATCAGTCCTAAAAAATTGCAGGAGTGGCTAGATCGGGGCACTGACGATTTAGGCCGCCCAGTAGTGATGGTCGATACCCGCAATGCTTTTGAAGTGGACTACGGCACCTTTGAAAATGCCCTGCACTTCAATATCGATAAGTTCACCGAATTTCCGGCGGCCATTTCAGCTCACAAAGAGGGGTTAGCCGGTAAAACCCTGGTGAGTTTTTGCACTGGAGGGATTCGCTGCGAGAAGTCTGGGCTCTATATGCGAGAAATCGGCATGGAACATAGCTACCAGCTCGAAGGTGGCATTTTGAAGTACTTTGAGGAGGTTGGTTCAGCCCACTACCAGGGAAGCTGCTTCGTGTTTGATGAGCGGGAAGCCTTGGAACCGAACCTAGACTCCATCCCCGTGGAGCATTCCATCCGTAAAAAACTCAAAACAGGCTAGGCCGCCCACCATATCGGGTCATCAATAGTAGAATTATTGGGCTGTTTTACATTAAACCAATAACAATCATCTGGACCTGAGACATGTCTAAAACAATGAATCGGCACTTGCCGATTTTTTTATCTGCTTTGCTGGCCACGCTGGGACTCGTATTGAGTGTTGGCGCTCATGCGCAAACACCAAACTACCCCACAAAACCCATCAAACTCATTGCCCCTGTTGCTGCTGGCGGCGGTCTAGACAATATTGCTCGTGCAGTTGCTGAAAAGCTGTCTCGCTCCATTGGTCAACCGGTTATTGTTGAAAATATGGGTGGCGGTGGAGGTGCAATTGCTTCGCAAGCCACCGCTAAAGCAGCGCCAGATGGTTATACCTTGATGATTGCCTATGTTGGAACCCATGGCACCAATCCAGCAGTGCGCCGTTTGCCTTATGACGCCATCAAAGATTTCACGCCCGTAGGCATGATTGGCGCAACACCGAACGTCTTAATCATTAATCCCGATCTTCCCATTAAAAACTTTAAAGAGTTTGTGGACTACGCCAAGAAGAATCCAGCCAAACTGAGTTACGGTTCTGCAGGGCCCGGCACCCTAACCCACCTGGGCATGGAGCAACTAAAACTTGCTGCTGGTATTTTCATGGTGCACGTTCCTTATCGCGGTGTTGGTCCGGCTTATACCGATTTATTAGCAGGTCAAACACAAGCGATGTTTCCAACGCTATTTGCAGCGCTGCCCTACATCAGCACCAATCGCGTTCGCGGCTTAGCAGTAACCGGCTCCAAACGCAGTGCCGCTGCGCCGAATATTCCCACGTTTAAAGAATTGGGCTTCAATGGCTTTGATGGCCAGCAATGGTATGGCGTAGTAGGGCCGGCAAACTTGCCCCCTGCTATTGTCAGCAAACTCAACACAGAATTAAATAAGGTTTTGGCATCGCATGATTTCTCAGAAAAAATGACAAGCGAGGCAATGACTTTAATGCCAATGACGCCACCTCAGTTTGCCAACTACATTAAAGAAGATATTGCACGTTGGGCCAAGGTTGCCAAAGATCGCAATATCGAAATCGAATAAATATTCTCTATTAAATAACTCCCTCATTTACAGGAACATCTATGTCACACGCTATTGCCGCAGCCGCAGATTTGAACGCACCGCCCGTTACTAAAATTTTGGCGGAATTTGTTACCGCTCATCCTAGCCAAGGCTGGACTCCCGAAGTGGATCATGAAGCGCATCGCACATTCTTAAACTGGTTAGGCTGCGCAATTGGCGCTGCAAATCACGAAAGCGTGGAATCTTCTTTGGCTGCAATTCGCGAATTTCAGCCAGCTCCACAAGCCAGCATTTTGGGTCGCAAGGATAAAGTCGATATGGGTGCCGCTGCATTGATCAACGGTATTAGCTCTCATACTTTTGACTTTGATGACACGCACCTCAAGACTGTTATTCACCCTGCTGGCCCAGTTGCTTCAGCCATTCTGGCTTTAGGTGAGCACATTAACGCCAATGGTCGTCAAATCATTGACTCCCTTATCTTGGGCATCGATGTCGCTTGTCGTGTGGGCAATGCAATGTACCCAGACCACTACCATCGTGGCTGGCACATTACCGGCTCTACCGGTATGTTGGGTTCTGCTGCAGCCTGCTCCCGTTTAATGGGATTGGATCTTCAAAAGACAACGATGGCCCTGGGTATTGCCGCTTCTCAACCAGTAGGCATGCGCGAACAGTTTGGCACGATGACTAAACCATTTCATCCAGGCGGCGCTGCCCGTGCTGGACAACTCTCTGCATTGCTAGCAAAGCATGGCTTTACAGCAAGTCCCAAAGCCTTGGAAGCAGGACGTGGTTATATGCAAACTGTTTCTACAAAATGCGACTGGTCAGAAATTGATCGCGCGCTTGGAAAATCTTTTGAGATTTCTCTCAATACCTATAAGCCATTTGCTTGTGGAATCGTGATTCACCCAGCGATTGATGCTTGTGCACAATTGCGCGCCCAGGGTGTGAAGGCCGAAGAGGTTGAGCGTATTGAGTTGCGCGTTCATCCACTAGTGTTAGAGCTCACTGGCAAGAAGACACCTAAAGATGGTCTCGAAGGTAAATTTAGCGTCTACCATGGCTGTGCTGTTGGCCTCATTTTTGGCCAGGCAGGTGAAGGTGAGTATGCGGATGACATCGTTAACCGCCCTGATGTTGTCGCCTTACGCGCCAAAGTTAACGCCACCACAGACACCTCCATTAGTGAAGCTTCAGTCGATGTCAAAGCCTTCCTGAAGGATGGCAAAGAAGTGCATATTTTTGTGAAGAACGCTATTGGTTCTGTTGAAAACCCTATGAGTGATGCAAACCTGGAACAGAAATTTACTAGCTTGGCTGAACCAGTGATTGGCAAAGAAAAAACTCGTCAATTAATTGCAGCACTCTGGAAATTGGGCCAAGCATCTGACCTCAAACAGATTCTGAGCCTTTGCACCCCCGACTAAATTGATAGAGAGTATTCATTCATGACTGCGTTACCAAATATTGTTGTGCTGGGAGATTATGAGCGCGCTCTGCGTCGTTTTTCTGATTGGAAAAAATTAGAGGCGCAAGCAAACCTCACAATCCACCATGAACCACTGCGCGATGAAGCGCTCTATGAAGCTGTGAAGGATGCTGATGCGATTGCCATTGTTCGAGATCGCTCGCCATTTAATGCCGCGATGATTGCCAGATTGCCTAAACTGAAATTTTTGATGTTTACAGGTGAGCGTAATGGCACCTTAGACGCAGCAGCATTGGTGGCTCGCAATATTCCGATTGCCTGCTCTCCAGGTGGCCCCTCTAAAGAAACTACCGCTGAATTGACTTGGGCATTGATATTAGGCGCTTCTAAGCGCTTGATTGAAGAGAACAAACTCATTGCAAATGGCGGTTGGCGCGATGAACTCTCTGTCCTTCCCATGCTCTCTGGTGAGCGCCTGGGCATCATGGGTTTAGGCGCCATTGGTAGTCGTGTAGCACGAGTAGGTGCAGCATTTGGTATGGAAGTCGTAACCTGGAGTCCACGCATGACCCCAGAGCGTGCGGCCGCTGAAAACGCTAAGTCCGTCAGTCTTGAGGAATTACTCTCTACGTCAAAAATCGTTTCGATGCACTTAGTAGCCGGCCCTGGAACCAAAGGCTTAATCAGTAAAGATCAATTAGCCTTGATGCGCCCTGATGCAATTTTGGTTAACACCTCACGCGCCGCACTGATCAACATGACAGATCTGCAAGCAGCTTTGGCTACAGGCAGACCAGGTCAAGCCGCAGTTGATGTTTTTGATATTGAGCCATTGCCAGAAAAAGATTCTTTACGAAACACGCCCAATTTGTTGGTAACGCCACACTTAGGTTTTATTGCTGAGCCAATATTTGAAACGTTTGCTAAAGGCATTACCGAGACTTTAGAAGCCTGGCTAGATCATAAGCCAGCCCCTCACCCATTTAAACCGCAATAGCTTGAAAAAAACACTGACTCCACGCGAGCTCTTTATCGGGTTTAGCAAGATTGGCATGTCCGGCTTTGGCGGAGTATTGCCGTGGGCGCGCCGCACGATTGTTGAGCAAGAGAAATGGCTTACTGCGGAGGAGTTCAGTGCGATGTTGGGCATCTGCCAGATTGTTCCGGGCCCTAATATCGTCAACCTGGGTGTTTGTGTTGGCAGCCGTTTTGCAGGAGTACCTGGTGCTATTGCAGCAGTACTAGGGCTGATGCTGGGACCAGTAGCTCTACTTCTCGTATTAGCCGTTCTCTACGAACACTATAGCTATATGCCGGTTGTACAAGGCATGCTCAAAGGCGTCTCAGCCGTTGGGGTTGGTTTGATTGCCAGTACCGGCTTCAAAATGTTGCGTACCGAGCTTAAATATCCACCGATGCTTACTGTAATTGCCATGGTGATATTGGCAGCCACGTATTTTCATCTGGGTCTAGGCTGGGTAGTTTTAATTGCCTCTCCTTTGGCCATATTTTTGGCATGGAAAAAGACTAAGCGATGATTAGTTCACTGATTAGTCTGTTTCTCAAATTCTCTGCCTTCTCCTTATTGGCGTTTGGCGGTATTAACGCTTTGCTACCGGTACTCTACGATTTATCCGTAAATCAAGAGCATTGGATTAATGCACAAACCTTCTCAGATTATTTTGCGATCGCCCAGGCAGCACCGGGCCCCAATCTGATGACGGTCACATTAATTGGCTGGAATGTTGGTGGAGTCCTCGGGGCGGTAATTGCTACCTTCGCTATTTCTTGGCCTTCTTCGATCATGATTTATTTCTTGCAAAAATCGATTTTGGGTATGCAAGACAAGGAAAAACAACAGGCCATTCAGTTTGCAGCAGGCGCGTTAGCGGTAGGCTTGGTTCTATCTGCTGCCTGGCAAATCTCGCTGCAAATCAATAACAGCATGGCCGCCTATCTATTGACTGCCAGCACAATTGCGATTACTTTCTTTACACGCTGGCATCCGATCTATCTGATTGCTATCGGTGCCGCACTTGGGATTTTGGGTTTTATTTAAAGAGGGCTTTAAACGATGATGAGCAACTCACCCTTCAAAATGATTTTTCTCTCCCTCGCTGCCATTGCGAGCCTAGCCTCAGCAAACGCCTCTGCGCAAGCTAACTATCCTAGCAAGCCCATTAACTTCATCGTGCCTTACGGCGCCGGTGGTGGCGCCGATTCTCGTAGTCGTCAGATTGCGCAGAAGATGAGTGTCATTCTGAAGCAACCCATCATTGTGGATAATAAGCCCGGTGCTGGCGGCAATATTGGTACGGAATTTATCTCGCGCGCCGCGCCCGATGGTTACACCATTGGTATGGGTAATTTTGCGCCAATGGCCGTTAACAAAACGCTTTTTGGCAATCTACGTTATGACCCTGAAACCGACATCACGCCCATCGTCTTGATTGAAAAAGGGCCCTTAGTTTTAGTGGTGAACCCAAACTCACCTTATAAAACGGTAGCCGACATTGTTACAGCCGCAAAAGCTAAACCAGGCGTTCTGACATTCTCCTCCGGCGGTATCGGCGGTAGTCATCAACTTTCTGCAGAGCTATTTAAGCAAAGCGCTGGCATCGATATGATTCATGTTCCTTATAAAAGTGGATCTGCCGGCCTAACAGACCTGATGGCAGGCAATGTCACCATGATGTTTGATCAAATGTACTCAGCCATGCCCAGCATTAAAGCGGATAAGCTACGCCCGATTGCCATTACGAGCAAAAAACGCTCTCCACTGTTACCGAATATTCCTACCTTTGCTGAAGCGGGCTACCCCAAGGTAGAGGTATTGAATTGGCAAGGTCTGATTGCTCCTAAAGGTACGCCAAAAGCCATTATTGATAAGTTAAATGCTGCGGCCAATGAGGCACTCAAAGATCCCCAGCTTCGCGAACTCATGCTCTCGCAAGGCAATGAAATTGGCGGGGGCACTCCCGCTGATTTTGCAGCACTCATCAAATCTGAATCAAGCAAATGGAGTGCTGTGGTTAAAACAGCGAATATCAAGCCCGAGTAAACCGCTTGATCAATTCCATCGGGGGGCTATCAGCCCCCTTTTTTTATTTCAACGTTTGATACGTGAGAATACCCAAGAAGGTCAATGCTAAGGAGCCCACAAGATGCAGCAATGCCGTACCAAGAGCCCAAGTAAATTCTCCGCGCTGCATAAAAGTGACTACCTCTGCAGAAAAGCTGGAGAAGGTGGTTAAGCCACCTAGAAAGCCAGTGACCACCAAGAGCTTCCACTCAGGCGATAGATTGGGATTGTTACCAAAAAAAGCAATGGCAATACCAATGAGGTAACCACCGACCATATTGGAAAGCAGTGTCCCCAATGGAATGATGGAAGCAGAGCCTACTGTTAAGAAATTAAAGGCAGCTCGTAATAAC
Organism: Polynucleobacter sp. UK-Kesae-W10; assembly: GCF_018881575.1. GTDB lineage: Bacteria > Pseudomonadota > Gammaproteobacteria > Burkholderiales > Burkholderiaceae > Polynucleobacter. Next base: position 212,236 of record NZ_JACVQB010000006.1, on the reverse strand, counting down.
GCTCCAAATCCAGCGCCAAAGAAGATTGCAAGAATAGAGAGCCACATAATTTGTTCTTATTGAATTAAAAAGCCCAACATACTGATAGAACTCATCTCGATTCCATCAACAAAAGCCTGTGCTTGCTCGCCATCGTGCTGGAGCGCCAAAGCATATAAAGCAGGCCAATAATGTTCTGCTGTTGGAATGGATAGATGCGCAGACTCACCAAAGCTCTCCCAATCAATCAATGGATCATGTTGATTAGCGCGCATCTGTGAAACAAAGAATTCATTAAATTCTGTCGCCCAAGGATAAGGCTGTGCACCGACTTGCCAATGAATAGTCCGCAAGTTATGGACGACATTACCACTGGCTAGAATCAAAATATTCTCATCGCGCAAAGGCCGTAGCTGCTTGGCCAGCTCATAGTGCTCACGCGCCGTCATTGAGCCATCCAGACTCAACTGCACTACTGGGATATCTGCGTTCGGGTAAAGATACTTAAGAATGGACCATGCGCCATGGTCAATGCCCCATTCATTTTCTTCAAGCACAACCGAAACGCTCAATAATTCTTGAACGCGATCGGCTAGTGCCGGACTTCCCGGCGCAGGATATTGAATATCGAATAGCGCTTGAGGAAACCCACCAAAATCATGAATGGTTTTTGGTTTGATCATGGCTGTAACCCAAGTGCCGCGAGTTACCCAGTGCGCCGAGATGACCAAAATTGCGTCTGGTCTTTTGAGTGACTTACCTAAAGAGGCCCAAGCTTGCGTGTAACGGTTGGGCTCGATGGCATACATCGGACTGCCATGGCCAGCGAATACAGCAGGTTGGCGATGGCTAGTCATGAATACGGATTAACCGAATACGTAACCAGTATGAGCAGCTACCAATGCAAACAAAATTGCCAAGCTAGTTGCAGCAGCCAACATCACGATCAAAGTAATGATCTTTTTGTTAACTTCGCCTTTAGATTCGTTGTGCCATTCGTTCATGCTAAATCCTCTATAAACACATTAATAATGCAGTAATTATCCACTATCGACCGCGGCCAGCCTTGCGCATCATGCCTTTTCCGCCGCCAAAGCCTGCCTGAGGCCTACCTGCGGGGCCAGATGGACCCTTGGGTACCGGCGGACGTGCTGGGGGTTTAGCCGCTACTGGCTTTGCTGGGGTTTTTGAATCGGGTTTCTTTTCGTCAGTCACTTTGAGCTCCTATGGATATCATATTGCCATGATTACTGACTATTCTATCCAAGCCGTCGCCATTAATGCGATTCCCCTCATTTTTGCCATCACTATCCATGAGGCCGCTCACGGCTTTGCAGCACGTCATTTTGGCGACAATACAGCCTATATGCTGGGCCGAGTCAGCCTCAACCCCGCTAAACACATTGACCCTGTTGGAACGGTTCTCATCCCTCTGGCCCTCCTCTTGACTGGCTCCCCCTTTTTAGTGGGCTACGCTAAACCGGTACCAGTGAACTTTGGGCGCCTTCGCAACCCCAGAATTGACTCTATCTGGGTAGCGCTAGCTGGACCTGGCTCGAACTTTATCCAAGCTTTAGTCTGGCTAATCTTCCTCATCCTACTCGTGGGACTTGGAATTGATGAAAAATTCTTGATCGCCATGTCGCAAGCTGGTATCTCCTGGAATTTGGGTCTGCTGGTTTTTAATCTCTTCCCCCTACCCCCATTAGATGGTGGTCGTATTCTTGCCGGTTTATTGCCTGTTCGCCAGTCCATTGCCTTAGGCAGACTTGAGCCATGGGGCTTTTTTATTGTTCTAGGCCTAGTTTTCACAGGCATCATTGGCAACCTTTGGATGGCGCCCCTCATGAGCTTCTTTGAATGGCTCATCCTTTTATTGACCAGTCCGCTGCGCATGATTTTTTAAAGGCAGCAAAAATCAGCATTCTGGGCTATCCTAATCTGAAGCCGTCCTACCCCAATGAATGGAGAGCCTTCATGAAACTTCAAAAAGTAGTTTTAAGTGCAGCAGCATTGCTCATGGTGAGCGGAAGTGCCTTTGCCCAATTTCAGAATGCTGAAAAAGCAGTTGACTATCGTGAGAGCGTCTTTACCGTCATGGGTACGCACTTCGCCAGAATTGGTGCAGTGGTCAAAGGGGATGTACCTTACAACAAAGATGAAGTTGCCAAGAATGCTGCTATCGTCAGCATGATGTCTACTTTGCCTTGGCAAGCATTTGGCCCTGGTACTGAAGGCGGTAAAGCAAAACCAGAGATATGGTCTGACAATGCGAAATTTAAAGCAGCTGCCGATAAAATGCAGTTAGCAGTCGCTGATCTGAATAAGGCTGCTCAATCGGGCGATCTTGAAAATATTAAAAAGACTTTTGGCGCAGCAGGACAAAGCTGCAAAGGCTGTCACGACGACTTCAGAAAGAAATAAAACTACCGCGTAATCAAGTAACCTACGGCCAAGGCTATCAGACTCAAGAGCAATAGCGCCAAAGCCCGCTGTAAGCCTCCATCCTTGGAGGAGCGACCCAAGTCAGAAGGCAAATACTCTGCCTCTTTGCTTGGGTCAATTTCTTTGTCACCCGTAATCATTGGCGTGATTAAATTCTCGCCCTTAAATTTCTTGTAATACCAAATCGCTGCAATGTGAATCGTGATGAGGGTGTAAATCACCACTTGATTGCCTTCATGTATTTCCGAGAGAAATGAAACTACGGATTCTGAAGCAAACTTGGCCAGCGGACCGGAAAACGCAATCTCATCATCCACAAATAAACCGGTTATTACTTGAACGCATAAAACAAATAACAAGGCAAACACCGAAAGGGCCCCAATAGGGTTATGTCCCAGAAAACGGGGAGCGCTTCCCTGTAAATAATGGAGGATGTCTGCACGCGTAGGAATGAATGTGGAAAAACGGGCATGGGTTGAGCCCACGAAGCCCCAGATAGTTCTAAAAATTAAGAGGGTGAGGATGCTGTAGCCAAAAAAAGCATGCCATTCAATTGCATTACCGCCGATATTGACGCTAATGAGGCTGCCAATAATGCAAAGTACGAGGAGCCAGTGAAACAGGCGAATCGGTAAATCCCAAACGCGAATGATTTTCTTCATACCTTAAGGATAAAGCAGAAACTCCCTTAAACTTAGTAAAACATGAGTACAAGCAAAGCCTTTAGAACCCTACTGCTCTATCGTATTGGCGCAACCCTGAGCTATCAAATCACGATGGTCGCTGTCGGTTGGCATCTTTACGAAATCACTAATAGTGTGGTTTCGTTAGGCTTAGTGGGCTTAGCCGAGCTTATCCCTTACTTCTTGCTTGCGCTTTATGCTGGTCACGCTGTTGATCATTACTCCAGAAAACTGATTGCTGCAATTGCCTGCGTGATTCATATTGCGGTGGCGCTTTTTCTTACTGCAATCGCATTGCATTGGTTAAGTCCTCCAGTACCACTCATTTATACGGCGATCGCCTGCATTGGAGCAGGTCGCGCCCTATTGCGCCCCTCTTACACGGCCATCTTTGGTCAAATCATTCCCAGGGACGAGTTGCCACGCTACACAGCCTATGCCTCTTCCGCATTTCAGATATGCGTAGTAGCAGGCCCTGGCCTTGGTGGACTCATGATTGGCTTTGCAGGTCTGGAGTGGACTTATTTTGCGGCAGCCTGCTGTGGCGCCCTTGGTTTATACGGCATTACTTTTATTCATGCTCCAACAGAAAAAATCAGTCAGCTCTCTGGTCATTTCTTTAAGAGTTTTTTAGAGGGCTTTCATTACGTACGCAAGCATGAACTCATCTTGAGCATTATGGCTTTAGACATGTTCGCAGTATTGTTTGGCGGCGCAGTTTCAATCCTGCCGGCCTTTGTAAAAGAAATTTTAGATGCTGGTCCTGAAGCTCTGGGCATTCTCAGAGCCGCCCCCGCAGCTGGCGCAGTCATTACCGGCATCTACCTGGCAAGGCGTCCGCTACTTAAAGATTCTGGGAAACACTTACTCATTTCTGTGGCAGGTTTTGGCCTTGCCATTATTGCTTTTGGCTTATCAAGCAATCTATGGGTTTGCGCATGCTTCTTATTTATCTCTGGATGCTGCGACTCGGTCTCGGTAGTGATTCGCGGCAGCATTATGCAGCTCACCACGCCTGATCATATGCGCGGACGCATTAGCGCCATCAACGGTATTTTTATTGGGTCCTCAAATGAGTTGGGCGCCCTTGAGTCCGGTATTGCGGCTAGCTTAATTGGCTTAGTGCCATCGATTATTTTTGGTGGTGCAGCCACCATTGCAATCGTACTCATTACCAATCGTCTCGCGCCCCACTTGAGAAAACTTCATCTCAAAGATATTTCCTAAAAAGGCTAGTCGTTCCCCGTCTGAATTTTAGGCAAGTCTTTTTGAATAATCTTTAAACCCTCTCTCAGCGCCTCTTGATAACGCTCACGCTCAGCCTTAATGGTCTCTGCAGTCCACGGAAAAAATCCTTCACCTGTTTTCATGCCAAATTTTCCACTGGCAACCCGCTCACTTAAACATTTCGCAATCGTTGGTGAATTATTCAAGGAAGGATAGATCGTTGTCCCGCCAGCAGCGTGTACATCTAGACCGGCGTGATCCCGTTGCATTGCAGGGCCGGCAGCAATATAGCGAAAGCCAAAACCAAAACGCACTGCTTTATCAACGTCTTCGGGCGTACAGATACCTGCATCTACCATGGCAAAAGCCTCGCGCGACAGAGCATGTTGTAAGCGATTAGCCAAAAATCCTGGCAAATCCTTTTTCACTGTCACTGGAACCATGCCGCAGGCAGTCATTAAACGAGAGAGGCTATCACCAACCATCGGGGAAGTTTTAGCGCCATATACCACTTCAACACAGGGCACTAAATGTGCTGGCATAAAAAAGTGTAAGCCAATCATTCGCGCGGCCGTTTTCAAGCCATTGGCAATTTCACTAATTGGAAAGCTAGTGCTATTACTGGCCAACACCGCTTCTGGTTTTGCATACTGCTCCAACTTCGCAAACAGCTCACGCTTAATATCTAAACGCTCTGGTACGCATTCAATCACCAGATCGATATCCGACCAATCCACCTCTTCTAGAGACCCCGCTACGGAGAGTAAGTGAATGCGGTTTTCGTAACCCAACTCAGTCATCGTGTTGACAAAATAATCCGGTAATAAGGCACGACGTTCAGTAGTCGGCTCGACCACCTGAACCGCACATCCACCACGCGCACAAACCGCCGCGACATCAGCACCCATCGTGCCGCCTCCAACAACGACTACCTTGGTTTCAGCTGGGGTAAATAACATCAGACATTCTCCTGATAAAGGGAGGACTTTTTTCTAAAAATCCTCATACAATGGAAGCATTATTTCAATAAAAAACATAGAGAGACATGATCCCCGTCAATTCGGTGCTGCAGGTCGGCCTTTTCCCTGAGATTATGCAAGCGGAAATTAATCGCCGCTTTAGTCCAACTCGTCATTTGGATGTCTCAAGCCCTCCCCCCGCTGGAAAATTTGAAGCGATCTTGATTCGCTCAAATACCAAACTACCAGAGGCTCTGGTGAAACAAATTCCCAGCATTCGCCTGGTATCTACCTGTGGGGTGGGTTACGACAATCTTCCGCTGAGTTACTTGAAAGACCATGGCATCAAGGCAACTAATACCCCGGGGGTCCTTAACGATGCCGTTTGTGAGTTGGCCATTGGGATGATGCTCAGCTTGATGCGAAAGATTCCGGAGTCTCAAACCTACGTTACAAGTACTGCTTGGTCTAAAGCGCCCTTCCCACTGACCACGACCTTGGCCGGTAAAACGGTCGGTATCGCCGGCATGGGTCGCATTGGACAAGATTTGGCCAAGCGCCTTGAACCCTTTAAGGTAAAAATTGCCTATTCGGGCCCAAACCCGAAGCAGGTGCCTTATACCTACTATCAAGACGTTCGTGATTTAGCTTCGGCTTGCGATGTGCTATTTTTGGCCTGCCCTGCCAGTCCCGAAACCGATAACCTGATCGATGCCGCTGCATTAGAGGCGCTGGGCAGCAAGGGTTATCTGATCAATATCGCGCGCGGTAGTGTAGTCAATGAAGAAGCGCTTATATATGCACTGCAACAAAAGAAAATTGCGGGTGCTGCATTAGATGTGTTCAATAATGAACCCAATCCAAATCCCGCCTTCCTTAGCCTTGAAAATGTTTTATTAACACCGCACATTGGTAGCGCTACCTCGGAAACACGGATAGCCATGACCAATTTAGCTGTAGATAATTTAGAAGCTTTCTTTACACAACAACCACTTCTTTCAGAAGTTCATTATTAAAACGGAGTCAGCATGACCATTTCTTTGCATCCTTCCACCTTGCCAGCAGTGTTATCACCGGTAATAACACCCTTTAAGGCGGATGGCAGTCCTGATGCCCAAAAATTGCTCAAGCAATGTCAATGGTTAGAAGCGAATGGTGTTGGCCAGGCTATTTTCGGCACCAACTCTGAAGCAAACTCCATGTCTGCCCCACAAAAGATGAGCACCTTAACTACGCTGATCGAAGGTGGCCTCAATCCCGAACATATGATGCCGGGCACAGGCGCCACCTCTATTGATGCAACTGTGAATATGACTCGCCATGCAGTCAATCACAAATGTGCTGGCGTGCTGATGTTGCCGCCTTTTTATTACAAAGATGTGAGTGACGATGGACTATTTGCCTACTTCTCTGAGGTGATTCAAAAAGTAGGTAGTGCTGCACTACAAATTTATATCTATAACATTCCGCCTGTTACCAAAATTAACTTAAGCCTTTCACTGCTAGAACGTCTTGCAAAAGAATATCCAAAGACTGTGGTTGGCATGAAAGATAGCTCTGGCGACTGGGCTTACACGGAGTCAGTCATCAAACTATTAGCTCCCGCAGGCTTCCGCGTCTATGCTGGCAGTGAAGTATTCCTGATGCGCGCTCTGCGTGCTGGTGGGGTTGGCTGTATCTCCGCTACTGCAAATATCAATCCAAAAGCGATTGCAGATTTAGCAGCGCATTGGAGAGAGTCCAACGCTGACGAGCGCCAAGCAAGCCTTGATCAAGTACGCGGCGTATTTTCTAAATACCAAATGATTGCCGGTATGAAAACCGCTGTGGCCCACTATAGCAATGACCCAGAATGGCTCAGAGTTCGCCCACCACTCATGCAGTTAAGCGCCGAGCAACAAGCGCAGCTACTAAGCGAACTTAAGGCGATTCATTTCAGCATGCCTGGTCTTTAATGCATCCATATTAAAAAATTCAATAGGAGACTTTCATGAAATTACTTAAAGTCGTTGTGCTATCTCTCAGCTTTTTGTGGGCCAGCGCGCAGGCGCAAAATATTTCGATTGCCACCGGCGGTACTGGCGGCGTCTACTATCCAATGGGTGGCGGCTTAGCCTCTGTACTTTCAAGCAAAGTTCCCGGCATGTCGGCTACTGCAGAGGTTACTGGGGGCTCAGTCGATAATCTAAATCTCATCGGTACAGGCAAGCCATATGTTGGCTTCTCGATGGCAGATGCTGCCAAAGATGCCCAAGTAGGCGAAGGTAAATTTACCGGCAAAAAAGTAGATCTGCGAACCCTGGTAGTGCTCTACCCCAACCTCATGCACGTTGTTACCGTAGATTCGACTGGCATCAAATCCATGAAGGATCTCAAAGGCAAGCGTATTAGCACTGGCGCCCCCGGAAGTGCAACTGAAGTGATGGCCTTCCGCTTGCTGGAGGCAGCTGGTATTGATAAAGATAAGGATGTCAAACGTGAGCGCCTAAGCGTTGCAGAATCTGTCAACGCCATTAAAGATCGCAAGATCGATGCCTTCTTTTGGGTAGGCGGGTTGCCAACAGCAGCGGTAACTGACTTAGCAAATACTCCTGGAACGAAGATTGTGATGATCGACACCAGCGAAGAAGTTGCTGCCATGAATAAGAAATATGGCAATCTTTATTTTGTAGCCAATATTCCAAAGGCAACCTACAGCGGTATGGCTAAAGACAATAAAGTAGCGGCCGTTGCCAACATCTTGGTGGTGAACGCCAATATGCCCGATGATCAGGCCTATAAGATTACGAAAGCCATCTTCGATAACAAGCTAGAGTTGGTGCGCACCCACCAAGAATTTATGAGCATCAGTCTGGAAAACCAGAAACAGAAATCAACACCAGTTGATTTCCATCCTGGAGCACTGAAATACTTTAAAGAGAAAAACGTTAAAGTAAACTAACTTAAGTTATAGATGGGGGTGAGTGAATCTCACCCCTTTTGCATTAATGCAGTTCAAAAAATAAATATAAATTAGCAAATAGGCGGAGACATGAATCAAAACGTCATTGACAACGAGACCCAAGAAAAACTAGATGCCTTCATCAAACAAGAAGAGGGTGACTCTAATGACTACAAGGGATTGTTAGCCAAGTTCATCACTTTAGTGGCAGTGGGCATGTCCCTCTTTCACCTCTATGCTGCTTATTCAATTGTCCCCACCCAAGAATTAAGAGTCATCCACGTTGCTCTAGTCTTATTTTTAGTCTTCCTGAGTTTCCCGATTGCTACCTGCTTTAAAAATCGCCTGATGCCCTGGGACATCGTATTCGCGCTTGCCTCGGTTGCGATTGCCTATTACATCTTAAGTGGTGGTGATGATTTCATGGATCGCAATACCGCCCCCAACTCAACCGATGTCATGGTGGGCATTGCATTAATCCTACTCATTCTCGAAAGCGTTAGAAGAACGAACGGCATGATTTTGGTAACCGTGACCGTGCTATTTTTGCTGTACGCACTCTTTGGCAACTATTTGCCAGCGCCCTGGACCCACAAAGGATACGACTTGGATCGTCTCGTTGGCTACATGTACATGACCTTAGAAGGCATCTATGGCACGGCTGTTGACGTCTCCGCTACGCTCATCATTCTATTCACCATCTTTGGCGCCTTCTTGCAATTTACTGGCGCAGGAAAGTTCTTTATTGACTTCTCTTTTGCCGCCATGGGAGGCAAATCTTCTGGGGTAGGTAGAACTATTGTGATGTCATCCTTCTTGCTTGGGGGCCCTTCTGGTTCTGGTGTTGCTACTACGGTAACCGTTGGCTCGGTGGCTGCACCGATGCTCGATAAGGTGGGATATGAGAAGAATGCTGCTGGTGGCCTATTAGCAGCGGGTGGTCTAGGCGCCATCATTTCTCCACCAGTACTGGGTGCCGCCGCCTTTTTGATTGCGGATTTCCTCAAGATCTCTTACTTAGATGTGTTGCTTATGGCAACCATTCCAACGATTCTCTTTTACCTCGGCTTATTTGTGATGGTAGAAATTGACGTACGCAAGTACGGCATGAAAAACATTCATTTTGAATCTGCTGAGAGCGCATGGCAGCTGACCAAGAAATACTGGTTTCATTTCTTCTCGCTCATCTCCATTGTGGTGTTCATGTTGATGGGCTTCTCTCCAGTGATGTCGGTCTTTTGGGCAACCGTAGTCTCTGCCTTCTCCAGCATGTTGCGAGAAGATACCGCCATCATTCCCTGGGCTTGGTTCAAAGGCAAGGAGCCTATTCTTTCCGGTTTATACAACTCCAACCTCACAAAGGCACTAGCCTCAGGATCCACTGGGGTATTGGCGATTGCCGCTACCTGTGCTGGCGCTGGCTTAATTGTGGGAACTGTCACCCTCACCGGTTTGGGCCTGAAATTTAGCTCAATTGTGATTCAGTACGCTGGCGGCTCATTACTCTTAACTACCATTTTTACAGCGTTGGTTGTTTGGGTAGTTGGACTTGCCGTTCCAGTAACTGCCTCTTACATTATTTGCGCAGTGATCGCTGCACCTGCCCTCATTAATTTAGGTGTGCCGGCATTTGCAGCTCATATGTTTATCTTCTATTACGCCGTTCTATCTGAGGTCTCCCCACCAACCGCACTGTCACCTTTTGCCGCAGCTGCTATTTGCAAAGGTAATCCTTATAAAACAACCTTACAAACTTGGAAATATGTTGCTCCAGCAATTCTGGTGCCATTTATGTTTGTGCTCGACCAATCTGGTGTGAGCTTGCTGTTAATGGGGTCAACCGATGCGCTTGAAAAGGCGGATTGGATGCAAATCGCTTGGGTCTCCTTTACTGCTGTCGTAGGAATTATTTGTTTAGCAGGTGGTTTACAGGGCTGGTTTATTGAGAAGACCAAAGTGTTTGAGCGTGTCATTATGGTGATCTCTGGAGTCGCTTTAGCTTACCCCTCAACCGAGGCGGATTTAGTGGGCTTTGTGGGTTTTGGTTTGGTATTGATAACTCAAACCATTACCCATTTCAAACTCAATCCAAGATCTTCCTAATCTCAAGATCTAGTCACCATCAATAATGAAGCCCGCAGATGCGGGCTTCATTATTTTTAGCTTATGCAATCTTGGTCCAAGCTGCTTTACCGGCATACAGCTTGATAGCAGCTTCATCGAACTCAAACCCGAGTCCTGGTGTTTGGTGCAAGATTAAATCGCCATTCTTAAACGTCAATTGCTTATTAATCAATCTCCGGAAATTGAGCACCTGATCATCCAAGAAGAATTCAACAAAACGCGCATTGGGTGTAGCAGCAACTAAAGGGGCATGTAAATCATGCATCCAATGGGGGCAAACGGTAATCCCTTTAGCGTCTGCATAGGCCGAGATACGACGCCATTCTGTAATACCACCACACACTGCCGCGTCTGATTGCAAAATGGCAGCGCCGCCTGCGTCAATTAATTCTCTAAAACGCCAGCGACCAGCCTCCATCTCTCCAGTAGCAACATTGATCTTGGTTTGACGTGCTAAGGCTGCATGCAAATCGATTGCATCCGGAGAAAATGGCTCTTCTATCCAATAGGGGTTGTAAGCCTCAAAGCGTCTGACGTATTCCAGCGCAGTAGGTAAATCTCGCCAGGCGTTATTAGCATCTAAGGTTAAGAGAATGTCATCGCCAATCGCCTTACGAGCTGCTTTGACGCGCGCCTCTTCTTCAGCAGGCGAGAGACGCCCAACCTTCATTTTGACCGCTTTAAATCCTTGCTGTACATAAGACTCCATCTCCTTGCCTAATTTAGCAGGAGTCTTACCCTCAAGGTAGTAACCGCCGCTGGCATAGGCTGGAACACGGTCATCTACTACCGCACCCAAATAATGGTGGAGCGGCAAACCAGCTGCACGAGCATTTAAATCCCAGAGGGCGGTATCCAAAATAGAAATGCCGCGCATGACTGCGCCGGTACGCCCCTGCAAAATGGATTCACCATACATCTCCATCCATAGGCCTTCGCTGCGATGGCTGTTTTGACCAAGCAACTTGGGGGCCAGTAACTGCTCAACGGCAATCTTGGCAATATCGCCACCAGCGCTACCAACGTAACAGAATCCGACGCCCTCGTTACCATCTTTGCCGCGTACCTTCACTAAACAGTAGTGCCGCTCAGATACGGTTCGGGTTGAAAAAGACGTGACCTTATCCAAAGGAACAGCTACTGAGGCAACCTGTACGGATTCAATAATCGGCATCTCAACTCCTTATTTAAAAAATAATTGTATCTAGAATCGAATTTTGTGACATGAACGTGAATAGGGAATAATCAAGCTATTGCATTCCTTCTAGATAGGCACACGATGAGCAAAGTGGTGGTTATTGGTACCGGGGTTATGGGTATTGGTATTGCAGCAGACTTTTTGGCTGCGGGAGCGCAGACCATCCTTTTGGGGCGTGACCCAATTAAGGCGCAGGGTCTCATCCAGGCTATTGAAGAATGTGCGGAGTCGATTCACCCGCAATGGCCTGAGCGTGGGGGCAAGCTACTGACGGGAAGCCTCCAAGACTGGAATCACTGGGAGAACACCGATCTGGTTATTGAGACGATTTCTGAACGCCTCGATTTAAAGCAAGCGCTTTTTGCCGATCTTGATCAGCGTGTGCCCTCCCATATTCCGATTGGTAGCAATAGCTCGGGCTTTCCGATAAGCGATATTGCGCAATACCTGCCATCCGCAGCGCGTATGTTTAATACCCACTACTTCATGCCAGCCCATATCGTTCCTTTGGTAGAGGTTGTAGCTGGCAAACATTCAGACTTAGATTTAGCTCAAAAACTCTGCGAGTTCTATCGCACACATGGCAAAAAACCCGTCTTAGTCAAAAAAGATATTCCAGGCTTTTTGGCCAATCGCATTCAGCATGCATTGATGCGCGAAGCACTCTCGCTCGTTGAGGATGGGGTTGCCACACCGGACGATATTGATACTGCAGTGCGCTATAGCTTTGGTTTTCGCTATGCGGCTGTGGGGCCGATGACTCAAAAAGAAATTTCAGGCTGGGAGGGAATGACCTTGGCCGCTGAATTGATATACCCCTCCCTTTCGAACATCACCGCGCCCCCTGCATGCGTCACCAATCTAGTAAAAAGTGGCAAAACTGGCATCGCCAAAGGAGCGGGATTTAAAGAATGGTCGCCACAAGCAGCGGCCACCTTAAAGCGTCATTACGAAACGCGCCTCAAAGCTGCATTTGACGTTCTTAAAGTCGCACCAGATGACGAGACCCTTTAATTTGCTGCACTACAACATGAATATCGGCGGAGAGACTCGCCTTGTTAGATAATTACGAGGTGAATACAAAAGCAACTTATCAATCCCTATTGCTTAAAGGGATCATCACTCTGTTTGGCTGCGCGCTCCTGGGCTTAGCTCCTGAAATGAGTTCAATTGCCCAGGCGCAATCTAGCCAGACCCAGAAATCCAATCCAGCACGTAAAAAAGTCTTTGTCCAGAACACCCGACAAGTAGGATTTAAAGATAAGTCTGCTGGCGCAGGGTCAAAGTCCAATAGCATGAGCTTGAATCCCTCCTTATTCCAGAAAAAAGATCCCAATGAGCTCACCCTCGATAGCGATGCTAATTTAGACTACCGGGTTACTCAAGGGTGTTTGCGTCGCAACTTTAATGAAGACAACTTACCTGCCAGTGTTGGCATAGACAACAAGGCTTTCTCTGAATTTTTCAAAAGTCAGACCAAAGGCTTTTTCAACAATATGCGCGGTGACTGCATTCCATATGCAGTGGCATTCACAACCCGTAACCGCTTTGATTCTTTAAGCATTATGAATGGTCCTATTCAGGACAGCAGAACTGAAGTATGGACATTCACCCCTTCAGCATTCGGCGGCTTTTTGGTGCAACAAGACTTCTTGAGAAATGAATCGAAGAATCTGACTGAAATACGAGTACCACTAAAAGAAGTTTTATACGATCAACGCAAGCTAGGCGATAAGCTACCTGTTGAACTTGTTTGGGAACTCAACTCCATCATCAAACAAATTTATCCTGAAGATAATAATTCTCTGGAGAATACCAATAGCATCGTGCGCTTAATTGTGGACTTTGGTGATCGCGAACGATGGGCACAAATTTGGGCAGTAGAAATTATTGATCCCTCCAATAAAGAGGTGTTTGCTAGCGCATTCTGGGTCGAGCGTAATGACATTCCGGGGGCATTCTTCACAGGCAATGGCGAACCCTTAGAGCGCTCCTTTTGGACTAACCCCTTGAGTTATAGACGTATCTCACGTGGTGTGGGTATGGTCCGCGCCGGCTCAGCCAAGCGCTCCAAAGCAAATGCGCCTGTAGCGCAAGCCGCACCGACAAAACAAAGATATCGCGCCCATATGGGTATTGACTATGCGGCCCCCATCGGGACCCCTATCTTCAGCGTCGCCAATGGCAAAGTAGTACACATGGGCTTTAGTGGTGCTTTTGGCAATCTGATTGTCTTAGAACATCCTGGCAACTATCACACCTACTACGCACATTTAAGTAACTACAACACCGAACTTGAATTAGGCAATGAAGTGCGCCGAGGCCTCGAGATTGGTTTCGTTGGAACCACCGGCAGATCAACTGGACCCCACCTGCATTTTGAACTCAGAAAAGATGGTATTTACGTAGATCCTTATGGCTCAAAAACACAATTGGATTTATGGTCGATGCGCGATAACGAGAGTGGACAACTAACGCGCGAAGTTTTGCTCTTAGGCAGCCCACCAAGCAAGTAATCTGGTTTTCGGGCAATGAAGAAGCAATAAAAAAGGGTCTCAAGGACCCTTTTTTCATGATGCCTCAATACGAAGTTAGAGCACTAAAACAGGTAACTTAGAGTGCACAATCACCTCGTGCGTTTCGCTACCCAATAAAATTCCTTTGATGCCTGTACGCTTATGTGAAGCCATCACAATGACATCGGCTTTTGCTTTTTTAGCGCCATCCAAAATACCTTCGGATAGATTGCTATTGGAAATATGCAAAGACTTGGCTTTGACGCTGGCACCTAAGGCAGTAGCAGCCTTCTTAAAGACATCTTTGGCGTAGGCATCACAGACAGTTTTGTGCTCTTTTGCAGAAATGCCGTAGCCCATCGTGCTATCGGAATACACCAAAGGAGGAAGCGGGTCGGAAACATAGACCAAAGTCACCGCAGCACCATCAGCCTTAGCAAGCTCAGCCACCTTTTTTAAGGATTTTTTGCTCACATCGGAGCCATCCACCGGCACTAATAAATGCTTAAACATATCAACCCCTTTTAAATTGAACTACACATCCACTCTTTCCATCATAATACTTATTATTGATCTATAAAAGCTCAAGGGGAAACTGAATTGCTCAAGTATTTTGGCGTCTACCTATCGTTTCTATTTACCCTAATCGCGGTAGATTTAGTATGGCTTCTAGGGCTTGCCAAAAACCTCTATCGCGAGGAAATGGGTGAGCTCATGGCTGGTGAGCCAAAATTGCTTGCAGGACTAGCCTTTTATCTTCTTTACGCACTTGGCGCTTGCATCTTTGTTGTCATTCCCGCCCTGACCAAACAATCTTGGATGGATGCCCTAGTGTATGGAGCCCTCTTTGGTCTGTTCTGTTACATGACTTACGATCTCACTAATCTTGCAGTGATTCGCAACTTTCCCATGCGTCTTGCCTTGATCGATATTGCATGGGGCTCTTTCGTTACCGCCTCTACTGCAGTCTTCACCTATTGGGTAGGCAGCCGACTCTCTTAAGCAAGCATGTTCTTTCACCCAAAGATCCTCGACGCTTTCCAAGGCTATAACCGCAGCCTCTTTACCAAAGATATTCTTGCTGGCCTGACGGTCGGAGTAGTGGCGCTTCCTTTGGCAATGGCATTTGCGATTGCCAGTGGCCTCAAGCCTGAGGCCGGTATCTTTACTGCCATTATTGCCGGCGGACTAATCTCCCTGTTAGGCGGAAGTCGAGTACAAATCGGTGGGCCCGCAGGCGCATTCATTGTCATCGTCTACGGAATAGTTGAGCGCTATGGTGTTCCGAATTTATTGCTAGCAACCGCAATGTCTGGTGTCATCCTCTTTGTCATGGGGCTATTTAGACTGGGCACGCTAGTGCGCTTCATTCCGATTGCGGTCATTATTGGTTTTACAAATGGCATCGCCGTCTTAATCGGACTATCGCAAGTGAAAGAATTTTTTGGTTTACAAATTGAGAAAATGCCAGCCCAATTTTTTCAATCAATCCAAGCGCTCTATGCGGCTGCAAATACTGTAAATCCTGCAGCCCTCGGATTGGCCTCTGCGAGCTTGGCGTTAATTATTCTTTGGAAGATATTTCAAAAACATCTTGGCTGGCTGAGTCATCTGCCTGGCACTGTCGTAGCGATGGTTGCTGCAACAGCACTAAATGGATTATTAGATCTTCCCGTTGATACTATTGGTACCCGATTCGGTGGAATTCCTTCTAGCCTCCCCCATTTTGAATGGATCCCTATCAGCTGGGGAACGGCCCAGTTCATGATTACCCCGGCTTTAACTTTAGCCCTGCTGGGAGCAATTGAGTCATTGCTTTGCGCACGGATTGCAGATGGCTTAATCCATGATCGCCATGACTCTAATCAAGAGCTCATGGCGCAAGGGGTTGCCAATTTGGTCAGTCCATTTTTTGGCGGCATGCCAGCGACTGGCACGATTGCACGTACTGTTACCAATATTGAAAGTGGCGGCAACACTCCCCTTGCCGGCATTGTGCATGCCCTCACGCTATTGATAGTAGTGCTCTTTGCTGCGCCACTAGCAAAAGATATTCCACTGGCAAGCTTAGCCGCTATTTTGATGTACGTCGCCTGGAATATGGGTGAGTGGAAAAAGTTTGTGGACCTCAAGCAATTTAGACTGCCTTACAAACTAACCATCATCAGCGTTTTCTTATTAACCGTCATCTTAGATCTCACTGTTGCCGTTCAAGTGGGTCTGTTGCTCGCCTTTATTACCTTTATTTATCGGATTTCTAGCCTCTCTCGGTGTGAGATTGCTGATGTCGAACACTATCCCCAGCTTGAGCATCAACAAGGCCGTATCGATGCCTACCGCATCCATGGAGCCATCTTCTTTGGTGCTGTAAAGCTCTTGGAAAAAATTGAGGAGAACCTACCATCACAAACTTTATTAATCGATTTAAAGAATGTGATTTATATTGATACCTCTGGCATGGAAACGATTACAGAGCTTGCTCATCTTTGCAAGATTCGGAACGTCAAACTCATTATTTGTGGGCTTGATCATCAACCCCGGGAAATGGCCGAACGTAGTGGTTTTCTGCAAACAATACCTTCTGAATGCTTCTATCCTGATTTGATATCAGGCATCACAGCCACAACGCACTCTTAATCCCCTTTTAAGAAATGCAAAATCCGCCTTGCAGTAAAGCTTGGGGTAGCACCCAGGCACGATATAAACCGACCGTGCCTGCAATTAATAAAAGCAGCGCTGCACAATAGCGCACCCATTTGTATTGCCCAAACTGCGTTAGAGCGGCAGAAAATTTAGAGATCAACAATAGATTTGGCAAGGTTCCTAAACCAAAAGCTAACATCAGCATTGCACCCGTAAACACATCCCCGGATAGAAATGCTAATGGCAAAACACTGTAGACCAAACCACAAGGCACCAAACCCCAAAGCATGCCGCTAAACCAACGAGATGGCCCACTGGCAAAACGCCCCAGATATTTGGCCCAATAAGCGGCTATCTGGGTACTCAACCATCTGCCACCAAAACTACCTTCAGACTTACCCAAGCGCAACAAACGCCAGCCCATCCAAAGCAGCATGATCGAAGTCAAAACAAATAAGGATCTTTGTATAGGGACAAGGCTTTGCTGCCAAACGGCTACCCCTACCCAGGCTGCCAAAGCCCCGAGCAAGACGTAAGTTGTGACCCTGCCCATATGCATGACCAGCTGCAGGTAAAAAAGCTCTGATTTAGAACGTAAAGGGGCCGCAGAGACTGCCGGACGCTCAATGGCTGCAGCGATACCTCCGCACATCAAGGCGCAGTGCCAGCCGCTTACTAGGGCACCCAGAAAGACAGCCAAAACTAAACTGGTCGTCAGCATTCAATTTGCCATATAAGGGGGTAGAAATCTGCCTTCACCCTAGTAGAATAAACTGTCTGCATAATTAACCCAATATGAATTACAAACCAACCGATACCCCGACCAGCAAATGCTCCGTTTGCGTACTAGGGCAATTTTGTCTGCCAGTCGGCCTGAATCCTAGCGACGTATCCAAAATCGATTCGCTCGTCAAAGAGCGGGTTCATCTTCAAAAGGGTGAGAGCCTATACCGCCATGGCGATCCCCTGAGCTCGGTCTATAGCGTACGCTTTGGCACACTCAAAACAGAATACTGTTTGCAAGATGGCCGTCAGCAAGTGATCGGCTTCCATCTGCCTGGAGAAATCTTAGGATTAGATGGTATTGGCGATGGCCACTATCAATCCGATGCTATCGCACTGGAAGAAAGTGAAGTTTGCATCATTCGCTATGATGCCTTTGAAGATTTGGCACGGGAAATTCCAGTACTACAAAATCAGTTCCACAAAATTATGAGTCGTGAATTGACTCAAGATCAGCGCCACCTTCTCTCTTTAGGCACAATGCGCGCCGAAGAAAGACTAGCGGCGTTTTTGCTCAGCCTCTCGCAACGTTTGGCAGCACGCGGCTATCTCAATAATGAATTTGATTTGCGCATGAGTCGTGTTGAGATTGGTAGCTATCTAGGGATTCAGATTGAGACTGTAAGCCGTATGTTGTCGCGCTTTGCAGAATCTGGCCTGATTCAAATTAAACAGCGTCACATCAAACTCATTGACATGAATGGTCTATACGAGTTAGCCAGCATCCCCAATCCAGATAGAACGGCCTGCGTGAGTAGCGATATTCCAGTAAAACAGGTTTAGAGTAGGCCGCGGTCAATCTCTTTGCTGTCAGGTGATTCGATTCCCGGCAGGATATACGCAGTCAATGCGCTCGATACGGCGCAAAAAGTCCAAATAATAAAAAAACCAATGGTGTAAATACCCTCGTCGGAGACATCCGGGTGATATCCAAAAAATAACAGGTCCTGTGGATGAATGACCGTAAAGAGCAGACCTTCAGCCATACCAGCCACTAAAAAAGAAGGCCATAAGATCCAAATTAAGAGGCGATATTTCATTTGCTCGCCTGCGTCTCTTTAATTTGCTCTACTTTCAAACCCTGCTTTACAACACCATCGCGCAGGGGCTTATCTGCGTACAGATTGACAGCCAACCAAATCGTAACTGCGCAGCCAATCATAGCAATTGCTGGCCCGCTAATTAATAGCCAAGGCCATAACTGTTTCCACCAGGGTTTGTTAATCTGTTGTTCGGTCATATGCATACTCTCCGTCTTTTCTTGCCTGCTTAACGTGGAATAATAAAACTCGATTTTTCATCGCGGGTTCTGATAATCATTTCATCGCCCGCCATTTCCTGGGCACTGACATCAAAATGAATTGGGTAGTTGCCTGATTCATTCAAACCAATATCGGTGCTGACTTTAATAGGCATCAGCTGATTGCTTGCTGGGGCCACCTGAATTTCAGTCACTTCCTGGCCCTGAGAATTGAGGATCTTTAAGCCCTCCAAGCCAACAGCCTTCAGCCTCACCTTCATTGGATGCTCTGAGGCATTCATGATCTGAATTCGATAGATGTTCTCAATACGCACACCCTCAACCTCACGCGCCAAGGCACCACGATCTCGCATGACATCCACGCGCAGGGGATTGCGTGTAGCCAAAGAAATCAAGAATGCAGAAGCAAGCACCGTGATAAAAGCGGTATAGATTAATACCCGAGGACGAAGAATATGCCTGATTGCACTCTGATTCGATTCTTTATCTTCGATTGCACGCTCGGTGGTGTAACGAATCAATCCTTTTGGATAGTTCACTTTTTCCATCACTTGATTACAAGCATCGATACACGCACCACAACCAATACACATGTACTGCAAGCCATCGCGAATATCAATGCCAGTGGGACATACTTGCACGCAAATACTGCAATCAACGCAATCACCCAAACCTAAGGAAGCATGGTCGGCGGATTTACTACGGCTACCACGAGGTTCGCCACGCACCTTATCGTAGGTTACCAAGAAGGTATCTTTGTCCACCATCACACTTTGAAAGCGGGCATACGGACACATGTATTTACAGACTTGCTCGCGCATAAAGCCAGCATTACCCCAGGTTGCAAAGCTATAAAAGCACAGCCAGAAGGTCTGCCACGGGCCTAAGGAGAGATGCAAGATAGCAATTCCCAAGGTTTCTATCGGCGTGAAATAACCAATAAAGGTAAAGCCTGTCCAGAAGGCTACTAGGAGCCAAAGGAAGTGCTTGGTAATCTTAAGACGCCACTTCCGAACACCCCAAGGCCACTCTTCACCATCCAAACGAATCCGCGCAAATCGGTCGCCCTCTACCTTGCGCTCAATCCACATAAAAATTTCGGTATAGACAGTTTGCGGACAGGCATAACCGCAAAATAAGCGACCGGCTACCGCAGTAAATAAAAATAAGGCAAGTGCAGAAAGAATAAGTAAGAGTGTGAGATAGATCACATCTTGCGGCCATAGTACGAGACCAAAGATGTAGAACTTACGCTGAACTAAATCAAAGAGAACTGCTTGACGACCATTCCAACTGAGCCAAGGTAGGCCATAAAACAGCAGTTGGGTGGCAAATACCAGAATAAAGCGCCAGCGGGCAAATAATCCTGATACTGAACGCGGGTAAATCTTTCGCCGGACCTCGTAAAGAGACTCCTCAATAACTTCTATCGGAATTGGCTTCCCGCCCGGCGAAATATATGGCACTAATTACTAATCTTATTTAGCTGCTGCCGGTTGTTTATTGTTAGATAAACCCCAGACATAAGCTGCTAACAAATGAATCTTCTCAGGACTCAATACCTTATCTTGAGCAGGCATCATAGCCATACGACCCTTAGTTACCGTTTCAATAATCGTCGCTTCTGAGCCACCATATAACCAAGTTTTATCGGTTAAATTTGGTGCGCCTAAAGCAATATTGCCTTTGCCATCCGGACCATGACACGCTACACAGTTTGCCTTGAATACTTCAGCACCACGAGCGGCCTTCAAGTCATCCGCAGGCAAGCCTGACAAGCTACGAACATAGTTGGCTACATCCACGATTTGCTTGCTATCCAGTTGTGGGAATGGAGGCATCACACCGCCACGTCCATAGGTAATGGATGCCTTGATATTTTCTGGTGAACCTCCATAGAGCCAGTCACCATCAGTCAAATTAGGAAAGCCTTTAGCGCCTCCAGCATCAGAGCCATGACACTGTGCACAAGAATTCAGGAAGAGGCGTTGACCCATTTCGCGGGCTTTAGGATCGGCCGCCACTTGATCAATGTCCATCTTGACGTATTTCGCATAAACAGGCTTTAGCTCATCATTTGCTTCAGTCATAGAGCTCATCAAAGCACCATCAGTGGTGTAGCCCATAATCCCCGGAAATGATCCCAAACCTGGAAATAACACTAAGTAGACCAATGCAAAGATGCAAGAGAGCAAGAACATCCACATCCACCAACGTGGCAATGGATTATTTAACTCACGCAGATCGCCATCCCATACGTGACCCGTATCAGCAACCGCGCCATCGGCCGTATGCACAACCTTTGCTTTCCTTTGGGAGAACAAAAGCCAGATACACCAGAAAATTCCAACTAATGCAACTAAGGCGATGTAAGCACTCCAACCGCTGCTAAAAAAGTCACTCATGATTTGTCCTTACTAAATTCATCCGGAAGATCAAATGGAAGCTCTGCTGATTCCTGATTTGCTTTCTTGCGACCAGGAGACCAAGCCCACAAAACAATTCCTACAAAAAAAACTAGGCCTATTACTGTAGAAAATGCCGAGAGGTAGGGAGTAATCTGTTCCATTTGATTTAAGTAGTTTTAATTAATAACCTTGTTAATTACTTCGCTACAACTTCTTCGACAGTAATATAGCGACGCGTAATACCTAAGCCTTGCAGGTAAGCAACTAATGCATCTAACTCCGTCTTACCCTCTAACTCTGCAGGTGCATTTGCAATCATTTCATCAGTGTATGGAACGCCTAAACGACGCATAGCAACCATATGTGACTGAATAGAGCTTGCATCAGCTGCATTTTTTCCGAGCCAAGGATAAGCAGGCATATTGGACTCTGGCACTACGTCGCGTGGGTTATTCAAGTGAATTTGATGCCATGCATCTGAATAGCGCCCACCTACACGTGCCAAATCTGGGCCTGTACGCTTACTACCCCATAGGAATGGATGGTCATATACAGACTCGCCAGCCAATGAATAGGGGCCGTAGCGCTCTACTTCAGAACGCAATGTCCGTATCTGCTGTGAATGGCAACCGACACAACCTTCACGCTGATAGATATCGCGACCAGCTAAACGCAAAGCTGTGTATGGAACAACACCAGGACTAGGCTCAGTAGTAGTGTGCTGGAAAAAGAGTGGAACAATTTGCACCAACCCTGCAATCGATACAACCACGATCGTTGCAATAATTAACCAACCAACGTTTTTCTCAAGCGTTCCGTGGGAAAAGAATTTATTTTCGCTAGACATTTTCTTCTCCTTTTAGTGTTCAGCAACGGCCATTGGAATAGGCGCATTTACAAAAGTTTTACCCTGCACTGTTTTGAAGACGTTGTACGCCATCAAGAACATGCCGCTTAGGTAGCACAAGCCGCCCATCAAACGAATAACATAGAAAGGGAAAGTCGCTTTAACAGACTCGACAAAGCTATATGTCAAAGTGCCGTCTGGTTCAAACGCTCTCCACATCAAACCTTGCATAACGCCGGCAATCCACATTGCAGCGATATAGAGAACAACTCCAATAGTGGCGATCCAGAAATGCAACTCAATCCACTTGGTGTTGTACATTTCTTTTTGACCAACCAAGCGCGGGATCAGATAGTAGAGAGAGCCAATGGTAATCATGGCTACCCAACCCAAAGCACCAGAGTGAACGTGCCCAATAGTCCAGTCTGTGTAGTGAGACAAGCTATTCACTGTCTTGATAGACATCATGGAGCCTTCAAAGGTAGACATACCGTAGAAGGACAATGCCACTACCAAGAATTTCAAGATCGGATCACGACGCAATTTATACCAAGCGCCAGACAATGTCATGATGCCGTTGATCATGCCACCCCAAGATGGGGCTAGCAAAATTAAAGAGAACACAGTACCGAGCGACTGAGTCCAGTCAGGCAAAGAAGTGTGTTGTAAGTGGTGAGGGCCTGCCCACATATACGTAAAGTTCAAGGCCCAGAAGTGAACAATCGACAAACGATATGAATAGATTGGACGCTCAGCCTGCTTTGGAATGAAGTAATACATCATGCCCAAGAAGCTAGTGGTCAAGAAGAAGCCTACTGCATTGTGGCCATACCACCACTGAACCATTGCATCTTGAACCCCAGCATATGCAGAGTAGGACTTCCATAATGTTGCAGGCATCTCTAAGTTATTAAAGATATGAAGAATGGCAATAGTCAGAATGTATGCGCCGAAGAACCAGTTCGAAACATAAATATGTTTCGTTTTGCGCTTCATGATGGTGCCAAAGAAAACAACTGCATAGGCTACCCAAACTACAGTGATCAAAATATCAATCGGCCACTCAAGCTCAGCGTATTCTTTTGAGGTTGATATGCCCAATGGCAATGTCACTGCAGCCAGCACAATAACTGCCTGCCAGCCCCAGAAGGTAAAGGCTGCTAGCTTGTCACAAAACAAACGCGCCTGACATGTACGCTGAACGATGTAATAGGATGTTGCGAATAAGGCTGACCCACCAAAAGCAAAAATCACTGCATTGGTGTGCAAAGGACGCAAGCGACCATAACTCAACCAAGGAATATTAAAAGTGATTTCAGGCCAGATCAACTGGGCTGCGAGGATAACCCCCACGAGCATGCCAACAATTCCCCAAAGCACAGTAACGATGGCAAATTGGCTGACAACCTTGTAATTGAAGGTATCTTGATTACTCCCCACGGTAAGTCCCATGGTTTCTCCTTTTTTGTGACCAAACAGCGACATAATCCAAATAGACTGGATTGATTATCAAAGTAGAGTCCCAAGGGGGATTTGATCTATATCAAAAAGGGTGAGGCAAATTCACCCTGCACATCTAAGGGAAACCCTAGATTGCTTGGGCTATTTAAATATATAGCTATTATTTAGAGTGTTTACTAACTTATTTGGATTTTGGAGTGTCATCATCCATCAAAATCGCCTCACCAGGACCGTCTAAATCGTCAAATTGACCACTTTTTATGGACCAGTTCAAAATCCAGACCAAAAGGCCAATTAAAACCAGAGAAATGGGAATGAGAAGAAATAGACTTTCCATTCCTATAGTCTAAGCCTTTCGTAAGCGCCAGGCATTTAAAGTCACGGCTAACGAGGAAAGCGACATCCCGATCCCAGCAACCCAGGGATTTACTAAGCCCATCATTGCAGCAGGAATAGCCAGCAAGTTGTAAGCCAAGGCCCACCATAAGTTTTCTTTGATGATTGCGTGAGTTTTATCAGCTAGCAACAAAGTTTTTGCTAAAGGCTCTAGAGAACTAGCCGTCAGAATTGCATCAGCTCCAGCTGCAGCCAAAGGTGCACCAGCGCCAACTGCAATAGAAATATCAGCACGAGCAAGCAAAGGCGCATCGTTCACACCATCGCCAATAGCCCATACAAAACGACCTTCTTTTTGCAACCTTTCGATGTAGTCATACTTATCTTCAGGCGTACAACCGCCTCGATATTGCTTAATACCAACATGATGTGCCCACCACGCAACCGTAGCGCGATCATCACCAGAAACTAAATGCACTGCAATCTTTCTAGACTTCACTACTTTTAGGAATTGCTCTAATCCTGCTCTAGGCGTGTCCAAAAATACAAAGCTAGCTATTAATCCTTGTGCATCCGCTAAATGCACCTGACCGTATTGCCCTAATTGCGCACTCTGCTCTACCCCCAGCCACAATGCACTTCCTAAGCGATACTCGCCTGAACTTAAACCTTTTCCCAGTTGATTAATCACTGGCTCACTCAATGTAGGTAAAGATAAATTTTCAGCAGTAGCGGCACGCATCAAAGAAAGTGCCAACGGATGTCTTTGCCCTGCCTCCAATACCGCAGCTAAGGCCAAGGCATTTTCACGTCGATAGCCCGCACGCAAATTAATAACCTCTTGCAACTCTGGCTGACCCATCGTCAGCGTGCCAGTTTTATCCAATACGAGGTCACTGGCTTTGGCCAGGCCCTCCATGACATGACCACGCACAATCAATAAGCCTAACTTTGTAACTGCGCCTTGCGATGCCGCCATTGCAGTTGGTACAGCTAGCGATAAAGCACAAGGGCAACTAGCAACTAGAACAGACACCAATACAGTCCAAGCGCGACTAGGATCAAAATACAGCCAAATAGCCGAAGCGATGAAAGCACTGCAAAGCAAACAAGCCACAAAGTAAGCCGCCCACTTCTCTGCCAAACTCACCATGATGGGCTTGGCCAGTAGCGCTTGATCTAATAAAGAGGCGATACCAGCAATTCGGGTAGATTGACCCACCGCCTCAATCCTCATGATGAGGGGATTGAGAATATTGTGTGTACCTGCATACACCCGATCGCCAATTTTTTTCTCAACCGGCTTTGACTCGCCCGTCAATAAAGACTCATCTAGTGCACTAGCATTCTCAATCAAGATACCATCAGCAGGCACCACTTCACCAGGGGAGACGCGCAGCACTTCACCGGGATTACAGTTCACCACCGGCACTACTTCCACCTTCTGCGTATCAGGGTAAGCAGATAAACGATCACAAGTTGCGGGCAATTGCTTCGCTAATGCTTCCGCCCCCCCTTGGGCGTCCTGTCTTGCCAATAACTCTACATAACGCGCAGCCAAGATAAATGCCACAAACATCGTGATGGAGTCAAAGTAGCTTTGACCAGAGCCACGAATCAAATTAATCGTGCCCGCAATAAAAGCCAATGCTAATGCCAGTGCAATGGGTACATCCATCCCCAATAAATGCGTCTGCCTAAAGGTTTGCATGCTGCGCCAAGCTGCCTGGAATATTGGCCCTGCTGAGTACACCATGACCGGCACCGTCAACGCCCAACTTGTCCAACCCAACAAGACTTCAAACTCGGGAGTGATATCGGCACCAACATACGTCGGCCAGGCATACATCATTACCTGCATCATGCCCAACATAGCAACACCCAATCTGGTCAGTAGCTGTCGGCGCTCTTTTTTGGCCTTATCTAAGGAGAGCGATGGTTCAAATGGCCATGCCTCGTAACCAATTCTTTCGATCTCAAAAAGTAATCTCGCCAAACTTGTTTGATCAGGTGAAAAATGCACGATCACTTTTTGCGTCACATAATTAATTTGCACATCTTTGACGCCGACGGTTCGACGCAAGTGCTGTTCACATAACCACACACAGGCAGCACAACGAATTTTCTCCAGGCGCAATGTCGTTTCTAATTGTCCTGCATCACCAAACGGTCTTGTAAAACGACCACGTAAAGAAGGGTCGTCATAAGGCTTTAGCTTCTCGGGAATTTCATTGTTTGCTAGATATGCTGCAGGCTTATCACTGGATTGTGCGCGGCGCGCATAAAAGACTTCCAATCCCTCGCCATGAATCGTTTGGGCAATCGCCATGCATCCAGCACAACAAAAGGCGCGGATAGAGCCGGCTAATTCAGCCTCAACCAGCTCACCCGGCAAGATGGTACTGGAGCAGTGATAGCAAGTGAGGCGCATGTGTTGATTCATCAATAACTCAAGAGCGTATTTTTTCTACCCAACCACTACGACGCTCATAGAGCACGAATAGAACACCCCAAATGACGATGGCAGCATAAGCCCATACCCAGGCAGAGGCGTTTGAGCGTGAGCCTGCAATATCAAGAACAAAGCCAAAGATAGCAGGACCTAGAAGACCTCCTCCAAAACCCATCAAAGAATGTAAGCCCATTGCCGCGCCCTTAATATTTTCTTGTGCACTAATAACTAATCCAGCAGTTAAGGTTGCAGAATCGGCCATGATAAAAATTGCATGCGCTACTGCTAGGGTCAAGATAAGCCACCAAGAATGACCGGTTGAGGAGGCAAGCGCGATACCCAGTATGGCACTTGTCAGCATCACAATACAAACCCACTTTTGACGACCAATGCGTAAGGCAATTTCATTTCCCAAAATAGATGCCGGCACACCAAAGAAATTAATCACGCCAGCAAGCGTAGTAATGGCTAAGAAAAAGGATTCGCCAGAACTTGCGACGCAAAAAGCAAAGAACGCCACAATCCAACTGCGAGAAGCAAACAACTCCAGGGTATGGGCGGTATATCCAAAAATAAATCCAGCTGCTTTTTTATCTTGCAGCACCAACCTCCATTTATCGATCGGAAATAAATCTCGCAAACGAATCTGGAGTGGACCAGTCCATTTTTCATGCTCCAAGGGTGGAATAAAAAATAGCACAATCAAAAATGCCGCCAGAGGCCCAAAAGCAATCAGACCAAAAACATAATGCCAGCCCATCGCATTCAAAATCCATCCGGAACACAAATACGAAAAGCCTGTACCAATTCCAAAGAACGCCGTATAAAAAGCAATGTGTCGCGTTAACTCGCCAGACTGAATACGATCCGACAAAATTTTGAGGCCTGGCATATAAGTTCCTGCAAGTCCGGCCCCATTAAGAGCCATAAATAGGATTGCAGTCCAAAAGTTATATGCAAAGAAGCTCATTCCGAGCAAGCCAGCACTTGCGCAAATGCCGCCAAAAAGATAGACCTTTCTTGCGTCGACGCGATCCGTTAAGGCGGTAGCTACAGGCACTGCCAACATATAACCAAAGAAAAAAGCGCTGGCAATAAGGCCTGATTGCAAATTACTTAAATGCCATTCTTCCTGCAAAGGAGTAAGCACAACTGCATAACAAGCAAAACCCAATAAAGCACAGGTTTGCGCCAGCAGCATAAGAGGGGTGTAACCAGTGGATCGAAAGCGCATAAAGTATCGGTAAAAAGTGATTTCATTCTACTCGCCCAAGGCAGCAAAGACCCGCTACACTAGAGAAAAATACAAGGGAGACAGTATGAAAATTCGCCAGCTTCTTGCTTACTGCTTGAGCGCCTATCTTGGCCTGTTGGGACCACTTGCTCTCGCTGATACCTACCCATCAAAACCGATCAAGGCAATTGTTCCCTTTGCACCGGGAAGTGCCACTGATCAAATTGGGCGTGCTTTTGCAGCCAAAATGGCAGAATCCTTAGGACAGCCCGTCGTAGTTGAAAACCGCCCCGGGGCAAACGGCATGATTGGCGCAGATGTTGTAGCCAAATCTCCAGCCGATGGCTACACCCTTCTTTTTGGAACCAACAGCACAAACGCAGCCCTAAAAAGCCTAGTCAAAAATCTACCTTACAACCAAGACACTGCTTTTGTTCCGATTGGCTACTTTGGCTCAGTGCCACTGATTGTTGCCATTAACAACGATGTACCCGCAAAGTCTCTCAATGGTTTTGTCTCACTAGCAAAAGCAGATCCAGGGAAAATGACTTTTGCTTATGCCAGTACCTCCCAACGGGTTTCCTCCGAAATTTTGGCTAGCGCTGCCGGCATCAAGATGACAGGTGTTTCCTATAAGAGTGGGCCTAACGCAATGACTGATCTTATTGGCGGGCAAGTAAATATGTTTACGGCAGATTTCGCGGTGACATTGCCTCAAGTACAGGCAGGAAAGATTCGTGGCCTTGCCGTCACATCCCTCAAGCGCTCACCCGCAATCCCTGAGTTGCCAACTGTGAACGAAGCTTTGGGAATTAAGAATTATGAATTGATTGCATTCTTTGCTGCATTTGGTCCGGCAGGCATGCCTAAGGATGTCGTATTAAAGCTCAACAAGGCAATTAACGATGCTGCTAAATCCAAAGAGCTCAAAGAGCGCTTTGCATCTCTGGGCTTTGAGACACAACCAGGAACACCAGAAGCGCTTGGACAAAAAATTAAACTTGAAACTGCAAAATGGGCTCAAGCCATTAAGGCTGCTGGAATGGAGCCAGAGTAAACGGACTTACTGTTGACTCCGATTGGGTGAATCTTGAAAGCCATTCGAGCGGTACGTTAATACCAAGGTATCACGGTAGCCATAGTTTGCAAGCGGCTGGATAGGCGTAGATTCATGAATCATGCGCTCATCATTCATTAACAAGAGAGACCAAGGCTGTGTCAGCGTAAATCGCAGACCAGCCGAACCCTTCGCATCAAATATTCTGGTCTCACCACCCTTAATTCCGACGCGATCCAACAAAAATACCGCCACAAAATCCACGCCATCACGATGAGCGCCTTCTGGAGTGGGTCGCCCAATACCATCCGTTGTGTCAATCCGAAATTGATGCGCCTCGACAAACCATGTAGTCACCGGTTTTAGGCTATTTAATATATTTGCTATGCCAAGTAACACGGCTTGCCAGGCGGGATCATTAGCAAGACCGGCTTGAACAGGTTCAAACCAGCGCTCAATGCCGCCATGCAGTGCGTTGTAATCAATCGATTGCCAATGCGCGCGATGAGGCACTAAGCTCAGGGTATTGTTTTTGATTTCATAACTTGCATGACGTCGAAAACGATAGCGACCACCATCCTTTAAATACGGATCACGTGGTAGACCCTCCCAATATTGCCTGAGATGTTGCAGGCTATCTAAACTGACTTTGCTAATCTCAGCTACAGTCTGTGGGGATAGCACTGCAAAGCCTTCCTCGCGCAAAGCGTGCGAAAGATCTTTGGCCGAGGTTAACGCAGGAGATAGATTGGTGGAGCTCATAGACTTATTTTAGGGCAAGCAGCACAAAAAGCTTAATCTAACTGCGCCCCAGAGGCCTTCACGATCCTGGCCCACTTCGCCAACTCTTCTTTTAAAAGGTTCATGAGTCGATTTGGGTTTACCGGCTGTAGATCTAAACCTTGAGCAGTTAATTTCTCACGTACATCGGCTCGCGCCATGACCTTGTCCATCGCTATCTGAACCTTCTTCGTAATCTCCGGAGAAATTCCACTAGGCGCAAAGATCGCTACCCATACTTCTCCTACACAATCAGGATAGGTCTCTGCAATCGTTGGAATCTCTGGCGCCGCACTGGAACGCTTAGCTGAACTAATGGCAATCGCTTGCAGCTTGCCAGCTTTAATGTAATTGAGCGCAGAAGGTAGGCTAGCAAAAGCCAAAGGCACTTGCCCACCCAGAACATCATTAATTGCGGGAGCCACCCCTTTATAGGGAATATGCTGCATATCAATACCAGCACTGGTATTGAGCATAGCTCCCAATAAATGACTGATAGTCCCATTGCCTGCCGAGGCATAAGACAATTCCCCGGGTCTCTTTTTAGCTGCAGCCACCACTTCCGCCAGTGTCTTGTAGGGGGATCCGGGTGGAGACACTAAAACATACGGTGTTGCGCCAACGTAATAGAGTGGCACAAAATCATTTACGGGATCAAATCCTGGGTTTTTATACAACGCTGGGTTAATCGCTTGAGCGCTATTAATGGTTAAGAGTAAGGTGTAGCCGTCCTTAGGTGAGCGCGCCACACTCTGCGTGCCAATGTTGCCACCTGCACCAGGTCGATTCTCAACCACTACTGAAGCCCCAATAGACTCTCCAAAAGCAGGTGCTATTAAGCGCGCGACGATATCATTGGTGCCGCCTGCAGCCTGCGGAACAACTAAGCTGATTGGCTTATGTGGATAAGGCTGGGCATGCAATCCAAATGAAATCAATGCGCCCAGCAATACTGCTACAAATGAAATGAATTTTGGATGCATGTGATTCTCGCTTAGGAATAGAGGTGAGTTAGGCGGGCTCTCACATCCCCGACATGGCCCTTGAGGTCATAGAGCTCTTTAGAGTCCATCATTGATACTTTGATATTTCCGACCCGTTTTTCAATTACCTCTAGATCCTTAAAGTTTTTCTCCTTCAGCTCAGGATTAAAGGCATTTTTATCAATCTCCCTAAGCTCTGCATACACTTGCGCTAACTTCAGTCGCAATAGGAAATTTTTAGCCGATGGAATATAAGTAAATAAGGGGATAAAGATCACAAGCAATGGGATCACAATTTTGACAAAGCGCCCTACCCATACTGCAGTCCAGAAAGGCAGGTGGCGATGCAAAAACGAGGGGCCATCTTTTAAGTAGATTTCTGCATCCACGTGTAAAGGAAAATCCATACCTGCACTGGAAGGAAACTCACCAGGTTTTTGCAACCGTGAATAGCTTTTGAGGATGTCATAAGAGGCGCCCAACATCAAAGAAATCAGGGCTGGACTTACATTGCTGTGAGTAACCAAGGTTGCCGTAGGTGCAAGTACCTGAATATCCTGACGCGGGAGATCGTGTTCGATGCTTAATAGACCACGAGGAACACTCACTTTTGAGAGATAAGGCAAATTACGCGTATAGGCGTCTGCCTGGTCGAAATTCATCAAGCGAATTCCGGGAATCTCATAAAATTTTTTCAGAATCGGCGCCTCTGCAGCGGCCACGACAAAGACAGCATCTACGTCACCATTATTCAGTTTTGTGAGCGCCTGATCTGGTTTTAATTTTTCAGCGGTAAATTGATTCTCGGAAATACCACTGGCATTTAATAAGGCAGTGCTCAATGCAAGGGTGCCACTTCCCTCATTACCAATTGCAACCCGCTTACCTTTGAGCTGACCCAGAACCTGGAGGCGACCACCGTCAGCTTTAAAAGCAGGTTCGCGATACCAAACCCAAACTGGCTCATAAAACATCCCGGCGATAGAAACTAAATTGGGATACTTACTAACGTCTGCTACACCCCCTTGAATCATGGCAAAACTCACGCCAGACTTGGGATCATCTAAGAGAGCCAAATTATCAATCGTGCCACCAGTAGCCTTCACTTCCAACTTGACACCTTCGCTAGCTACCTCAGTTTTGAGGCGCTCGCCAAACTGGTAATACAAGCCAGTTGGAAATCCAGTGGCCATCTCAATGACTTTGGGTGGCGGTGGCACCAAAAACCACAACACTCCAAAAAGGAAAGTGAGGACCACACAAAAGCCAATGGCAATTGCCAAAGGGTTATACATTTGTCTTTTGATAGAAATCATAAGGCCTCTATAGTTGATTTCAGGTGACTAGTAACAGCCCAATCACCGTATTACTGGCGTACTTGATCAATCAGCAATTGCACTTGCTTAGAGCCGACCTTCACCGTCTTAGCGGAGGACATCAGATCCCCCGCCTCTGGTTTTGCCATCCCTGTTTTAGAAATTCTAACTTCAATCGAGGCCTCAGTCAGTGCTGAGAGCGGATTGCTAGGATTCATTGCTAAGGCATCATTCAATTCAAAGGTCATTGGAAACTGAGTGGTAGCAGTTTTCAGAACAGCAACAGGCATGCGCTCACCAGGCTGACGAGCAATCACCATCACAACGTCTCCAGGCTTCACCCTTGACTTCAAGTCAGGTGACAGATCGATTTGGCCACTAATTCCTTTGCCTCCAGCAATAGGGGCAGTACTTGGTAAGCCGCCCCTGCTACGCGCTTCTGCAATTGAACCTTGAATAGCTCGAGCCTCATCAGATCCTGCTGGTAATTGTTTGGCTAGTTTTTCCCAAGTCTGTACCGCAGCTTTGTAATTTCCGCTAGTAAATGAGGCTGTTCCGGATAACCATAGTGCCAAGAGATTATTGGGATCAAGCTTGAGAGATTGATGAATCAGTTTCAGTGGTTTGCCTGCAAAATTTCCATTAGCCGTAGTAGCTAAAGTATCTGCATACTCTGCCAAAAGCTCTGGATCCGAATCAATGAAGCTACCAGCGCGTGCATAGGCTTTGACAGCGTCTTCGCTGCGCCCCAGAATGCGATAAGAGCGCGCTAGCATTGCCCACCCTTTCAGATTAGTGGGATCTTGCTCCATCTTTACTGCAAAGTCAGCCACCATTTTCTCTACAGCAGCCTGGGTTACTGGCTTCTCAGCACTCTGTTTTGCCACCTTTACAACATCACCCAAAGAAAAATATAGCGCTGTAGATATCAAGACTACAAATAAGGCAACACTGATGAGTACTTTTTTAGTGGAGCCCATCACTGCTTTGTCATCCTCTTCATTGGTATCTTGGAAAAGGCGCTGACGCATTTCAGCATGACTGATTTCATATTCTTGGGCATTAATGCTGCCAGCAGCATGCTCAGCGGCCAGCTTATCCAACTCTTCGCGATAAATAGCCGCATTCATCTGGCGACGAGAGGTGCCTTCGCCCTGAGTTGCAAAAATGAGGGGGCGCAATAGTAAAAGCAAAACCAAGACCAGCAATAAAAACGCGGCGATCAAGAAACTAGCCATTTATTTCACCTTGTTTAGATTGATCGGCAGCATTCAGTAAGGCATCAATTTTTTGATTATCCTCAGTAGATAGGGCGGCATCTACTGGGCCAGCATTCCGACGACGCAGATAGCCTAACAGAACCGCAATACCAATTGCTAAGATGACAAAGGGGCCAATCCATAGCAACCAAGTAACGGGTTTTACTGGTGGACGGTAGAGAACAAAGTCGCCATAGCGCTCAACCATAAAATTGCGGATCTGATCGTCACTCTTACCTTCACGAATTAAGGCGCGGATCTCTCTACGCAAATCATTTGCTAAATCTGAGCGAGAGCCAGCTAAAGATTCATTCTGGCAGACCAAACAACGCATTTCTTCTGAGATGCTAATGAGACGCTGCTCTGTAACTGGATCATCCGCCAACGGGGCGGCATCATTCGCAAAAGCCAGCTGCAAACTCATGAGCGAAAGTGCAATCAGAATGATGCGCTTCATGATTTTTTTAGCTCGCTCAATAAGGGATAAATCTTCTCGTTCAACACTGCTGGCGTGATAGGTCCAATATGCTTGAATCGAATAATGCCAGCGCGATCTATCACGTATGTTTCCGGAACACCGTAGACCCCATAATCAATGCCGACCCGTCCATTCGCATCAAATGCAGACAATACATACGGATTGCCTTGTTTAGCCAACATCGCCAAGGCATCTTCGCGCTTGTCTTTGTAATCCAAGCCAATCACTGGAGCTTGCTGAGAATGGGCCAACTCCACTAACACTGGATGCTCTTCACGACACGCAACACACCAAGATGCCCACACATTCAGAATCCAAACCTGCCCTTTCATGCTTTCCGGGGAAAAAGTTTTGTTCGCTTGCGCTAATTGTGGAATATCAAAAGCAGGTGCAGGCTTATTAATGAGCGGTGAAGGCACCTCATGTGGATCACGATTGAGGCCTACGGCCAAAAAGATCACCAAAACTACAAAAAGCAGCAAGGGAATTAAAAACTTGGCCTTCATACTGAGACTCGCTTGAGCTTCATGCGATATCGCTTATCAGAGATCGCCAATACGCCTCCTAAAGCCATCAATAAACAACCGCCCCAAATCCAATCTACAAAAGGCTTGTAGTAGACCCGAACTGCCCATGCCTTATCTCTCAATTCTTCTCCAAGCGATACATAAATATCGCGCGTCAGACTGACATTAATGGCAGCTTCGGTCATCGGCATCGTAGAAGAAAAATAACTCCGCTTTTCTGGATAGAGAGTGGCCTGTGCAATGCCGTTCTTGGTCAACAAGAAGCTGCCGCGCATTGCTTGGTAATTTGGTCCTGGCACAGACTCAACCCCTAGTAGCTGAATTTGATAGCCACCCACAGACACTGTCTCACCCGCCAACATCCGCACATCTTTCTCTTCTTGATAAGCACCAACCATGGTCACACCAATCACAAAGATGGCTATGCCTAGGTGCGCGAATTGCATACCAATAAATGAGCGGGTTGGTTTTCCTAATTTGATTTGTCTTACGATCTGCAAGCAACCCGAAGCAATAATCCAGAAGGCCAATAAGAATCCAAGGCCAGCAAGCCAAGTGAATTGACCCATGATGAGTGGAATGGCGATACCAGCAACCACAGCAACCAGGCCAGCTGACCACAAGCGGCGAAGCACTGTTAACAAATCGGTATTTTTCCAGTGAGCCCAAGGCCCGATTCCCATTAGCACCAACAAAGGCACCATGATTGGGACAAAGACGCTATTAAAGTATGGAGGCCCTACTGAAATTTTTCCCAGATGGAGCGCATCAATTAATAGTGGGTAAAGAGTTCCTAATAAGACAGAGCCTGCTGACACTACTAAAAACACATTACCCAACAAAATAAATGTCTCACGGGAGCTCAGGCTAAATTTTCCACCTAAGGTATTTTTAGGTGCACGCCATGCATAGAGCGTCAATGAAGAGCCAACCACCAAGGCTAAGAAAATAAGAATAAAAATGCCGCGCCTTGGATCGGTCGCAAAGGCATGCACCGAAGTCAGCACACCTGAGCGCACTAAAAATGTTCCCAAGAGCGATAAAGAGAAAGCGGTAATTGCCAGAAGTACTGTCCAGCTTTTAAATCCACCACGCTTTTCAGTCACCGCAAGAGAATGCAATAAAGCTGTTCCAACTAACCAGGGAATAAAAGAAGCGTTCTCAACAGGATCCCAGAACCACCAACCACCCCAACCCAGCTCGTAGTAAGCCCACCATGATCCCAATGCAATCCCTAGGGTTAAAAATACCCAGGCAGCGGTAGTCCATGGGCGTGACCAACGCGCCCAGGCAGCATCTAGCCTTCCGGACAATAAAGAAGCGATCGCAAAAGCAAAGGCGACTGAAAAACCAACGTATCCCATGTACAGCATGGGCGGATGGAAGACAAGACCGGGATCTTGTAATAGAGGATTGAGTGAGCGTCCATCTTGCGCTGCTGGCAAGAGACGCTCAAAAGGATTTGAAGTCGTCAGAACAAATAATAAAAGCCCGCTCGTCACCAAACCCAAAACACCAATCACACGCGCCACCATAAACTCATCTAAAGCTTTAGATAATTGCGCCACCAAAATCGTCCAGGTACTTAACAAGAAAATCCACAACAACAAGGAGCCTTCGTGACCACCCCAAACAGCACCTAAACGATAAATGACAGGTAATTGAGAATTGGAGTGCTCTGCTACATAGAGAACAGAGAAATCATTGACGTAAAAACTCCATGCGAGGATGCCAAAAGCAATCGCCAGCAACATAAATACAGTTTGTGCGGCAGGTCTAGCCAAAATGAAGAGCTCACGACGGCCAAAATGAGCACCCACTAAAGGGAGCACTCCTTGAATACAGGCCACACATAAAGCCAATATCAGAGCGTAGTGGCCAAACTCAGGGATCATTATTTATTTCCATTTTTTTGCGCTTGCTCTAACGCATGTTTTGCTTCTGGGGGCATGTAGTTTTCATCATGCTTAGCCAAAACTTCACTAGCGATAAATTCCCCATTGGAATTGAGGCGTCCCTGAATCACTGCGCCCTTACCTTCCTTAAATAAATCCGGAAGAATGCCAGTGTAAGAAACGGGAATATCCTTAACTAGATCGGTAATCACAAAATGCACTGTTAAGCCATCGCGCTGGAGTGATCCGTTTTTCACCATGCCGCCAATCCGAAAAGCCTGACCTTGTGGAGCTTTACCTGCTGCCACTTCGCTTGGGGTGACATACAGAGCGATATTGCTGTTAAGGGCATTCAAAATCAACAGAGCAGCCACAGCAATCACCGCTAAGGCTGCAACAATAATCAATGCACGTTTATGTCTAGGCTTCAATGACGATTCTCTTTATCGAACTGCTCTGCTAAGTATTCTTGTTTCAATCTGCGAATGATGGCTTTTTTACGATAACAAATGGTGAGGGGCTCTAACAACAGAATGACAGCACATACCCCAAAGCTACTCCATATGTAAAGGGCATAACCACCCATTGCAAAAAACTCTGCTGGACTATTCCACATCAGTTTTTCACCTCATCTAATTGTCTCACCCAATCGGTATGGGCTTCACGCTCCAAAATAATGGTGCGCACCCGCATCAACGCTACCGCAATGGTGTACATCCAAAAGCAGAGGGCCATTAATAACATTCCTAGCAACATGGTCTGAGCCATGGCAGGTGCTTTGGTGAGGGAGACTGAAGCGCCTTGATGCAAGGTGTTCCACCATTTCACCGAGAAATAAATAATCGGCACATTCACAACGCCCACCAAGGCCAGAATCGCGCCCGCTTTATCTGCTCGTCGAGGATTATCAATCGAGGCCTGAAGCGCAATAAACCCCAGATAGAGAAATAACAAAATCAGCTCGGAGGTTAAGCGTGCATCCCAGACCCACCAAGCGCCCCACATCGGCTTACCCCAAAACGCGCCAGTCCATAAAGACAGAAAAGCCATCCAAGCACCGATAGGTGCCAGAGCTTGCGCCATCATGGCGGATAAGCGGGTATTAAAGATCAAGCCAAGACCAGCCCATGCTGCCATGACGATATAAATAAACATCGACATCCAGGATGCTGGTACATGAATAAAAATGATTCGGTAGCCTTGGCCTTGCACGGCATCCACGGGGGCAACAAAAAAACTTACCCATAAGCCAGCCAAGCCAAACAAGACAGTAAGCGCCCAGAAAAGCGGAATGAGTTTCCCCGCCACCGGATAAAAGGTGCTGGGGCTGGATAACTTAAACCAGTTCACCAAGCGGTGATTTGAAAAATTATTTGTCTGACTCATTCAATCGCAATCTTCACAGCTGCAGTACTAACCCAAGGTACAAATGCTAAAGCCAAAATCAATAAAGCGCCCAATAGTGAAAAATGGCCCGAGCTATCCAGGCCCACACTATTGGCGTATACCGCCCCAGCCCCAAAAATCAACACGGGAATATATAAGGGCAAGATCAACAAACTCATTAAGACACTGCCGCCTCTGACGCCCAGGGTTAGTGCAGCACCAATAGATCCCACTAGCGACAACACTGGGGTGCCTAGCAATAAAGTCCCCATCAATACATAGAGTGAGCTTGCATCCAAATCAAACTGGATGCCAATCATCGGCGCCAAAATGACTAAAGGTAAGCCACATACAATCCAGTGCGCCAGAATTTTTCCCGCGACCAACAAGACCATGGGTTGAGGTGATAAAGCAATTTGCTCTAAAGCACCATCTGCATAGTCTGCAGCAAACATCCGCTGTAAACCCAATAAGGTAGATAGCAAAGCGGCAACCCAGATAACACCGGGCGCAATTTTTCGCAGTAATGCAGTATCAGCGCCAATGCCTAAAGGGAAAAGGCTAGTGACCACCACAAAGAAAAACAAGGCGGTGAGCACCTCGCTTTTGCGACGCATCACCAACAGCAAGTCACGATGCACCATCGACAACAAAGGACTCATAGCTCCAGCACCTTGACGTGATCTAGGCTCACAGCCTGATGACTAGTGAGAACTACCGCCCCACCGCGAGCCTGATGCTCTGCAATCAAGCGCTCGAGTTCGGCGACTGCTTGAACATCTAGGGCATTAAAAGGCTCATCCAAAATCCAAAGACTGGCTTGACGAGTCAACATGCGCGCCATTAACACTCTTCGCTTTTGGCCAGCAGACAAATAATGCACTGGTAAGTTTTCACGCCCACGCAAACCAAATCGCGCCAAAGCACCCAGTGCATCCTCAAGCAATAAATCCACGTCATCAAGGGATGCGTACATTTGTAAATTCTCTAATGCGCTGAGCTCTTCCTTGAGTGCATCACGATGCCCCAGAAATAATAGGTGGCGATGATACGCACTGACATCCGCAAAAATAGAATGTTGGCGCCAAAGCACCTCGCCCGATTCAGCCTTAGATAAACCACTCAATAAGCGTAATAAACTAGTCTTGCCAACGCCGTTTTCACCGCGAATATGCAAACACTCACCAGTCTTGAGCTCAAAACTCAAGTCAGCAAACAAAGCTTTTTCACCCCGCACGCAACTCAGAGCGCGGGCTTCGAGCACCGAATCAGGGTGGCTAGAGGTGGTTGGGAAAGTGACTGTCATGGATGGTTAGGCTTGATTCAAAGCGCCCCAGGCATTGTCCAAGAGCCCCTCTGGGCTGTCAAACGGACTGAAAGGGATTTTTGAGAATAATCTCTTTGAATTCAATTGCTTAGCGAATTATAAACCGACTCGACTAGGAAATAAAAAACCACCCGAAGGTGGTTTTTCAGTAATCAGCGGTTTTATCCCCAAAATTACTCTTTTTTAGCCGCTTCAATAGCAATCAAGATGGTCACATCATCACCAACGTTAGGGGCATATTTACCCATATTGAACTCAGTACGCTTTACCTTGGTTTCCGCATTCGCACCGCAGTAATCCACCCCAGACATTGGGTGCTTTTTGCACTCAAAGTTCGAGATTTTCAAAGTCACTGGCTTGCTTACGCCCTTCAAAGTCAAAGTGCCTTTCAAAGCAACTGGCTTGTCACCCTTAAAGATCATGTCATTAGATTGGAAAGTGGCCGTTGGGAACTGCGTCGTAGACAAAAAGTCTTCGCTTTGAATATGGCTATTAAACAAAGCAGAGCCAGTATCAACAGATTTCGTATCGATGGTGATATCAGCGCTACCTTTTTTTGCAGCCTGATCAATAGTCACAGTACCAGTCACAGTATTAAAGCGGCTAGTCTGATTTGAAAAACCCAAGTGGTTATATTCAAACTGAGCAAAGGTATGATTTGCATCAGCAGTGTAAGTGGCAGGCGCAGCAGAAGCTGTTGCAACTAAACCAATGCTTGCTAGCAATGCGATTAAAAAATTTGATTTCATGTATTTCTCCGTAATTGAAACTTGATTAAAAAAATGGTCACAACAAATACTATTTTTGATTGAGCACTAAATGCACATTCACTGGAACTTCATTGGCTACTGCTGAGGTATCCGCCCAATTACCAGCGCCCAAACCATAGTCAAGACGTAACAACTGGAAGGCGGCATCAAATATGACTTGCTTACCCTGTACTTGGTATTTAGCAGCAATCGTCACTGGCACCGACTTGCCTTTAATGGTCAAGGATCCCCGAATCTCAAGGGCGTTAGCCCCAGTAGCTTTCACAGATTCAGCAACAAAGTTTGCACTCGGAAAACTCTTGGCGTTAAACCAATCTTTTCCTTTAGCCTCCTCTTGAAGCTCTTCTCCACCAGCAGCAAAGCTCGCAATATCAATCACTAAATTGGCCTTCGATTTTTCAGGCTCATCCGAATTGAAAATAACTTTTCCAGAAAATTTTCCGAAGCCGCCCGAAAGCTTTGAACCCATCAACTTACTAGTGAATGTAATCTTGCTTTTAGCAACATCAATTGAGGTGTACTCCATTGCCAAAGCAGAGCCCGCACCAGCCAGAGAAAAAGCGATAACAAACCACTGCGTTATTTTGCGTAAATGCTTTTTCATTGACCGCCCCTTTTAAAAGACATGCGACTCAGTAGATCATCCCGATCGATGAACTGATGTTTCAAGGCAGCCAAAATATGCAGCCCCACTAGCACCATCAGACCATTAGCTAGGGTCTCATGTATCTCTTTGAGCAGATGCCCGAGTGCCTTATCCTGGGGTACCAGATCTGGTAGCTCAAAGAGGTCAAAGTAATTGACCGTATAACCCTTGGCAGAGCTCATCAGCCAACCGACTAGCGGTAT
This sequence comes from Polynucleobacter sp. UK-Kesae-W10, assembly GCF_018881575.1. Lineage (GTDB taxonomy): Bacteria > Pseudomonadota > Gammaproteobacteria > Burkholderiales > Burkholderiaceae > Polynucleobacter. Next base: position 172,112 of record NZ_JACVQB010000006.1, on the reverse strand, counting down.
TGCCAGCATCAATAAATACAAGGCCAGATGGGTCAGCTGCATCGCTCTCTCCTGCCATACAGGCATAACAGTCTTTAAGGCGGGAGCAGGATGAGATGCTCGCCACAAAATGCGTAGCAAAACCAAGAAGAATACGGTGGTGCCGAGCCATTTGTGCCAACTGAGTCCAGTAATGCGGGCTGGGCTCAGCGGCATATCATCAATTGCTATAGCGATAGACCATGTGACCAAAATCAGTACGGCCATGAGCCAATGCAACACAATGGCGACGGTTGAGTATCTAGCCTGCATTCTTAGCCGCGCAATTGTTGAGTAATCTTAGCTACGCGCTCACCATAAAGACGCGCTGTCTCCAAGTCGCCAAGATTCACTTCATCAGCACTTGCATCTGATGGTGTTTGCATCATCGCACCAGCAAATGAACCAACGTAATTCACATCATCACGCTTAGCAGCTTTGGAATTAGAAGGCATGAGGCCAGTACCAACCCATAATCCAGAGTGCTGCATTGCCAAGGTAAAGAAATAATGCAAGGTGGAGTGCTTGTCGCCATTCATCGTGGCTGAATTCGTAAACCCACCAAATACCTTATCTTTCCATTGCTGGGTGAACCAAGGCTTAGAACTTGCATCTGCAAACTTCTTAAATTGCCAGCTCACTGTACCCATATAGGTTGGGGATCCAAAGATGATGGCATCAGCCTCATTCAGCGTTACCCATTGGGCTTCAGTGATATTACCCTCAGCATCAATTGCAATTAAAGTTGCATTCGCTCCTTTTGCAATAGCTTCAGCTTGTTTAACGGTATGGCCATAGCCACTATGAAATACAACAGCAACTTTACTCATGTTCTTCTCCTGTTTGTTTGATTGTCTTGCTTCATTAAAAAATACTTTCAAGTAATTTCAGTGACTCCTGAAGTGTCTGCATTTGAGTCGGACTCAGTTTTTGAAACGCCTGATTCAAATGTTGTATGTGCGCTGGAAACACCCTCTCAAACAATTGCTGCCCACTGGTTGTTAAGCCAATCTTCTGGCTACGCGCATCCTCAGGATTAATATTGCGCTCCAAAATACCTTTTGTCTCTAGGCGCTCCAATACCCCAGTCAAGGTTCCCTTAGTCACCAAGGTCTTTTCCCCTAACTCTTTGCATGTCATGGGGGGCTGATTGCCTAAGGTGGCAATCACATCAAACTGCGTCATCGTCAAGCCCAATGCTTTAAGGTCTGGCGCTGAATAGCGCTCAAACGCTTGATAGGCAGTCACTAAATTTCGAAGGGTTGGCAAAAAGTTCATATTTTTGATCTAGAAAGTACTAGTTAGAACTAGTTTAGTACTAATACGAACTAATTGCAAGTTCAGGCAATAAAAAAACCCCACAAATCTTGTGGGGTTTTGGCTGAAACTGGGGAAAAACCTAAAACTGAACTGTTTCACCCTCAGTCATTGGGATCACTTTGATATTGCTGCCCTTCATGGCCGCCTGGAATTCAGCTAAAGTACCCTTGGTCATTGGATTGGAGTTGTAATGCATTGGAATAACCATTTTCGGCTTAATCCAAGTCTTTAATGCATACGCCGCATCATCCGGAGCCATTGTGAAATTACCGCCGATAGGAATCAATACTAAATCTGGCTTGTAATGCTCGCTAATAAATTTCATATCGCTAAATAAGCCGGTATCGCCCATATGCCAAATCTTGAAACCATTCTCCAGCTCGATGATGTAACCCACTGGTTCACCTGCTGGATGGGATTCCATTTTTTCAGTGGCTGGATTTTTCCAAACCAATAATGAGGAATGGTCTGCCTGGACTGCAGTGACTTTGATACCAGGCAAAGGTGTCACGCGACCTGTCTTATTAAAGCGCCAACCAAGCTCAGCAGGCAAGATACCTAAAGTAGTTAATGGTGTGACCATATCAGCAGGGCCGTACAACTTGGTGTTGTTTGCCTTAGCTACAGCAGGAGCATCTCCAATGTGGTCAACGTGAGCATGCGTCACAAGTAGCAAATCAATCGGGCCGATGGCAGATAAATCATTTTTATATTGCGGCGGGGTTTTTGGTCCGCCTGTAATCCAAGGATCAATCAAGATCATCTTGCCCTCTGGGGATTTAATGCGAAAGCCTGCCTGACCAAACCATAAAAGCTCGGTCTTGCCCTGGGCACCAGTGATGGTTGCTGATTGCGCCAAAGCAAATGAACTCGCAGCCAATAAAACTGGTAGCAATAAAGCCTTTACAACAGCCTTTTTCAATGTGACTTCTCTCATGATCTTGTCTCCTGTGATCTTTTTATTGGAATAAGAAAACTATATCCGATATTGGCAAACCTGTTTTATATGGCGGCGCACCATGATTACTTCCAGAAAATCACGATCTTTTGTGGTGTACCCGCTTTCACACTGATGCTTCTCTTTTGCTCTACACCTTGATAGCTTGCCTGAATTTGATAATCGCCTGACTCCAGATTGATCAACATATAAGGGCCATCTGCCTGGGCATCAAAAATTACTTTCTTTTGACTATTAATAACTTTGATTTGAGCGCCAAAAATCCATACACCCCGACCATTTTCAATTTGAGATAACTCCAGCAGAAGAGGCCACTGCTTTGCTTCAGACAAAATAGCGTTTGTTTCTTCCTCACCCACCCCGCCAGAAATATAAGCAATACCTTCGGAGCGCTGAGTATCCGGAATTTGCGCTAAAGTAAAACTACTACCCATCACTAAGGCGCAGACAAAAGACCATTTAAAAAGTAGTTTCATTTCACTATCTTACAACTGGTCACCACAATGAAAAAGCCCCGCTTGTGCGGGGCTCTGTAATACCGAATTTACAAAGAATTAGGGGATCATCACAATCGCACCAGAGACTTTTCTACCTTCCGCGGCGCGATGCGCATCAGCAGCTTGTTCCAGCGGGAACTTCGCACCAATTTGCACTTTGACATAACCCTTAGCAATGGCATCAAATACTGCCTTGGCATTTTCTTGCAAGAGTGCATGTGTGGCATTGTGTGGAAACACAGAAGGTCTAGTTAAGAATAGGCAACCCTTCTTATTCAAGATCTCAGGCTGCATTTCTGGCGCAGGACCGGAGGCAGCACCAAAGAGCGCCACAGTACCAAAAGGAGCCGTGCAATCCAAAGAACCCAAGAAAGTATCTTTAGCAACTGAGTCATAAACAACATTGGCTTTTTTGCCGCCTGTCGCTTTTAATACTTCTTCCACCCAGTTTGGCTTGGAATAATCCACTACAGCATCACAACCCGCTGCTTTGGCGGCGGCAACTTTAGCTTCTGAGCCAACCGTACCTACTACAAAGGCGCCTAATGCTTTTGCCCAGCCTGCCAAAATCTGACCAACACCGCCTGCAGCTGCATGCACCAAAACAATATCACCCGCTTTGACTTGATACGTTTTCTGAACCAAGTACTGTGCAGTCATCGCCTTGAAAAATACTGCAGCAGCTACTTCGTCTGAAACGTTTGCAGGAACGGGTACCAATTTATCAGCCGCAACATTACGGGCACTTGCATAAGCGCCAATGCCGGCATTCATATACATGACACGATCGCCAACCTTTAAGCCAGTAACACCTTCACCCAAGGACTCAACGACACCAACCGCCTCATGACCTAGACCAGTAGGTAATTCCAGGGGATAAACACCTGAGCGTTGATAGACGTCAATGAAGTTGAAGCCGATGGCAGTTTGACGAAGTTGCACTTCACCTTTACCTGGTGGCGGCAATTCCTTATCAATTACTTGAATGACCTCTGCGCTACCCAACTTATCTAGACTAACTACTCTGGCTTTTGTCACATGTCACCTATTTATATTTGTTTTAAAAAAATATCATACAACAAGGGCGTTTTCTTCCACTACCGCCCAAGTGCTATCACCCAACTTCTTTACTGCCATGGAATAAGTCCAGGCATCTGGAATACCGCAACTCCATTCCTGTGGCCCATTTTGAATTAGGACATTCGTTGCATTTCTGCTGTCGTAATACAGATGGTAAATTTTTCCGTGAATCGGATTAAAACTAAATTTGGCGCTGTGCACCATTTCCGTTGCATCTAATCTGGCCTGTAATGCTTTTGCTTGCTTCATCAATACTTCAGCCTGCTCCATGATGCGCTCATATTCTTGCTTGGCATTTTGGCGCGCCACATTGACAGCTTTGTCTTTTTCTTCAACTACTTTAATAGGAGCGAACACCGGGGCACCCACTTCCATTGGGTATTCAATTCCAGCATGTCTTGCTGGGTCGGTATCTTCGATTCTCATGAGTTGCCCGTGAATTCTGGTTTTATTGCAAAATTGGATTTAGCAAGCTGTTTAGGTGCAGAAAGTGTGACACAAAAGGGAATTTTTTGCCCACCACCCCTGAACCCCATATACAGCGCAATCTAAAAGCGCCATTACAGAAAGATCGCATGAAAACAGAAGTGACGCTCAACGTCCTAGGGCAACCATTAGTGCCTTGCTCTTTTGATCCATTAACAGGATTTTTTAGAGATGGGTGCTGTAAGACCAATGCCGAGGATGCGGGAAGCCATCTGATTTGCGCCGTGCTAACGGATGATTTTTTGCAATTTAGTCTCAGCAGGGGCAACGATCTGATTACCCCCGCCCCGCATTACCAATTTCCAGGGCTCATTGCAGGCGACCAATGGTGCCTCTGTCTCAATCGCTGGCTTGAGGCGGTTGAGGCAAATTGCGCACCTCTGGTGAAATTAGAGAGCACCAATATCAAAACCCTGGAAAAGGTCTCTCTCGCCTTACTAGAAAAATACTCGAGCGAACCTTGAAGGCTTTCTATTCAGATCATTTTGTTTTGCCCCTGCCCGCGGGACATCGGTTCCCAATGGAAAAATATTCACGCCTCCGGGATTTGGTGGGCACACTCTCGGCGGTAGAGTTGATTGAGGCACCCGCAGCGAGCGATACACAAATTCTATATGCTCATGATCCCCAGTACCTAATGAATATTCTCGCTGGAAATATCAGCGCGCAAGAACAAAAAGAAATTGGCTTTCCTTGGAGCGAAAAGATGGTAGAACGCTCCCGTCGCTCTGCTGGAGCCACGCTCGCAGCCGCCAAAACTGCTTTGCTTGAGGGTATCTCTGGCAATTTGGCCGGAGGAACACATCACGCTTACCGCAATCAAGGTAGTGGCTTCTGTGTATTTAATGATTCAGCGATTGCAGCACGGGCCTTACAAAAAGAAGTGAGTGCCAAACTCAAGATTGCGATCATTGACTTTGATGTTCATCAAGGCAATGGTACTGCTTCGATTTTGCAGCACGATTCATCTATCTTCACACTTTCTATTCATGGGGAAAATAATTTTCCATTCAAAAAAGAAACCAGTGATTTGGATGTCGGATTACCAGATGCTTGTGATGATGCCAGCTACCTACATGCAGTTAACCAGAGTCTAGATGAGCTGGACAATCGCTTTAGACCAGATGTTCTGATTTATTTGGCTGGCGCAGACCCCCATGAAGATGATCGCCTGGGCAGACTGCATATTAGCAAGACAGGAATGCGCCTAAGGGATGAGCAAGTCTTTCAATATGGCTTAGATAAACAAATACCAATTGCGTTCTCGATGGCAGGTGGTTACGGCAAAGTCATAGACTCCACGATTGATATTCATTTTCAGACTATTCAAACTGCCCTGCTATTTCAACAGCGCTATTAGGCGCCATTGAAATAGTCTTGACACTTCACGCCTGACACTTACTTCTTCTTAGAAGGACTCTTGGCGGCGGCCAGATTGCTCACGCTCTCCACGCTCTTCTCAAAATTTGCAAATGAGTCCGCCATAGCTGCACGGACCAATTCAAAATTTTGTAAGGCGTTATTAAATGAGGTTTTAAATACTGAGACATAAGCCTCGCTACCAGCAGGTGCGTTATTGGTTGCATCATTTACAAAGTGAATCAGATCCGCTTTAGAGGTTTGGATCATCTCTTCGGCAATGTCCGCCAATTCTTGATTGCCACTTCTGAGCACTTGCATGAGTTGCTGGTGATAATGTGTCACCTCTTTGACCGCTTCCTGCAAAACCTCTGCATGAACATAATCAAAGCTAGCTTTCGGATCTTGCGTTTTCATTAACTCAGAAACACGCATTTGAATCAATTCGGCAAACTCTTGAGCAGCCTGTTGATTAATTTCCATAATCGCTTGCGCACTCTCCATGGCAACACGACCGACTGCCTGGCTGGCATCTACCGCCTTTTGCTGGCCTTTAGTGGCCGCAGCGTTAAATGAATTCTTACTCATGAGAACCCCCTTAGATAGTAGAAGACTGATACCAATCTACTCTCGTTCTAGAGGGTTTCTATAGAGAAATACCAGTAGAGCTGTGGCAATACTGGTGGTAATGGGCTTATTTACTGGTTTTTGTAGGTTTAGGCAGACTGTTCAGGGTTGCCGCATCATTTAACTGCTGATCCACAAGGTATAAAGTTCCGCCATAGTTGGCCTGTAAGTCATAGCCAGATAAACCAACCGTGTAGAAAGTAATCTCCGGATTGAAAGAGCGAATCGTGCCGCCTGAACCAGCTGAAAAGTTTGCATCGACATCCACGCCACCACGATGACCGTCCACCGAGGTTAATAAAAACTGATCAATTGCAGCAGTATTTTTAAAAATGACGATTTGATATTGAGACTGATAGCCAGCACCCAAGCCTTCACCCGTCTTCAGGGCTTGCATGAAGATAGGCTCTTTACGGCGCTTATCAAAGAGTACGCCTTCACCACGCGCAACAACAATTAACACGATATTCACATTTGTGGCGCTAAACACCGCATAGCCTGCTGCACTATCAATTTCTTTTTGCACGGCCGGGTTCTGCTTGATCAATGCTTCCAATCCGGTATGCGCCATCTGAAGAGTAGCGCTCCGCTTTTGCAGAATTTCCGCTGGAGTAAGTGGCTTGCCATCCTGACCCGTTGATTGGCACCCCATCAGTAGAGCCAGAGCGAGCGTTGTGACTGTCAGTGCTTGAATACAGGTTTTGATGGGATTGCGCATAAATAAGGGCTCTAAAAGTAAGTCTGAATAAGTCTGGAATAGCGGCTCTAACCAGGAATTGAGCAATTATGACCGCTTTAGAGCGGCTCAAGGTAATTATCAATAAAATCGATTGCTTATATCTAAATTATTCATTATACAAATATCAATATAGCCCCTAGAATGGACTCCGTTGTCAAAGTATTGCGAATTTGATTAACCCAATTCATTTAACAAAAGGAGCACCATGTCTATCATCAATACAGCAGTTCAGCCATTCAAAACCGAAGCTTTCCATAATGGTAAGTTTGTAACTATTACTGACGAAAGCCTCAAAGGTCATTGGTCAGTTTTGATTTTCATGCCAGCAGCTTTTACATTTAACTGCCCAACAGAAATTGAAGATGCAGCAGAGAACTATGCTGAGTTCCAAAAATTAGGCGCTGAAGTCTATATCGTTACAACCGATACCCACTTCTCACACAAAGTTTGGCACGAGACTTCTCCTGCTGTAGGCAAGGCGAAGTTCCCATTGGTTGGTGACCCAACACATACATTGACAAATGCTTTTGGTGTGCATATTCCTGAAGCAGGCTTGGCATTGCGTGGCACATTCATCATCAACCCAGAAGGCGTGATCAAAACTGCGGAGATTCATTCCAATGAAATCGCTCGTGACGTATCTGAGACACTGCGTAAACTCAAGGCTGCCCAGTACACAGCTGCTCACCCAGGTGAAGTTTGCCCAGCGAAATGGAAAGAAGGCGCAGCTACCTTGACTCCATCTTTGGACCTCGTAGGCAAGATCTAATTCTGTAGTTCAGCCAATAACCAATCAGACTCTCTCCGGAGAGTCTATTGGAGAGGAGAAGATCCTGCCCAATAGACTCACTGAAATTGAATATTAAGGATGTCACCATGCTAGATAGCAACATCAAAGCCCAGCTCAAAACCTATTTCGAAAAAATCCTTACCCCGATCGTACTCACTGCTAGCCTCGACCAAAGTCCCGCTGCAGGACAAATGCTCGAACTCTTAAACGAAGTTGCTGAGCAATCCGACAAGATTTCAGTCAAGACCGATGGCACCGCAAACAATTTACCCAGCTTTACCGTGAGCAAAGTTGGCGAAGAAGCACGCATCACTTTCGCAGGCTTGCCAATGGGTCATGAAATGACTTCTTTTATTTTGGCAATTTTGCAAGCCAGCGGTTACCCACCAAAAGTCGAAGAAGATGTTCTTGCGCGCATTCGCAAGCTCGATGGCAAGTTAAAGTTCCAAACCTTCATCTCCTTGTCTTGCCACAACTGCCCAGACGTTGTACAGGCACTCAATTTGATGGCAGCTATCAACCCGAATATTGAACATGAAATGATTGATGGCGCCCTCTTCCAGAACTTGGTTGACCAGCACCAGATCATGGCTGTTCCAACAGTCATTCTCAATGGTGAAGTCTTTGGCCAAGGCCGCATGGGCGCAGAAGAAATCATCGCTAAATTAGATACCGGCAGCTCAGAAGAAGAGGCAGCCAAACTTAATGCAAAAGATAGTTTTGATGTATTGGTTGTTGGTGGCGGTCCCGCTGGATCAGCTGCGGCTATCTATGCAGCCCGCAAAGGCATTCGTACTGGCATTGTCGCCGAGCGTTTTGGTGGCCAAGTAATGGATACCTTGGGTATTGAGAACTTTATCTCAGTCTCCCATACCGAAGGCCCAAAATTGGTTCAGGCATTAGAGCAGCACGTAAAGAGTTATGAAGTAGACATCATGAACTTGCAGCGCGCCGATGCGTTACGCAAAACCCATAACGGCATTGAAGTGGAGATGGCTAATGGCGCAGTACTCAAAAGCAAGTCCGTCATCATTAGTACTGGTGCCCGCTGGAGAGAAATGAATGTGCCTGGCGAGCAAGAATATCGCAATAAAGGTGTCGCCTACTGTCCGCACTGTGACGGCCCATTATTCAAAGGTAAGCGTGTTGCCGTGATTGGTGGCGGTAACTCAGGTGTTGAGGCAGCGATTGACCTCGCAGGCATTGTTAGCCATGTCACCCTAATTGAATTTGATAGCCAGTTGCGTGCAGATGCCGTGCTACAGAACAAGCTCTTTAGCCTACCGAATGTAACGGTCATTAAGAGCGCCCTCACAAAAGAGGTAATAGGCGATGGCAGCAAAGTAAATGGCCTGCGCTACCAAGATCGCACAAATAGCCAAGAGCACACCCTTGAGCTTGAAGGTATTTTTGTTCAAATTGGCCTACTCCCAAATACCGAATGGCTCAAAGGCACTGTAGACCTCTCACCTCGCGGCGAGATCATTGTTGATGCGAAAGGCGAGACATCTGTACCGGGTGTATTTGCTGCTGGTGACTGCACCACGATCCCCTACAAACAAATCATCATTGCAATGGGTGAAGGCGCAAAAGCTTCATTAGGCGCATTTGATTACTTGATTCGCCACTCGGTGAGCGAAGAAGCGCCAAGCAAAATAGCGGCGTAATTACCTTGAGCTAAATAAAAAACCCCAGAAAAACTCTGGGGTTTTTTATTAACCTGACATCAGGCCGCCACACAAGGTAATGATGAATTAATTGAGTTTGCGCGGTTTTCCAAAACGTGGCTCATTGGGATATGCCGGGGTTGTGCTCACCGGCCCCATACCAATGATCTGAATTTCAGTTGGGCCTTTCATGGCACCATCAAAATGCACTACGCCAGCCGGGTGGAACATCATGCTGCCAGCAGGTAGGCCCACAGTGGTTGCCGGATCCCAACTAGCATCTGTACCGGCATACCAAGTGCCCTTAATGACCGTAACAAAGCGATCTTGCGTATGAAAGTGAGGGGAACTCATGATCCCTTCCGGAAAAATATTGCGCACTACATACATGCCAGGCTTATTTGGGTCACCATAAAGAAATGCTGTTTTGACGCCAGCGGGCGCATCCGTCCACACTACTTGATCAGGCTTAACAACGACAAAGTCTTTTGCTCCAGCCTGAGCATAAGCACCCAAAGATACTGAACCACAAAGTGCCATAGCAAAAAATAGTTGGCCTAATACTTTTAATCTCATCACTGTCTCCAGATTGAATTATTTTAAATACATTATCACTACTACATAACTCAATCTAACATGCAGGAGGCCAATCTCTGCTCAGGGATAACCCGCTGGAATTGCCTGAGCGGGATAGCAATGAATCAATAATTCACTACACGTTGCCACCCACTTGGACAAGCTTGTGTTTGGGGGTAGTACAGACCGTTTTCAGGACAGAATGCAACTGCATGCCCTCGTGGATAGTAATAGGCGGGAGGACCATAGTAGATAGGCGCTGGCCTGTAGTAACTGCGCACCACCACTGCTCCAGCAACAGCACCAACTGCAAAAGGCGCCCAACCACCGCCATAACCACCTCGCCAACCATGAGCGTTTGCGGGGCCTACAGCACCCATCAACACTACTGAAATAAGCAAAGAAACGAGGATCTTGCTCATGTTTACCTCCTCTTTATCAAGAGTAACGAGGTTTTTGCACCCCTTATTCCTACAACGCTCGGAGAAATCACTGGGTTGACAATGAAATGATGATTTCAAGATGATGTAGTGAACAAAGAAAAAACCAAGCCGAAGCTTGGTTTTTTTATTGAATTCTAATTTGACAAATGATTACGAAAGAAACCCTGTAGATAGCCAAGGAACAAATGCAACAATTAAGGTGCCTATCACCAAAGCAATTAAATAGCCGACAATGGGCTTCACGCCTTCATCTGGATTGACCTTGCCAATCGCACAAGCGGCGTAATAACCCACACCTAGCGGGGGAGCAAATAAGCCGATACCCATAGACAGAATGACCACCATGGAATAGTGCACCTCATTGATTCCAAGCTGGCGTGCTACCGGGAACAACAATGGTCCGAAGAGAACAATCGCCGGTATACCTTCCAAGACAGAACCCAGAACAACAAATACGATGATGGAAATAAATAGGAATAAATGCGGGCCGCCATTCAGGTCCGTCATGATTTGAGCCACTACCTGTGAAAAACCAGATTGCGTTAAACCCCAAGCCATGCCAGTTGCCGCCCCAATGATTAATAGAATAGCGCCAGACAATGAGGCGGTATCAATCAGCATCGGCACAATGCGCTTAATATCAAATTGTCGATAGATCAGAACGCCGCAGATCAAGCCATAGACAATGCCAATCGTTGAGACTTCAGTAGCAGTAGCAACCCCCTCCACTACTGCAGCACGAATCACAAAGGGCAATGCGAGTGCAGGCAAGGCTACCAAACATAGCTTGATGACTTCAATTGGTTTTGGTTTTGCTACGTGCGCAATTTGAACGTGACGATTACGCCACCATACTAATACACACAAAATCAAAGCCAGAATTAAGGCTGGCAACATACCACCGGTAAATAAAGCGGCAATCGAAACACCGGTGACTGAGCCAATCGTAATCAGCACTAAGCTCGGTGGAATGGTTTCTGTTTGCGCACCGGTTGCTGCCAATAACGCAACCAACTCGCCAGGAGGCGTAGTTTTTTTCATCTCCGGGAACAAGGCTGGCGCAATGGCTGCCATATCCGCTGCCTTGGAACCAGAAATACCTGATACCAAATACATAGCACCAACCAATACATAAGAAAGGCCACCACGCACATGGCCCAAGAGCGAGGCTAAGAAGGCAATCATTGCTCTAGCCATACCTGTCATTTCCATCAGGAGACCCAGGAATACGAATAGCGGAACAGCTAACAAGACCATATGCGACATGGCTTCATCCATACGCCCGATCACCACAGATAATGGCATATGCGTACTTAAGCCTAAGTAAGCTACTGTACCTAGACCAAATGCAAAGGCAATTGGCACGCCAGCCAAAATACTAAAGCCTGCAACGCCCACAAAAAAGATCAATAAATTGTATTTACCTAGGCTGCCAAACCATGGAGAGCAAAAGTAGAGAGCAGCAAAACCGGCGGCTAACATCAACACACTATAAATAGCTACTTTCAGTGTGGCAATTCTGGCTAAGCGAAATAAGCAAAAGAACATCATCAAGATGACGCCACTCGGAATAGCTGCTGCACGCCAAAGATTGGAGACCTCTAGGGAAGGGGTTGTGACAATCAGCTCATCCAAAGCAAAATGATAGGCAGGCCTCAGAATGATCGCCAAATAGAAAAAGCAGGCCAAAATTCCAAGAGCCTCAAAATACGCCTTCTTCTGATCGCTTAGCTTGCTTACGCATGCTGTCATGCGCATGTGTTCGCCACGCTTGAGGGCGATAACCGATCCAATCATTGCTAGCCATAAAAACAAAATCGAGGCTAACTCATCAGACCAAACCAAGGGAGAGTTAAATAGATAACGACCAACAACACCTGAAAAAAGGATTCCAATGCATGCCAAAACTAGGCACGCTGCCACCCACTCAACCAGGGTAGCAACGACCTTTTCAAGTACAGATGCATATTTACCGAAAGGCCCCGATAAAGGGGCCTCGTTTACTAAAGATGGAGAGCTCACGCAAGTTTGCCCGTGTATTTCTCAAGCAAGGACCATGCCTCTTCACCAAATTTGGCTTTCCACTCTGAGTAGAAACCTGCTTGTCGTAATTTTTCACGGAAAGGATCTGGGTTGGTATCGTTTACCGCCATACCCTTTGCTTTCAACTCAGCCTGCAAGCCATCATTCATCTTGCGCACATCAGCTCTTTGCAATACTGCCGATTCAGCAACGTTACGCGTGACGATCGCTTGCAAATCTGGTGGTAACTGCTCGAATAATTTCTTGTTGCCCATAAACCAATAGCCATCCCACATATGATTGGTCATTGAGCAATACTTTTGCACTTCATATAACTTAGCAGTGTAAATAATGGCCAGTGGATTTTCTTGGCCATCAACAACCTTGGACTGCAATGCTGAATAGACTTCAGCAAAGTTCAGCGGTGTTGGTGCTGCGCCAAGGGCCTTAAATAAAGAAACCCACATTGGTCCAGGAGGCGTACGCAGCTTGATGCCTTTTAAGTCATCAGGTTTATTAATTGGGCGTACGCTATTGGTTACTTCGCGATAGCCGTTATCCCAAATCTTATCGAATGCAAAGATCGTGCCAGTATTGGCAATCTGACGGCGTACATAGGCACCCAGTTCACCATCCATTGCCGCCCATACCTGCTTGTAATCTTTAAATGCAAAACCTACACCATTGATCTGCGCTTGTGGTACCAAAGAACCCAAGATGAGGGGTGATAAGGTCATGAAATCAAGCGCGCCTGAACGCAGCTGGGACAACATATCAGTGTCATTTCCCAATTGGTTATAAGGGAACACTTGAATATCAACACGACCCTTTGTTTCGAGTTTGATTTTTGATGCCATCTTATAGGCATGTATATTCAGTGGGTGAGTAGCAGGCAGGTTGCTACCAAACTTCATATTAAATTCTGCACTCTGTGCAAATGTATTGCCTGCTACCAAAGGTAATGCTGCAACACCCGCGGTTTTAATAAAGTCGCGTCTCGTAAATGTCATATTGTCTCCAAAGGATAGTTTTTCTAAATTCTTCTGAGGTAAAAAAGCCCATTTCTTAGGCATTTATTCTGCCACTGAATATACCGCTAGATTTTAATAAAGTGGGCTAAGTCGAGGGAAAACACCAAATGGACTGGGTTATGTAGCTTGGGTATTGCGGCGCAAGGTTGGCAAACCGACGCCAGTGGCCTCAAAGCCCCCATCTACCGCCAAGACCTGTCCATTAATAAATGCTGCTTCATCACTACATAGAAAACCGACAGTATTTGCCATTTCCTCAGGGGTGCCATAGCGACCCAGCGGAATAGTGTCGTAATAATCCGAGCGAATCGCTACGCTATGCACCAGCTTGGCCATTTCCGTATCTACCGGTCCTGGGGCAATCACATTGACCCGCACATTAGCGTTGCCCAACTCGACTGCGTACTGCTTAGTTAACTGAATCAATGCCGCCTTACTGGTGCCATAGGCAACCCTGAGGGTGCTTGCCCTTAATCCCGAAATTGAAGCAATATTGACGATTGCACCCCCGCCATGCTGAACGATCAAGCGACCAAATACTTGTGAGCAAATAAACGCGCCGTCGAGATTGGTTCCAAGAACCTGGCGCCACTCTTCAAATGAGGTCTCAAATACCGGCTTAAACACTGCTACACCAGCATTGTTGACCAGTGCTGTGACATGACCAAATTGCTTGATCACCTCTTGAGCAGCACGCTCCACCTCTTTAGGCTGAGATACGTCGCAATGAATGCCAATGACCTTCTGATTCCCAGCAAACTGTTGCATGGTTTTATCAAGCGTTGTCTTATCAATATCCAATAAGGCAACTTGGTAAGCATGATCTAGGAACCACTGGCCAATGGCTAAACCAATACCGCGTGCCCCACCGGTGACTACAGCTACGCGACTTTGTGTTGGGTTATTTGTGTTCATTGGGCGTCTTCTATTATTGCTTTTGATTATTTTTAAATCAAATGATTCTAATAGAAAAGTAAGTGCGCCTAGGACACCCTATCGTTTGTAGAAGCTTAGGGTGACCTCTCCCAAATCAATCCCAAACTTACTCATCTTGGCTCGATTAATCATCACTTTTGGGGTAATCAGATACATCCAGTCATTAAACTGCATGTGATAGATGGTGCCATCTACGGGAAGTGCTAAGGTATAAGCCCAATTTAAGGCATTCCCAGCCGAGGCACCATTGGCATCACCCACCACATCATCAGCCCGGCCAATGTACTTACCAGGGGAAACTTCGGTGATCTTCCAAATGCGCTTTTGCTTGCTTCCATCAGAGTAATCAAAGCTCTCATCTAATGTGCCCACCTTCTTACCGTCGACTAACTGCCAGTTGGCTTGGATGACTACCGTAAAGCGCTTTACAACTGCCCCGCTTCGGTCGGTAAAAATGCCATAGGCGTCTAGGGTGCCATTGAAGTATTCGCTTAAATCTAATGCTGGTTTTTCATTAGCGTATTGAGAGACTTGTGGACCTGCACAGCTAATTAAAAATACAGTACAGAAAACAATAGCGCTACAGCGCTTAAGAATATGCATCATGGATTGCATGCCTCCTGAAAAAGTGGCGGGGGACAATTTTGACTCAGCAGTTGCTCGCGCAATTTAGGAGCACTCGTTTTTGCGTCTAACCAAATACCAAAAAAAGCCTTCGGAAAGTCTGCACCGGCAATCTGAGCAAGCGGCTTGCCCTCAAAATAAAACGTTGTACCTTGCTTAGGCGTATAAATCGCAGTTAAGTTTTGGCCGGGTTCTACGTTCGGTAAAAAGCTGGCTAACTGCTTACCCCAGGCTTGTGCCTGCACGTCTGGTACGCCCAACTTCCTCATTTCTTCTGCTGATCGGTTAGCAATCGCATTGCCACTGAAAGATTTGTAATAGCGAAGATCAAGCGCAAACTCAGGGGAGTTTAAGTTTCCAGAGCGATAAAAACTCGCGTCATAGACATGAAACCCCCACCAAGTGAGTTTGCCACTACCTTGCAATTTGGCAGGATTCAATACCTCCTCAACAGAGGATATCTCTCGCGCACAAACAACCGAGGGTACGAGCTGCGCAAGCGCAACTAGCAATATGAGAAAAAATTTAGTGCGGAATTTCATGAAGCACTGAGGTCCCTCTTTTTTCGAACCCAACGTAAGGCAGTTGGGCCCAAAGCGGCAGAAATGGCATGGCGGTTCTTAGCAAAAACTTGGTAAGCGGCCTGCAAAATAGGTTGCAAAGACTTTCGGGAGAACAGCCAAGCCAAAAAGGGGAGATTAGCTCTGCGATAGGCCTCCGGAAAAACTGCCGCACCCTGTATCAGCGAGCCATCTGCAAACTGTCCGTACATTGCCGCTAAAGCCTGCTCACATGAAACACCTACCTTAGCTGGATCATATTGATCAGAATGGATATCAATAAAGTCCAAGAGACCTGCTTGCCTGCGATCAGATAGAAACAGTATTTCCGCCTGGCACAAAGGGCAGGCACCATCGTAAAACAAGGTAAGTTTTTGTAGATCGCTTGCCATTGTGCAAGTGTAAGACTTATTCAATAAACTGGCTGGACAGCAAACTCCCTATAAAGACTCCTTGAAAATTCTATCTACACCCTTTCGCGCACTCATTATTGGCTCATCTGGAACCATTGGGGCAGCCTTTGTAGAGCTTCTGCAAGATAACCCTAATTGTTTAGGGGTTGTAGGGGTGCACCGCCAATCCACACCTGCCATAAATTACCTTGACCCCCAGAGCATCGAAGCCTGTGCCAATGCACTGCTAAATGAGGGGCCTTTTCAACTCATCATCAACACTATTGGCATTTTGCATACCGACCAGTGGATGCCAGAAAAAAGGTTGGATGACTTGCAGGCTGAACAACTCATGGAGCTCATGCAAATCAATGCGATAGGTCCTGCTTTAACGATTCGCTATTTTTCTAAATTGCTAGATCCCGATGGAAGCATCATGGCTAGCCTCTCTGCAAAGGTAGGCAGCATTGAAGATAATCGCCTTGGGGGTTGGTATAGTTATCGCAGCTCTAAAGCGGCACTCAATATGCTAATCAAAACTGCAGCGATTGAGTTTGCCCGAACGAAACCCAATACCGCCCTTGTCGCCCTACATCCAGGCACTGTGAACTCTAGGCTTTCAAAACCTTTTCGTGGTCAGCAAATTGGTAGACCCGCATTAGATGCAGCAGCAGACATATTGCGTGTAATTGAAAATATAGAACCCAAAGATTCAGGGAGCTTTTTATCCTACTCAGGAGAAAAATTACCCTGGTAAAAATATGCGCAAGAATCTAAGCCTTGCTACCCTTTTTGCGACAAGCATCTGAGCAGTATTTAATCGCTTCCCAATTCTTGGTCCAAGACTTTCTCCAGGTCATTTCTCTTTTACATACGACACATATTTTGCTTGGCAAAAAACTTTTATTGCCTTTAAAAGACTGTTGCATTTGCTGCCTATAGGTCGTCAAGGTTATTGAGCAATACTGTTGCATGGGCTGTAATCGCCGCTTGATCAGAGTCGCTGATCTTTTTAAGGTTTGCCGTCATCAGACGAGTACGGGGATTGCCATCAAATTGTTGCCGATGCTTAATCAAGAAATTCCAATACAAGGTTGTTACTGGGCAAGCCTGCTCACCAAATCGAACCTCAGGCTTATATTTGCAGGAGCCGCAATAATTACTCATCCGCTTGATATAAGCGCCGCTCGCAATATAAGGCTTGCTAGTAAAACGTCCGCCGTTCGCAAACAATGCCATTCCAGCGGTATTGGGTAGCTCTACCCACTCGATCGCGTCAACATAAATGGCAAGATACCAATCGCATACTGCTGAAGGCAATACCTCTGCGAGAAGCGCAAAATTTCCGGTCACCATCAGACGTTGAATATGATGCGCATAGCCATATTTGAGCGTCTGCCCAATAGCATCTTGCATACACGCCATCTTAGTTTCACCAGTCCAATACCAATTTGGTAGCGGCCTTTGATGCTGGTAATAATTATCTTGTGCCATCTTGGGCATATCCAAGAAGTACATGCCCCGCACAAACTCGCGCCAACCTAATATTTGGCGAATAAAACCTTCAATCGTCGATAAATCGAGAGAGTATTTTTTCCAGGCAAGCAGAACAGCAGCAATCACTTCACGTGGATTGAGCAGCTTGATATTTAAGGCACTAGAAAGAATGGAGTGCCAACCATAAGGGGTATCGGTCCACATGGCATCTTGAAAGACGCCAAAGTTTCTCAAGCGGTATTCCACAAAATAGTTCAAGGCCTCTAAAGCCTGCTCACGGTTTACCGGCCAACGAAAGTATTCTAGCGATCCTGGGTGCTCTGGGTATTTTTCTTGAACAAAAGCAATGACCACTTTCGTAATCTCGTCTGGCTCAAACAAGAGAGGGCTTTCGATCATCCCAGGGCCGGCCTTTGGGTAGGGCTTGCGATTATCTTGATCGAAGTTCCATTGCCCACCCACAGGATTTCCATCTGCCTCCAGGAGGATGTTGTACTTTTTGCGCATCAGGCGGTAAAAGTACTCTAGGCGCAATTCCTTTTTATCTGCAGCCCATGCTCGGAACTCTTGATGACTACAGAAAAAGTGTTCATCTTCACGCAGATCGAGCTGAAAATTCAGAGCTTTGGCCAAGGCCTCAAGCTCTTGCTTTAAACGCCATTCGCCCGGCTCAACACAAACCAGATGCGTGATCCCATTAGCAAGTAGCGTTTCTTTTACAGTCTCAACGATCGAGAGCGGCGAATTTTCTATATAGCAAATGGGGTAATTTAATTCTCGTAAAGACTGCGCAAAGTGGCGCATTGCCGAGAGAAATAGTGCAATCTTCGCTTGATGAGACCATACAAATTGGGCTTCCGGGACAGACTCCACCATCAATACTTGATCGGTTTCAAAATTGAACCCTTTTAAGGCGGCGCTCTGAAGATCTAGTTGATCACCCAGAATCAGCACTAGCTTTTTAGGTGTACTCATTTATGTTTATATTGCGTGGGGCAATAGGCGCGCTCAACCAACTTACTGCGTAAAGCCATATGCTTGGTTGCCCTACCAGTAACGCGCTTACGCCAAAGTTCAAATGAGCCTCTTTTAAGCTCAGCACGCATTAACGCAATCACCTGCGACTCGGAAAGTCCAAAAGATTGCTCAATAGCATCAAATGGGGTACGGTCTTCCCAAGCCATCTCAATGAGGCGAGAAATATCCGATTCAGAAAGTGTTTTGGCAGGAGATCTTGGCACTGTGCAAGTTTAAGACTTATTTACTAAACTGGTATGACTCCATATTCCCCCAGCAACGAACCATGATTGGCAAGATTCGTCAGAAGCTGATTGGCACACAGCCCACCCTAAATTCAACAGCAATGGATTTAGCCTGTCCGCTGTGTGGTCGCCCTATCCCACCCTCGCAAAAGGAAGCACATCATCTCATTCCCAAATCCAAAGGGGGTAAAGCTACTGAATATCTACACCGTATTTGTCATCGCCAAATTCATGCTTTATTTACTGAAAATGAACTGGCAACGCATTTCAATACGGTTGAGGCGCTTCAGAATCACCCTGAAATTCAGCGCTTTATTGCCTGGGTTCGGTCTAAGCCAAATCATTTTTACGAAAGGGTGCGCAAGTGCGTGCGCCTAAGGCCGTTCTAAGGTCTTAATCGAGTCATACACTGATTTGTTATAGGGAACCGGGAAACCATGCTTTTTACCCAATTGCACAATATAGCCGTTCAAGAAATCGATTTCGGTTTTCTTCCCTCTGACCAAATCTTGTGCGGTTGATGAACGTTGGGTGGCCATAGAAGATGCAATCAATTCATTTGCATTTTTGGCTTCTGCCTCAGAAATAGCTATATCCTCTAATGCTGCAATTACCAAAAATTCTTCGGTAATTTTTTCAATCTGCTGAACCACTTCAGGGATACGCATCATTTCGCCATAAGGCATCTGCTTAATACCAGATAGGCCGTTATAAGCGCAGTTCACCAAAAACTTCAGCCACATATCTTTTTTAATATTGCTAGCAATTTCACAGGGAATCTGTGCGCGCACAAATAAATCACAAATTCCAGTCAAATTCTCTTGGTCATGTTTTGTGAGTGCCTGAGGTTTGCCAATAAAGAGCTCGCCTCTACCGTGATGCTTCAGGGTTTTATGGCCAATCATTTCAGTCGCTACGTAAACAACTGCCGCATAGACGGGATTACATAAGATATTGGCAACAATATCAATATTCTCTACCCCGTTTTGCAAGCTCAAGATTACTGCATGCCGAGGCAATATTGAAGCAATGTCTTGTATCACTTTCTCTGTATCGGGTGACTTCACACTCAGAAGCACCAAATCAGCATCCGCTAAGATTGATAAGTCACTGCTGGCTTTTGGATGGACTAATTCCCTAAAAGACTGACAGTCCATTTCTAGTCCAAAGGTATTTAACGCTAGTACTCGCTCAGGCCTAGCAATGAGCGTGACGTCAAAATTGGCGCGGGCCAATATGCCACCAAAATAGCAGCCAACGGCTCCAGCCCCTAAAACGTATATTTTTTGAAATTTTGGCACTTAGAAATCTTTTTTATAAGGCAAAGGTTAGTTTATAAGGTTTTTAACACTCTATAAATTTCGATGCCCGGGACGCATTACATAGTCATATTATTTAGCGTAGACTTGCATGACATGGCATTACAAAACTATAAAATAAATTTGAGACAAAATTTAGAAAGACAATATGAACTCAGCAAACAATAAAGTCGCCCTCATTACTGGAGCAGGCGTAGGAATCGGTAGAGCAGCCTCTAAAGCCCTATTACACGGGGGATATAAGGTGGTTCTGACCGGACGAAATCTAGAAAAGTTACAAAAAGCGATCACCGATATTGGTGGAACCTCAGACAATTGTCTGGCGGTTGCTTGTGACGTAGGTAATCCAGACCAAGTTAAAAAACTGTTTGCCGCAATCAAGGAAAAATTTGGGCGCATTGATGTGCTCTTTAATAATGCTGGCATTGGAGCACCCGCCATCCCTATGGAAGATTTAACTTATCAACAGTGGATGGATGTCGTGAACGCCAATTTATGTGGGGCATTCTTATGCTCTCAAGAAGCAATTCGTATGATGAAAGCACAATCTCCACAAGGTGGCCGAATTATTAATAATGGCTCTATCTCTGCTCACGCACCAAGGCCGATGTCGGCACCTTACACAGCCACTAAGCATGCTATCTCTGGTCTAACTAAAACCATCTCTTTGGATGGCCGCCCATTTAATATTGCCTGCGGACAAATTGATATTGGTAATGCAGCAACCGAAATGACTGAGCGAATGGCTGCAGGCATTATTCAGGCAGATCAATCGATTAAGGTTGAGCCTCGCATGGATGTAGAACATGTTGGCCAAGCAGTACTCCACATGGCTCAGTTACCGCTAGAGAGCAATATCCTCAATATGACCATCATGGCCACTAATATGCCTTTTGTGGGTAGAGGCTAATCAAATGGGATGCGCTGTCGCAAGGTAGCCTTCCCACCTGCTGAGCGATTACTAGAGCCACCGTTCCCATCGATACTGAGCTTGGTATCTTTGGGGTCAGACTTTTTAGACTTCCCATCTACTGCCTCATCCTTGTTTTGATCCTGTCGATGACTACGCTCGATGATCGGATTTTTTTGCACAGGAAATACTCGGGATTGATCAATTACTGGGGGTGACTCGTCTCCATATGCACAGAATGCAGCTAATAAAGTCAGTGAGAACACTAGAGCAGTTTTGCGACTCATCTTTTCCCCCTCATTACTAATTTAAGCTTATTTTTCTGGCCTAAATTTACTATCCAAGAATTCCTGCACTCCTGAGAACATTAGCATGCGATTCTTTTCCATGATGATGGTGTGCGTGCCTTCGCTAATTTGCAACATGATTTTGTATGGAGCATTTTCTAGCTTCGTAAAATACTCATACATCATATAGCTAGGTAAATCCGCATCCCATTCAGCATGAACCAACATTACCGGCACACGAATATCCTGTGGCTGGTAAACCGGTATACCGGCAGTCCAGAACTCGCGAGCATCCTGAACAGTTCCATTGGGAGCACGTAGCTTCTTCGGTGTTTGTGTTTTTCCCCAAGGATCAGTTTCAAAGGTTGCTGCAGCCCACTTTTCAAACCAGCCTTCTGGTATCAACGTTGCTTTTGCATTCTCTGGAACGCCAGTTAACCAACGATTCTTCGCATCCGCCATTGAGGCAACGCGATAGGCTCCCAATTGACCACCTTTGTCCGTCAGCGGTGCACCACCCTGACGCAGCCATTGCGGTGCATATAACACCAACTTATTGACCTTTTGATTATTTTCTGCGGTGTACTTACCCATGATGGTCGTACCCCATGACCAGCCAAGTAAATTTAATTTATCTATGTTGCGCTTTTTTAAAATGTAATCGACGGCACTAGAAACATCGCTTACTGCAACATTAGTACGTACCAGCGGTGGATTCTGATCAGCAGGTTGGTCCATCTCTGGCGGACGAGTAGATTTCCCATAACCTCGCAAGTCAACTAACCAAACGTCATAACCACGAGCGGCAATATATTCCATCCATGACGTACCATCGAGCGAGAGGTCGAATGCAGTTTCAGCAGGATAAGTCGAGCCATGAACGTACAGCAAGGTCTTTTCTGGCGAGAATTTCTTCATGCCTGCCAAATGCTTGTTGCGTACATATAAAGAAATACCAGGGGTATCGCTCTGAATCATGTATTCAGTCATCTCGAATTTTCCGGCAGCTAAGACTTGGCCAAACCCGATACAGGTCAGCAGACCCAGCATCAACTTGCTGATGAATTTCATATTGTCTCCATTGATTTATTGGTTTACAAAAAGAATATCACGTTAGTTTGATGTAATCGTTAGTGCAGCGCACCATCTACCTAGAGTAGATAGTATTCACCCCGATTAATGCTCTAGCGAGTTACAGATACAAACTTTGCTCGGGCCGCATGCAATTTTCGATAGCTATCCATCATGCGATGGTGACGATCTAGACCCTCTAAGCCCATGCTTGTTGGGGTCAAGCCATAGAAGCGCACAGTGCCATCTATTGACCCTAGTACAGCATCCATCCGAACATCGCCAAACATGCGGCGGAAATTGACCACATAGTCCTTTAGTTCTAAATCATCACTCAAGACGACCTCAAGCACCACGTTCAAGGCTTGATAAAACAAGCCTCGCTCTACCGTATTGTCGTTGTACTGAAGAAATGCACCCACCAACTCATGCGCTTCTTCAAATTGCTCTAAGGCAAGATTGATTAAGAGCTTTAACTCTAAGACAGTGAGCTGCCCCCAGACGGTATTCTCATCAAACTCCACACCAATGAGCGTGGCGATATCACCGTATTCATCTAATTCATTATTTTCTAAACGCTCAAGCAAATCCGCTAAGGCAGCATTGTCTAAGCGCGTCAAATTTAGAATATCTGTTCGAAAGAGCAAGGCCTTATTGGTGTTATCCCAAATTAAATCCTCTACGGGATACACCTCGGAATATCCCGGCACCAAAATTCGGCAGGCCGTTGCACCCAATTCATCATAGACTGCAACGTATGCTTCTTTATCAATAGATTTTAGAATACCAAAAAGGATATCTACCTCTTCGGCATTGGAGTTAGCGCTATCGCTCGAGAAATCCCATTCGACAAATTCATAATCAGCTTTAGCACTAAAAAATCTCCATGACACAATGCCGCTCGAATCAATAAAATGCTCAACAAAGTTGTTAGGCTCTGTCACGGCCTCACTTGCAAATGTGGGTGCTGGTAAATCATTCAAACCCTCTAAGCTACGTCCTTGCAGGAGTTCCGTGAGGCTGCGCTCAAGCGCAACTTCTAAACTGGGATGTGCTCCGAACGATGCAAATACGCCACCTGTTCGCGGGTTCATTAAGGTAACGCACATTACTGGGTACACTCCACCCAGCGAGGCATCTTTTACTAACACCGGAAACCCCTGCTCCTCTAGACCCCGAATACCAGCCAAGATACTGGGATACTTTGCGAGAACTTCGGCAGGCACATCTGGAAGACAGATTTCACCCTCTAAGATTTCACGTTTCACGGCTCGCTCAAAAATCTCCGATAAACATTGCACCTGGGCTTCTGCCAGGGTATTGCCAGCACTCATACCATTGCTAACAAATAAATTTTCTACGAGGTTGGATGGGAAATAGACTGTCTGGCCATCCGATTGCCTTATATATGGCAAAGAACAGATTCCGCGCTGAGCGTTCCCTGAATTGGTATCGATAAGATGAGAGCTGCGCAATTCTCCATCGGGGTTGTAGATCTTTAGGCAATACGCATCCAGAATTTCTTTTGGTAAAACGTCTTTAGGCCCTGGCTTAAACCAACGCTCACTGGGGTAATGGACAAAATCTGCATTTGCAAGCTCTTCACCCCAGTAAGTACCAGCATAAAAATGGTTATTACTCAAACGCTCGATGTATTCGCCTAAGGCAGAAGCCAAAGCACTCTCCTTGGTAGCGCCTTTGCCATTGGTAAAGCACATGGGGGAATGGGCATCACGAATATGTAAGGACCAAACATTGGGAATGATGTTGCGCCATGAGGCAATTTCTATCTTGATTCCAATGTCGGCCAATAGGGCAGACATATTCGCTATCGTTTGCTCAAGCGGCAAATCTTTACCCGTAATATAAGTACCAGCATCAGATGCTGGTTTAGCCATTAATAACGCCTGGGCATCAGCATCTAGATTCTCCACCACCTCAATGACAAACTCTGGGCCTGCTTGCACTACCTTTTTGACTGTGCAGCGCTCAATAGAACGCAAGATACCTTGACGATCGGTCGCAGAGATGTCTGCAGGCAACTCTACTTGAATCTTAAATATTTGCTGATAGCGATTTTCCGGATCAACAATATTATTTTGTGAGAGACGAATATTGTCGGTAGGAATGTTGCGGGTTTCACAATATAACTTTACAAAATAGGCTGCACACAAGGCCGAGGATGCTAAGAAGTAATCAAATGGACCTGGAGCCGAACCATCTCCCTTGTAACGAATTGGTTGGTCAGCAATGACTGTGAAGTCGTCAAACTTCGCTTCAAGACGCAACTTATCCAGAAAGTTAACTTTAATTTCCATGGTGGTATTCCAAAAATGGCGCAGCAATAATGTATTGCCCATTATCCATGGCAATGGGACTCAGAGTGCGAACATTAAAGCTGGATGAGGGCCACCAATGCTGGCTCTGCATTGGTGGCGTGAAGGGTACTACTCTATGCCGTTTAACTTGGCAGTTGTGCGGCTTGAGCGCAATTATTAGGGGCCGGCTTGCCAGCCAAGCGATCCGCAATCCAGTTTAGGTAAAGCGGTTTAGATGCTCCTGGGGTTGTAAAGTGGGATTGGTTTCCTGCAAGCTCTACCCGATTCACATTACCGCCCAGCTTGCACATTTGCTCCTGATATAGCTTACCCATAATCGGAGGATTGGTGACATCTTTATTGCCCCAATAAATGACTACTGGAGTGACCGGTTTTGCGGGAATGACGCTACCCTGAATCATGGTCTTAGTCCACTCGAGGGGATTGTTGATTTGGTCTCTTAATAGCGTCTTGTATTGACTGCTGAAGTTGAAGTTCAAGGTATCAGCTACTGCATGCATACACTTATTACTGATGACTTCATTGAGCGCCTTAGCGCCATCCTCAGTAAAGATATCGGTGAGCTTCAAATTCGGATTAGCTGCTTGCACTCCCCACATGCTCATCGCCATATGAGAAAAATCAAACACATTGCCCGTAAACATTTGAATTAATCCACTGAGGGATTTCTGCGCAATAGCCTGATCCTTATCCGCGCCCGGGATCATGATCGCAATATCATCAGGGGCCAAAGCCACGGAACCCACGAGCTCAATGTTGTCAGCGGCAGTGCCTTTTTTGCCTAAGTAATCTGCCATGCTAGCGGCTGCAACTGCTACCCCACCGCCCTGAGACCAGCCATAAATAACAGCCTTCTTACCAGCACCGGTCTCCTTCATCGAGCTGGCTGCACGGGCAGCATCAATCGTATCCATCGCGTTCGTTGCAGCTAAAGCATATTGATGTCTACCGCCACCGCCCTGCCCTTGATAGTCGGTTGCGACTACAACATAACCTGCTTGAATAAATTCTTCAATTGCAGGAATTCCATAATCCGTCCAAGAATTACCACCAATTAAAAAATATTCATTGAGAGGTACTACTGGATTAAGCACTTGAGAGGGGCCACAATTTTGAGCAGCACCTGTTGTGCCATGAGCCCAGGACATAATCGGTCGACCCTCTTTAGGCGCAGCACCAATTGGTGCTACTACCAAGCCAGTTACTTTGGTTGGTCGACCATAGACATCAGAGGAGATATAAGCAATCTTCCAGGCTTGGGCACCTTTTACAGAAGTCTTGATGGATTCTTTCTTAATTACCTGACCCAATTTTCCACTTGCACTCATTGAGATCACGGATTCATAAAATGGAGCGACCGGAGGATCTGCCAAAACCACCGCGGATTGAGAGCTTGCAGCAATAGCAAGGGTGAGGGTGAAGAGTATTTTTTTCATAGCCATTAAATGATGTTGAAGAGTCAGATAAATAGCACTATACCTAAGCCATTTGAGGGTAGGCAATAGATACCAATCCCCATAAAACAGGGATCTGGCTACAATCGTCTTTATGAAACCCACCATCAAAATTGACTTTGTATCTGATGTAGCCTGCCCTTGGTGCGCCGTAGGTTTAGGTAACCTCAACCAGGCGATTTCTCAGTTTGGCGATCAAGCTAATTTTGAGGTTCATTTTCGTCCTTTCGAGCTCAATCCCCATATGCCCAAAGGCGGCCAAGATGCGATCGAGCACCTGACTGAAAAATACGGCTTAACAGCAGAGCAGGTAAAGGCCAATCAAGCCAATATTCGCGCTAAAGCATTAGAAGCGGGATTTCAGTTCCATCCCGAGGGTCGCAAGCGGGTTTACAACACCTTCGATGCACATCGCCTCATCCATTGGGCAGCCCAAGAATATGATTTACAAAAGCAAGCTGCGCTAAAGACAGAATTGCTCAATACTTACTTTTGTTTAGCAGTGGATTTAGATGATCATAAAAATTTAATCGACGCTGTTATTCGGGCTGGCCTGGATCCAAACAAAGCGCAGGAAATTTTAAGCAGCGATACTTTCGCCAATGCAGTTCGTGAAGAAGAACTCACTTATACGAGCGCCGGCATCAGCTCCGTCCCATCGATTATTCTCAATGAGCAATATCTTATGCAAGGGGCTCAGCCACCCGAGGCTTTTGGAAAGGCATTTGAGCAGTTAATTGAGCGGGGATAAATTCCGTAACCAGCCGCCCCAAAAGCATTCACGATCCCCAATGAATCAACATGGGGCATCAGGGCCGTGCATCAGGCTCTCTTAAACCCTACAATGTTATTTCAGCAAAAACACCAATTATTCAAACTACAACAAATAGAGGCCAATCAATGCAACCAAAGTGGGGAACCCGAGGAATGGCCGTTGCGCCACATTCTCTAGCGTCAGAATCAGCATTAGCCGTTTTGCGAGAAGGCGGCAATGCTTTAGAAGCCATGATCGCAGCAGCTGCCACGATCGCGATTGTCTATCCGCATATGAACTCCATTGGTGGCGATTCCTTTTGGGTGATTCATGCCCCAGGTAAAGCCATGGGCGGTATTGATGCCTGCGGTGCAGCCGCTGGTTTAGCTACTAAGCAATGGTATGCCGAACGCGGTATTACTAAAGCTATTCCGTTTCGTGGTGCAGTAGCTGCTAATACTGTAGCCGGAACTATTTCTGGATGGGGCGCAGCACACCAGCTTTCTAAACAAGGATTAGGTGGCAAGTTACCGCTATCGCGCCTCTTGGCTGATGCGATTCACTACGCAGAAGCAGGAATACCCGTTACCTTGAGCCAGTCCAGCTTAACTGCCAAGAAATTAGAAGAACTCAAACCCATTCCCGGCTTTGCTGAAACTTTCTTAGTCAAGGGCAAGGCACCTACCGTTGGCAGCATCTTTAAGCAAGAGCGCCTGGCAAGTGTTTTACGCCAGATTGCCAAAAAAGGTACGGATGACTATTACCGCGGCGACTTAGCAGACTCTCTAGCAGCTGAATTAACTGAACTTGGTAGTCCACTGAGGTTGGATGATTTACATCGCCATCATGCAAAACTCATTAATCCTCTTGAGCTCAAGCACAGCACAGGAAATGTGTACAACATGACGCCACCTACGCAAGGCGTTGTCTCCCTCATGATCATCGGCATTTTGGATCAACTCAATCTGAAGCGATTCAAAGTCGATAGTGCAGAATATGTGCATCACTGCGTTGAAGCGACCAAGCAAGCTTTTAAGATTCGCGATCAATATGTCACTGATCCGGCCTACATGGAGCGCAATGCTCAGACATTCTTGGCCCCTGCCTTTTTAAAGAAACTAGCTCAGAATATTGATCCCAATAAAGCACTCCCTTGGGGTCAAGGCAAAGGCCCAGCCGATACGATATGGATGGGCGTGATTGATGGTGATGGCAATTGCGTATCGTTTATTCAGAGTATCTATCACGAGTTTGGCGCAGGCATTGTGCTCCCCACTACTGGTGTCAATTGGCAAAATCGGGGTTGCAGCTTCTCACTCGATCCAAAAACACTCAATCACTTAGAGCCATATCGCAAGCCATTCCACACCTTAAACCCTGCTCTAGCAGTATTTAAAGATGGACGCTCGATGGTATACGGCACGATGGGTGGAGACGGACAACCCCAAACACAATGCGCCGTGTTCACGCGTACCGCTACCTATGGATTGAATCCACAAGATGCCATCAGTCGTCCACGTTGGCTGTTAGGCCGAACCTGGGGTCAAACTAGCGATAGTCTAAAACTAGAGTCACGCTTTGATCCTCGAGTAGTCAAGGCCTTGCATACTCTTGGCCATGAAATCGAAATGCTCGATGACTTTGATGAAACTGTGGGCCACGCCGGCTGTATTATTCGCGACCCATCTGGCACTCTTCAGGGCGGCTGGGATCCGCGCAGTGATGGTGCAGTCAGCTCGTTTTAAAACACAGTAAGCAAAAATACAATGGGCTAGCAAATTGCTAGCCCATTGTTTATTCAGAAACGCTTAAGTCAAGATGCGCTTTCGTTTAGGCAACCCGCGATTTCATATACTTTGCACGCATAGGGCGTAATACAAAGAATGCCAACAAAGCTGCCGTAGCATCCAAGGCAATCATGATGCCAAACACTGGAATCCAGCTATCTGCAACACCATGAATATAGGCTGCAATAGGGCCGCCGATGATAGAACCAACGCCTTGTGCCATGTATAGGAAACCATAGTTGGTCGTGGCATGCTTTTGGCCAAATGTATCGGTCAGAGTCGATGGGAATAAGGAGAAAATTTCACCCCAACCAAAGAACACCACGCCCGACATCAAGACAAACATGAGTGGATCATTGCGAGTAGATACCCAAATGAACATTGCAATCGCCTCAAGACCAAACGCAATCGTCATGGTGTACTCGCGACCGAGCTTATCCGATACCCAGCCAAAAAATGGGCGAGTTAAACCATTGGTAACGCGGTCAATCGTTAAGGCCAAAGGAAGTGCAGCCATACCAAATACTGTCATGGTAGTAATACCAAAGTCCTTAGCAAATGCACCCATTTGTGAAATGACCATCAATCCAGAGGTGGACATCATGGACATCATCAAAAACATTAACCAGAACACTGGCGTCTTGAGCATGGTTTTTGGAGCAACGCCGCTAGCAGCCGCCTCAATTTGACCAGCTGTTTGCACGCGATCGGCATGTGGTACGCGAATACCTTGTGCAGCCAGTAAACCGACTGCTCCAATAATGTAGCCAAAGAAGGTTAAGGTGCTTTGAATGCCTGACTCAGCAAGACTGGTGGAGATTGGGAAGGTAGTTAACAAGGCGCCGATACCATAACCCGCAGCAACCATACCTACTGCAAAACCACGATTGCTTGGGAACCAGCGCACCATCAAACCAACCACACCGATGTAAACAATGCCGGTACCTAGGCCACCTAAAACTCCATAGGTAATGTACAGATGCGAAACGGTAGTGAGGTTAGCTGAAAGTACCCAGCTTAGACCAGTGAGAATCGTACCAATCGAGAGTAATAAACGTGGACCAAACTTATCAACTAAGTAGCCCTGGAACGGGGAAAAGAACGTTTGTAAAACAATCAGTATGGAAAAAGTGACCTGCAACTCAGTTAAGGTAACGCCCAACTGACCCATAATGGGTTTAGTAAACAAAGCCCATACATATTGGGGACTTGAAATTGCCATCATACAGATGACGCCTAAAGCTAACTGCACCCACTTAGACTTTAAAGGGCTCGCTGAAGAGACCGGCCCACTCATTGATGCTGAACTCATTGTTGCCTCCTAATTGGTTTTTATAATTACCAGACTGATTGTCTAAGGAAGAACCCTACTCTCTTTAGGAAAATTCATCAACTTGGTGCAAGATGCTTACTCCTGATGCATGAATGTATAGCTTCATCACAAAAAAACCTGCCGCAGCAGGTTTTTCTAATCAACTTCAAGCAATCATATCTTTAAAACAACCGTATAGGTTGCTTTAGCATTACTTATATTGCTTGAACCACCCCAAGCCATCCTCTGTTTTTCCTTTGGGGCGATATTCGCAACCAACCCAACCCTCGTAACCCATGTCATCGAGTAACTTAAATAGGTATGCGTAATTGACTTCACCATCATCAGGCTCATTTCTGGCGGGCACACTAGCAATCTGTGTGTGACCAATATCGTTGAAATACTTTTTAAAGGTCGTGGTCAAGTCACCCTCCATAATTTGAGCGTGATAGAAATCCATCTGCACTTTAACATTGGGTGCGCCACATTCAGCGCGCAACTCATGCGCTTGCGCTTGAGTATTTAAGAAGTAACCTGGCATATCTCGGGTATTGATGGGCTCAAGCAATAAACTGAGCTTGTGCTTTGCTAGTTCTTGAGCGGCAAACTTCATATTGGCTAGGTAAGTTTTACGACATTGCGCAAGATCAGCGCCAGGAGGTACTAAACCGGCCATCATATGCAACTGAGGTGTTCCTAGCGCTAAGGCATATTCAATTGCCTTAGCTACACCAGCACGAAACTCCGCTTCACGACCAGGCAGAGCTGCAATCCCACGCTCACCGGCAGCCCAATCCCCCGGCGGAAGATTAAAGAGAATATTTTTGAGTTTATTTTCAGTAATCCAATTGCTGACATCGGCAGGACTGTAGTCATAAGGGAAAAGAAACTCTACGGCCTCAAATCCTGCTTTCGCAGCGGCAGCAAAGCGAGCAGGAAATTCATACTCGTTGAACATCATCGTTAAGTTGGCGGCAAACTTTGGCATAGGTATACCTTTATAGATATAGAAATAAGCAAATTCGTAACACGTGAGCTAAGTACTATAAATGAAAATTGGGATGCTTATAGAATGACCTAAGGCTACAAAGCAATTAAAGTAAGTGCCCGGTTTTTACAAAGATGGTGCAACCTTCTTTGCTAAAAGGTTGATGCAAGCTCATGTGAGGACTTCTGATCCATGAGCCAGCTGGGTAGCGTCCATGCTCATCCTCAAATACACCATCTACTACAAAAATTTCTTCGCCACCGTAATGCTTGTGGGGATTGAAATACGTTTGTGGGGCCCAGCGAACCAAGGTAGATCCACTGCCCTGCCGCATTAAAGGCATCACATTCAGACCCGGCACCATCCCCTGATACCAAGGTGATGCGTTGGTATCGACAATCTCGCGCTCCACTTGATCGGGTCCAAGGTGTCTGAGCTTTACAAACAGCGTACAGCCCACATCGCTAAATGGAGCGTGGGAGGATCCTGGGGGATTCATGATGTAAGAACCGGCAGGATAGTCACCAGTCTCGTCACTGAAAATACCATCTAAGACCAAAATTTCTTCGCCAAATTGATGGGTATGCGTTTGAAATTTTGAGCCTGGTTGATAACGCACGATTGAGGTTGCCTTTGCTACCTCATCACCAATGCGATCGAGCATGCGCCTTTCAACTCCGACTTCTGGACTTGGGATCCAAGGCAAGTCATGATGCTGAATCACTACTCGCTGACTGTAATCTGCATTGATATTCATATTTTAAAATTCTATTTTGAGGGCCTGAGTTAATGACCGGGTACCGAGATTTTTCTAGACATGATTGTCGCAGTAATCACAATCACTTACCCGCGCACTACACAGCATCTTGCAACCACTTGCTTTGATAGCTTCCGTCCGCATCATGATCCTTGACTTGCCTAGCAGTATTAAACGGTCTGCCACCTCGAGGATCAGTACCCTTACCAGCAATGTATAACCAATTTCCTTGATTGCTATACACATCGTAGTCAATGAGGTGGGATTCAAACCAGGCGGCACCAGAGCGCCAATCACCCTTCATATCGTAAATCCAGTAACTGGCGACAATTTGACGCATACGGTTTGAGAGAAATCCCGTTTTCTTTAATTCACGCATACCAGCATCAATAAAAGGATTGCCAGTATTTCCACTGGCCCATTGCTTAAATTTCATATCATCAAATGGGTGACTCTTGGTATCACTCAAGCCTTTTGAGCCATATAGCCTTGAGCCATATTTAAAGTGTAAGAATCGAAAGTAATCACGCCATAGCAGCTCGAACCAAAGCCAATAGGTACCATCATTAGCCCCATAGCGAGTTTCATACTCAGCCAGTTTTTGAGCAATCGATCTTGCCGAGCAGGCTCCTAGGGCAAGCCAAGGAGAAAATTTACTGGAGTAATCCATACCTATCAATTGATTACGAGTTTGCTTATAGGTATCTACAAGATGACGCTCAAAGTACTGCCCAATGTGAGCATGTGCACCACTCGCTCCGCCAGAAAACAGCGTCTTCGTAGCGGAAGAATGACTCATTGAATCTAATCTATCTAAATCCCCAGTTGGCAAAGGCGGGAGGGCCTTGATCCTACCCATGGGATCTGTGAACCGAAGGCCTTTCTTTTCGATTTGCTGACGAAATTGCGTAAAGATATCAGGCATCTGCTTTGGCTCAAATGGCAATGCCTCTATATCCAGCATGCTTGACTGCCATAGAGAGCTCACTTCAAACCCCAGATTACGCAAGGCACTGATTTGCTCTAATTCTTCAGGAGCCTCAATGTGTTCGCAGTAAATTTGGCTTATGCCTAGCTCGACTTTCAGCTTTTCAAATACTTCTGTGAAGTTACCCGATAACTCCATTAAATCGGATCCAAGCAGTCTCAGCTGCAATCTCAAGTCATTAGTAGATTCTTGTAAAAATGCTCGGCGGTGGACGCCCACTCTTGGGAAGTCCCACTCGGTATTGCGCTCCAAACGCTTATCATGAATATAGATGGGCAATAATAATTCTGCGCTCTCGCAGGCCGCCATCAATGCCGGGTTATCTTCTAGGCGAAGATCATTCCTAAACCAGTAGATCGCAGTTGTCATGAATTTACTTTGAATCTCTATTGAGCGTGAATGGGCATTACTTGCTTTTTATAAGACCCCGATAAAGCCTTTTTTACTATCTTATAAATATCCAGATCAAACTCGACCTCACCCGATGCTGCTAACTCATAAAGCTCATCTTGATTAATGGCAGTACCGAGATAACACCATTTATCCAGCACGATCATCTCACCACCTTCTTTAATGGCAATTGGTCCAGCATAAGGCCAAACCTGCACCTTAAAGAGCTCTAATGCCGTCTTTAGCTGTAAATTATGTAAAGTGATTGGAGTCAGGTTTAAACAAGCGCCTCCGCACTGCTTTACTTGGTAACCAAAGCAAGATTTACCCTCAACTCTCTTCTCCAGCCCCAGTAATGCCTCGCATAAATGATATTTTTTAGCGATCGCCTTCAAATAAGAGTGCGCCTCACGCTTGCTATAAAACAAGCCATATAAGTTCTCCTGCAAACCAGGGGCTAATTGATGCTGCGTTACCAATGTGGGCATCAAAACGCCAGAGCTATCTTCAACCAGACTCCAGCCACAGAGATCTTTTGAGCGACGTAACTTAATGTTCATACTGGGCATACGCTCTTTAATTAATCTCGATTCCAGAATGAGGGCGCCAAGCTCTCCACTAGTTTCAATCCAATCAATGTCTCGAACTTGTAAAGAGAGTTTCATTTCCTTGCGTTGCGTTAAAGCACCTTGAAAGTGTCCTATCACCCTACTGCGCAAGGAAATGCTCTTGCCGATATAGAGCGGGGTTTGATTTTCCCCATAAAAGATATAGCAGCCGGGCGCATCGGGAATAGCGTCAATTAATGCCTTGTCAATATTTGGCGGCAGACTAGGATTGCCCACCAATTGATTGATCGCCTCATTGATTTTTTCTTTTCCAAACTTGGATTCGCATACTCGCCAAAACTGCAGCAATAAATCCGCATCACCTAGTGCGCGATGGCGAGCACTGACCTCAAGACCATGAGTCTGAATGATGGTATCTAGATTGTGGCGTGTCTGATCCGGAAAGAGTAGCCTTGAGAGCTTGACCGTACATAGGACTTTCGGCTTAAAGTCGATACCGATTCTCTTAAAGGCCGCTTTAATAAAGCCATAATCAAATCGGGCATTGTGAGCTACGAATATTTTTCCCTCTAACTCCTCTTTCAACTCTCTTGCAATCTCATCAAATGCGGGCTGATGCTCAACCATCTGCGGAGAGATGCCTGTCAGCCTTTGAATATTTTGGGGAATGAAGGTTTGGGGGTTGATTAAGCGCTCCCAGATGCGAACACCGCCCTGAGATAGTGTTTTGATGCCAATCTCGGTAATGCGGTCGCGGTCAAAATGGGACCCCGTGGTTTCTATATCCACAAAGGCTAAATCAGGATACGAGACCTCTTTGCCGTTCACGTCAGATTACTTTTTCGATTTAATTAACTGGTGAGTTTTTATTCAGATAGTCAGCAAAGTTAAAGATAGAGTTAGGTCCACGCGGAGTCTCCTCCGCTTTCTTAAATGAGGTCTTGAGGACTTTTTGAATCTCCCCCCTCATTCTTTTTTCTTGTTTTGAGCTTGACTCAGACTGAGCTGAAAAATAAGGCTTTCTCTCGGGTGCAGTTTGTGCCTCACTAAAGCTTGGAATGTAATCTTTAATCGTAGAAACCAAGGTAACGTTAGAAATGCAATTCATCATGTATACCTCTAGTGACTGATACAGGTCTTTTGCAATATCAGACACTTCTACTTTTCTTTTTTTAATGAGATTCATCGCCAGAACGATATCTTTTATCGTAATCATGCGGGGGTCTTTTAATAATTGATAGCCGCCTGATCGGCCTTTGATGCCAATAACGATGCCCGACTCTCGTAGCGGTCGCAGCAAGAGCTCAATACGACTAATCGATAGATGCAATCTTTTGGCAATCTCCGGAACGGGGACAAGCTGGCCATTTCTAGAGTGACTGGCGATATCAACCAAAGTATTAAGGGCTACTTTGACTGCTTTGGTGACTTCCATGGTGTTTTTGACATAAAAATTAGATTGGGGCTAGTATGAAACTGATTCGAACTTCGTGCTGCATCGCACTAATTAACCCTTATTACCCCATGGTTGAAGAACCCAGCACCCGCTACCCACTCTCACTTCACTGTCTAGAGATATTGAGCCACCTCATGGCGGGTGCTACCCTCGCTCAAGCTCTTGGGTGCATCGCTGCCTATCTCTCTATGGAAGATGCCCAGGCGGCGGGGATGCTTGCTGACCTCTTAATACAGCACCTCTCATACTATTTTCTGGGGTGTGCATTTCTAATCTTAAGTCTCTCTAATCTGTTAATTAAACGCGGCACTAAGCAACTCAAAGGAGTGCGCCTGCCATCGCTATGCTTTATTTTTTCGGTTGCCTTTACAAGCTATTTGTTGATACCTCGCATGGATTACTTAAGGGAGACCGCCTTGCAAGATGGCATGCCGGTCATGCTTTCACCTTTTGCAAACTACTTTTTCATATTGAAGAGCTTGGGCTATTTCTTGCTCTGTATTCAGATTTTCTCTTGCATCATCATGGCATGGCGGCTGAGTAATGCTCGCTCACCCCAGATGAGCGCGGACCTGCCGAATTAAAGCTATCTGTTGTTCATGGCGAAGAAACTGGCCTAACTCGACGCCAAGGTCTGACTGGCGAATCTGAAAAGTTTTAGCGCCCTCAAGTGGTTGCTCTATCTTTGCCCATTGAGTATTGAATTCATAAAGCGTTTCTTTGTAGCCAATAAACTTTTTCACGATGAGTCGCTTGCCATCAATCTCAATCGTTTCGCTATCAAGCGCATGTCTACAGTAGATGAAAAAGCCAATAGTTACCGCACTGAGCTCCAAGGCGGTAAAGATAGGAATCATCCACACTCCGGCCAAATAAAACCCAGTGGCCACGATGAGCGAAAGGCAGACCAACACAATGTAGAACTGCAGTAATTGCTTTGGTGTCAACGCACAATTTCTGCGCATTTGCCAACGTTTCACGGTCATGTCAATGGCCAAAGTGAATGGGGTTTACTGAGTCTTATTACGCTCTTGGGCTTTAGCTAGCTGATCAGCGCTGCGCTGCTGAAAATCAACCATATTGTGATAGCCCATTTGATAGCAAGGACAGTGCTTTCCCAAAATCCAACGAGCAAGCTTGATACGTAGTTTTTGAATCATGAATATCTCCTGTAATTTTATTGATTGAATCTTTAGATCAGACAACCATTTGAGTCATTCAGTACCCGGCTCTTCCTGATCCTGAGCTGCATTTTGGATGGGAGGTTGAATTGGCTTGAGCTTTAAGCTAGGCGCTGCCATTTTTTCACCATTCCATACTTGGCCACACCAGCACTCACCTGCATCATTAATAATGCAAACGCCAGAGCCACAGCATCGTTTATCAGGAGCCTTCATGATTAGAGCCTTGCATACTGATGAGAGAGGTATAGAGATATTGATTCACGAATGCACCGCTCCAGGAAATTGAATTTAAGGCTATTCTAGAGTTTTTATTGATATGGCGCTTGCCACATCCACCCCCTCCATCATGCAAAGCTCATTATTTGACTCAAAACACGTTGAATGTGGGCTCAATATATTGCCCAAGGATGGACTCACAGAGTACGTACCGAATTTATTGTCTGAGCATGAAAGCACTCACTTCATGAGACGGCTTGAGACATCGGTTGTATGGGAGCCAGAACAACTGATCATGTTTGGCAAAAAGATCATCACGCGTCGCTTGGTTGCCTGGGTTGGAGACCCCAACTGCTCTTACACCTACTCCGGCGTCAAAAAGATTCCTCAAGCATGGACTTCCGAGCTCCTATCGCTCAAGAACCAATTAGAAGAATTGGTTCAGTCGAACTTCAATTCATGCCTACTTAATTTTTATCATGATGGCGACGATGGCATGGGCTGGCATAGCGATGATGAGAAGGAGCTTGATCCAGTCGCCCCGATAGCATCTTTAAGTCTCGGTGCCAAGCGCAAGTTTGCCTTTCGGCACAAACACGATAAGACGATTGTCTCCCTCTATTTAGAAAATGGCAGCACTTTAATCATGCGCAGTCCTACCCAACAATTTTGGCAACATGCACTGCTGAAAACAAAAGCAGTATCAAGCCCGCGCATTAATTTAACTTTCAGAAAAATATTGACTTGAAATACCTAATCTAGCCTTCCATAGCTCAATTGAATAAAGGTTGTATATGTCCTTAGCATCTATCGAATTACGAGATCTTAAACTCCAAGCCCAAATTGGTACCTATGGGCCGGGAGCAATTATTCCTAAGCAACATCTTTTAGACCTCACCCTCTGGATTGATGCATCCCTAGTACTGATCTCAGAGGATGCGATGGAGAATGTTTTTGACTACGATCCCTTAATAATTGAGATTGATAGACTGGCAGAGGATGGTCATTACGAGACTCAAGAAAGAGTAATGACCCGAATTATTGAGGCATGCGCCAAATATCATCAAATTAAGGCGATGGATATTGGCCTGCGAAAATTGCCCGTGCGTGCTGGATCTGGCTCTCTTGGGGTTAGGATC
Source organism: Polynucleobacter sp. UK-Kesae-W10 (assembly GCF_018881575.1). Lineage (GTDB taxonomy): Bacteria > Pseudomonadota > Gammaproteobacteria > Burkholderiales > Burkholderiaceae > Polynucleobacter. The sequence continues at coordinate 134,308 of NZ_JACVQB010000006.1, read as the reverse complement.
TCAGTAGACTCAATGACTCTAAATACTTACAGAGTCTTTGGCGAGTCAACGTAGATTTGCTCTGATGACACTCACAATGTCATCATAAAACTGACGAATCCTATGAATTAGCTTCATACAGTCACCCTACATTACCAAGGTGACTGTATGGATACATTCCATCCATATTGATTACGACAACCACCAATTTACTTAATAACGCCACACGCAATGCGTGGGCCGGAGTTACCAGCAGGTTGTGACTTGTAGTCATCCGGGTCTCTATGAACTACCACAGCGCGACCCACAATTCCTGTTGGGCCTGTATTGACTGAAAAACCATGCAACTTCGCTGAGTACACAGCATTACCATTTGCATCCGATTTGATATTTGGCAAATCTCCAGCGTGATTCATGCCGCTATCAGGCATGCCATGCATCTTTGTTTCAGGATTAAAGTGACCACCTGCACTTGTTGCATCTGGCGCAGAACAATCCCCCTTCTCATGAACGTGAAAGCCCTGCTCAGAGTTTGGCTTTAATCCTGAGAATTTTCCGTTGATCAAGACGTCATGGCCTTGCCAAACAAAATTCACTTCACCTTTAGCCTGCGATCCCGATTTTGAATCCAATGTCGCACTCGCTTTTTGCCCAGTGCCTTGCTCCATAGACTGGCATGCCGCGAGAGACAGGAGGCTTGCCACAGATAATGCAATGAGTAACTGCTTTTTGCTGATATTCATATGTAGCTCCGTACGTTTATTTTTTAGTCAAATGGCCAAATCAGTGTGACACAAATAGGGCGCGTCTGCCGAGACATCAATGCACGCAACGTCATCCTGCATCATTTCAGAATTTTGAATACACTGAGCATCGATTAAACGCCAACAATATGAAATTACATAAGCTAATCACCCCTTTGCTAGTAGGTGCATTACTAGGATTGCTTGCTTCACCTGCAATGGCAAATCTAGCTAGCGCCCTGACGGATGGGCAGCATGTTCTGCTAATGCGCCATGCTGATGCCCCAGGATACGGCGATCCAGCAGGTTACCAATTAGAGAATTGCTCCACCCAAAGAAATTTGGGCAATCAAGGGAAAAAGCAGGCGGCCATCATTGGTCAATGGCTTAGCAGTCAAGGCATTAACTCCGCAAGAGTGTTCAGTAGCCCGTGGTGTCGCTGCCTTGACACTGCAACACTTTTAAACAAGGGTGCAGTAATCACTTCTCCAGCGCTAGGCTCTTTTTTTGATGATATGAGTCTTGAAAAACAACAAACCCAAGCCTTAGAAAAATTGATTCAAAAACAACTCAATGAACATCCCAAAATACCTCTTATTTTGGTAACCCATCACGTCAATATTCAAGCTTACGCAGGGAAAGTGGTGAACGTTGGCGATATGGTTTTAGTAAAAGTTGATAAGAATGGTAAAAATCTCTCTCAACAAATCTATCCCAGCCCTCATTTTTGAGTTTCACTCATAAAATGAATACTCAATAAAAAAACAACTTAGGAATTTCTTCCTAAGCTGTTTGCATTACTGGTGGGCCCACCAGGACTTGAACCTGGGACCAAAGGATTATGAGAGCAGACACCCAAGGTAGACCATTATAAACAGGGGCTCTGCGGGTGGTCAGTGTCGACGTGTAAGCAAATGTGTAAGCAAATTTGTGGATTTAAAAGAAGTGGTCTCTCGGTCTTTGGTTTTCATAACCACAGGATATTTGGAACAACCATCTAACACCTCGTTGCTCCAAAGTACTTTTTGGTCACTGAGCGTTACTTTAAGTAACGCTTGTATAGAAATGGGCTGCTAACGACCCAAAGCGGACACGCAAAGAAAAACCCGCCGAAGCGGGTCTTCTATAAAGTTTGCTTGCTAACCGCTTACAAACCAACCGTATAAGTTGCCATCACAGTAGTTGTTTGAACCGCTTGGAATGGCTCTTGCCTATAAATGCCAGTGATGCCTAATCTTTGATTCTTCTCAATATTGTAATAAGCACCAAGCGTAGCAGTTGGTCGGGTCTTGACAGGGTTAGAGTTAAAGTTCACAGGAGTTAAACCAGCAATATTGCTGTTAGTACCGTAATAAGAACCATTGGCTGTATTAGTATCAGTTTCTACACCAACACTGGCAAAGGTAGTAACTGCTGGGATAACTTTATAGCTAGCCCCTACTCCAGCCAAGGCAGTAGTCGCATTGGTATTGAGTGCTGAGTAAGTTAGCGGGGCTGTTACTGAGCTTGATGCACCCTCGGTATAACCCCCCATATTGTTCTGTGTATAGCGCATGCCAATATATGGAGACACAATGACATCCTCAATGATTCCAAAACCATACTTAGCCATCACTTGTGCGCCTTGACTATTGAGCTGGGATGAGCCTGAGCCAGCCTCTGAAGCTGCTGTACCAGTGCCGACTACTCCACGAGTCACAGTCGTATTCTTTTGCCCATAGGCAGCAGAGACTTTTACCTCGGCACCAGTGCCATCTAAGCGCTCATTCCAAGCACCAAATAAACCAATCAGTGGTGTGTTATTTCCTAAATTAACTGTGCTACCTGCATTGTTAACCGATAAGTTCTGGTCAGCATAAGCTCCAATACGATAATTTGGATGAGGACGATATGCGGCAATCAATAATGCACTGGTGTTATTTAAACCATTGGCTGCTGATACTGCAGTATTACGCCCGCCAGCAGACACACAAATATTATTAACCCCAAACTCATTACAGTCATAAGAGAAGCTATTAGCTAACACTGTGTTTTGGAGGGTGTAGATGTTTTGTAATGCTGAGGCAGTGTTGACTAAGGATTGTTGGGTGTCGGCGGTGGAGGGGCCAGTTGGAACTACAACATAACCAGCAAGAATTAAATCCCAAATACTTCCAGAACTATTGCTTAAAGTCCAAGTACCAGTACCAAAAGTCCCTGTGGTTGCCGTTAGGTTTCCAGCCGAAAGGCCTGATAAGACTGCAGCATAGGTACCATTAGCAACAATCGAACCAGTATAGATTCCAAAGGTAGTGATACCTGATGCACTACTTACTGCCAACCGACCAAAGTTACTAGGGCTGTTGATGATGATATTGTAGTTCGTTGGAAGCTTGCCTGAATAAGTCAGGGCTGAGCTTGATGCGCCTTGTAAGTTATTCAGAGTCCCCATAACAGGACTGCTCATTCCGTTAATCATTAAAACTCCACCAGTAATTGTTCCGGTGTTATTCAGGGTCCCTATAACACTACCGCTGAACCCAAACCCGCCACTAACTCTTACTGTCCCTGTAATTGTTCCGGAGTTGTTCAGGGTATTAATCGTGCTGGAATTTTGAACGCCTCCTGAAAGGGTTCCACTATTTGTTAATACGTCTATAGTTCTATCATTGTAGATGGAGTAGCTTCCACCAGTAATCACGGATGTATTTACAAAGTTTGTTATTGTTCCGCCGTTATATAACCCATAACTTGCACTCGTCAGGGTTCCATTGTTGGTAAACGTTCCCAGCACTCCAGAGCCATTATTTTGAAAAGCAGAAAAAGAACCTGTGATATTGCCATTGTTAGTAACTGATGTAACAGAACCCGTAGTCACAAAGGCATTGTCGCCATTTCTAGTATTGACTATAGTTCCATTATTGGTAAAAGTGCTGGAGGAGTTATTAATAATAAAATTTCCCGTATCCAATAGCGTGACTCCAGAGTTTATTACCAAGGACCCCGCAGTCCAAGTTACGTTTGAGCCATCGCAATCAACAGCGTATGGAGAAACCGAGGTTGAACAGGCTGCTGCCATTACCTGACTCGTTGAAGCCAGTCCACCAAGACATATCAAAAGAATTAAACGAATATTTGGAATGGAGTGAAGAGATTTCATGTACACCGAAAGGAAAGGATTAAGAAATTAGCCCAAAAGCTAATGCACCTTAATTTAACAGTAAACCGTAGACCTAGCATGATGCCCATGCACCTAAACCAGGCCTTAGATTTCAAAACTTAAGTTAGCGTCGCAAGCACCCTTATATTCATATATAAGTCTGTGGGCTTGCCTTTCTCACCCTTGCTACATTCTGGAGAAGAATGTGGCTTTTTGGACAAGTTTTAGCAAAATTGGACAACAGGTGAGGTTTGTCGTGAATACCTAAATGGCTGCTTTGGATGAGTCTAGGGTGATAGTTGGCCTGCCCAGCACGATTCGAACGTGCGACCTACGCCTTAGAAGGGTGTTACCTCCAATAGTTTAAAGGTCTCCTATTGGCCGAAAGCAGCCCTTGAGCACTTACAAACCAAGGGCAACAAGTAGTTCATTGCTCCGAGCTAGCGCCATATATCTATTGGGGTCTACTGGTGATATTTGCTACACACCAACTACACAAATAGAAAAACGACTTAGGAATTTCTTCCTAAGTCGTTGATTTCATTGGTGGGCCCACCAGGACTTGAACCTGGGACCAAAGGATTATGAGAGCAGATATCCAAAGAAAACCTCTAGGATTTCAAGAGGTTACAGCGCCTGATTATCGGTGTGTAGCGTTTTGTGTAGTGGTTCAGATAGAAAATGGCCCAAAGATTTCTCTTTGGGCCATTCATTTGCTAGCTTTAATTCTATTTGTGACCGCCTAATATCGATGCAAACTGAAATTGGGATTGTGCCAATGAGCTATTGGTTGCATTTGATGTTGTAGAACCCGCACCCGAACCATTATCTCGGTTCAAAGACCACATTGAGAGTTCAGCTACCCTTGCATCAGTGGCCGCATAACTAGCCAATTGTTGTGCATCAGCAAGCGTAAACACTTCACTGGTAATGTCATTCACCCCGATCAGTGCAGTAGCTCCGATTTTGGTAGATTGCATACCTAAGTTATTCAGCTGCACTTCAGTGGCCTTGATTGCATCAATGGCATCTTGACCCATTTTGCCGCCATTATCGACAGTTGTGCCGTAATCCATTGTCATGATATTGGCGATATCAATACGCACACCATCAGCCTTGGCTTGCTTCAGTAAATTCAGCCCATTGTCTACTAAGCCCTGAGGCAAAACAGGAATGGTATAGGTTACTTGTAAGCCAGGATTAGCGGCCTCTAAAGCCTTCAAGGCTTGATCACGCAACTTATTAGCAGCGACATTATCGATAGCCGCTCCTTCAATATCAAAATCGAGTGAATTGACACCATAGCGATCAATAACGGATTGATATTCAGCCTGGAGTTGAGTAGCCGATGTAGCTGCTACAGCCGGATCTATGCCTGCAGCACCGCCAAATGAGATAGTTACTTTTACTAATTCCGCTTGCAAGCCTTTCACATCGGCAAGCACGCTATCTCCATTTGGAAACGAGTCATTAGCAATAGTATCGATACCAGCCCACCCAATTCCTCCTTTACCATTGCTTTGGATAAAAGCCATCGTCAACGCTTTCAATCCCGCTGTAGCGGCCATTTGGACAATGTTTTCACCAGGGTTCAATGTCATATCAACATAAGGCGAGAATACTGGTCCAGCTGGAGCAGCGGTTAATGTGGTGGTTGTCAGACTTGTAGTGTTTGGGGATACGCCTTGGGCATTCACTGCTTCGACCGAGAATGTATAAGTCGTGCTAGGGTTCAATCCATTGATTGCAATGGCTGTATCTTTTGTAGTTGCTACCTGCACGCCATTCTGAAAAACAATATAGCTTGTTGGCAAACCTCCACCACTTGCCCACGATAAACCAACGGCGGTATTTGTCTCACCTGTCATCGTTAAATTGATAGGTGCATTAGGAGCCGTAATTTTGGTAGGCCCAACCAGCGTCCAAGGTTGGCCAGAACTTGAACCTCCGTTATGGGTGGAGGGATCGCTTCCACTGACCCACCAGTTTGCTTTATAGGTATTACCGTTAAAGGTAACTAGTTGGCCGGCCGTATACACAGCCGTCGCAGAGTAGATGAGTGGATCTGTAGCGCTAGTTACTGGAGGCGTTACTACTGGCGGCGTTACCACTGGTGGTGTTACCACAGGCGGGGTTACTACAGGTGGAGTTGTAGATCCACTGGAAACAACCGTCCAAGGCTGACCTGTATTTGCCGCGCCATTATTTTTAGACGGGTCCTTACCCTGAACCCAATAATTGGCCTTATAAATGACGCCATTCAGAGTGACCGTCTGACCAGCGGTATACACCCCTGTTGCCGAGTAAGCAGGGTTAGTAGGTCCACCGGCGATGATAGTCCAAGGCTGCCCTGAACTAGAGGTACCACTATTTAATGCTGGGTCTGAACCGCTCACCCAATAGTTTGCTTGATAAGTAATTCCATTTTCCGTCACTGTCATACCAGCGGTATAAACAGCCGTTGGTGAATACGTTGCAGTTGTTGTAGTCATTTGAGACTCCTTATAAATGAATTATGTTGATTAAGACAATCCGTTTGCGTAGTTTCAGGAGGGAGGCATCATTGCATACCCCCTTTTCCTAATAGCCCAGCACTTGCCAATAGTCTTAAACGTGATGAGCGCCATTCGGAAATACACCGAATTTTTTCCTGCTGAGCTTCTGCCAAGGCAGTTTGTGTTGAGAGTAATTCCAAAATATCAGCAGCCCCTAGGCTGTATCTCTTGACCGAGGATTGAACGGCAGAGTTGGCAGACTGCAATAACTTTTCAGAAGCATCCAAATTAACAATGGATGAACTTGTGTCTGAATACGACTTCACAATTTCCATCAGAATTTGATGTTCGACCTCTTCCATCTCGGCCCCAGCTTTCTCGGCCTGGGCTTGAGCGCCTCGAATTTTATAAGTTCTACTAAAACCCTCAAATAATGGGATATTGATAACAAATCCAACTGAAGTCGTATTTGAATTAACCGCTTGCAAGCCTTGATTGGGGTAACCGTTTTTATAAAAATTCCCTGAAAAATCGATAGTTGGCAAACCTTCCGAGCGAGCGGTAGTAATTTTTTCTTGAGCAGATCCCCATTTAGCCTTTGCCGCCTTAATGGCTGGATGTTCTTTTTGCGCAGCCTGTAACCACTCGTCCAAATCTTTTTGGGTTTGTTTATGAGTTTGCTCTTGCGGCTCCTGCACTGTTATTTTGGTTTGTGCACTTAAACCCATGGCAAAAATGAGGCTCGCCAGAGTCTTACGATATTCACCTTGAGCTCGGTTGCTAGCAAGTTGCGCTTTTGAAAGGGCTGTTTGAGCTTGTAGAGTATCGCTCTTAGCAGATACTCCTTGATTCTCGCGCCGGATTGTGGCGTCCAATGCAGCCTGTGCATATTGCACAGATAACTCTTTACTTTTAACAGTAGCCTGTGAAGTTAAGGTGTCAAAATAATTACCAATAATGGTAGACATAGCTTTCTGCATACTAGCGTCATGAGCAGCAAGCGCTGATTGCAGTAATAAATTTGCTGATGCGCGATTTGCTCCCCTGCCGCCGAAGTCAAATAAGCGCCAATTCAGATTGGCATATGTACTTTGTCCATTAGTAATACTGTTGGCATATGTCGCCTGAGGGTAATTAACTTGAGTTTGCTGCGGACTCAAAGATGCATTTAATGTTGGTAAATATGCAGCGCGGGATTCACCCACAGCACCGGTTTGAATTTTGATATTTGCCCAAGCTTGCTTAATCTGCGGGTTATTACATAAACCTAAGTCGATAACTTCACTTAAAGCCAAGGGCTGATTTAGATCTACCTGTGCAGGACACACAATGGGAGATTGATCAGGCAAAAAAGGTCCCTTTGCCAACACTGGAGGGGCAGCCCCTAAGGGGTCAATCCATAGATCAGGAACGCCGACATCTTGCGAGGCTTGTGCAACACTAAACACGAAGGGCCAAATCAAATGAAGTAGCTTAGCGTTCATGCAAGCTCTCCCGACCATGGGTAATTAAAGGAGAGAGGACATACTCGATAATGCGACGTTCGCCTGTTTTAATTTCAACATTAGCAGTCATGCCTGGGGTTAATGGCATATCTTTGCCATCCACTACTATGCTTGGCTTATCAATGGTGACCTTAACGGCATAAAGCAATCCTTTAGGACCCTCTTTATTAGTTTGCGGGTCTTTATTGGAAACCGATCCAGAACCATTGTTTGAAAAATCAATTGCATCTCTCGATACATGACTCACTATTGCGGGAACAGTCCCGTACTTGGTGTACTCATATGCGTCAATTTTGACCTGTGCCTTTTGGCCATCTCTCAGGAAACCAATATCTTTGTTTTCAATATAGGCTTCTAATTCAACATTCTGACTGTCCGGCACTAGGACCATAATTGTTTGCGCTGCTGGCACTACGCCACCAATGGTGTGAACTGCTAACTGCTGGATAGTGCCATCAACAGGGGCCATTATTCGTAACTGCTCACTATGTGCAGCCGCTTTGTTGACATCTTGTGCTGCACCAGACCAAATACGAGTGGCTTGATAGAGTTCGTCTTGTAGTGTTTTACGGGTCTCTGAAGTCAGTGATGCTAATTGTGTCTTAGCGTCATCTAACTGCCCCAAAATTTCAATACGTGCTTGCTCTTTTTCTAAATAAGCATGCTCAGAGACATCGTGATCCTTAGCCAATTCAGCGTAGTTATTAGCACGACGTGTAGCCAGAGGTAAAGCAGCGCTATATCGCTTCACTTGAGATGCAATCCTTGCTCGTTTAGCAGAATATTCACCCCATTGATCATTCATGTGGCTTACTGCACTTTGATAGTGCGCCTCATCTACCCCCTGAATCGGGGCTAATGTTGGAGGAGTACTTGTTTGAATGGCACTCAGGAGCGCTTTAGAACGCTCCATTTGTAATAGCGCTAATTGACGATCTCCCTCTGCCTTATTACGATCACTATCAGCGCCTCTTGCATCTAACTCAATGAGAAGATCTCCAGCCTTAACATGCTGGCCTTCTTCAACAAAGAGTCCTATTACTTTTGCCGTTTCTACTGAGGCAATGGTTTTTGTATAACCCCCAGCAATGATCTTTCCTTGACCATTGACAATAATGTCGACCTTCCCAAATATTGACCACAATAGAATCAAAAAAATGAAGCCAATGAGAATACGCGCCACCCATCGTCCCGCTGGCGAGACTGGTGTAGCCTGCAAAGAAAGCGCTGCCGGCAAGAACTCTGCTTCATGAGCTCTGAGATCCGGAAGATCCAATTGTTTTCGACGCTCCCACCAAAAAAGAAAGGATTCGCGATAGCGCCCAAGTAGCTCTTTGATTGCTTCTGTTCGATGGCGCAAGCTCATGATTTGCCTCCATCTTGCAAATGATGAAGATGATGGTAGATGCCTGCATGATTTTCTAATAGCTCTTGATGTGAACCTATTTCAACAATTTGACCCTTATCCATCACGATGATGCGATTAGCATCGCGTACGGCTGATAAACGATGCGCAATTATCAGAACCGTACGATCCTGACAAATAGAGCGCATATTGTCTTGAATAATTTTTTCTGATTCATAGTCAAGCGCACTGGTTGCCTCATCAAAAATCAAGATGCGAGGATTGGTGATTAGGGCCCGAGCAATCGCAATACGTTGCCGCTGCCCACCAGATAAACCTGTGCCATGCTCACCAATCATGGTGTCATATCCTTCGGGGAGCTCACAGATAAACTCGTGTGCACCTGCTAACGTCGCAGCGGCTACGATAGCCTCAAAAGGTAGGCTAGGATTACTTAAGGCAATATTGTCTCTAACGGAACGATTAAACAGAGTATTTTCTTGAAGAACAACACCGATCTGCTGACGCAATGAGGCCGTATCTATGATGGCAATATTTTGGCCATCCACCAAGACTTTTCCTCGATCAGGGACATATAAACGCTGCGCCAATTTTGTGAGGGTACTTTTACCCGAACCAGAGCGGCCAACAATGCCAATGACTTCCCCCGGGGATACTGATAAATTCACATTCCTGAGAACTTCTACTCCATCCGCCCGATAACGGAAAGAAACACCTTCAAAACTAATAGCTCCTTGTAGGCGAGAAAGGCGAGTTTTCTGACCATCTATCTCCGTATGCGTATTAAGAATATCTCCCAAGCGGCTCATAGAGATGCCCACCTGCTGAAAGTCATTCCATAGCTGAGCCAATCGCAAGATTGGACTAGAAACCTGGGTGGCAAGCATATTAAATGCGATTAACTCACCCACGGTTAATTTGTTATCAATGACAAGACCTGCACCAATCCACATAATGAGCGCGGTAACGACCTTGCTAATAAGGCCGACAGTGCCACTTGCAACAGTTGACACATTGGTTACCGATAAACCTGCAGTGACATACCCCGCCAATTGCTGATCCCATTTTTGAACCCATCGTGGCTCAACTGCCATTGACTTCACCGTATCAATGCCGCTGATGGTTTCCACTAAAAAAGATTGGTTTTCTGCGCCTTTATTAAATTTCTCATTTAAACGATCACGAATGATTGGGGTACAGAAAAGCGAAATGACTACATATAAGGGTATTGATATGAGGACAACTAAGGTTAGCAAAGGGCTATACCAGAACATGACCGCCAGAAAGATGAACGAAAAGAGTATGTCCAAAACCACAGTCATGGCATTGCCAGTTAAAAACGAGCGTATGTTTTCTAACTCTCGAATACGAGCGACAGAGTCGCCTACCCTACGAGATTGGAAATAGGAAATGGGAAGATTGAGAAGATGACGAAATAGTCTTGCACCTAACTCCACATCAATCTTAGAGCTGGTATGCGCAAAGACCCAGGTTCTAATGCCATTGAGGGCGGCCTCAAATACCATGGAGCAAATTAAGCCTATAGCAATGACATTGAGAGTTTTCATTGCATGATTGACCAAAACCTTATCCATCACGACCTGGAAAAACATTGGAGTAATTAGGGCAACAAGCTGTAATGCGAGTGAAATGATCAATATTTCACCCAATAATTTTCGGTATTTCACAATAGCCGGAATAAACCAAGTGAAATCAAAGCGCGCCATTGCGCCAGCAAAGCTCGCCTTGCTCGTAAAAAATATGAATTCACCAGTCCACAAAGAAAATAATTCATCCAAAGTGATTAGTAACGGCGCCTGCCCTGGATGCTGAATCAGCAGCTTTTCTTCAATGAGCTTTGCAACGATGAAATATTCACCCTCTTTACTAATGGCAACAGCCGGCAAGGGGGCTTTATTCATCCGACTAACATCCTGCTTAATAAGCTTCGCAGTCATACCGAGATCACGAGCAGCCAACAGTATTTGCTGATTTGTCAGCTTGGCGCCAAAATCATGAGTGATTTTGGAGGCATCAGCTGAAATGCCATGCAATGCAGCCATCGAAAGAATGGCCCAAAGACCAGAATCTATCTTTGCCTCAGCATTGACATTGGAGTCTGCATCAGGATTAGCATCGGGTTCTTTACTTATTTTGATGTTCATTTTTTGTTACTGGCAGTACTGCATATACATTTGAGTTAACTGCATTTGGCTACCTCTCTGCGACTGCTCCATTCGATCAACCGCTGCCAGAGCAGCCGCTTCACCACCATCAATACTTGGAACAGGCCACGTGGATGCTCGGACCAAACTTGTTTGCAAGTTCGATTGACTGTGTTGAATTTTTTGAGCTAGGTTTTTGTAAATCTCATCCTTTGTTTGAGCATTTACATACCCAAAAATGCCCATTGCTGCTAAACCTACGATAATTTTTTTCAATTCTCGCTCCGGTCATACTGTTTCTATGTAAGAATATTACTCACACTTTTCGTCAAAATTAGCGTATTTTTATTCGGTAATGAATTTACTAAAAACCCATATAAGTAAAGGCTTATCAACCTATATATCGAATTCATTCGGTATTAATTTCTGAATGTTTTGTAATTTGCCGATAGAATTACTTAAATCCATTCAGATCTAAAATTTATGAGCAATTCTGATTACTACCTTACTAACGAATCCAAGCAAGATCGCAGCCAGGTACGCGTCGAGAAAATACTTGATGCAGTTGAGGATTTAATGGTCCAGACTCCATCGAAAAAGATCGACGTCCAGTCGATAGCCAAAAAGGCTTTTGTCTCAGTTGGAGCGATATATCACCACTTCCCTTCTGTTGATAGTATCTTTGCAAGTTTGTTAATACGAAAAGTTCGCCGAAGACTAAATTCATTAATTACATTGCTAGAAGGTCTAGGGCCTGAAGTGACCCTAGATATGGCTGCTGACAAAATGATTGACCAAACATTTGCTGAGTGGAATCAAAAGCCAATAGCAGCTAAAAAAGAGACTCTGTCCTTGTACTATCAAAATGCAAGCAAACCAGAGTTCTACTCCTCCTATTCTAAGGTTTTGTATCCGTACGTTAGAGCCTGTATTCAGCGCAACACTACCGGAACCATACGCGATATTTCTGAAGAAGAGTGGCCGTTCCTTAACCGAACATCTCTAACCGCAATAATCACCCCTTTTTTGGAAGAAAATCCCATTGCCGGCACCCAGGCTCACAAGACTATAGTTAAAGACATTGTGCTGCGCATCTATTCAAAGTAGTTCCTGATGTCATGAAGAGGCCAGGTCGAACACAATAAGGTTGAGTCTTCGGCTGTGTATTTTTACTTGAAACTACTCCAACAGGCCGAGCTGTTTAGAGATCAATTTGGTAGCTTGAACCATCTCAAAAGCAGTTGTATTAGCTGGACTCAAGTCATTACCCGAGTCTATGGCTTCTTTTTACACTACAGAGTGTTGCAACCCACGGCTTTCAAATGTCAATTAATAGCCGATAGCAGTCCTTGAGCACTTACAAATCATGGGCAACAATTAGTTCGTTGCTCTAATGGCAGACCTATATATCTATTGGGGTTGCAGCGGAAGATGTGTGGAGATTGCTTACACACCTTATTGCACAGAAAGAAAAACAACTTAGGAATTTCTTCCTAAGTTGTTTGCATTACTGGTGGGCCCACCAGGACTTGAACCTGGGACCAAAGGATTATGAGTCCTCTGCTCTAACCAACTGAGCTATGGGCCCGTTAGTCTTTGGTTCAATCTTCTTCGAGGAAGGTCTTGAGTTTGTCACTACGGCTTGGGTGGCGCATTTTTCTCAGGGCCTTCGCCTCAATTTGACGAATACGCTCACGAGTAACGTCAAACTGCTTACCGACTTCTTCGAGAGTGTGGTCAGTACTCATCTCAACACCGAAACGCATACGCAATACTTTTGCCTCACGTGGTGTCAATGAATCCAACACATCTTTCACTACATCGCGCATAGAGTCATGCAATGCAGCTTCAGCTGGAGCCAAGGTATTTCCATCTTCGATGAAGTCGCCCAAATGTGAATCTTCGTCATCACCAATTGGTGTTTCCATGGAGATTGGCTCTTTAGCAATCTTCATGATCTTACGAATCTTATCTTCAGGAATTTCCATCTTCAGGGCCAAAGTAGCAGCATCTGGCTCATGACCAGTTTCTTGCAAGATTTGACGGCTGATACGATTCATCTTATTAATAGTCTCGATCATGTGAACAGGGATACGGATCGTACGCGCCTGGTCAGCAATCGAACGGGTAATTGCTTGACGAATCCACCATGTTGCATAGGTAGAGAACTTATAGCCACGACGGTATTCAAACTTATCTACCGCCTTCATCAAGCCAATATTACCCTCTTGAATCAAATCCAAGAACTGCAAACCACGATTGGTGTATTTCTTAGCAATAGAGATCACCAAACGTAAGTTGGCTACTGTCATCTCACGCTTCGCTTCGCGAGCACGTTTCTCGCCTGCAATCATTTGCTTATTGACTTCTTTCAACTCTGGTAACGGAATGACAACATTCTTCTGGATGTCGATCAATTTCTGTTGCAGTTCTTGAATTGCCGGAACATTACGTTGCAAGAGTGCGCTGTAAGGCTTGTTCTCTTTGAGTAACTTGTCGGTCCAAGTGAGGTTCATGGACATCTTCAGGAAGTCTTTTAATACTTCACCGCGATTAACGCCAACTTTGTCAACTAATAAGCTCACGATACCGCGCTCGAGTTTCCAAACTTGATCCACCTGGGAACGCATGGTGTCGCATAGCTTCTCAACGCTCTTAGCAGTTAAACGGAAACCTAACAACTCGGCACGAATCGCATCTTGCGCCTTGATATAAGCAGGACAGTTGTAACCGTCTTTATCAAATGCACGACGCATTTTGTCGGCTTGAGCGCGCACGATTGCAAACTTCTCTAAGGAGATTTGCTTGAGTTCTTCCAACTGCTTGGCATTGGCTGTTGCAGCGCCACCGCCGCCACCGCCGCCTTCATCTTCACCACCTTCTTCATCACCCTCTTCAGCATCGGGATCGACTTCTGGCTCTTCTGGTCCCAGCTTAATATCTTCAGCATTGGGATCGACCAAACCATCAACAAACTGGTCAATCTCCATTTCGCCGGAAGCAATCTTGTCTACGTTCGTCAAAATTTCGGCAATCGTGACAGGACATGCCGCCAATGCCATCACCATGTCTTTGAGACCAGCCTCAATCTTCTTGGCAATAACAATCTCGCCTTCGCGAGTCAACAAATCGACTGTACCCATTTCACGCATATACATACGTACCGGGTCAGTTGTACGACCGAATTCTGAATCAACTGTAGAAAGCGCTGCTTCCGCCTCTTCTTCCGCCTCTTCTTCAGACGCTGCAGCAGACGCGTTATCCGACAGAATTAAGGTTTCAGCATCAGGAGCTTGTTCATAAACGGTAATACCGATGTCGTTTAATAAGCTAATCAAAGTTTCCAATGCATCCGCATCAGACAACTCATCAGACATCACGTCATTCATCTCACCATGGGTTAAGTAACCCTTGGACATACCCATCTTGATCAATGTCTTCAAGCGAGCACGACGTAATTCTTGTTGCTCTTCAGTACCCAACTGTTGTGCCGCGAATTCTTTTAAGAGCGCCTTTTCTTTCGCTTTACGCTCACGAGCCTTTTGACGGTCGGTCAACACTGGCTCGGCAGCATCAGCAGGAGCATCCGCCTTTGCCTTACGGCCACGCTTCTTCTCTTCTTCAACCACCACTACTACTTCTTCAGTAGCTTTAGCCTTCTTACCCTTTAACTCTTTTGCTTCTTTAGCCTCTTCTGCTTTTGTCTTCTTAGCAGGCTCTTTGACTTCTGCTTTCACAGGCTTTGCAGGAGCAGCAGCCTTAACAGGCTTAGCTGGAGCAGTTGCTTTTACTGGTGCTTTTGGGGCGGGTTTAGCAACCGCCTTCACTGGCTTCGCTGGCACTTTTGGCGCTGGCTTAGCGGGAGTCTTTGCTTTCGCTACAGGTTTTGCTGCTGCCTTTACTGGCTTAGCGGCCGCTTTCACTGGCTTCACTGGTGCCTTTGCTTTGGGTGCTGGTTTAGCAGCAGCCTTGACAGGTTTGACTGGAGTCTTCGCCTTAGGTGCTGGTTTAGCAGCAGCCTTCACAGGTTTGGCTGGAGTCTTCGCCTTAGGTGCTGGCTTAGCAGCAGCTTTCACTGGCTTAGCCGGTGTCTTTGCTTTAGGTGCTGGTTTAACGGGAGCCTTAGCCTTAACTACTGGTTTAGCTGGTTTTTTGGTCTTGATATTCGGCATTTATTAGCACTTACTCACATTACTGTTGTTGGTCTTGACTGATGAAGCACAGCCCCGTGGTCCACTTACCCCAAATTTCATGAAAATAAAGCGCAAGTGGCTGAATTAATTCGTTTTTTTCTTGGGAACAGAGGATTATAGTCGATTGCGACTTTTTTAACCCCTGATTACCTAAAAATATGGGGTATTTTTCGGGGATTTCTAGGGGTGTATCAGTAAATTCTTAGGCGGATTTGAGCTTTTCGCCCAATTCACGATAACGGGCACGATCAAGGTCATTGGCTGTGCCTCCAGCAATCTTTTGGGCGATTTCTGTCATTTCCTGCTTGAGCTGAGCTAACTCCAGCTTTTTTAGACTCCCTTGCAGGTCCGCTACCGCGCCATCGAGCTCCAAATCAGAACCCATGACTCTTTTACGAAGTACTTCATACATCGGGGCCAGCTCACTACGAGATAGCTGATCTTGGAACATCGCAAAAGCACCTCCACCAAAACTATCCGGTTTACCGCCCTCACCGGGAATCAATTCTACTAAGTCGCATTGCAATAAGAGATCTTTCATGAGCGCCAATGCGTTAGCCGATCTTTGCTCAGCCGCTTTTAATACCAAGGCGCGCTGATTGCTATCGAGCGCTTTTCCTAAATGCGGAAACTGAATCAAGACGCGCAACATTTGCTCTGCTAAATCTGTTGGCGCTTTGGGTGGCTCGATGTTTTGTGTGGCGACACGTTTAGCAGAACCTTTGGATGCTTGCCAAGGGGCACCTTGTCGATTGCTATTGCCAGCATAGTTGCTTGGATTATTTTGCGCCCTTGCTTGCGCAGCTTGATATGAAGATACCTGTACTGGTGCAGGCACTACTGTAAGACCACAAAATGCCTCAAGCTCTGCCGGCGTGGTGTTAGTTCGGATAGCTAACTCACGCAGGATTTGGGTGCGCAATGCAATCGGTGGCATTGATAGCAAAAGGGGTTTAGCCGCATGATGCGTATGGGCCCTGCCTTCTGGGGTCGTTAAGTCATGACCTTCACTGGCAATTTTGAAAAAGAAACTAGAGATCGACATCGCCTCTTTAATTGCTTTTTCAAAAGCAGGTGCGCCATAAGCGCGCACATAACTATCGGGGTCATGCTCTGTAGGCAAAAACAAGAAGCGAATTTCTTTATCGTCAGAGATGAGTGGCAAGCAAGCTTCGAGTGCACGCTGTGCTGCGCGTTGCCCAGCAGCATCCCCATCAAAAGAGAATACGATTTTATCGGTCTGACGTAATAGCATGCGCACATGGTTAGCAGTACATGCCGTACCCAAAGTAGCCACTGCATTCGGGAAACCCAATTGTGCGAGTGCCACCACATCCATATATCCCTCGCACACCAAAACATATTCTTGGGCACGAATGGCTTGTCTTGCTTCAAATAAACCGTAGAGCGTGTTGCCTTTAGAAAAAAGTGGCGTCTCTGGAGAATTTAAATATTTAGGCTCACCTTGATCCAAGATGCGGCCACCAAAGCCAATGGTTTGGCCCTTTGGATTGCGAATCGGGAACATGACGCGATCCCGAAAACGATCGTAGCGTTTGACGGGCTGGCCGCCCTCAGCTTGCTCGCCCTGGATGATCAGCCCACCATCTAGCAGGGTCTTAGCCACTTCATCATTAGCATAGGTCCCAAATACCGCCTCAAGACCTTGCCAACCATCAGGGGCATAACCTAGCGCATAACGCTTTGCAATCTCACCAGTAAGACCGCGCCCCTTGAGATATTCAACAGCACGCGGACTATTTTTCAGTTGTTGACGATACCAATCCGCAGCTGCGCTCATGACTTCACTTAAGGCCATTGTCTGCTGCTGTCTTGCCACATCATTAGCAGTACGCTCTTCGCGCGGCACATCTAAACCAGCAGAACGCGCCAATTCTTCAATCGCATCTACATAGCCAAGACCAGAGTACTCCATGAGAAAGCTAATCGCTGAGCCATGAGCCCCGCAACCAAAACAGTGATAGAACTGCTTGGTTGGTGAGACAGAAAAAGAAGGGGATTTCTCAGAATGAAAGGGGCACAGACCTTGATAGTTTGCGCCAGCCTTTTTTAACTTAACGTGCTGCCCAACTACATCCACGATGTCGACCCGATTTAAAAGATCAGCAATGAAGGATTGTGGAATGAGTGCCATACGATGAGTATGAAACTATTTTTCTGATTGGCCTAAATGTTTTTAAACTTACTTCGCCAGTGCGGCTTTAACCAAGCCGGAGACTTTGCCCATATCCGCCTTACCAGCCAACTGCCCCTTCAGAACACCAATGACTTTGCCCATATCCTGCGGGCCTGCGGCGCCAGTAGACGCTACTGCTGCAGCTACTGCAGCTTCAACTTCCGCATCTGACATTTGTGCTGGCAAGTACGCTTGCAAAATCACCATCTCTGCAGACTCTACGGCAACCAAGTCATCGCGCCCCGCTTTTTCAAACTGAGAGATGGAATCTTTGCGCTGCTTGATCATTTTTTCGATGGTAGAAATAATGGCTGCATCATCGAGCACAATGCGATCATCTACTTCACGTTGTTTGATGGCGGCCAATAAAAGGCGAATCGTGCCAAGACGTGCAACCTCTTTAGCGCGCATTGCAGATTTCATATCTTCGGTAATTTGATCTTTCAGACTCATGGCTTTATTCCTGATGTTGAATGTATCTAGCTATATAGCTTACGTTGAGTAATTCAAAAAGCAAAAACCCGCTGCGTTTCACCGTCAGCGGGTTTCAAAGCTTCTCGGTGAAGAGAGCTTTTAAATTCTATTAGTAAAGCTTCTTAGGCAACATTTGGCTGCGAATACGCTTGTAATGGCGTTTTGCAGCAGCAGCCTTTTTACGCTTACGCTCAGCCGTTGGCTTCTCGTAAAACTCGCGGGCACGCAAGTCTGTCAAAAGACCATTTTTTTCAATGGTGCGCTTGAAACGGCGCAATGCCACTTCAAATGGTTCGTTTTCGCGGAGGCGGACTGTAGTCATACTTATTTAACTCGTATATGCTCGATAGATATCGAAAAATTAACTGAATTGCGATTCTAGCACGACCAAGCAAAAAAATGATTGTTTTAGGAATAGAAACTTCTTGTGACGAAACCGGGGTGGCTTTATACAACACCACCCCCTGGGAAGAGGGCAAACCTGCGTTTTTAGGCATTCTGGGCCAGGGTTTGCACTCTCAGATCGCTATGCACCGGGATTACGGGGGAGTAGTCCCTGAACTGGCCTCAAGAGACCATATTCGTCGGGTTTTGCCCCTTTTGGACCAATCTTTGGCCCAATCTGGGCTCACATTGGCCGATATTGATGCTGTGGCCTTCACTCAGGGGCCCGGTCTGGCAGGCGCCCTTCTAGTTGGCAGCGCCTTTGCCAAATCACTTGCCCAGGGCCTCAATTTGCCCTCGATTGGGGTTCATCACCTCGAAGGCCACCTCCTTTCGCCGCTTTTAGGGCAAACCGCGCCGCAATTTCCGTTTATCGCCCTTTTGGTCTCTGGGGGTCATACCCAACTCATGAAGGTATCGGGCATTGGTCAATACGAACTGTTAGGTGAAACCTTGGATGATGCGGCTGGCGAAGCATTCGATAAAACCGCCAAATTATTGGGGCTGGATTACCCAGGTGGCGCAGCGATTTCTAAGTTGGCTGAAAAAGGTCGGCCAGGAGTATTTGATTTACCAAGGCCTATGCTGCATTCAGGTGATCTGGATTTTTCTTTCTCTGGATTAAAAACCGCCGTACTCAATCAAGTGAAAAAGTTTGCAGAGAAACATGTCACCGATCCTACAGAAGTGGCCCAGTTTCATGCGGATCTCGCGCGCAGTTTTGTCGAGGCCATTGTTGCCGTATTAGTCAGCAAATCAGAGAAAGCCTTAAAGCACAGTGGCTGCAAACATTTGGTCTTAGCTGGTGGCGTTGGCGCTAACCTTCAGTTGCGCGCTGCTTTGAATGAAAAAGCTGCTCGCAATGATTTTGAGGTGCACTACCCACCACTCGAACTGTGCACTGACAATGGCGTCATGATTGCATTTGCTGGCGCACTACGCATGCTTGCAAAAAATAATGGCTCCACAACATCGGGAGCCTTTGATATCAAACCCCGCTGGGATTTGCAAAGCAATAACTTGAAATAGTTTGTAGCGCGCTTTATTTCTGGTGGCTAATGCGGGCAAATGCGCTATGGTTATGGATAGACTCGAAGTTTTCGACTTCAACCTCAAAAGAGGCAATACGTCCATCTGCCTTGAGGCGCCCAGCCACATCGCGCACGAGATCTTCAGCAAATTTCGGATTGCTATAAGAATGCTCTGTTACCCACTTTTCATCAGGGCGCTTGAGTAAGCCCCACAACTCACTAGAAGCTTCGCTCTCTGCAGCAGCAACCAAATCTTCAACCGTCATTTGGGTTTTTGAATCCAACACCACTGTCATCGTGACGTGAGAGCGCTGATTGTGTGCACCAAAATCAGAGATCTCCTTTGAGCAAGGGCACAAACTCATCACCGGGACTTGCGCACGTAAACCCAATTCCACATCGATCGCACCTGTAGTATTTTGCTTGGCAGTGGCCATCCAAGTTACTTCGTAATCCATCAAGCTTTCTACACCCGATACCGGCGCCGCTTTTTTCACGAAGTGTGTATACGTAAATTGCACATGCCCTTCTTTGGCATCGAGTAAAGGCAACATCTCACGCACCAGGGACACTACCGTCATGCTATCGACTGCCTGCTCTTGTTTTTGCAATAAGGCCATGAAACGCGACATATGCGTTCCCTTGATGTGCGCTGGCAAAGCGACATCCATCTCAAAATTACCAACTGATGGAAAATTGCCGGTCTTACTGCGAATCGTTAAGGGGTGACGCACACCCCGAATACCGACTTGCTCAATAGGCAACGCGCGCTCATCCAAAGTGGATTGCACGTCAGGCATTGCGCTAGCTTTGAGAAAGGCAGGATTCATATCATTCATGACTCTATTTTCAAGCAAAACAGGCTTATTTGCCTGAAATGACTGAATTTGCCTTCAATACCACCGGAAAACGCTGCTGGATGGAGTTTGTAATGCCCTCTACATCAAGGCCGCACTGGGTCATTAGTAGGTTGTAATCACCATGCTCGATAAATTGATCGGGAAGTCCCAACTGCAAAAGTGGCTTGTGAATACCCAAGGCTGAGAGCGCCTCAAGACAAGCGCTACCGGCACCCCCCTGAATTGCGCCATCCTCAATGGTCACCAAATAATCATGATCAGTAGCCAAGGTTTTGATGAGCTCAACATCAAGCGGCTTCACAAAACGCATATTGGCGACTGTCGCATCAATACCCTCAGCAACTTCCAAAGCAGAATAGAGCAAAGTTCCAAATGCCAGAATCGCTACTCGCTGACCAGCAGGTGCATTTGATTTACGACGTACTTCACCTTTGCCTAGCGGCACTGTTCGCAATTCTGCTGATGGGATCGTTCCAACACCGGCACCCCGTGGATAACGCACAGCACTAGGATGAGATTGATGAAACGCTGTTGTCAATAAATCACGGCACTCTGCTTCATCCGCGGGTGTCATCACCAGCATATTGGGAATGCAACGTAAAAATGGAATGTCATATGCGCCTGCATGGGTTGCGCCATCTGCACCCACTAAGCCAGCACGATCTAAGGCAAATAAGACAGGCAAGTCTTGTAAGGCAACATCATGAATGAGTTGATCGTATGCGCGCTGCAAGAAGGTGGAATAAATTGCCACTACAGGCTTCATGCCCTCACAGGCCATACCAGCCGCAAAGGTCACTGCATGCTGCTCTGCGATACCCACGTCGTAATAGCGCTTTGGAAAATGTTTCTCAAACTCAACCAAACCAGAGCCTTCGCGCATCGCTGGGGTAATGCCAATTAATAAGGGGTCAGCATGCGCCATGTCACAAAGCCACTCACCAAAGACTTGAGTGAAGGTCTTCTTACTAGCGGCTGGCTTTTTAACACCCTCTTGCGGATTGAACTTGCTCGGGCCGTGATACAGCACCGGATCGGCTTCAGCCAATTCATAACCTTGGCCTTTTTTAGTCACCACATGCAAGAACTGTGGGCCGCGTCCTTCAAGTGCAAGGCGGCGCACATTCTGCAACATGGGGATCAAGGCATCTAAATCGTGACCATCGATCGGACCAAAGTAATTAAAGCCAAATTCTTGAAAAATAGTGGATGGCGAAACCATGCCCTTCGCGTGATCCTCTAGGCGCTTTGCAAACTCGCGTAACGGAGGTGCAATCGACAAAACACTATCAATACCCTTCTTCGTCGCTGAATAAATATTGCCACTGAGCAAGCGAGCAAGGTGACGATTGAGTGCGCCTACTGCAGGCGAGATCGACATGTCGTTGTCGTTCAAGATCACCACCAGCGGCAAGTCGTCATACACACCAGCATTGTTCATGGCTTCAAAAGCCATGCCGCCTGTCATGGCGCTATCCCCAATGACCGCTACAGCGACCTGACGCTCACCTTTAGTTTGAAAAGCACGCGCCATACCCATCGCCGCAGAGATACTGGTCGATGAATGGCCTGTGCCAAATGCATCGAATTCACTTTCAGCGCGATGTGGAAAGCCCGATAAGCCTTTGAACTGACGCAAGGTATGCATCCGATCACGACGGCCGGTCAGGATTTTGTGAGGATAGCTCTGGTGGCCCACATCCCAGACGATGCGATCGCGAGGTGTATCAAATACATAGTGCAAGGCAATCGACAACTCCACCGTACCCAAGTTCGAGGACAGGTGTCCCCCAGTTTTGGAAACGGAATCCAAAACAAACTGACGCAACTCATCAGCGAGCACGGGCAACTCTTCACGCGTGAGTTTCTTTAAATCATCAGGGGAATTAACGGAATGTAAAGTCATTGCATCTAATTTTGTCATTTACCTCTATTGACAACCAACAGGGCTAAATCTTTTAAAGCATTGGCTTTATTACCAAAACCATCCAAACTGCTAATTGCAGTTTCTTGTAAATTCTTAGCCTGCTTCTGGGCATAGTCTAAACCCATCAAGGTCACATAGGTCGGCTTGTTTGCTGCAGCGTCCTTGCCTGCTGTTTTTCCAAGGGTTTGACTATCGGCAGTGGCATCGAGCACATCATCCACAATTTGAAATGCCAAACCGAGTGCAGTTGAATACCGCTTTAACTGACTTAATTGCGCCGCATCGAGATTCGCGGCAATACCGCCCAATTCCACCGCACAAGAAAGTAAGGCGCCCGTTTTCATGGCGTGCATTTGCTGTAAGCCTGCGAGATCTAATTTCTTACCCACGCTATCGAGATCAATCGCCTGTCCACCTGCCATACCACGGGATCCCGAGGCTGCAGCTAAGGCAGCGATCATGCGCAATCGATCATTTGCGGGACCCTTAGCATTTGCCAAAATTTCAAAGGCACGGGTTTGTAACGCATCACCCACCAAAAGGGCTGTCGCCTCATCGTAGGCTTTGTGTACTGTTGCCCTACCACGTCGCAAATCATCGTCATCCATACACGGCAAATCATCATGCACTAATGAGTAGGCATGAATACACTCAATAGCAACTGCTGCTCCATCTAATAATGGCGAGTTGTCTTGGCTATCTTGCTCGCCCAATTGACCTGCTGCATAAACTAGTAATGGACGTATACGCTTACCCCCACCTTGGGCTGCATAACGCATAGCCTCATGCAATCGGTGTGGCGTAGTTTGCTCAGAGTCGAGCAAACGATCGAGCGCAGATTCAGTGCGCTCAGAATGAGCGTTAAGCCACTCTTGAAATTGAAAACCGGCGTTCATTAGGCCTCGAATACTCGAACCTGTTGCTCAACTTGTGCCAAAACACCCTGGCAATGTTTGAGTAAGGCGGCACCACGCTGATATGCCAATAGCGTCTCTTCAAGTGAAAATTTGCCAGATTCCATGTCAGAAATCAGCTTTTCGAGCTCTTTGACAGCTTGCTCATAGCGAAGATCTGGGTCGATCTGGACCTCAAGACCTGGTTTTTGACTCTCTGACTTCTTGGCTGGCATAAGCGAATTTCCTTCAATTTGCGGTGCGAATAGCCCTACATCTTAAAGCGAGAAGCCCTTTGGATGGGTATAATCCACCCCTTCCTTTCCAATATCGATCCGTCGATGGTTGGATTGGTTATTCCGCTTAGCTTCGGCTGACGTTTTCGGGGGTGGGGAGAATGACTAATCTGGCTACCGCGCAGAAGCTTGCGCCGTCCAACTTACAACTGCCGGTTTCGGCATATTTTGACGCTGACTTGTATCGGCGGGAAATTGAACTGCTGTTCAAGCAGGGTCCTGGCTATGTCGGCCACGAACTCATGGTGTCTGAAATAGGCTCCTACCAAACTTTAAGCGCTGAAAATGAAGGGCGCATTCTGGTGCGCAATAATGAGGGGATTGAGCTCCTTTCCAATGTTTGTCGCCATCGTCAAGCACTCATGCTCAACGGCAAAGGCAAAACTGACAATATTGTTTGCCCACTTCATCGCTGGACTTATGACTTAGGCGGTAATTTATTGGGTGCACCACACTTTGAAGATAAGCCTTGTTTAAATCTAGGCAAGTCTCCGCTTCAAAATTGGCAAGGCCTCTTATTCGAAGGTCCGCGTGATGTGCGCGCCGATCTTGCCAAGTTGGGTGTTGCAAATGATCTTCGCTTTGATGGCTACATGCTCGATCATGTTGAAGTACATGACTGCAATTACAACTGGAAAACATTCATCGAGGTCTACCTCGAGGACTACCATGTGGTGCCGTTTCATCCGGGCTTAGGTAAGTTTGTTTCTTGCGAAGATTTGCATTGGGAATTCGGTGACTGGCATAGCGTACAAACCGTTGGCATTCACAAAGATCTTCAAAAACCAGGCTCACCAACATACCGCAATTGGCATGAGGCCGTGTTGCGTCAGTTTGACGGCAAAGCCCCACGCCACGGAGCCATCTGGCTCACCTACTACCCCAATGTGATGGTGGAGTGGTACCCAGGAGTTTTGTGCGTTTCTACCTTACACCCCATGGGCGTGAACAAGACGCGCAATATCGTGGAGTTCTACTATCCAGAAGAGATTGCATTATTTGAGCGTGAATTTGTAGAGGCCGAGCGTGCCGCCTACATGGAAACCTGCATTGAAGATGATGAAATTGCTGAGCGCATGGATCAAGGTAGAGCTGCTTTGCTTGCACGTGGCGTTAACGAAGTTGGGCCTTATCAAAGCCCAATGGAAGATGGTATGCAACATTTCCACGAATGGTATCGTCGCGTGATGAATTTTCAAGGCGCATAATCTAGATAGGTGTTTTTGCTTTAAAACTCTTTTTCAGTAAACGCTGTGCCTCTTCATAAGGAAGCATCATGACTCCTCTAATCTCTGCCAATCAATTAGAAGAAATCATTAATAGTGGTGAGCAGGTATTACTGTGCGACTGCCGCTTCGATCTCGTTGATCCTCTTGCTGGTAAAAAAGCCTACGCAGAGAGTCATATTCCTGGCGCTATTTATGTTGACTTAGACCACGATCTTTCCGGTCCCAAAAACGGTAGCAATGGCCGACATCCACTGCCCGCCCCTGAGGTGTGGGCAAAAACCAAAACCCGCTTAGGCATTTCCCCAAACACTCTGGTGGTTGCCTATGACAAACAAGGCTCGGTCTATGCCAGCCGCCTCTGGTGGATGCTCAAGGCCAGTGGGCATGCCAAAGTGCAAGTCTTAGATGGTGGCTTAGATGCCTGGAATGGGCCGATGGGTAGCGTCCCGCGCCAAGCTACCCCAGCACAGCAGGCAATCGAGCCCAGACCTTATGTTGGCTTAGTGCTGGTAGATGAAGTAGTAAGTAATTTACAGAATCAGCAATTTACCATCGTCGATGCGCGCGCAAATGATCGCTTTCATGGTCAGAATGAAACCCTAGATCCGGTTGGAGGCCACATCCCCAGTGCAAAAAATCACTTCTTTAAAGATAACCTTTTATCTACCGCCTTTAAACCAGCTGAACAGCTGTTTAAAGAGTATGTTGAATTTCTTGGCCCACTCAAACCAAGCGATGTGATTCATCAATGTGGCTCTGGTGTCACTGCGTGTCACAATTTATTGGCCATGGAAATTGCAGGCTTAAAAGGCTCGCGTTTATATGCTGGTAGCTGGAGTGAATGGTGCGCCGACTCCAGTAGACCCGTGGAGACTTAAGTTTTAGTGCAACAAGGACAAAAGGATCACAAATCCCACGCCACAAGCAATCAATACGGTTTGACGTAAAGACTCAGCCCAGTGTGGGCGACGATGCATTTGCGGGATTAAATCGCTAACAGCAATATAGATAAAGCTACTCGAAGCGATGACCAATAAGTAGGGCATTGCTGCATGAGCCTTCTCTAGGAAGAAGTAGGCAAGTACCCCTCCCACCACCGCAGACAAGCCGCAAATTAAGTTGTAGAGCAAGGCGCGGGTACGGGAAAAACCGGCATTGAGCAACACAATGAAGTCACCAATCTCTTGGGGAATCTCGTGCGCAATGATGGCGATCGCCGTAAAAATACCCACTTGGTAATCGGCCATAAATGCCGCAGCAATCAAAATACCATCCACGAAGTTGTGAATGCCATCACCAACCAAAATCATCCACCCACTACGTCCAGCATTTTCGGCATCGTGACCATGATGATGGTGATGGCCATCACCTTCGTGATGGTGATCATGGCGCAATAAGGCAATCTTTTCTAATAAGAAAAATCCCAATAAACCAGCCAACAAGGTAGCAAATAACAATTGTGGGCTGGTGCCTTCGATGCTAAATGCTTCCGGCAAAGAATGTAATAAAGCTGTCGCCAGCAAAATACCAACCGACAAACTAACCATATTGTTGATCATTCTGGAGAGTAATGTCACCGAACAACTGGCGGCAATCAGCACGCTAGTGGCGCCTGCTAAAGCCGTGATCAAGATGATGCTCTGTAAAGCCGACATTGAATTAAGCTACTCCGTTTTTCTTAAACCAAGCTAAGCACTTTTCCCAACCGTCTTTAGCAGGGCCTGCGCGATAAGACTCTCGATAATCCGCATGAAAGGCATGTGGTGTATCAGGATAGACCTCAATCATAGAAGCTTTAGCAGCAGGATTTTTAGCCGCTGCCTGCGCCAGGGCAGCGCGCATTTGCTCTACGCTTTCTAGAGAGATGCCGGCATCGGCCCCGCCATAAAGACCCAATACAGGGGCCTTTAAATCTGCCGCCACATCAACGGGGTGACGAGGATTGCCTTCGGTCTTCTCGCCAATCAAACGGCCATACCAAGCAACCCCTGCTTTGACCTGAGGCAAAGTAGCAGACAACCAAGTGATGCGCCCGCCCCAACAGAAACCCGTGACACCAACGCGCTTTAAATCGCCGCCATTTTTACCAGCCCACACTAGAGCAGCTTGCAAATCATTGAGTACTTGAGCATCGGGCGTTTTGGCTACTACATTCGTCAAAATATCAGCAATCGTGCCGTAATTATTAGGGTCGCCTGCCCGCGTAAAAAACTCTGGGGCAATTGCAAGATAGCCAAGCTTGGCAAAACGCCTGGTGACATCAGCGATGTATTCATGAACACCAAATATTTCACTCACCACGATGATGACTGGCAAATTGCCTTTGGCATTTGCTGGGCGAGAAACGTAAGCAGGCAACTGAAAGCTGCCAACCGGAATCATTTGCTCGCCCGCTTTAATGCCCCTGAAATCCGTTTCAATGGCTGCCGCAGCTACTGGATCAGAAGCAGCAACAAATCCAACGCCCAAAGTCCCCAGCGCAGTAGCGCTAGCGGCGGATGTCTTTATAAACTCTCTTCTGCTGTTTTGTGTGTTTTTATTCATTCATTGTCTCCAGGCTGCATCTGGGCCTCTAGTGTGCTTCTTCCCAATTATCGCCAATCCCGATACTGACCACCAAAGGCACCTTTAACTGGGCTACATTGCACATCAAATCCGGTAACTTTGCTTGGAGTAAGTCGATTTCATCCAAGGGCACATCTAATACCAACTCATCATGGACCTGAAGGAGAAGTTTGGTTTTTAACTGCTCCTTTTCCAGCCAATCTTCTACTGCAATCATGGCTAACTTAATCAAGTCAGCGGCAGTTCCTTGCATCGGCGCATTAATTGCAGCTCGCTCGGCACCTTGACGACGAGGACCATTCGAACCCTTGATCTCCGGCAACCATAAGCGACGGCCAAAGACTGTTTCTACGTATCCGTTTTCTCTAGCTTCAAGGCGGGTACGCTCCATATATTGCGCAACCCCCGGATAGCGATCAAAGTATTTCGCAATGTAGTTTTGCGCAGCAGCACGCTCAATACCCAAATTTCCTGCTAGACCAAAAGCACTCATGCCGTAGATCAAGCCAAAGTTAATGACCTTGGCATAGCGACGCTGTTCTGAATTAACCTCTTCCAAGGGGATGCCAAAAATTTCTGCGGCAGTCGCTTGGTGCACGTCTTTACCATCCCGAAATGCCGCTAACAAATTTTCATCTTCGGCAATATGCGCCATGATGCGCAGCTCGATTTGTGAATAGTCCGCTGATAAGAGCTTGCAACCTGCCGCAGGAATAAATGCCTCACGAATACGTCGACCCTCTTCAGTACGTACCGGAATATTTTGCAAATTGGGATCGCTAGATGCGAGACGACCTGTCACCGCTGTTGCTTGAGAGAAATTAGTATGCACCCGACCGGTCTTCGGATCAGCCATGCGGGGAAGCTTCTCAATATAGGTTGACATCAATTTCGCCAAGCTACGGTAGTCCAGGATACGCGCTGGCAAGGGGTAATCTTCAGCTAATTTCTGGAGCACCTCTTCGTCAGTGGAAGGCGCGCCCGAAGGTGTTTTCTTAACCACTGGCAACTCTAATTGCACAAAAAGAATTTCTGCAATTTGTTTAGGCGACTGAATATTAAAAGGCTGCCCTGCTAACTGGTGAATCTCACCCTCCAGCTCCAGGAGGCGCTTACCCACTTGCTGCCCCTGCTTACCCAGCAGCTCAGAATCAATTCGAATGCCATTACGCTCCATGATTCCTAGGACGCGCATGGCCGGCATTTCAATATTTTGGTAGATATAAAGCAATCCAGGGCTCTCCTGAATTTGCGGCCAGAGCGTTAAATGGAGGCGCAAAGTGATGTCGGCGTCTTCAGCAGCATAGTTGGTCGCAATCTGCAAATCTACTTGATCAAAGCCGATTTGATGAACCCCTTTTCCACACACTTCTTCATAGCGGATGGTTTTCATGCCTAAGTGGCGCTCAGCCAGGCTGTCCATATTGTGCGGCAGATGAGATTCAAGCACATAGGATTCAAGCAAAGTATCAAAGGCAATGCCACCTAAGGTGATTCCATAGTTTGCAAAAATATGCGCGTCGTATTTTAGGTTTTGCCCCACCTTTAAGTGAGTTGCACTTTCCAGCCAGGACTTCATACGCGCAAGCACATGCTCGCGATTGAGTTGCGTTTCTCCATTGCGATGTGCAACCGGAATATAGCAAGCTTCACCAGGTTTGACCGATAAAGAAATGCCCACCAACTCTGCAGCCAGTGCATCCAAGCTAGTCGTCTCCGTATCGACTGCTGTTAATTCTGCCTGCGCAATTTTTTGCAGCCACTTTTCTAAACCCACTTCATCGGTAATACATTCGTAATGACGCTCGATAGCGTCTTGTAAATCCGTTGTATCTTGTGACAGTGCTTTGGTGGGTGCGCTGGCAATCACGCGTGATTTTTTAGATTCATCCTCGTCAGATGTATGGGCAATGGGCGTGCCGGCTAAATCAAATGCTGTCGCCTCTAGAGCCTTTTCCTGCGGGCTTGTAAGCTGCTTCTCCACGTCCCGTAACCAGGTTTTAAAGGCGTAACGCTCAAATAACTCTCGCAATAATGGCGC
This sequence comes from Polynucleobacter sp. UK-Kesae-W10, assembly GCF_018881575.1. GTDB lineage: Bacteria > Pseudomonadota > Gammaproteobacteria > Burkholderiales > Burkholderiaceae > Polynucleobacter. Next base: position 104,766 of record NZ_JACVQB010000006.1, on the reverse strand, counting down.
ATTTTCAGGCTTAGCATGTAGATCATCTAAACCAGGAAGGTGTGGCGACAAATCACAATCTGTTTTCACAGTAATTAACTGACGTGCTTGTGGCAACCACGCTAAAGTAGCGCGTAAATTTTCGCCGACTACGCCCTTCACTTGATCTGCATTTGCCATCAAGTTATCTAAATCACCAAACTCAGCTAACCATTTATTAGCAGTTTTAGGTCCTGCTTTTGGTACGCCAGGAACATTGTCAACAGCATCACCAATGATCGATAAGTAATCCACAATGCGCTCTGGTGGTACACCAAATTTCTCAACCACCCCATTGATATCCAATTTTTCATTGGTCATCGTATTGATGAGCGTGACGGATTCATTGACTAATTGCGCCAAATCTTTATCGCCCGTGGAAATAATGGTTTCCCATCCAGCCTGAGTAGCCTGACATGCCAACGTACCAATCACATCATCAGCCTCTACGCCAGAGACCATCAGTACAGGCCAGCCCAATGCCTTCACCATGGCATGGATCGGTTCGATTTGCTTGACCAAATCCTCAGGCATCGGTGAGCGATGGGCCTTGTACTCGGCGTACATCTCATCCCGGAAAGTCTTGCCCTTAGCATCAAAAACGCAGGCGATATGGTCCGCCTTGAGCTCGGAACGGGCGCGGCGCATCATATTGACCATGCCATAAATGGCGCCTGTGGGCTCACCAGCCCCATTTCGGAGGTCTGGCATGGCATGGAAGGCGCGATACAGGTAGCTAGAGCCGTCTACCAACAAGAGTCTATGTTTAGTCATACCGCAATCGTACAATCTAGTTGTGAACTGCCTACAGGTCTGGTTAAGGAACCACCCGAGAGTAGGCCTAAAAAGGTGAAAAATGATGCACGCTCTAACGAATGTAATTAGCCACTTCTTCAGCCAAAGCCTTGCTCTGACGAGCTTTTTGGTGATTTTTGGCCTTTTTGGGGTCGGTTCAGCGCAAGCCCAGAATACCAGCCAAGCCCTGAGCCAGTCTGAACTCAATCAAATTAATAACCAGCCACTAGCCCCTGCCGTTAGCCCATCCGGCGTCTTGAGCAACCCGGAAAAGCGTCAGCCGAGCTTTCAACATAAAGAAGTAACGGGCACCGAAATTACTGAATACAAAGATGCCAATAGCCCGACTCAGGTTCAAGTCAAAACAAAATACACCACCTATGAAATGTCTCCTCCGGACTCTGTGAAGCCAGGAGCACCAAGCGGTGAAGGTAGCCTCTTGAGCGTACCGAGCATTAGCATTCCACTCAATTAATTCCTAACAGTAGAGTCGCTGCTTCATGGCTGTTTTTACCCCGATCGAACTTGACGATATCTCGCAGTGGATTGCTCAAGATTTTGATATCGGCAGTGCTAGCGAGATTCGTGGCATTCATGGTGGCATCGAAAACTCCAATTTCTTCTTAGACACTATTAAAGATGGTCAGAAGCACGAATACGTACTCACCATCTTTGAGAGACTGTCTGCACAGCAGCTACCTTATTACTTGGAGCTCATGCGTCACCTGGCAAACAAGGGAATCCCCGTACCGAAGCCTATTGAAAATCAGCGTGGTGAAATACTGTTTTCACTGAAGGGTAAGCCAGCAGCCATTGTGAGCAAACTGCCTGGTTTGTCACGCATGCAGCCTGAAGCAAGTCATTGCGCATTGGTAGGTGAGATGTTGGCCAAGATGCATTTAGCTGGGAAAGATTTTCCGAAGTCACAAGAAAATCTGCGCAGCCTTGGCTGGTGGCAACAAACGATTCCTTCAGTATTGCCGCACTTAAATTTCGCACAACGAGATTTACTAACGCACGAGCTCGCTACGCAAGAAGCGTTTTTTGCCTCAAGCAATTACGATGCGTTGCCTCAAGGAGCAAGCCATTGCGACCTCTTCCGCGACAACGTACTCTTTGACCCCAAAGGTACAAACGATACAAGCAATGATCGCTTGGGCGGTTTCTTTGATTTTTATTTCGCCGGAACGGATAAATGGTTGTTTGACCTTGCTGTGACTGTCAACGATTGGTGTCTTGCTGACAATAAACAGGATTTAGATCCCGCTCGCTTTGAGGCTCTCATGAAAGCCTACCAAGCAGTACGCCCTTTGACCAAAGAGGAGCAGGCTAGTTGGCCGCTCATGGTGAGGGCTGCCGCCTTACGCTTCTGGGTATCGCGCCTATGGGATTTTTACTTGCCACGTGATGCGCAAATGCTCACCCCACACGATCCCACACACTTTGAGCGAATTCTGCTCAGTCGTCGCACCCTATGAAACTCAATTCTGTAGCACCTAAAGAAGGCTATACCTGGATCAGACAGGGCATTTGGTTATTTAAACAAAATCCATTGGGATTTTTAATGCTCGTCTTCATGTACGTCTTCGCTGCACAATTGGCAGTGATTATTCCAGTGATTGGCGTCTTTGCCGTACTACTCCTAACGCCGGCGTTATCCGTTGGATTTATGACTGCTTGCCGCCAAGGAATTCAAAAAGAACGTATTAGTCCGATGGTCTATTTGATTGCGTTGCGATCTGGAATTCTGATTCGCAAGCGGATTTTGCAATTAGGCTTGATATACACCGTACTCATTTTGGCGCTGAGCTTTGTTCTTAGCCTCTTAGTTGACTTTGAATCTCTCTTGCCGCTGATGACGAGCGATAAACCCGTAACACCTGAGGCAATTCGTCAAATCTATTTGGTCTTATTTTTTGGCGCCATCCTCTACATTCCGGTCGCTATGTTGATGTGGTTCTCGCCTATCTTGGTTGCATGGGCAGACATGTCAATTCCCCAAGCCCTCTTTTCTAGCTGGCTGGCCTGCTGGACTAATAAAGCTGCTTTCTTTTTCTACTTGGCGATCTGGAGCGCAATTCTCATTGCGATTCCATTAAGCATTGGCATGGTGCTTGATGCGCTGGATTTTGGACAAGCTGCATCTTTCATCATCGCCCCCATCTCCATGGCCGGACTCACTGTCATGCACTGCTCTTTCTACGCAACGTGGAAAGCCTGCTTTACTGAAGATGAAGTTGTTCTTTAATTACCGCTAATTAAGCAAGCGGTTTTTAATCGATGGCTGCAAGCTTGGCAATGCTGAGCTGCAACCACTTAACACCATGACGCTTAAAGTTCACTTGCGCGCGGGCATCAGCATCTACACCTTCAAGACCAGTTACTCGGCCCTCACCAAACTTGGTATGAAATACATTTTGACCGATCTTGAAAGGATAGTCGCCACGTGGAGGTGAGGCTAGTCTCTTGACTTCCATGGAAGCAGAGCCTACTCGCTTAGCGGGTCGCGGTCTCTCGCTACCGGAGTCAAAGAAGTCATTCGATTCATATTCACGTTGCCGTGTGTAGCCATCCTGCCAGGTAGATCCTGAGCGAGAAGCACCACCCCAGCGAGCATCCTTGGCTTTTGGCGTCAGCCACTTGAGCGATTCAGATGGCAATTCTTCCAAGAAGCGGGAAGGCATGTTGTAGCGCACTTGACCATGGAGCATGCGAGACTGGGTATGCGACAGATACAGGCGCTCTTTAGCCCTTGTAATCGCTACGTACATTAAGCGACGCTCTTCTTCAAGACCGTTTTGTTCATTAATGCTGTTTTCATGAGGAAATAACCCCTCCTCAAGACCGGTAATAAAGACTGAGGTGAACTCCAAGCCTTTAGCAGAGTGGACTGTCATCAGCTGGACGGCATCTTGCCCAGCTTGAGCCTGGTTATCGCCTGCCTCCAAAGAGGCGTGCGATAGGAAGGCAGCCAATGGCGAGACTTCGACTACTCCAGGCGCATTCTCGCCAGGCAACATCGCAGCGGCTGCGTCTTGGCCATAGCCCTCTTCCGCTATGAATGCAGTGGCAGCATTAATCAATTCCTGCAAGTTCTCTACCCGATCCTGACCTTCACGTTCAGAGAGGTAATGCTGAATCAGTCCGCTATGCTGAATGACAAATTCAACGGTCTCAGGCAAGGTGTTGTGACGAGTCGCTTCACGCATATGATCGACCAAGCGAATAAAGCCACCCAATGCCGCACCCGCTTTTCCTTCTAATGATGAGGCAGCAACATATAAGGAACATTGCTGATCTCTAGCGGCATCTTGCAACGCTTCGATTGATCTTGCGCCAATACCCCGCGTTGGGAAATTCACGACCCGAGAGAATGAGGTGTCATCATTTGGATTTTCGAGCAAGCGTAAATAAGCGAGCGCATGTTTAATTTCGGCGCGCTCGAAGAATCGCAAACCACCATATACACGATACGGAATACCCGCTGAAAATAAGGCATGCTCAATGATGCGTGACTGCGCATTGCTGCGATAGAGCAAAGCCACTTCAGTGCGCTTGATACCGCTATTGACTAGCGCCTTAATTTCATCGACCAACCAAGCGGCTTCAGCGTGATCACTTGGTGCTTCGTAGATCCGGACTGGCTCGCCATGCCCAGCATCGGTTCGCAGGTTCTTGCCCAGACGCTCTGAATTGTTAGCAATTAGATGATTGGCGGTATCCAGAATATGGCCATGCGAACGATAGTTTTGCTCTAGCTTTACCAATAATGGATGAAACTGCTTCTCATAAAGGCGCATGTTCTCCACATCTGCACCTCGGAATGCATAAATACTTTGATCGTCATCACCCACTGCAAATACCGAACTGCTGCCCATACCGCTGACATTGACACGACTTGCATCATGGCCCGAGAGTAATTTGAGCCACGCGTATTGCAAGGCATTGGTATCTTGAAACTCATCAATCAAAATATGACGGAAGCGCTCTTGGTAGTGAGTACGAATCGGCTCACTATGTTTTAGCAACTCATAACTGCGCAATAAGAGCTCTGCAAAATCCACGACGCCCTCGCGCTGACATTGTTCGTCATAGGCTGCATAGAGTTGCGCCATCTTCGCCTGAAAATCATCACCCACCGCCAAATCTTTAGCGCGCTGACCACGTTCCTTGGCATGCGCAATGAAATACTGCAATTGCTTAGGCGGATATTTTTCATCATCGACCTTTAAACCCTTGAGAAGTCGCTTAATGGCTGATAACTGATCTTGGGTATCCAGAATCTGAAAGGTCGATGGTAGGCCTGCCTCTTTGTGGTGGGCGCGCAATAAACGGTTACAAAGGCCATGGAAGGTACCAATCCACATCCCGCGAGTATTGATTGGCAACATGGCGCTCAAACGCACCATCATCTCTTTGGCTGCCTTATTGGTGAAGGTCACTGCTAGGACCCCAATAGGCGATACCTGGCCCGTCTGGATCAACCAAGCTATACGGGTGGTGAGTACGCGGGTTTTACCGCTCCCCGCCCCAGCCAAAATCAGGGCTGATTGGGCTTGGCCATTGGGATTAACGGGCGGGAGGGTCACTGCCTCGCGCTGTTCTGGATTGAGGTTCGCGAGCAAGTCTGAGTACATCGCCCCAATTATAATTTGCCTCTTATGCCAAATGCCTCAAATACCCCTAATTCACCAGCGGCCAGTTCAGCAGACGAACTAGCCAAATCCTACGAACCCGCCCCGATTGAAGCCTATTGGGGCCCAGAGTGGGAACGCAGAGGCATTGCCGATGCCAGCATGGATGAAGGTAAAGGGGATTTTTCCATTCAGCTCCCTCCTCCGAATGTCACCGGCACCCTCCACATGGGTCACGCTTTTAACCAAACCATCATGGATGGCCTGGTTCGTCATGCACGGATGTCGGGTAAAAACACTTTGTGGGTACCAGGTACTGACCATGCCGGTATTGCAACGCAAATTGTTGTGGAGCGCCAGCTCGATGCACAAAAAGTCTCACGCCATGATTTAGGTCGTGCGAAGTTTTTAGAAAAAGTTTGGGAGTGGAAAGAAACTTCTGGCTCCACCATTACCCGCCAAATTCGTCGCCTGGGCGCATCGATTGATTGGGGTAAAGAATATTTCACCATGGACAGCAAAATGTCCAAAGCAGTTGTTGAAGTCTTTGTTCGACTGCATGAGCAAGGTCTGATTTACCGCGGTAAACGACTAGTCAATTGGGATCCCGTTTTAGGTACTGCCGTTTCTGATTTGGAAGTTGTCAGCGAAGAAGAGGATGGCTCAATGTGGCACATCCGCTATCCACTCGCCGATGGCTCTGGCCACCTCACAGTTGCCACAACACGCCCTGAGACGTTGCTGGGTGACGTGGCTGTCATGGTGAACCCAGAAGATGAGCGCTATATACACCTGATCGGTAAATCCGTTCACTTGCCTTTATGCAACCGTGAAATCCCCATCATTGCAGATGACTATGTAGATTTGAACTTTGGTACTGGTGTAGTGAAGGTCACTCCTGCGCATGACTTCAATGACTATGCGGTAGGTCAACGCCATCAATTACCCATGATCAACATCCTTACATTGGATGCCAAGATCAACGAGAACGCACCAGCTGCTTATCAAGGCATGGAACGCTTTGCTGCGCGCAAACAAGTGGTGGCGGATTTAGAAGCTGCAGGCTTGCTAGAAAAAGTGCAGCCGCATAAATTGATGGTGCCGCGCGGCGATCGTACGCAGACTATTATTGAACCGATGCTCACAGACCAGTGGTTTGTAGCCATGTCTAAGCCAAGTCCTGACAACCAATATCAACCTGGCTCATCGATTGCAGGCGCTGCCTTAGATGCCGTTACCAAGGGCGATATCAAGCTGGTGCCAGAAAACTGGATCAATACTTACACCCAGTGGTTAGAAAACATTCAGGACTGGTGTATCTCACGCCAACTCTGGTGGGGCCACCAAATCCCTGCCTGGTATGGCGATGATGGTCAGATCTTTGTAGCGCGCTCTGAAGAGGAAGCCAAGTCTAAAGCCACTGCAGCTGGCTATACCGGCGCACTCAACCGTGACCCAGATGTTCTCGATACATGGTTTAGTTCTGCACTGGTGCCATTTAGCTCTTTGGGCTGGCCAGAAAAGACGCCTGCGCTAAATCATTTCTTACCATCCTCTGTACTGGTAACTGGTTTTGACATCATCTTCTTCTGGGTGGCACGCATGGTAATGATGACTTGCCACTTCACCGGCAAAGTACCTTTTCATACCGTCTATGTTCATGGCTTAGTGCGTGATGCGGAAGGTCAGAAAATGAGTAAGTCCAAAGGAAATACTTTGGATCCGATTGATTTGATTGATGGCATCAAGATTGAAGAGCTTGTGGGTAAACGCACCACTGGCTTGATGAACCCAAAGCAAGCAGAGAGTATCGCCAAGAAAACCAAAAAGGAATTTCCGGATGGCATTCCAGCCTTTGGAACCGATGCACTGCGCTTTACCTTTGCCTCGCTCGCCTCTCTAGGTCGCAACATCAACTTTGATCAAAAGCGTTGCGAAGGATATCGAAACTTTTGCAACAAACTTTGGAATGCCACCCGCTTTGTCTTGATGAACTGCCCTGGCAATGACGAAGACAATGGCTTGGCGCCCTGTGACAATCAATGCGGCCCAGAAGGATATCTAGACTTTTCACCAGCAGATCGCTGGATCGTCTCTCAATTACAGCGCACTGAAGCGGAGGTAGCCAAAGGCTTTCAGAACTATCGCTTTGACAATATTGCTAGCAGCATCTATCAGTTTGTTTGGGATGAATACTGTGACTGGTATTTAGAGTTAGCCAAAGTGCAGTTGCAAACCGGTACACCTGCGCAACAACGCGCCACGCGTCGCACCTTATTGCGCGTACTTGAGACTATCTTGCGCATGGCTCACCCGTTGATTCCATTTATTACGGAAACCTTGTGGCAAACCGTTGGGCCAAAATCTGGCAAAGCGTTAGCAGAACAAACTAAGCAGTCCATTGCGCTACAACCCTACCCGATTGCACAGCCCGAGAAGATTGATGAGCAAAGTGAAGCTTGGGTTACCCAAGTCAAGGCTATTGTCGATGCTTGCCGCAATTTGCGCGGTGAAATGCAAGTTTCTCCAGCACAAAAAGTGCCACTCTGGATTTATGGCCCACAGGCTTTCCTAGAAAAAGCGACACCTTACTTGATGGCTTTGGCCAAGCTGACTGAAGTCAAAATCTATAGCGATGAATCCGCTTTAGAAAAAGATGCCCCAGGAGCACCGATTGCGCTAGTGGGCGACATTAAGCTCCTGCTCAAAATCGAGGTGGATGTCGCCGCTGAGCGCATTCGTCTGGGCAAAGAAATTGAACGTCTTGCCAATGAGATCACAAAAGCTCGCAGCAAATTGGGCAATGAGGGCTTTGTAGCACGTGCCCCAGCAGAGGTAGTGGCCCAAGAAAAACAACGTCTTGCGGGCTTTGAGCAAAATCATGAGAAGCTTGTTGCACAATTAGAACGTCTCAAATAATCTCTACTAAAGAATACAGATCGGATTCACTATGGCATTGCATTTCAGCTCCAAAAAGGTCACCAAGGCTGTTTTTCCAGTTGCTGGTTTTGGCACCCGCTTTTTGCCTGCCACTAAAGCAAGTCCAAAAGAAATGCTCAATGTCGTCGATAAGCCGCTGATTCAATATGCAGTGGATGAAGCGATTGCTGCTGGCATTACTGAATTGATTTTCGTCACCGGTCGCAGCAAACGCGCTATTGAAGACCACTTCGATAAAGCATATGAATTAGAAGCGGCGCTCGAGGCAAAAAACAAACAAGATTTGCTTCATCTCGTACGTAGCGTTAAACCCGATAATGTAGATTGTGTCTACATTCGCCAATCTGAGCCATTGGGTTTGGGTCACGCGGTGTTGTGTGCCGAGAAATTGGTTGGTGATGAGCCCTTTGCCATCATCCTAGCCGATGATCTTTTGGATGGTCAACCACCGGTCCTTTCGCAGATGCTCAAAGTTCATGAAGAGCAGTCAGGCTCAGTCTTGGCGGTAGAAAAAATTGATCCTGCTAAATCCAGTTCCTACGGCATTATTTCTGGCGATGAAGTTAGTCAAGGCATCTATCGCTTAAACGGCATTGTGGAGAAACCCAAGCCAGCCGATGCACCATCTAACCTTGCGGTAGTCGGACGTTATGTCTTGTCATCCAAAATCTTTGATCACATTCGCAATGTAAAACCCGGTGCCGGCGGTGAAATCCAATTAACGGATGCCATTGCGGCCCTACTCAAAGAAGAGCCTGTATTTGGTTATGAATACGATGGAGTTCGTTATGACTGCGGTAGCAAGCTAGGCTACCTTAAGGCTTCGGTGGACTTTGCTTTGCGCCATCCAGAGGTCGGCGAAGATTTTGCAGAGTATCTCAAAAGCTGGCCTTTGAAATAAGGATCAAGAGAAGGCGCTGACCTTCTCTTGCGCTTATCTTCTCTTTAAGAAGAACACCAAAACATCGCCTTCCGTAGTACTGCCAACTAATTCATTGCCAGTCTGCTTGGCAAACGCAGGGAAGTCTCTTGCAGCGCCAGAGTCTGTGGCCTTAATTTTAAGAACTTCACCAGACTGCATCGTTGCCAGCGCCTTTTTGGTCCGCAAAATGGGTAGAGGGCAATTCATCCCGATGGCATCGACCTCGGCATTGAAAGCAATATTCGCTACATCACTCATTTGCTAGCCACCCAATCTCTTACGCCTGCTAGTGCAGCACCGAGCTTGCTTGGATCATTACCACCAGCCATTGCCATTTCTGGCTTGCCGCCACCTTTGCCGCCCACCTGTTGGGCTACAAAGTTCACCAAATCACCTGCCTTAACTTTGCCAATAGAGTCCGCGGTAACGCCAGCAATCAAACTCACCTTATCGCCTTGTACTGAAGCCAACACAATGGCAGCGGTCTTTAACTTGGCTTTGAGGGCGTCCATCGTTTCACGCAGTACACCTGCATCAGCACCATCAAGACGCGCTGCGAGCACTTTGAGTCCATTGACATCTACTGCTTGACCAGCTAACTCATCACCCTGGCTTGCCGCCAGCTTTGAATTTACTTTATCCAATTCGCGCTCTGCCTGGCGCAGACTCTCTTGCAACTGCGCAACACGATTCACTAAATCACCAGGATGGGTTTTAAGAATGGTTGCAGCTTCGTTGACCTTATCTTCCAACGCTTGCAAGAACTGAAGTGCATGCTTACCAGTCACCGCCTCTACTCGACGAATACCAGCTGCAACGCCGCCCTCAGAAACAATCTTCAAGCTGCCGATATCACCAGTGCGCCCTACGTGGGTACCGCCACAGAGCTCTTTAGAGGAGCCGATTTCCAATACACGTACTTCGTCGCCATACTTCTCTCCAAACAGCATCATGGCACCTGTCTTTTGCGCATCTTCTAAAGACATGACCTTGCCAGAGGTGGCAGTATTTTCCAAAATCTCTTCATTAACAATGTCTTCAATACGGCGAATCTGCTCTGCCGTAATCGGTGCATTGTGGGTAAAGTCAAAACGGGTCTTGGTAGCATCTACCAAAGAGCCTTTTTGCTGCACATGATCGCCCAAGACTTCCCGCAATGCTTTATGCAAGATATGGGTAGCGCTATGGTTGCGCATCGTATCGGTTCTTTGTTGAACATCCACTAAGGCATTTAGTGCGTCACCTACCTTAATCTCGCCCTCAAGAACTTCCCCTTGGTGACCGAATACGTCAGCCTGAATCTTGAAGGTATCCTCAACCGCAAAGCGGACAGACTCATTGCGCAGCTCACCCTGATCGCCAACCTGGCCACCTGACTCAGCATAGAAAGGAGTGTTATCCAGCACGATTACAGCAGCATCGCCCGCCTTCACAGAGGTCACTTCAGAGCCATCAACATAAAGCGCTGTTACTTTGGCGCCCTCATGCTTCAGGGTATCGTAGCCATGAAACTGAGTAGGTTTGCCTTTGTAATCGAGGCCTTGAGCCACTTTGAACTTGCCAGCAGCTCTGGCCTGATCCCGCTGCTTTTGCATCGCAACTTCAAAACCTTCGGCATCAACGGTGACGCCACGCTCACGACAAACGTCTGCAGTTAAGTCCAATGGGAAACCAAATGTGTCATGGAGACGGAAAGCAGTTTCGCCATCTACCATTTTTGCCCCACCAGCTAAAGCACCATCCAAAATTTCCATGCCATTGGCAATCGTTTGGAAGAAGCGCTCTTCTTCTTGCTTGAGCACTTCACTCACTTTATCTTGTGCTGCACGCAATTCCGGATAGGCATCGCCCATTTCTTTGACGAGCGCCGGAACTAGTTGATAGAAGAATGGTTTGCGTGCACCTAACTTATAACCATGACGAATCGCACGACGCGCAATCCGACGCAGCACATAACCACGCCCTGCATTGCCGGGAATAACACCATCCACCACAATGAAGCTACACGCACGAATATGGTCAGCAATCACTCTGAGTGAAGGGCTTGCGGCATCACAGTTTTCACCGCCCGCGCCATCTACCGCATCCTTGGAGGCCTGAATGAGATTGACGAAGAGGTCGATTTCATAATTGGAGTGAACGTGCTGCAAGACTGCGGCAATGCGCTCAAGCCCCATGCCAGTATCCACACTAGGCTTAGGCAGTGGATGCATGACGCCCGCTTCATCGCGATTAAATTGCATGAAGACGTTGTTCCAAATTTCGATAAAACGATCACCATCTTCTTCTGGGCTACCTGGAGGGCCGCCAGGAATATGTTCACCATGATCGTAAAAAATTTCCGTGCAAGGACCGCATGGACCGGTATCCCCCATCATCCAGAAATTATCCGATGCGTAGCGTGCGCCCTTGTTATCGCCAATACGAATAATCCGCTCAGCAGGCACACCAATTTGATCTTTCCAAATAGCATATGCCTCGTCATCTTCAGCATAGACAGTCACCAATAGTTTGTCTTTTGGCAATTTGAAAACTTGGGTTAATAAGTCCCAAGCAAATTGAATGGCATCTTTCTTGAAGTAGTCCCCAAAGGAAAAATTACCCAGCATCTCAAAAAAGGTGTGGTGACGTGCGGTATAGCCCACGTTATCGAGGTCATTATGTTTGCCGCCCGCCCGAATACATTTTTGGGCGGTCGTTGCACGGCTATAAGGGCGCTTATCAAAGCCGAGAAAAACATCCTTAAATTGGTTCATCCCCGCATTAGTAAACAGCAGCGTGGGGTCATCCCCCGGCACTACTGGGCTGGAGGGAACGATTTGGTGGCCTTTTTGGGCAAAGAAATCCAGGTAAGCCTGGCGAATTTGGGAGACTTTCATGCTGATAATTATCGCATTGGCACCTGTCTAGGGCAAACCCTAGACAGGACACCCCCGTAGTGCCTTACAATCCCACAACATCAATAAATAAGTCGGCAAAAAAGCCGATACAAAAGGAGCGCAACTTGGAAATCCGTAATCAAAAAGATTTTGGGGCCGGCCTGATGTATATGGTCATTGGCCTATTTTTTACCTATATGGCCACCCAGTATCAAATGGGCACCGCCGCCAAAATGGGCCCAGGCTATTTCCCATTCTGGCTGGGATTAGTAATGACGGCTTTAGGCCTCTTGATTCTTGTTAAATCAATGAGCGCAAAAGCAGCCATTGAAAAGATTCCTCCATTTAACTGGAGAATTATTGGCCTAATTACTGGCTCTGTTGTCCTCTACGGCATCTTATTGCCAACCATGGGCTTCATCGTGGCGGTATTTGTTTTGGTATTCATGTCTGCAAGTGCTAGCCATGAATTCAGCTGGAAGGGCACTTTAATTAACGCCACCTTCCTCATCTTCTTTACATACTCGGTATTCGTTTTGGGCCTCAAGCTTCAGTTCCCATTACTACCTTTCTTTCTTCAATAACGAACCGGGATACTAAAAAATGGACTTATTTGCTAATTTAGCTCTCGGTTTCGATACCGCGTTTACTTTACAAAACCTTCTGTACTGCCTGATTGGCTGTGTATTGGGTACTTTGATTGGCGTGTTGCCAGGCCTTGGCCCAATTGCAACGATTGCGATGCTCTTGCCAGCCACTTACGCCTTGCCTCCAATCGCTGCATTGATTATGTTGGCCGGTATTTACTACGGCTCACAGTACGGTGGCTCCACAACCGCAATTTTGCTCAACATTCCGGGAGAAACGTCCTCGGTCGTCACGGCGATCGACGGCTATCAGATGGCCCGAAATGGTCGAGCCGGTGTAGCGCTCTTTACCGCTGGTATGGGCTCATTCTTTGCTGGTTGCGTTGCGACTTTAGTACTAGCCGCATTTGCCGCACCACTCTCACAGCTCGCATTTAAGTTTGGCCCCGCTGAGTATTTCTCATTGATGGTCTTGGGCTTGATCGGTGCCGTAGTTCTAGCATCTGGCTCCCTGATTAAAGCGATCGGCATGATCGTATTAGGCTTGCTCATGGGCTTGATTGGCACCGACGTGAACTCCGGTGTTTCTCGCTATGCATTTGACATTCCTGAATTGAGCGACGGCATCGGTTTCGTTGCAGTGGCCATGGGTGTGTTTGGATTTGCCGAGATCATGAGTAACCTCGAGAAGAAGGATGAGGATGAGGGCTTCTTAAACAAGATGACCACCATGATCCCTACCAAGCAAGATGTGAAGCGCATGATTCCTTCCATTTTGCGCGGTACAACGATTGGCTCTATCCTCGGCATCTTGCCAGGTGGTGGCGCTGCATTGGCCGCCTTTGGCGCCTACTCTGTTGAGAAGAAATCCTCTAAGTACAGCCACGAATTTGGACATGGCGCGATCGAAGGTGTTGCCGGCCCAGAATCCGCTAACAACGCTGCCGCTCAAACCTCATTCATTCCATTGCTTACTTTAGGTATCCCACCAAACGCAGTGATGGCTTTGATGGTTGGTGCGATGACGATTCATAACATTCAGCCAGGTCCACAGGTAATGACCAGCAACCCAGCATTGTTCTGGGGTCTGATCGCATCAATGTGGATTGGTAATGTGATGTTGATTCTCTTGAACTTACCCCTCATTGGTATTTGGGTAAAACTCTTGAAGATTCCTTATCGCTTTATGTATCCAGCCATTTTGGTTTTCTGTTGTATCGGTGTGTACACCGTAAACAACACTGTGTTTGACGTTTATGTAACTGCCGCCTTTGGCATCATTGGTTACCTCTTCTTCAAACTCGGCTGCGAACCACCTCCATTGCTTTTGGGCTTTGTTTTGGGGCCAATGATGGAAGAGAACTTCCGCCGCGCTTTATTGCTGTCCCGCGGTGATTTCACAACCTTCTTAACCCGCCCACTGTCGCTTGGCTTACTCATTGCGTCAGCCCTCTTGGTGGTTATGGTGACCTTGCCAGCAGTAAAGAAGACTCGCGAAGAAGCCTTCGTCGAAGACTGATCGTCCCAGCCTTCCCAGAAACGAGCCCGCAGCAGTTTGCGGGCTTTTTCTTTATGGACCTCGGGGTTTTCTCTACAATGTGGCTATGTCCCAAGATAGCAAACCCTCTAAAGCCGCTGTTGGCGCAATCGCCGAACCATCGAATTTCTTACGTCAGATCATTGATCAGGACCTAGCAAGTGGCGCCTTTGCTCAGCGTACCAATTTAGCGGGCGAAGCGATTCCTTCCATCATTACGCGCTTTCCACCAGAGCCAAACGGTTACCTGCATATTGGCCACGCCAAAAGTATTTGCCTGAACTTTGGCCTTGCGGCCGATTACAACAATCAAGCTGGCGGCGCGCGTTGCAATATGCGCTTGGATGACACCAACCCTGTAAAAGAAGATGTTGAATACGCCGACAGCATTTTGGATGCGGTGAAATGGCTTGGTTTTGATTGGGGTACACATCTTTATCATGCAAGCGATTACTTTGATCAACTCTATCAGTTCGCAGAAATTCTGATTGAGAATGGCAAAGCATATGTTGACAGTCAAAGTGCTGATGACATTCATACGAATCGCGGCAACTTTGGGCAAGTCGGAAAAAATAGCCCCTATCGCGATCGCAGCCCCGCTGAAAATCTTCAGCTGTTTCGCGATATGCGCGATGGTAAATTTAAAGATGGCGAGCATGTACTGCGCCTAAAGATCGATATGGCACATCCGAATATCGTGATGCGCGATCCCGTGGTTTACCGTATCCGCCATACCGACCACCATCGCACCGGCAGCAAGTGGTGTATTTACCCGCTGTATGACTTCACCCATTGCATCTCTGATGCCTTAGAGAATGTCTCTCACTCGATTTGCACGCTCGAATTTGAAAACAATCGTCCGCTCTATGACTGGATTGTGAACGCACTCAAGGAATTGGGCGTCTTCAAAGATCCCGTTCCCCATCAATACGAGTTCGCCCGCCTCAATCTGACTTATACCATCACCAGCAAACGCAAGCTGTTGCAGCTCGTAGAAGAAAAACATGTAGATGGCTGGGATGACCCACGTATGCCGACGATCGTTGGTATCCGTCGCCGCGGCTATACCCCAGAAAGTATTCGCTTATTCTGCGAACGCATTGGTGTTTCAAAGGCTGACAGCTGGATTGATATGAGCACCCTTGATCAAGCCTTGCGCGATGATCTTGAGGCGAAAGCACCACGCGCCACTGCAGTACTTAAGCCACTGAAGTTGGTGGTAGAAAATTTTGATGCTTCTGCTAGTGAAGCTTGTTCAGCACCACGCCACCCTCAGCATCCTGAATGGGGCAATCGTGATTTTCATTTCACACGCGAGTTGTGGATTGAGGCGGATGATTTTATGAAAGAGCCGATCAAGGGCTTTTTCAGACTTTATCCACCAATTGGTGACCAGCCAGGCAGTCGAGTACGCTTGCGCCACGGCTTTGTCGTGGAATGCACAGGCTTTGAGACTGATGCGCAGGGCAATGTCACACAAGTCAACGTGACACACTTCCCAGATAGTAAGAGCGGCACCCCAGGCTCCAACAATTACAAGGTGAAGGGCAATATTCACTGGATTAGCGCTGCTGAAGCAATCCCTGCTGAAGTACGTCTTTATGACCACCTCTTTAATGATCCTCATCCAGATAGTGGTGATAAGAATTTCCTGGATGCAATCAACCCCCATTCCAAAGAAACACTTACCGCTTACTTAGAGCCTTGTATGAAAGATGCCAAAGCAGAGGATCGTTTCCAGTTTGAGCGTCATGGCTACTTTGTTGCCGATAAGGCAGACTCTCAACCTGGCAAGCCTGTTTTTAATCGGACGGTTGGCCTCAAGGATTCTTGGAAGTAGCCTTCAAAAAATCGGCCACGCTGGGATAACGCAGCGGGGTTTTCAACTCATGCAGTCGCTGGTTGCTCACTCGCCTAGACTCGCGCATGAACGACCAAAGCATTGGACTGACGATTTTTTGTAACTCACTCGCAGGCAAACGGGGTGGCCTCTTCAAGCCATAGGCGTCTGCCACCTCATCAAAGTAATCCCCCATCTTAGTTTCACCACCATCGCAGGTATTGATCACTCTTTGAGGTTTGCCGTGATAAACCGCAGCACACACCAATCGCGCCAAATCATCACTGTGAATATGGTTTGAATAGGCATCTTCTTCTGGCAGTAAAGCTGGGGTTTGGGCATGCAGTCGATCGAGAGGCAAACGATCTGCCGCGTAAATGCCGGGGACTCGCAAGATGGTAATAGCAACTCCATGCGCAGGCCCCCACAAACGCAAAATACGTTCAGCATCCACCCGCCTTTGCGCACGCTCGCTTTGAGGGCTAACCGGGGTCGACTCGCTCACTTTGGCGCCACGATGATCCCCATAGACCCCTGTAGTGCTGATATAGATCAGGCGCCTGACGGCATTTGAGCCTTGGGCTAAAATTCTGAGCAGGTTACGGGTTCGGTAGTCACGATTTCCTTGATTTTGGGGTGGCGCCAAATGAATCACAGTTTGCGCTAAACCCGCAAGGCGCCATAAGGTTTCTGGATGATCCAGATTGCCCAAAATTGGAATCGCTCCGACCCCCCTCAATTCCTGAAAGCGACCTTGCGAAGAAGTCAGGGCAAAAACTCGATGGCTTCTAGAGAGCTGTCGAGCCACCCGCAAACCAATGTCGCCGCAGCCAATAATCAGAATTGAAGGTTTACCAAAAGATTGCATAAGTAACATCGTAACGACTTATTGAAAGGAATGAGAGTGTCTTATCAAGTCACGCTCAAAACGAGCGGCAAACAATTTACTGTTAACCAGGATGAAACCCTCCTGGAGGCCGCCCTTCGCCAAGGCATTAACTTACCCTATGGCTGCAAAAATGGTGCCTGCGGTTCTTGCAAAGGCAAGGTCCTAGAGGGCCAGGTAAATCATGGTCAACACAGTGATAACGCCCTGAGTAAAGCTGATGAGACGGCTGGCGGAATTTTATTTTGCTGCTCTCACCCGCAATCAGACCTACTCATTGAAGCGCGTGAGGTTCAGGGTGCAGGCGATATTGCCATTCGTAAAGTCCCCTGTCGCGTCAACGCCATCGCCAAACCTAGTAATGACGTCGCTATTCTGAAACTCCAACTGCCAGCCGCAGAACGCTTTCAGTTCCTAGCAGGCCAGTACATCGAATTCCTCCTGAAAGATGGCCAGCGCCGTGCCTACTCTATTGCTAACGCACCCGAACAAGAAGGCCCACTAGAGCTACACATTCGCCATCTTCCCGGCGGACTATTTACCGACTTTGTATTTGGGGTAAGCAATCCAGCATTAAAAGAAAAAGATATTTTGCGCTTTGAAGGCCCCCTGGGAAGTTTCTTCTTGAGAGAGGATTCCAAAAAACCCATCGTCTTTTTAGCTGCTGGCACCGGCTTTGCACCGATCAAATCCATCATTGAACAAATGCAGGCAAAGAAGATCGATCGACCAATCAAGCTGTATTGGGGCGGACGTCGTCCAAGCGATCTCTACTTAAATGATTTGTGTAAAACCTGGGAGCAAGCCATCCCGAACTTCCAATACATTCCGGTGATTTCTGATGGACTGCCAGAGGATGCTTGGCAGGGCCGCACCGGCTTTGTGCATCAGGCCGTCATGGAAGACCATCCTAATCTCAAGGACTTTCAGGTTTATGCCTGCGGAGCGCCTGTCATGGTCAATGCCGCCAGAAATGACTTTTCATCGAAATGTCATCTGCCCGAGGAAGAATTCTTTGCCGACTCCTTTACCAGTGCCGCAGATCTGGTCGCCAATTAACTCCTAGAAAATAAAACGCATTCAGTTGGATAATAGAAACCTTAACAGCCCCTTATTACATAAAACCAGCATGAGCCAGCCAGCCCCTATCGATACCCACTCAGTAATGTTCATTACTCAACGCCCAGATGTGGTGATGGTTGAGGGTCAAGGCTCATGGTTAACGGATAACAATGGCAAGCGCTATTTAGATTTCCTACAAGGATGGGCCGTCAATTGCTTGGGTCATGGCAATCCTGGAATGATTGAAGCGCTCAATGCACAAGCAAAAAAGCTGATTAATCCTAGCCCTGCGTTTTACAACGAGCCGATGATTGGCTTATCCAATTTACTCACTAGCAATAGCTGCTTTAATAAAGTTTTCTTTGCTAATAGCGGCGCCGAAGCAAATGAAGGTGCCATTAAGCTGGCACGTAAATGGGGGCAACTCAATAAAAACGGTGCCTTTGAAATTATCACCTTTGACCATAGCTTTCATGGGCGCACATTAGCAACTATGAGCGCCTCTGGAAAACCAGGCTGGGATACGATGTTTGCACCGCAGGTGCCCGGCTTTCCAAAAGCAGATCTGAATGATTTGGATTCAGTGAAAAAGCTGGTGAACGATAAAACAGTTGCAGTTATGCTAGAGCCTGTTCAAGGTGAAGGTGGCGTCATTCCCGCTACAAAAGAATTCATGCGTGAACTGCGTAAGTTCACCAAAGAAAACAATATCCTCTTGATTGCAGATGAAGTGCAGGCGGGTTGCGGCCGAACGGGTACCCTCTTTGCCTATCAGCATTACGGTATCGAGCCCGACATCATGACCTTAGGAAAAGGTATTGGTGGTGGGGTGCCCTTGGCTGCGCTAATGGCAACAGATGCTGTTGCCTGCTTTGTGCCTGGCGATCAGGGCGGCACTTATAACGGCAACCCTCTAATGACTGCTGTTGGTATCAGTGTGATTGAGCAATTATTGGCACCTGGATTTTTAGACAGCGTGAAAGCCAAAGGTGAGCTGCTGAAGTCAGAACTCTTAAAGTTATGCGCAGAATTTCATCTTGAAGGCGAGCGTGGCGAAGGCTTATTGCGTGCCCTCATGCTAGGCAAAGATATTGGCCCGAAGCTCGTAGAGCTCGCCCGTGATCGCGGTCCAGAAGGATTGCTGATCAACTCCCCAAGACCAAACTTACTTCGCTTTATGCCAGCTTTGAACGTGAGCGATGACGAAATTCGTCAGATGTGCAATATGCTGCGCGAGCTACTCAAACAGACTGTGTAAACAGCAATCCGAATCAGCCAACTAAGCCTACTTATTCACCTAAGTAGGCAGTTCGTACTCTGGGATCTTGCAGCAAGTCTTGTCCAGAGCCCGTAAGAGTCACCAATCCACTCTCCATCACGTAAGCACGATCAGCCATCTGCAGCGCTAGTCTGGCATTTTGCTCGACCAACAGAACCGTCATGCCAGCAGCAGAGAGATGACGAATCACATCAAAAATGGTTTCAACCATCATGGGCGATAAACCCATTGAGGGCTCATCCAACAATAAGAGTTTAGGCCCGGCCATCATTGCCCTACCCATAGCCACCATTTGTTGTTCGCCGCCAGAGAGCGTTCCTGCTAACTGCGAAAGACGCTCTTTTAAACGCGGGAAATAATGAAAGACTTCTTCTAATTTTTGCGCAATGGCCTGCGGATCTTTTTTCAAGAACGCGCCCATCTGTAGATTTTCCAAGATTGTCATGCGCTTAAATACCCCGCGCCCCTCCGGAACTAAGCCGAGGCCCAGGCGTACCAACTCATACGCAGGAAGGGGGTTGGTGCGCTGACCTAAGAAATCAATCGCACCAGCAGCAGGCCTTAATAAACCGGCAATTGCTTTTAGACTGGAACTCTTGCCTGCGCCATTGGCGCCAATCAAGGCCACCAGCTCTCCTGGGTTGACATGCAAATCAATGCCTTTGACTGCATTAATCCCGCCGTAAGCTACTTTCAAATCTTGAACCTGGAGCAACGACATCACACCGCCCCCTGTCCAAGATAAGCCTTAATGACCTCAGGGTGAACGCGAACATCCGCTGGCTTTCCAGCGGCAATGACTTTGCCGTAATCTAAGACCGTCAAGTGATCGCAAATCCCCATGACCAAGCTGACATCGTGCTCAATCAATAAGATCGTCTTGCCGTCAGCGCGAATACGCAATAAAAGCTCGCGCAATTCCAACTTTTCAGTAGCGTTCATACCGGCCGCAGGCTCATCTAAAGCCAAAAGCTTTGGCTCGGTTGCAAGCGCCCGCGCTATCTCCAGACGACGTTGATGTCCATACGATAAATTGCGTGCTTGCATGTCTGCATATTCACTCAATCCAACATAGGCCAGTAGTGCACGAGATTTTTCCCGTATCACCCGCTCCTCACACCTAGTAGAGGGAAAGCGAAAAATAGCACCCAAAACACCAGCCTTCGATCGGCAATGGCATCCCACCATCACATTCTCTAGAACTGACATCTCACCAAAAAGGCGAATATTTTGAAAGGTTCTCGCCAATCCTGATTTGGTTACCTCCGATACGGACTCTGGGAAGTAGCCTTTGCCATCAAACAAGAATATTCCAGAGTCTGCTGGATAGAGGCCTGTAATCACATTAAAGAAGGTGGTCTTCCCAGCCCCATTAGGACCAATCAGGCCCACAATGGCGCCATGAGGGACCTGCAGCCCAACTGAATCCAAAGCCTGTACGCCGCCAAAGCGCTTAGAAACATCAGTGACATCAAGAAGCAAATGCGTAGACATTATTTGCTATCTCCCTTTTGCCAAATTCCACCGGGTCGATACAGCATGATGAGAATCAATGCCAAACCATAAATTAATTGACGAATCACTTCCACATCAACGATCACATGACCAAACAGCGCCTTTTGAATTGGCTCGGCAACGCCACGCAGCACCTCTGGGAAGACTGCCAATACGATTGCGCCCAAGATCACGCCCGGAATATGCCCAATACCGCCCAGCACTACCATCGCAAGTACTACGATCGATTCCCACAAAGTAAATGACTCTGGCGAAACAAATCCTTGGAAAGCAGAAAAGAGTACACCTGCAACGCCAGCAAAAGAGGCGCCAATGGCAAATGCCAACAATTTCATATTGCGCGTGTTAATACCCATCGCCTTTGCAGCAATCTCATCTTCACGAATGGCCACCCAAGCCCGTCCAATGCGAGAGTTTTGTAAATGCAGGCACACAATCGTGACGGCAATAGCTAAAGCCAGAAAGAGGTAGAACACCAAATACAAGCCGGGAACCTGAACAAATCCTAGGTCCAGGGGTTTGGTAAATGAAATCCCAAATAATTGGAGTGGGTCAATTGCAGTAATTCCCTTGGGGCCATTGGTCAGATTCAATGGGCGATCCAAATTATTCATAAAGATGCGAATAATTTCACCAAAACCCAAAGTCACGATAGCCAAATAGTCTCCTCGTAACTGCAGGGTAGGCAAGCCCAAAATCATGCCGAATAGCGCGGCCAACAAAATAGCAAACAGAGCTACCACCCAAGGTGAAAAATGCATGCCTTGAGGCAGTGCAGCAGCAATCGTTTCAAAATGCTGCGGCAAATGCGGGGAGGCCAATAAAGCGTAGCTATAGGCACCTAAGGCATAGAAGGCAATGTATCCCAAGTCAAGAAGACCGGCAAAACCAACTACAACATTCAGACCTAAGGCAAGAACGATATAGAGCAAAGCAAAATCCAGTACGCGAACCCAGTAGTTGCCACCACCCGCCCCAACAACCCAGGGAAGGAGCATCAATGCCAAAGCTCCTAAACAAAGATAGGCAGAACGATTGAGATGATTGGCAAGAAGTCGCTTAAGCACGATCAGAAACCTTCTCGCCCAATAAGCCGGTTGGACGTAATACCAATACCAAGATGAGTACTAAGAATGCAAAGATGTCTTGATAGTTTGAACCAAATACACCACCCGTTAGCTCACCGATATAACCCGCGCCCAATGCCTCTATCAAGCCAAGCAAAAGACCGCCGAGCATGGCGCCCTGCAAATTTCCAATGCCGCCAAGAACGGCTGCTGTAAATGCTTTTAGGCCCGGGATGAAGCCCATATAAAAATGGACATTGCCATAGTTGCTAGCAATCATGACGCCAGCTAGACCGGCGAGCGCCCCGCCCAACATGAAGGTAATCGAAATAACGCGATTCGGATTTACGCCCATCAAAGCAGCAATTTGGGTTTGCTCTGCGGTCGCGCGCATTGCTCTGCCAAGCTTGGTTTTTTCTACCAGAAATAACAAGCCACACATCACCGCCAAGGCCACCACAATGATGATGATCTCTTTGCCAGTGATCGTTGCACCAGTAGTACCAAGCTCAATGGGGCTAGATGGTAGCAACTGCGGATAGGTCATGGGATTTCTAGACCAAATTAACATCGCAATGGTTTGCAGCAAGATAGACATGCCGATAGCCGAAATCAGAGGCGCTAAACGGGGGGCATTGCGCAGTGGACGATAAGCAATTCGCTCAATCCAGTAACTCAGTCCAGCGCAGACTGCCATCGTCACCGGCAAAACAATTAATAGTGTTAACCAACCAGGAAGATCGCTGGTTACGCTTAATATCAAACGCAACAATGACAGCGACACCATGGCGCCAATCATCAGCACTTCACCATGGGCAAAGTTAATAATCCCCAACACGCCATAGACCATGGTGTAGCCCAAAGCAATCAAGGCATAGATGCTGCCGAGCACTAAGCCATTGATGATTTGCTGAAGAAAAATATCCATTCGTAAATTAAATGCAGGGGCACTTAAAAAGAGCACCGCAATTGCGGCGCTCTTTCAGTGTTTCTTACATATTGATCACATCAAGAACCGTTTTCTTTTTGTCCTTGAAATCATACAAAGTAATCACGCCTTCTTTCATATCGCCTTTATTGTCAAAAGCAATATTACCGATCAAACCATTCATCTTGGTGTCTGGCATGACCACTAAAATCTTGGCTGGATCAGTAGAGTTTGCACGCTTCATGGCATCTACCAAGACATAGACAGCATCATAGGTAAATGGAGCATAAATTTGAACATCCGCGTTAAAGCGCTCTTTGTAACGCTTTTGGAAGTCAGCGCCTTGAGCCATCTTCGAGAGCGCCTTACCCGCCTCAGAGCAAGTCACATTCACGACTGCATCACCAGCCAGTTCAGCCAATTTTTCAGTGCACATGCCATCGCCACCAACCACTTTGGCTTTGATGCCTAATTCAGCAGCCTGCTTTACTAGCGGCCCACCGGTTGCATCCATACCACCATACATAATGACATCTGGCTTACTACCCTTAACCTTCGTGAGAATCGCCTTAAAGTCGGTAGCCTTGTTATTGCTGGCTTCACGAGTCACAACCTTCACACCAGCAGCTTTGACTGTTTTCTCAAACTCATCAGCCAGACCTTTGCCGTACTGAGAAGAATCATCAATGATGGCTACCGTCTTCGCGTTGAGCGTTTTAGCAACGTAATTTCCAAGTGCTGGGCCTTGTTGCGCGTCAGTCGCTACTAGGCGATAAGTCGTTTTAAAGCCTTGCTTGGTGTAATCCGGATTTGTTGAAGATGGAGAGATCTGGGTAATGCCTGCATCACTATAAATTTTTGAAGCAGGAATACTGGTTCCAGAATTCAGATGGCCAACTACACCAACCACTTTTGCATCCACTAATTTTTGCGCAACCTGAGTGGCTGTCTTAGGATCTTCTGCATCATCCTCGGGAACTAAAGTAAGCACCACTTTTTTACCATCAATAGTGAGTCCGGCTTTATTAATTTCTTCAAGCGCTAAACGCGCGCCATTCTCATTGTCTTTACCTAAGTGGGCGATTGGACCAGTCAGTGGCGCTACATGCCCAATCTTGACTTCAACGCCATCCGCAGCAACGGCAGCAGACTTGTTGTCACCTTTACCGCAAGCAGCCAGAATCAAGGCTGTGACAGATAAAGCGATAGCAGTTTTCATAAAAATCACTTTTGACGCCTTTGAATTACTCATCTACAGCTCCTTTGTTATGAATCAATACTTCAGTCGACTAAATTTTTAGGCAAAGAGAAAGTAACATCCTCTACCACCCCTGACAAAGCGCGCACGGACCGTGGACCGAATTCTTGAATACGCGCCACAATGGATTGCGCCAAGCTCTCCGGGGCTGATGCGCCCGCCGTTAAGCCCACGCGTTTTTTTCCTACAAACCACTCTGGTTTCAATTGCTCTGGGGCATCGACCATATAAGACGGAACGCCCAACTTTTCAGACAATTCACGCAAGCGATTCGAGTTCGAACTCGTTGCGCTACCAACCACAATAACAAGCTCCACTTGAGGTGCCATAAATTTCACGGCATCTTGGCGATTCTGGGTGGCATAACAAATATCTTGTTTGCGAGGTTGAACAATGCTTGGAAATTTTTTGGTGAGCGCTTCCACAATTTCTTTGGTTTCATCAACCGATAAAGTGGTTTGTGTAACAAACGCAATTTTTTCATCCGCTGGAAAAGTGAGCTTGGCAACATCCGCTACTTTTTCAATCAAGAAAACACCTTCTTTGACTTGCCCCATAGTGCCTTCAACTTCAGGGTGACCAGCATGACCAATCATCAATACCGTAAAACCCTCTTTGCACATCTTGATCACTTCAAGATGGACCTTCGTTACCAGTGGACAAGTGGCATCGTATACCTGCAGACCACGCTCCTGAGCATCTTTGCGCACTTCCTGAGAAACGCCATGCGCACTAAACACCACAATGCCGCCTTTAGGAACCTCGTGCAGCTCTTCTACAAATACGGCACCCTTGTTGCGCAATTCATTGACTACATAAGCGTTATGCACAATTTCATGTCGCACATAAATTGGAGCACCAAAGCGAACCAGTGCTTCATTCACGATATTGATGGCACGATCGACTCCCGCGCAAAAGCCACGGGGTTGAGCCATCAAGATTTCAGCGTTATCAAGCGTACTCATGCTTTACAAAATGGCAACGATTTGCGCTTCAAAAGTAACCTCACGACCTGCCAAGGGGTGATTGAAATCAAACCAGGCGCCCTCCTCATTAATCGATTGCAGTACACCAGCATATTGCGCGCCTCCGGGCGCATTAAATTCAATCACATCACCGGGATTGAATTCCACATCGTCATCACGACCTTCTTTGAGAGCTTTCAAAGAAACCCACTGCACCAAATCTTCTTTGCGCTCTCCAAAGCTTTCATCCGGAGCAAGTAAGGCACTCTTTTTATCGCCCACACCTAAACCCAATAATACTTTTTCAAAGCAAGGTGCAAATTGTCCAGATCCCATCAACACCGTCGCAGGACGATCAACGAACGTATTGATGTAGTCCTCCCCATTGGGCAAAGTCAGCCGATAGTTGAGGGTCAAGTAAGAGTTAGGCAAAACAGTAAGCTTGGTCATAAGGTGATTGTATCTAGGCCAACGGCAATCATGGAATCCCCAATCCCAAATTGGCCCAAAATGGAGCAACCTCGAGAAAAGCTCCGCAGGTATGGTGCTAAAGCCTTGAGTGACGCCGAATTGTTGGCTATTTTTTTGCGGGTCGGCATCCAAGGGAAAAGCGCCGTCACGCTTGCCCACGATTTACTCCATCACTTTGGCAGCCTACAGCGCTTACTCGCCAGCCCCGCAGAGGAATTTATCTGCATTCATGGCATGGGACTCTCGAAATGGGCGCAGATTCAAGCAGCCTACGAGCTGGTTAAGCGCAGCCTTGAAGACAGTCTTGCCCAGGACTCTATTTTTTCCTCCCCAGGTCACGTCAAAGAGTTCTTGCAAACCACTATTGGCGGCCTGCCGCATGAAGTCTTTCTGTGCCTATACCTTGACTCCCGACTGCACCTGATTGAGTGCCACGAGCTTTTTAGGGGCTCAATTGCCCAGACCGCCATCTACCCCCGGGAAGTCCTCAAAGAGGCTCTTCGCAGAAATGCCAGCGCCTTAATCGTGGCCCATAACCACCCCAGCGGGAACCCCCTACCCAGCCAGGCAGATCAAGAGTTAACCAAGACCCTGCAAAGCGCCCTTCAATTGGTTGATATTCCCCTTTTAGATCACTGCATCGTTAGTCAGAGCGGATTTTTCTCTTTTTCTGAGGCTGGCCTGATGAATATTGGTAATAAATGATAGCAATTACTAACTTTATAGCTATTTTGAGGGCGTTTTAGCCAATTTCTACCCATTTTTGCCTATTGCCCCAAAACTAAAGCCAATTAGGGCTAGCCCAAAATAGGCCTAGGCTGATACAATCTTCTTTTTTCGCAATTAATGGAGTTATGTCATGGCAAAAGTTTGCCAAGTCACTGGGAAGAAGCCGATGGTTGGCAACAATGTATCCCATGCAAACAATAAAACGAAGCGTCGCTTTTTGCCGAATTTGCAAAACCGTCGTTTCTGGGTTGAATCTGAAAACCGTTGGATTAGCTTGCGCTTAACCAATGCTGGTTTGCGCGTTATCGACAAGAATGGCATCGATGCTGTTTTGTCTGATCTTCGTGCACGTGGCGAAATTTAAGGAGCGCACAAATGGCTAAAGGCGGCAGAGAAAAAATCAAATTAGAGTCATCAGCTGGTACTGGTCACTTCTATACAACTTCAAAAAACAAGCGTACAAAGCCTGAAAAAATGGAGATCATGAAGTTTGATCCAACCATTCGCAAGCACGTTGCTTATAAAGAAACCAAGCTCAAATAAGTATTGATTCAATACCTGTTTGTAGCAAACAAAAAAACCCGCTCATCAGCGGGTTTTTTGTTGTCTCAATTTTCTTTCAGGTCGCTTGTAACTCGTATTTGTTTATGCGTAACGACGCAACCGTAATGAGAATTCACGCAAGCTCGTTAAGCCACTATCTTCCGCACGCTGACACCATGCATGAAGTTGCGCAAGCAATTGCTCGCGCGTTGCATTAGAGCGGCCCCAGATAGCCTGTAGGTCGCGACGCATCTCAATCATCTTACGCAGCTGGGCATTGCTCGCCATCAGTTCTTCGAGCTTGGCTTTCTCCTCATGACTCAGGCGAGATTCATCCTTTACCAACCAGCTACGTGCATCACTCAAATGAGTGGCAAGTACCTGCATGTGCTGCACTTCATTGCTAAAGAAATTGCGCAGGGTTTTGCTATAGCGCGCCATGATTTCATAACGATTCGCAATGATGGCTTCTAGTGTATTTTGATCAGCAGGACGCAAATCACTCAATACGGGCTTAGGAGGCGTCTTCTTCACTGTCGCCAAACCTACAGTGCTCATCATCTGAATGTAGAGCCAACCAATATCAAACTCGTACCATTTGTTAGAGAGCTTAGCGCTCGTGGCAAAGGTGTGGTGATTGTTGTGTAGCTCTTCGCCACCAATCAAAATTCCCCACGGAAAAATATTCCTTGAAGCATCTTCACAATCGAAATTGCGATAGCCCCAGAAGTGGCCAATACCATTGATCACTCCAGCAGCAGTAATCGGAATCCACAACATCTGTACTGCCCAGACTGTCAAACCAACTGCCCCAAACAAAAACACATCAATGATGAGCATGATGGCAACACCCTGCCAAGAAAACTTGGAATACACATTGCGCTCAAGCCAATCATCTGGAGTGCCATGGCCAAACTTGTCCATCGTCTCTTGATTTTTCGCTTCTTGTTTGTAGAGCTCAGCACCGCGCGATAAAACCGTAGTGATACCGAGAATTTGCGGGCTGTGCGGATCATCCACCGTCTCACATTTAGCATGGTGTTTGCGATGAATGGAGGCCCACTCCTTTGTCACCATGCCGGTGGTTAACCACAGCCAAAGACGGAAAAAATGGGAAACAATCGGATGCAGGTCTAAAGCACGATGGGCCTGACAACGATGAAGAAATATGGTGACGGCAGCAATGGTCACGTGAGTCACGGCCAAGGTAAATAAGGTGATTTGCCACCACGACCAATCTAAATAACCATTGGCTAGCCAATTGAGGAATAAATCAAAACCTGAAGCTGTATTCAAAAGGGAGTCCCTAAAGAGGTCTAAACCCTTATTTTAGTTCGTCTGCAGCTTTCTTGGTTTTGACTTTTGCCGTCTTTACCGCCTCTTTTTCAGAGTCTTCGCTCTTCGTAGCCGCTTTTTTCTGGAAGACTGCCCCAAAAAAGCCATCGGTACCATGAATATGGGGCCATAACTGCCACCAAGGATTGTCAACAGAACATCCTAGTGGCAATTTATCCTTTGGAAACAATGGCTTAAGAACTTCAGCAGCCGGAACCGCCTCAAAATTCGGGTGTTTCGCCAGGAAATCCTCTGCAATTGCTTGATTTTCTTGGGGTAATAGGCTGCAAGTGGCATATACCAGCCGACCGCCTGGCTTGAGTAAACGTGCTGCTGAAGCCAGAATGCTCATCTGCTTTTGGTTCAGCTCAAGGACCCCAGCGGGGGTTTGGCGCCACTTGAGGTCTGGATTGCGACGTAAGGTACCCATGCCACTACAAGGGGCATCAACCAAGACGCGATCGATTTTTCCAGCCAAGCGCTTGATCTTGGCGTCGTTCTCACTATCTATCCATACCGGATGCACATTTGAAAGACCGCTACGAGCCTGCCTTGGCTTCAAATTAGCCAAACGGCGCTCAGATGTATCAAATGCATACAAACGGCCTGTGGAGCGCATTAAGGCGCCAATAGCCAAGGTTTTGCCACCAGCGCCAGCACAGAAATCAACCACCATCTCGCCACGCTTCGGGGCAAGTAAGTAAGCCAACAGCTGACTACCCTCATCTTGCACCTCAAACATACCCGCCTTAAAGCCGGCGGTATTTTGCAATGCAGGCTTACCCATAATGCGCACACCATCGGGTGCATATGGAGTTGGAATTGCTTGATAACGTCCACCCAATGCATTCATTTGCGCAAGCAAATCTTCGCGATTAGTTTTCATGGTGTTCGCACGCAAATCTAAAAGTGCCGGATGCATTAATGATTTTGCTAACGCTTCGCGTGTCTCTTCGCCGGGATATTTTCCAAATGCATCCCACAACCACTCGGGTAAATTGTTACGCACCAATGGATTTAATGCGGCAGCATCGATCGTGGCAAAACGTTGCAACCACTCATATTCACCTGCCTTTAGCACGTGCGCCAAATCAGCGATAGCGCTTTCAGGACGGTTAGCCGAGCCCAAGCCACCTTCAGAGAGCGCAGACAGCAAACCCAATAGGGCTAAGCGTCTAGCCTGGGAGCCTTCACCGCTCACGGCAAATTGTGAGAACTCATTTTTACGACGCAAAATTGCAAAAGCGCTCTCCGCAATTAAGGCGCGATCACGATTTCCTAACTGGGGTTCTGCGCGGAAATAACGACTGACTACACGATCAGCCGGCTGCTCAAAGCTGAGCAACTCAGGCAGTAAGCGCTCTAGGTGAATCGCATGCTGAGGCAGTGCTTTTGCATTTGAAAAATTCTTTTGACCTTCAGGCGCGATCAAATTACCACTGGCATTGCGTCGCTCAGGACGACGCAAAGGATCTCTCGATTTCGCTGCGTAACTTTTATGCGGAGCCAATCTGTTGCCAGATTTCCGCGGCGGACGTTCTGCGCTCATAATTTAAAAAATTGCGACTCTGGGGGTTGTAACTTCACTTGATTACCTTCTATTCGCAATCGTCCATCAAGGAACCATTTTACGGCCCGCGGGTAAATCTGATGTTCGGCAGTCAAAACACGAGCAGCGAGCGTGTCGGCCGTATCGTCTGCGAGCACTGGCACAGAGGCCTGGCAAATCACTGGCCCCTCATCAACACCCTCATTCACGAAATGCACGGTAGCACCGTGCTCCTTGACCCCGGCCTCCAAGGCGCGCTCATGCGTATGTAAACCCGGGAATGCGGGGAGCAGGGCGGGATGAATATTGATCAAACGGCCTTCAAAATGGCGAATAAAGCTGGGGGTCAGAATCCTCATGAATCCCGCCAATACAACCAAATCAGCCCCCAACTCATCAATTTTCGCAATGAGGGCGGCATCGAAGGATTCACGACTCGGGTGCTCCTTGTGTTCAATAGCAAAGGCTGGAATACCCTGCGAGCGAGCAAAATCAAGGCCCTTAGCCGCAGAGTGATTGGCTATCACCCCAGCAAATTTGACTGGCCATTGCTCTTTTTGAGCAGTTTTAACGATGGCCTCGAAATTGGATCCGCGGCCTGAGATTAAGGTAACGATAGAAAGCATGCCCACAATATAATTGATGGCTACCCTGAAAGCGATTTTGTGAACGTATTCCGTGGCCCGACCCAGTTTTCTGCAGGACCTGCTTGTGCCCTAACCATCGGTAACTTCGATGGCGTGCACAGGGGTCATCGCGCCCTACTGACGCAACTCGCAGAGGGCGCCAAGGAACGCAATCTTGTCAGCTGCGTCATGACCTTTGAGCCACATCCCAAAGAATTCTTTTCCCCCGATCAGGCGCCTCCTCGCATTTTGAACTTGCGCGACAAATTAGCTGCGCTGGCCCAAATCGGAATTGATCGGGTAGTCGTAGAACACTTCAACACCGCATTTGCGCGTCTCACTCCAGAAGCATTTGTTTCTGAAATTATTGTGAAGCGCCTAAATGCCAAGTGGATTTTGATTGGTGATGACTTTTGCTACGGCGCAAAACGTGCTGGCAATTTTGCTAGCCTCAAAGCAGCTGGTGAAAAATATGGTTTTGAAGTTTCCAGCTTACAAACCATCTTAGAAGATGGCGAGCGCATTTCTAGTTCAGCATTGCGCGCTGCACTTGCTCATGGGGATATGAAACAGGCTGAGAAATTACTAGGTCGCCCTTATGGAATTTCTGGTCACGTGATTCATGGACAGCAATTAGGTCGTCAGTTAGGCTTTCCTACATTGAACTTAGCAGTTGCTAATCATTTACATCATCGCAAGCCAGCGACCACTGGCATTTTTACTGCACGAGTGTTGGGACTGAGTGATAAAGCCTTGCCGGCCGTGGCTAGCCTGGGCGTGCGGCCCACGGTAGAAGATGAAGGTCGCGTATTACTAGAAACACATATTTTTGATTATCAACAAGATGTCTACGGAAAAATTATCACCGTAGAGCTCTTAGAAAAAATTCGTGATGAGGCCAAGTATGATGACCTCGACACCCTTACCAAAGCTATTGCAGCAGATGCAGAGCACGCCAGAAATTATTTCCAGAAAAAAGCTTATGTCTGAAAAAGAAAACTCTTATCCCGTCAATTTATTAGACACCTCCTTTCCGATGCGTGGAGATCTAGCTAAACGTGAACCACAATGGGTTGCCCAATGGCAAAAAAATAAGCTCTACGAAAAAATTCGTGCAGCACATGCCAATCAACCGAAGTTCATTCTTCATGATGGCCCTCCCTATGCAAATGGTGACATTCATATTGGTCACGCGGTTAACAAGATTTTGAAGGACATGATTGTTAAATCTCGTTGGCTCATGGGATTTGATTCTGCATACGTACCCGGTTGGGATTGCCATGGCATGCCAATTGAAATTCAGATTGAAAAGCAATTTGGCAAAAATTTACCAACTGCTGAAGTGCAGGCTAAAGCCCGCGCCTATGCCCAAGTTCAAGTGGATAAGCAGAAGAAAGATTTTGAGCGTCTAGGTGTATTGGGGGATTGGAACAACCCTTACCTCACCATGAATTACCGCAATGAGGCCGATGAAATCCGCGCCTTGGGCAAGATCTGGGAAAAAGGCTATGTTTTCCGTGGCTTAAAGCCAGTGAACTGGTGTTTTGATTGTGGCTCGGCTCTAGCGGAAGCAGAAGTGGAGTATCAGGACAAGACCGATCCAACGGTTGATGTTGGATTTGCCTTCGATGATGCGCAACGCCCTCAACTGGCAAAAGCATTTGGACTTAGCGAGTTGCCCAATAAGCCTGGACAGATTGTCATTTGGACAACAACGCCCTGGACTATTCCCGCCAACCAGGCAATGAATGTGCATCCTGAATTGACCTACGCTTTGGTTGATGTGGGCGACAAGCTCTTGATTCTTGCCAAGGATCGCGTTGAGACCTGTTTACAAGATTACGGCCTGGAAGGCAAAGTGATTGCTACCTGCCAAGGTGTGCAGTTAGCGAATATTTCTTTCTGGCATCCACTAGCATCCTTACATGAAGGCTACAAGCGTTTATCACCTATCTATCCTGCAGAATACGTCACGCTCGATACTGGTACTGGCATTGTTCACTCAGCACCTGCATATGGTGAGGAAGACTTTAAATCTTGTAAAGCCAATCAGTTAGCAGATAAAGATATTCTGAATCCAGTGATGGGTAATGGTGTATATGCCTCTTGGTTGCCGCTATTTGCAAATGAGTATATTTGGAAAGCCAATCCCAAAATTGTGGAAGCAATGCGTGAAGCAGGCAGCCTGCTGCGTGACAAAACATACACCCACTCTTATATGCATTGCTGGCGCCATAAGTCACCGATTATTTATCGCGCTACTTCACAATGGTTTGCTAGCATGGACAAGCAACCATCTGATGGCAAGGCCAGCTTACGTGAAACCGCATTAGCTGGTATTGATCAGACCGACTTCTTTCCTGCTTGGGGTAAGCAACGCTTACACAGCATGATTGCTAATCGCCCTGACTGGACTCTCTCGCGCCAACGCCAATGGGGCGTACCGATGGCCTTCTTTGTTCATAAAGAAACTGGTGATCCTCACCCACGCACCGTTGAGTTGCTAGAAGAAGTTGCTAAGCGCGTAGAACAGGGTGGCATCGAAGCTTGGCAGCAACTAGAGGTCTCCGAATTACTGGGCACTGAAGCTGCTCAGTATGAAAAGAATCGGGATACCCTCGATGTCTGGTTTGACTCCGGAACTACCCACTGGCATGTGATTCGCGGTTCACATCGCGATGAGCTACTCACTGCCGCCGCACAAACTCCCAATGGGCGCTTAGCCGATCTATATTTAGAAGGCTCGGACCAACACCGTGGCTGGTTCCACTCTTCCCTTCTGACTGGTGCCATGCTCGATGGTAAGCCGCCCTACAAAGCGCTCTTAACGCATGGCTTTACCGTTGATGGCCAAGGCCGCAAAATGAGTAAGTCCGTTGGTAATGTGATCGCCCCACAACAAGTAGCCGATAAGTTGGGCGCTGAAATTATTCGCCTCTGGGTTGCCTCTACCGATTACTCCGGTGAGATGACCATCTCTGACGAGATTCTCAAGCGCGTGACCGAAAGTTATCGCCGTATTCGCAATACCTTGCGCTTCTTGCTTGCCAATCTGTCAGATTTTGATCCTAGCAAGCATGCCATGCCTGCAGATCAGTGGTTGGAAATTGATCGCTATGCAGTCGCTCTAGCCAATCAGCTACAAGGTGAGATTGAAGCGCACTACCAAGCATACGAATTTCATCCAGCCGTGTCTCGCATGCTGTCATTCTGCTCCGAAGATTTGGGTGGGTTCTATTTGGACATCCTCAAAGATCGTCTTTACACCAGCGCGCCTAATTCAGCAGATCGTCGTGCAGCACAGAACGCGCTTTTCCACATTACGCGCAATCTATTGAAATGGCTCTCGCCCTTCCTTTCCTTTACTGCGGAAGAAGCATGGCAAGATTTTCCACATGGCTCCGGCAGCAAGCCATCCGAATCCATCTTTATGGAAGAGTTTGGCGCCTTCCCTCAAATTGCCGATGCTGGCGAGTTGCTCGCTAAATGGAATCGAATCCGCGAAATCCGTTCTGAAGTGACTAAGGCAATCGAGATTGAGCGTGAGGCTGGCAATGTTGGCTCATCACTTCAGGCTGAGCTGACTATTAAATTAGGTGATGTTGATTTTGCAATCCTGCATTCACTAGAAGATGACTTGCGATTTGTCACAATCACCTCAAGTGCCAATATTGAATTAAGCAATTCAGGCCTAGAGGTTCTGGTGCGCGGAAGTCAATATAAAAAATGTGGTCGCTGCTGGCATCACACGAAAGACGTTGGTGCTAATACTGATCATCCAGAGCTCTGTGGTCGCTGTATCAGCAACCTCTTTGGCGATGGTGACCATCGCTTGTTTGCCTAAGCGAATACTTCATGAGCATTTCTTTTCTGCGCTGCCTAGCCATTGCTACGATCACCCTACTCTTAGATCAAGCAAGCAAATGGTTGGCGCTGAGCAGCTTGCAAATGGGTGCTCCAGAGCCGGTGCTCCCTTTTTTAAATTGGTTGCTACTTTTTAATCCTGGCGCTGCGTTTTCATTCCTTGCCCAAAGCTCTGGCTGGCAACGCTGGTTCTTTACAATTCTGGGATTAGTGGCATGCGCCTACATTCTTCTGATGTTGCGTAAGCATCAGAATGAACACTTACTCTGCGTAGCGCTGAGTCTGATTTTAGGTGGTGCTTTAGGCAACGTTCTGGATAGGCTCATGTATGGCGCAGTGGTCGATTTTATTGATTTCCACTACGGCAGTTGGCACTGGCCAGCCTTTAATATTGCAGATAGCGCCATCTGCATTGGTGCCGCCCTCATTATTTGGGGTGAATTACGCAAGTCATTTGGCAAAACTCCTCAATCCCATTAAGCTGGCGCCATGCAATCACTTTTGAATAAGAAAATCGTTCTGGGCATTTCTGGCGGCATTGCAGCCTATAAATCACCAGAGCTGGCGCGTCTCCTCATCCAAGAAGGGGCTTCCGTTCAAGTAGTCATGACTGAAGCTGCA
The DNA here is from genome assembly GCF_018881575.1 of Polynucleobacter sp. UK-Kesae-W10. Lineage (GTDB taxonomy): Bacteria > Pseudomonadota > Gammaproteobacteria > Burkholderiales > Burkholderiaceae > Polynucleobacter. The sequence continues at coordinate 69,916 of NZ_JACVQB010000006.1, read as the reverse complement.
GGACAATTTGTCACTCCGGTGACCATGCAAGCCATTACAGGCAATCCGGTCTACACCAGCCAATGGGATAACAGCATTCCAAACAATATGGCGCATATCGAATTATCGAGAGCTGCTGACGCTATCTTGATTGCACCTACGAGCGCCGATCTGATGGCCAAACTTTCTTTGGGCTTAGCGGACGATTTATTAAGCACGCTTTGCTTGGCGCGAGATTGCCCGCTATTACTTGCTCCTGCAATGAATAAGCAAATGTGGGAGCACGGCGCAACCCAAAGAAGCGTAGAACGACTACAAAAAGATGGTGTCACATTGCTTGGCCCTGCCAGTGGCTTCCAGGCTTGCGGTGAAGTCGGTATGGGCAGAATGCTAGAGCCCGCAGAAATTGCCGAGCAAGTCATCGCCTTTTTTCAGAAGAAAAGCTTAGCAGGCAAAAAAGTACTGATCACCGCTGGTCCTACTTTTGAAGCCATTGATCCGGTCCGCGGCATTACTAATCACAGCTCTGGCAAGATGGGCTTTGCCATTGCGCGCGCAGCATTAGAGGCTGGCGCTCAAGTCCACCTCATTGCAGGCCCCTGCGGCCTCCCAACACCGCTAGCGGCGAGCGGTATGATTACGCGCACCGATGTAACCAGCGCCAAGGAAATGCACGCCACCACCCTTGCTGCAATAGATTGCGATATTTTCTTTGCAGTCGCAGCTGTAGCCGACTGGGGTATCGCCAATCCCGCAAAAGAAAAAATGAAGCGTCAGGGTGCAGCTGCTCCTAGCATTGAATTTGTAGCGAACCCAGACATCCTTCTCGATGTTGCCAAAGCAGTCAAAACCAAAGGTGGCAAGCCACATCCATACTGTGTCGGTTTCGCAGCCGAATCAACGGAATTAGAAAAGTATGCGGATGAAAAGCGCAAGCGCAAAGGCATTCCAATGATTGTGGGCAATATTGGCCCTGATACCTTTGGTAGTGATCTCAATGAGCTACTGGTGATTGACTCGGCTGGTAGTAAAAAAATTGCCAAAGCAGAAAAGTTACACCTCGCTCGCCAGTTGATTCAACTGCTCGCTAAAAAGATTTAAGTCTCTCGATTTCTATTTCCCCGTTTTAGGAACATTCATGCAAGCACTTCAAGTCAAAATTCTCGATGAACGTATGCGCGATCAGTTACCAAGCTATGGCACTCCGGGTAGCGCAGGTCTTGATTTGCGTGCCTGCATTGATCAAGCCATTGAAATTGCTCCAGGGCAAACTGTATTAGTGCCCACAGGTTTAGCAATCTACGTCGAAGATCCGCGTTATGCCGCTTTTATCCTGCCACGCTCAGGCCTAGGTCATAAGCACGGGATTGTCCTGGGCAACTTAGTGGGCCTGATTGACTCAGACTATCAAGGTCAGTTGATGGTGAGCACCTGGAACCGCGGCTCCACCCCATTTAAGCTTGAGCCAATGGAACGCTTAGCGCAATTGGTTGTGATGCCCGTGCAGCAAGTAGAACTGAAGGTAGTAGAAGAATTTACAGAAAGCAGTCGCGGCGCTGGTGGTTTTGGCAGCACTGGCAGAGCCTAAATGATGAATCGCCGCCATGCTTTAATTTGTCTATGCGGCATTGGGCTTGCAAGCCTGGGTCGTAGCGCGATTGCCAAAACCGATCTTGCATCTATTCCCAGGAAGCAACATGAACTAGCAATGCGAACAGCGATTGCGATGGGCAGACAAAATGCGGCTTACCCCTTTGGCGCAGTGATTACCAACTCTGTATCTGGAACCATTCTCGGCAAGGGAGTTAATCAAACCTTTCAAAATCCCGTTCTTCATGGAGAAATGGTTTGTATCAACGACTATGTTAGCCAACAAGGAAATAAAAACTGGGGAGATTGCATCCTATACACAACGGGCGAGCCTTGCCCCATGTGCATGAGCGCTTTGATTTGGGCTGGTATTGGTGGGGTTGTCTATGGAAGCTCAGCCAAGACAATTCAGGCATCTGGAATCGATATTTTTTCTTTCAGCGCCAATCAGATGAATCAAGGTAGCGGTTTTAGTCAAACCCAACTATTGGGTGGGATTCTCGAAAGTGAATGCAACGCATTATTTATGAATCGACAGAGGGCCTAAATCTCACTCAATAAAAAAGCCACCCAAGGGTGGCCTTTTTATTTCATCAGAATCTTAAACTAGATTACTTGCGAACATGCGCGTGACGGGCAGCATCTTGCGACATTCCTGCACCAGCACCCTCGCGAGACTCTTTTTCAGCGGTAATTTCTTTACGGCGCTCTTTGCATGAACCAGCAATTTCTTGGAGGGCTTTGCGAGCGCGTGCAGCAGAAGCTTTAATTCCTTTGCCCTGGAACTTTTCATTTTCCGCTTTATAAGTTTCAAAAGCTTCGAGTAATTTATCGTGATGATGAGACATATTTTCCTTTTGTTGGTAAATCGCTAATTAAATTTCTTCTGCTGGAGCTATATCAATCTTGGCAGCTTTCCCAGGTAGTTTTGGAGCTTCGAAGTTGAGCTGTACTTTACCCTCTTCGTCAATATCAACATCTACATGCCCACCTTGAGCCAACTTACCAAAGAGTAACTCGTCGGCAAGCGCTTTGCGCACGGTGTCTTGGATGATGCGCTGCATAGGGCGAGCACCCATCAATGGATCGAAACCATGCTTGGCTAGATGCGCACGTAAAGCCGGGCTGAATGTGGCATCCACTTTCTTCTCATGCAATTGCTCCTCTAACTGCATCAAGAATTTATCGACCACACGCATGATGATGGTTTCATCAAGAGCTTTGAAGGAAACAATGGCATCCAAGCGATTGCGGAACTCAGGTGTGAAGAATTTCTTGATATCGGCCATCTCATCGCCTGACTCACGAGCGTTGGTAAAGCCGATGGTGGATTTCTGCATTGCTTCAGCACCAGCATTGGTGGTCATGATAATGATCACATTGCGGAAATCAGTCTTACGACCATTGTTATCCGTCAAAGTGCCATGGTCCATCACCTGCAAGAGGATATTGAAAATATCTGGATGTGCTTTTTCGATCTCATCGAGCAATAGAACGCAATGTGGCTTCTTATTCACAGCCTCTGTAAGTAAACCACCTTGATCAAAGCCGACATAACCTGGAGGCGCGCCAATCAAACGGCTTACCGCATGGCGTTCCATGTATTCAGACATATCAAAACGCAACAGCTCAATACCCAAGATATATGCAAGCTGCTTGGCAACCTCAGTCTTACCCACGCCTGTAGGGCCTGAGAACAAGAAAGAGCCAATCGGACGATCAATCTTGCCAAGACCAGCACGGGTCATCTTAATAGCACTCGCCAAGGCCTCGATCGCAGGATCTTGACCAAAGACCACGCTCTTAATATCGCGATCCAGGGTCTGCAATTTACTGCGATCATCCACCGTCACGGATTGAGGCGGTATGCGCGCGATTTTCGCAACAATTTCTTCAATCTCAGGGCGACCAATCGTCTTCTTCTGCTTGGACTTTGGCAAGATGCGCTGTGCAGCGCCAGCCTCATCAATTACGTCAATTGCTTTATCGGGCAAATGACGATCATTGATATAGCGCGCAGAAAGCTCCGCAGCTGCAACCAATGCGCCGGCAGCATACTTCACGCTGTGGTGCTCTTCAAAGCGAGATTTAAGACCGCGCAAAATTTGTACTGTTTGATCTACGGTTGGCTCAACCACATCGACCTTTTGAAAACGACGTGACAAAGCAGCATCTTTTTCAAAAATACCCCGGTACTCAGTAAAGGTAGTCGCTCCAATGCATTTGAGCTGGCCATTTGATAAGGCAGGCTTCAACAGATTGCTAGCGTCTAAGGTTCCACCAGATGCAGCACCAGCGCCAATCAGCGTATGAATCTCATCGATAAATAAAACGCCATGCGCATGGTCTTTGAGTGCCTTCAAGACGCTCTTGAGACGCTGCTCAAAGTCGCCACGGTACTTGGTGCCAGCAAGCAAAGCACCCATATCCAGTGAATAGACTGTAGCGTTAGCCAAAATGTCGGGTACGTCACCCTTCACGATTCTCCAGGCAAGGCCTTCAGCGATTGCGGTTTTACCAACTCCAGCCTCACCGACTAGCAATGGATTATTTTTACGGCGACGGCAAAGCACCTGAATCACGCGCTCCACTTCACTCTCGCGCCCAATCAATGGATCAATCTTGCCTTGGCGTGCCATGGCATTGAGATTTTGAGTGTATTGATCTAGCGGGCTCTCTTTTCCAGAGGATGCAGACTCTTCAGTCTCTTGCGCAGGATCCGCAGGCTTGACATGCTCCGCTTGATCTTTGCGTACACCATGGCTAATAAAGTTCACAACATCTAAACGGGTTACACCTTGTTGCTGCAAGAAATACACAGCGTGCGAATCTTTTTCACCAAAGATCGCAACCAATACATTGGCGCCAGTCACTTCTTTCTTGCCATTCGATGTGGACTGCACATGCATGATGGCACGTTGAATCACGCGCTGGAATCCCAGCGTCGGCTGAGTGTCGACCTCATCATTGCCTGGTACCACTGGGGTATTGTCGTTAATGAAGTTTTTGAGTTGCGTACGTAACTCTGCGATATTGACGGCGCAAGCCTTCAGCACCTCAACCGCTGTAGCGTTATCAAGCAAGGCAGCAAGCAAATGCTCGACCGTAATAAATTCATGTCGCGATGCCCGTGCGTCAACAAACGCCATATGCAAACTCACTTCTAGTTCTTGGGCAATCATGCTTCCTCCATAGTGCACTGTAGTGGGTGACCCGCTTCACGGGATAATTCGATTACTTGATGCACTTTAGTTGCAGCGACATCGCGAGTAAATATTCCGCATACGCCTTTGCCAACTAAATGAACCTGCAACATGATGCGAGTTGCTGTTTCGTGGTCCTTATTAAAATACTCCTGAATCACCATCACCACAAATTCCATCGGCGTGTAATCGTCATTCAATAACAAAACTTTGTACATTGATGGAGCCTTGACCTGTTCGACTTGTTTTTCGAGCAGGAGGGTGTCCTCAACATAGGGATTGGCAGGGGTGCCGGTAGTGGGATTCTTAGGTGTGCGACTCATGAGAAACATTCTAAACACAGATATCTAAACTTGATTTAACTGGGGTCTTGTTGCGAAAAACACGCAAAAACCCCTGTTTAACCCATATTGGGGCATTTTTCGATAAAAAAAGGGGTAATTACTGGGGGGTAAGTGCATATAACTCCTTGACACCCCTACAAAAAGGGCAAACAATCAGGGGGTAGGCTTCAAAAGAGGTTCTATTTAGGCGTGTTGTGGATTGAGACTGATTAAAAAGTATTTACCCTCATCACGGTTGTTTTAAGTTTATGTAATGGAGTTCGCATGGCGACCGGAATTGTTAAGTGGTTCAATGATGCAAAAGGTTTTGGCTTTATCAAACCTGATGATGGTGAAGAAGAGTTGTTCGCGCATTTCAGCGCAATTACTATGCCTGGGTTCAAAACCCTCAAGGAAAACCAAAAGGTAACGTTTGACATTACCCAAGGTCCTAAAGGCAAGCAAGCTACCAATATCCAAGCGGCTTAATAGTCCTTAGATCATTATGAGAAACCCAGGACTTGTTCCTGGGTTTTTTTTCGTCTAGAAATTGCCTCACTTAAAATAGTGACCATGTATATCCACAGAAAACTCCTTCAGCAATTATTCGCTATCAGCCTACTGATCAGCGCCACCCTTGCATGGGCTCAAGTCAATGTTGGCTTACCTACCGTTGAGCTCAAGACTGGCATCTATCGGATCCAGGCGGAGATAGCAGATACGCCCAAGGCTAGAGAGGTCGGCCTTATGAATCGCACTAGCATGCCAAGCAACTCGGGGATGCTGTTTATCTTTGAACAGAAAGCGGGGCATTGCTTCTGGATGAACAACACCAAGATTCCTCTGTCCATTGCATTTATTGCAGACGATGGCAAGATTGTGAATATTGAAGAGATGCAAGCTGAAACTACCAATAACCACTGCCCTAAAGCTGCGGTACGTTACGCGCTAGAAATGAATAAGCAATGGTTCTCAGAAAGAGTGATCGTGCCAGGCAGCAGCATCACTGGCTTACCAAAAGCCTATTAAGCCCCAGCAAGTGAACCAATAAAAAACGCAGACCGAGGTCTGCGTTTTCTTTAAGCGATGCAGTGCTTATTCAAAGTGGCAAACATAGTGCACTGGTTGCTCAGCGCGAATAATGAAATATCCGCCCTTTTCTACTTCCCAGCTTTGGCCTGCTTTGAACTCTTGCTCAGGTGCGCCATTAATGCTGACAAAAGCAGCACCATCGACTACTTCCATAACTTCCTTGGTGCTGAGGTCAAAACGCAAGGTGCTTGGTAATACGACGCCAACAGATTTACGTACTCCGTTGGGTAGCGTGACGGTATGAGAAATACACTTGCCATCAAAAAATACATTGGCTTTTTTGCCGACTGAAACTTGATCAAATTGCATCTGAGTTCTTTCTATTTTGTTTGGTTCTAGTTTGGATTATTTGGTGACGCGCTTACGCTTTGCAATTTCTGCAATACGCATACGCAAGGCGTTGAGCTTGATAAACCCACCAGCATCTGCCTGGTTATAAGCGCCGCCATCATCATCAAAGGTAGCAATATTTTGGTCAAACAAGGTATTGGCTGAATCACGTGAAATCACGGATACAGAACCCTTGTAGAGCTTCAAGCGCACTACGCCGTTAACCATCTGCTGGGTATGATCGATTAAGGTTTGCAAAGCGAGACGCTCTGGAGACCACCATAGACCGTTATAGATCAGGCTAGCGTAGCGTGGCATCAAGTCATCCTTCAGATGCGCTACTTCACGGTCTAGGGTAATACTCTCAATACCGCGGTGCGCCTTGAGCAAAATTGTGCCGCCAGGAGTTTCATAGCAACCGCGGCTCTTCATACCCACAAAGCGGTTTTCAACCAAGTCAAGACGACCAATGCCGTGCTTACCGCCAACGCGATTGAGCTCAGCCAGTAATTCATGTGGCTTGTAGGCTTTACCGTTGATCGCTACAGGATCACCAGCCTTAAATTCGATTTCAATAATTTCTGCTGCGTCTGGAGCTTTCTCTGGAGATACTGTCCAACGCCACATAGACTCTTCAGCCTCAGCATTTGGGTTCTCAAGGTGACGACCTTCATAGCTGATATGCAATAAGTTGGCATCCATTGAATAAGGTGAGCCGCCCTGTTTATGTTTCATCTCAACTGGAATACCGTGCTTTTCAGCGTAGGCCATCAGCTTTTCACGCGAGAGCAAATCCCACTCGCGCCATGGAGCAATTACCTTGATTCCTGGCTCAAGCGCGTAGTAACCGAGTTCAAAACGGACTTGGTCATTACCCTTGCCAGTAGCGCCATGCGATACAGAGTCGGCACCTGTAAAACGCGCAATTTCAATTTGACGCTTTGCAATCAAAGGGCGGGCAATAGACGTGCCTAATAGATACTCACCCTCATAGATTGTATTAGCGCGGAACATAGGGAATACAAAGTCGCGCACAAACTCTTCACGCAAATCATCGATAAAAATATTTTCCGGTTTGATACCGAACTGCAGGGCCTTAGCACGTGCAGGCTCAAGCTCTTCGCCTTGGCCCAAATCTGCTGTAAAGGTCACGATCTCACAGCCATAGGTATCTTGTAACCACTTCAAGATCACGCTAGTGTCGAGTCCGCCTGAATAGGCTAGTACGGCTTTTTTAATATCAGACATGTTTTCTTATTCAATCAAAAAATTAATTAAAAACTTAATTCAGTAAATTACTCAATATTTTATTGCTTGCGCTTGCTCAATCAGTCCAAACGGCCGCAGAGCAAATACTCCATCAAGGCTTTTTGTACATGCAAACGATTTTCGGCTTCTTCCCAAACAATGCTCTGAGGACCATCAATCACGCCTGCAGAGACTTCTTCGCCGCGATGGGCTGGCAAACAGTGCATAAATAAAGCATCAGGCTTGGCCAGAGACATTAACTCTTCATCAACCATCCACTCTTTAAACGCGTTCATGCGAGAAGTATTTTCATCTTCATAACCCATGCTGGTCCAAACGTCAGTTGTCACCAGGTCAGCGCCTTTACAAGCCTGTTCCGGATTAGCGCAAATCGTTAAGTGCTGTTGCGCTCCCTTGCTCAACAAGGCGGGATCTAACTGATAGCCGCTGGGTGCAGAGAAGCGCAATTGAAAATCCAAACACTCGGCCGCCTGAATCCAGGTATAGGCCATATTGTTCGCATCACCCACCCAGGCTACTGTTTTACCTTGAATAGGCCCACGCGCCTCGACGAACGTAAAGATATCGGCCAAGACTTGGCAAGGATGGTATTCATTCGTTAGGCCATTAATGACGGGCACACGCGAATTTGCCGCAAAGCGCTCAATGATCTCCTGACCAAAGGTGCGAATCATGATGATGTCAGTCATCCTGGAAATCACCTGCGCAGCGTCCTCTACAGGCTCGCCACGGCCCAATTGCGTGTCACGGGTGTTCAGGTATACCGCATGACCACCGAGCTGGTGGATGCCCGCCTCAAAGGATAGGCGGGTACGTGTGGAATGCTTTTCAAAAATCATGGCCAAAGTACGGTCATGCAAGGGATGCCAAGTCTCGTAACTTTTGAATTTCGCCTTGAGCCAGGCAGATCTTTTGAGTAAGTAATCGTATTCCTCCCGAGTGAGGTCGGAAAACTGCAGGTAGTGCTTTACCTGTCCAGGCACCTGAGGCTTTGCCAGAGACGTCATAGTTGAGCTTTCTACTAAAGTTTTGGCTTGCATTTTTTTCTTAAATCATTCAACTGCACGAAAATAGAACATAAAGCCATCTTACGGCCACCTCAGGCTGTTAAGCTAGAGGGCTTAGTAATACTGATTCTTACGAACTTCTTAACGCCAACTTGAACCACAAAAAGCTTTTCATTCAAGGCATTACCACTTCTGGCAAACCATTTCGACCCAGCGATTGGGCGGAGCGTCTGTGCGGAGTGATGGCTACTTTCCGTCCACCAGGTGATTCTGGAGACCCCCGCTTCACTTATTCGCCCTATGTCAGACCAGTGCTTATCGCAAAAGTGAAATGCGTTGTTATTGATACCAGACTAGGCGACCTCGATCCAAGAGCGCTCGACTTTGTCATGAACTTTGCCAAAGACAACAGCCTACCGATTGAAGAGGCCTGTGAGTTTGAACCCAAAAACCAAACCCAGCCCTAAAAACAAAAACCCGCTCTGGTGAGGAGCGGGCTTAGGTCGAAAGCATTATTCGACCAGCCTAAAACCTGTACTAAATTACGCTGCCATCGCCTTGATAGCTGCAGACAAACGTGACTTTTGACGAGCTGCAGTATTTTTGTGAGCAATCTTTTTGTCAGCAATCTTGTCGATTGTTGCTTGAGCTGCTGTAAATACTTTTGCCGCTGCTGCTTTATCACCAGTTTCAATCGCCTTACGAACTGCCTTGATGGAAGTACGGAGCTTTGAACGCAAACTGGAATTGTGTTCGTTTTGTTTTACTGCCTGGCGTGCGCGCTTACGCGCTTGTGCTGTATTGGCCATCTTTAAACCTTGCCTCTATAAATTGCAAAATGCGATTAGTTAAAAATCTCGCGGACTTGCCAGATTCATAAGCAAGCTCGCCAAAACCCAAGATTTTACCTTAAAGGGGCAAAAAAGCCCAGTCCACCCATAAATAGGTGAAAATCGGCTCATGAACCTGCTTTCTGCCGCCGCCAAGGTCAGCTCCTTCACCATGTTGTCCCGTATTACGGGCCTGCTGCGGGAGACCCTGATTGCCCGTAGTTTCGGGGCCTCAGAGTGGACTGACGCCTTTAATGTGGCTTTTAGGCTACCCAATTTACTGCGCCGGCTGTTTGCCGAAGGGGCCTTTTCCCAGGCATTTGTGCCCATTTTGGGAGAAATTTCTACCAATCAGGACCAAAACAAGGCCAAAATCCTCATTAATGCGGTCGCCACGCTCTTATTTTGGGCTTTACTGCTAACGGTATCACTTGGGGTTATCGGCGCTCCATTGCTCATTTTGCTCATTGCTACGGGCTTTAGTGGTGGGCCAGCCTACGAGGCTAGCGTCGTCATGACCCGCATCATGTTCCCCTATATTGGACTGATCTCGATGGTTTCACTCTCCGCGGGGATCTTAAATACCTACCATCGCTTCGCCATCCCCGCCTTTACCCCTGTTTTGCTCAACCTGGCATTAATCGCTAGTGCCATCTTTTTAGCGCCCCACTTAGAGCAACCTATTTACGCCCTGAGCATCGGCGTTTTACTTGGCGGCGTTCTGCAGCTCGCCATTCAAGTGCCGGCGCTTTCTCGTCTGGGTCTTTTGCCTCGCATTGGTTTGTTGCCTGGCGCTCTCAAGGCTGCCGTCACCAATCCCGATGCAAGACGTGTTTTAAAACTGATGGGGCCTGCAGTGTTTGCAGTATCAGTTGCACAAATATCACTCATCATCAATACCAATATTGCTTCACGCTTACAAGCAGGTAGCGTGTCATGGCTTTCCTATGCCGATCGTTTAATGGAGTTTCCAACTGCGCTCTTAGGCGTGGCACTGGGAACTGTGCTCCTACCAAGCCTAAGTAAAGCCAATGCCAAGAATGATTTAGAGCACGCAGGCGAGCTTTTGGTTTGGGGCTTGCAACTGACTTTTTTACTGGCGGCGCCATCGGCCATTGCACTCTTTATTTTTGGCGAACCATTGGCCGCTGTTCTGTATCACTACGGTAAATTTAATGCCCTAGATGTATTGATGACACAGCGCGCATTAGCCGCATACGGCGTGGGATTGATTGGCCTGATCTTGGTCAAAATTTTGGCACCCGGGTTTTATTCACGTCAAGATATTCGTACGCCAGTAAAGATTGGCTTGATCGTACTGGTAGCAACCCAATTGGCGAACTTGATATTCGTGCCCTTGTTTGGACATGCCGGCCTAGCACTATCGGTAGGTACTGGTGCCTGCTTAAACGCAGCCCTACTGTGGCTTGGCCTAAATCGACGTGGCGCCCTACCGAACGCCGCATGGAGCAAGTACTTGGGCCAGCTCCTACTCGCTTTAATTCCCTTCTCCGCAGTCCTTTTCTATGCCGCTCATGCACATAATTGGATTGCTTTACAAGCACAGCCTTGGACACGCATTGGATTTGTTGCCCTTTGGCTTGGAGTTGCTGCAATGGTTTACTTTGGTTCGCTGGCTTTGGTTGGAATTCGCTGGCAAAAATTCTTGCGTCATGCAAAATAGGGTGTATGCCAACACAACAACTCGACTACTTCACTTCCCTAGTTACTGAAGACGAGCACTTTCCATTAACGGAAGCTGCGATCGCTGTAGCACAACATGCCTATCCTGATTTAGACGTGCAAGGCGTACTCGATCAGCTTGACGAACTTGGCAACAAATTAAAAACCCGCATCACCCCAGATACTTCTCCAGTACAGCGCTTACAAATTCTGAAGCACTTCTTTTATAACGAATTGGGCTTTGGTCCAAATCCAAATGATTTTTATGCTCCCGAAAATTCATACTTGCACTATGTGCTCGAGAATCGCAGGGGCATCCCAATCTCATTAGCTATTTTGATGATGGAGCTGGGTCAGCAAATTGGCTTAAAGATTCGGGGGGTTTCTTTCCCAAATCACTTCATGATGCGCATCTCCTTGCAGCAAGGCGAAGTCATCATGGATCCGCTCACAGGTGAATCACTCTCCAAGAATCAATTGCAGGAGATGCTTGACCCTTACCTAGATGCCAAAGGCTATCGCGGGGAGTTGAGCCTACCGCTAAACGTCTTCTTGCGCGCATCTAGTTCAAGAGAAATTCTCTCGCGCTTCCTGCGCAACCTGAAAATGATTTATTCCGAGCATGAGCGCTGGGAGCGTCTGCTAGGCATTCAGGAGCGCTTGGTTATCCTCCTGCCCGATTCAATTGAGGAAGTGCGTGATCGGGGTTTGATTTTTGCGCAATTGGAATACCTACGGCCCGCAATCGCTGATATGCATCGCTACCTCAGCGAGATGCCCGAGGCGGAAGATGCGAGCGATATTCGTGAGCATATCGCCACCCTCGAGAGCCAAACCAAGCTACATTAAAAAATACAGTGCTTCGTTGAGCTGGTAGAGATTGCTAGCTTTATGTTTTGCTGCGCTGAAATAGTTTGTAGCTTGCAGCCAATACCACCGGAATAGCTGCCGCTCCAATGCCAACCAACACAATGACATTCAGGTTTTGGCGAATTAGGGGAATATTGCCAAAGAAATATCCCGCAACGACCAAACCAAATACCCATAAAACTGCACCAGTGATATTGAATAACTGAAAGCGGGAGAAATTCATCTCGGATACTCCAGCAATAAATGGCGCAAAGGTTCTAATGATGGGTAGAAAGCGCGCCACGATGATGGTCTTGCCGCCATGCTTTTCATAAAAAGCGTGTGTCTTTAGTAAAGCGCCCTGATCAATCCAGCGGGAGTGACTACTAAATACTTTCTTACCAATCCAGCGACCGATAAAGTAATTGACTGTGTTGCCTGATACCGCTGCAAGTAATAATCCCAAAGAGAGCGTCCAGAGATTGAAGTGCTCAGTTGCGCAATAGGCGCCAGCAATGAATAAGAGTGAGTCGCCAGGCAAAAATGGGGCAACCACCAAACCAGTTTCAGCAAACACAATGGCAAATAGCAGACCATAGGCCCAAGCCCCATATTGAGAGATCACCACATCGAGATGTTTATCAATATGAAGCAATAAATCGCTAATTTGCAAAAGGGTATCCATCTACTCACTCTCTCAGGTATGGTTTGTTGCGGATATTAACAGGCTCTTATAATGAGGGATGCAAACTGAACCCTACATTCAGCCTATGCAGTCGCCAGAAGCAAATCCCATTCTCTGTATTGTTGGGCCAACTGGGGCAGGCAAAACCCATCTCGCCATGTCTTTGGCTGAGTATGCCAAGTCTATTGGCCTGAGTATCGAACTGATCAGCATGGATTCTGCATTGGTATATCGCGGTCTTGATATCGGCAGCGCTAAACCCACTAAAGCAGAGCAAGCTGCTGTTGTGCATCATTTGATCGACATTCTCGAGCCGACTGAAGTCTATTCTGCCGCCCGATTTGCTAAAGATGCCAAAAGGCTGTGTGAAGAAATTCGTGAGCGGGGAAATATTCCCGTGGTGGTGGGTGGCACCATGTTGTATTGGAGAGCTTGGGCATATGGCCTCTCCTCACTTCCACCTGCCAATCCCGAGATCCGTGCTCGCTTAGATGAAGAAGGTAAAGCATTGGGGTGGCCCGCGATGCACGCGAAGCTATCTCAAGTAGACCCCCAAACAGCAGAGCGCTTAAAGCCCAATGATTCACAGCGAGTACAGCGCGCGCTAGAGGTCTTTGAAATTACCGGTAAACCGATGTCTGCATTACTCGCAGATTCTCCAAGCGAAGATGGCAGAGAGGGGTCTACGATTCCCCCCTGGATCAATCTAGTCTCATTAGAGCCCAGTGACCGCAAACGCTTACATACCAATTTAGAAAAACGGTTTGATGAAATGCTCGCTGCAGGCTTTTTAGATGAGGTCAAAGCCTTGCGAAAAAATACTGACCTACACGCCGATCTACCCGCTATTCGATCAGTAGGCTATCGCCAGGCTTGGGAATTTCTCAATGAAGAAATCGATGCAGAACAGATGCGCTATAAAGCATTAGCCGCTACCCGACAACTGGGTAAACGACAACTGACTTGGCTGCGCGCAATTTCCGGCAGAAAAACCTTCGACCCCTTCAATCCCGCAGAGTTAAAAGCAGCGCTCGATTACTGCAAGCACACCGTCAGTCAGAAACTTAAATAACGATTGTTTGTGCTGCGCCCTGAGGGCGCTCAACGACATCACCAACAGTCCACGCTTTCAGACCTTGCGCAGTCAATGATTTGATTGCGGCGTCAGCTTGGGCTGGAGCAACAATCACAACCATGCCAATACCGCAGTTAAATACTCGGACCATCTCTGCATCAGCAACGCCACCCTTCATTTGCAACCAACGGAACAGCTCTGGCATTTGCCAGCTATCGCGATGCAATACTGCTTGAGTATTTTCAGGGAGTACACGTGGCACGTTGTCTACCAAGCCACCGCCTGTAATGTGAGCCATACCCTTGACATCAATCTCAGAGATCAATTTAAGTAGCGGCTTGACATAAATTTCTGTTGGGGCCATCACCACATCACCTAATGAACGACCGCCTAGGTCATCTGTGGGTTTTGCACCAGCACGCTCAATAATTTTGCGTACCAGTGAATAACCATTGGAGTGCGCGCCACTAGAGCCAATTGCCAAAACAACGTCACCGGGAACAATGCTATTGCCAGTAATAATTTTGGATTTTTCAACCGCGCCCACCGCAAAACCGGCCAAGTCATATTCACCTGGAGGATACATGCCAGGCATTTCCGCAGTTTCACCACCAATCAAAGCACAGCCAGACAATTCACAGCCTTTTGCAATGCCGCCTACGACAGTAGCTGCGGTATCGACAGTGAGCTTGCCACAGGCAAAGTAGTCTAGGAAAAAGAGTGGTTCAGCACCCTGAACCAAAATATCATTCACGCTCATGGCCACCAAATCCTGGCCAATCGTCTCGTGACGATTCCACTCAAAGGCTAATCGGAGCTTTGTACCAACACCATCGGTGCCAGAGACCAAGACAGGCTCTTGATAACGCTTAGGAATCTCAAAAAGTGCCCCAAAACCACCAATTCCGGCTAAAACGCCCTCTCGCATCGTCTTCTTCGCCAAAGGCTTAATGCGATCAACCAAGTCGTCTCCGGCATCAATATCGACGCCTGCGTCACGGTAGGAAAGGCCTTTTGAGGAAGAATTAGTAGATGAAGTCATGTCTAGGCTGGAATATTAGTAAAAAATGCTGCTGGGTCAGTAGAATCATTGAATTCTAGAGGATTACTCGTCATGGCTGAAATTTTTACCCCTTTTCTGGCTGCATTCATCCTAGCCTATATCCTGAGGCCTGCTTTTCTATGGCTGGGCAGACGCCGAATTCCCGCCCCGCTTGCGGCAGCATTCACGGTAATCCTGGGTCTTGGCGTGGTGGTAGCCATCTTGAGCCTATTTATTGGGCTTCTCAAAACAGAAATCCCCTTAATTAAAGAACAACTGCCAGGATGGATTAGCAATACCCAAGCATGGTTAGGGCCTAAGTTGGCAGAATTCCATATGAATGTGGATTGGGGCACTTTAAAAAATACGGCTTCACAGAAAATTTCAGAACACATCAGCGATAACGCCGACTCGCTCATGAGCACCACATTTGAAACGGTACTCATGTCCGGTAGCTCTGTGATCACCGGCTTTGTCAATGCAGTATTAATTTTGTTCGTGATGTTTTATTTGCTAATGGATTGGAATCCCTTTTTTCAATACATTAAAAATGCAGTGCCTAAGCGCGCCCAAGAAACAGTGCATCACTTAGCAATGCATACCGATGGTCTGCTCTCGCAATACCTCAATGGGATGGTAATTGTGGTTTCCATCATGTCTGTTTTTTACAGCGTCGGCCTGAGTATCATCGGCATTAAAGGAGCCGTAGCTTTAGGTATCTTCACTGCCTTAATGATTGTGATTCCCTACATTGGCATCACGCTAGGCTTTAGTTTGGCAATGCTTTCAACCTTGCTGCAGTTTGGTCCACAACATGAAATCATTGGCGTCTTGATTGTCTATGGGCTAGGTCAGTTTCTGGAAGGCTTTGTACTTACCCCCCGTCTGGTTGGCGAGCGCATTGGCTTGCACCCTGTTGCCGTTCTGTTTGCGTTGCTGTTGTTTGGAAAACTGTTTGGCTTTTTTGGTGTACTGCTTGCACTACCTATCAGCGCAGTCAGCTTAGTGCTTGTGCAGTATCTCTGGGGTGTGTACACACAAAGCGATTGGTATCAGAAATAATTTTGCTTCAATGAACATCCCTTCTCTACCAAGACAATTTGCTTTAGACATTAGTCACACTCCCAAAGCCAGTCTAGAAAATTATTTGCCAGGCAAAGATCTTGCTTTGGTGTCGACCTTAAAAACGCTCAGTCAAGCTTGGCTCAATCCCGCTCCTGTCTTTGCAAATAATCCCCTCAATCATCGCTGGATATATTGGTGGGGGCCAGAAGGTTCTGGTCGTAGCCATTTATTAGAAGCTATCAGAAATGCTGCTGAAAATGCCGGCCTAGAATGCTTTGCCCTTGGCCCAAACGAACCCATTTCCTGGGTACGCCTTGAAGAAAAAATGGCTGCGCTTGCCCAAGGTACTTCAGCGTCTGTTATCACTGTTGACGACGTAGACCGTTTAGACGAGCGTTTGGTGGGGGCCTTATTTCGGATTCTGAATGGAATTTCAGCCAGTAAGAATATGTATATATTCATGGCAGGAAACGCTGCTCCAGCCAATCTCAAGCTGCGTGAAGACCTGCGAACCCGCCTGGGGTGGGGCTTGATCTTTCAAACCCAGCTTTTAGACGATGATGAGAAAATACAAGCCTTAGAGCAAGCAGCCAAAGCCAGAGGCTTAGTGCTATCACCCGAAGTATTGCCTTGGTTGTTAAATCGTTTTTATCGAGATATGCCCAATTTAATGGCTTTGATTGACGCTTTGGATGCTTATTCTTTAGAAACAAAACGTGCTGTAACCTTACCGTTAGTGCGCGATCTTTTGCAGCCCAAATAATTTACCCAATACTTCATTCGTGACTCAGTTAGCCCTTTTCGATTTAGACCATACTCTCTTGCCCTGCGATAGCGATTATGAGTGGGGGCAATTTCTAGCACGCATTGGTGTAGTCGATAGCGAGTACTACGCCAAACAGAATGAACGCTTTTACCAAGACTACAAAGACGGTAAGCTTGATATTCATGAGTTCTTACGTTTTGCACTCAAACCCCTTGCAGAACATTCGCGCGCCCAATTAAAAGAATGGCACGATGCATTCATGGAAGAAGTCATTCACGGTCAATTGCGCCAAGAAGCAATCGATTTAGTCAAACGCCATCAAGACGCTGGTGACTTATGTTGCGTGGTGACTGCTACCAATAGTTTTGTGACGCGCCCTATTGTTGAAAGCTTCGGGATTGAACATTTGATTGCTACCGAGCCGGCCACAGCAGGCGGCCCACTGGAAAACTTCACAGGTGAAGTACAAGGGATCCCCAACTTTCGGGAAGGCAAAATCCAAAATGTACATGACTGGTTAGCTAAGCAAGAGCTCACCTTTGGCACATTACCCCACAGCTACTTCTACTCAGACTCCATGAATGATCTGCCCTTGTTAGAGCAAGTCAGCCATCCCGTTGCCACTAATCCAGACGATCGACTGCGCGCTGAAGCCCAGAAACGTCACTGGCCTATTCTTGAGCTGTTTGCATGATCACTAAATTTATCAAACGCATCCTACGGCGCGATCCGATGATCAAGCATACCCATGGCAATCATTCCGGAGCACCTAAACGCATCCCCAAAAAATCGCATCGCATTGATCCCCACTTACTTTCCAAAAATGCCGTCAAAGTGACGCAAACTTTGCAGCAAGCAGGATATGAAGCATTTATTGTTGGAGGCGCAGTACGCGATCTTGTTTTAGGAATCAGCCCTAAAGATTTTGATGTGGCAACCAATGCAACGCCCGACCAAGTGCAAAGACTGTTTCGCAAAGCCCGCCTTATTGGACGCCGCTTTCAAATTGTGCACGTGACCTTTTTTGGCAAAGGTCATCCCGAGATTATTGAGGTATCGACCTTCAGAGCCTTACTGGATAACGCTGGCGACCATGTCGCAGAAAGTGGTCGTATTTTGCGAGACAACGTTTGGGGCTCACAAGGCGAGGATGCCGCTAGACGGGATTTCACAATCAATGCGATGTATTACGACCCTGCCACCGAAACCGTACTCGATTACCACGGCGGCATGGCAGATATGCAAAAGAAAACTTTGCGTATGATTGGCGATCCCGCTAAACGCTATCGCGAAGATCCGGTCCGCATGCTCAGAGCAATTCGTTTTGCTGCTAAGACAGGATTTTCTTTGGATGCTGATACGCGTGCACCTATTGCCAAATTAGGCAAGCTTCTGCAGGACGTTCCATCCGCACGATTATTTGATGAAATCCTCAAGCTCTTAATGTCAGGCTACTCTTGGGCTGCTATTCAAGGACTTCGGAATGCCGGCCTCCATCATGGCCTGCTGCCTTTACTCGATCACATCCTCGAGGACAGCGCGCACTCTCAAGGCGCTAATGCATTCGTGAAGCTAGCCCTAGCCAATACTGATCAGCGTATTCAATCTGGCAAAAGTGTTTCTGCTGGCTTCTTATTTGCCACCCTGCTATGGCCCGACCTGCTTCAGAATTGGAAAGCTAACCTGGCTAAAGGAATGGCTAATATCCCCGCCCTTCAAGATGCCATGGACGATACAATCGCCACCCAAAGTAGCGGCATGACCATTCAACGTCGCTTTGAAAGCGATATGCGAGAAATCTGGTCTATGCAACCTCGCTTTGAAAGAAGGGTTGGCCGCTACCCATATCGCCTGATTGAATCCCCTCGTTTTAGGGCGGGTTATGACTTCATGCTCCTACGCTGTGCCACAGGGGAGGTAAGCCCATCCCTGGGCGAATGGTGGACCAACTTCATTGCTGGCGACCCCACAACCCAAGAAGAATTAATGGCAAGCGCCAAGAATGAAGCTGGCTCCTCGGCAAGTTCGCCAGTCAAACGCCGGCGCCGCAGGAAACCCAAATCCGCGCTGCCCCCAGAAGGTGCGCCGAGCTAAGCAGACTTAGAGAAATTTCGGTAAAGTAGTTTTATCTCTAGTTTGGAATCGTATGGCACGAGCTTTTATCGGATTTGGCGGCAATATCGGCGACTCACGTCAACTCATTACTGACGCAATCGTGTGCTTGGCACAGCGTTCAGAAATACACATCTTGGCCAAGAGCTGCTTCTATCAAAGCGCGCCCGTTGAAGCTACTGGCGGCGACTACATTAATGCCGTCATTGAAATTGATACGCAACTCAGTCCCTACGGCCTACTTCATGTATGCCAAGCCATTGAGCAAGAGTTTGGTAGAGAGCGCCCTTATGCCAACGCCCCTCGCACCTTAGATCTCGATATCCTATCGTTTGAGGGTGTTACCCAAAGCGAAACTCAACTCATCCTGCCTCACCCCAAAATTATTGAGCGCTCTTTTGTGCTCTTACCGCTACTAGAAATTGCGCCTGACTTATTCCTACCCAATTGGGGCGAGCTAAAGGCGTATTTACCGCAGGTTGCCCACCAAAGAATCGAAAAACTCCCCTGCCGTAACTGCAATTGCGGGGAAAAAGACGTTTATAGCCAAACGGCACATTAATTCATTAAACTCTCGCCATGGGTTACTTACAGGGCGACAAGCCAATCACAATTACGAAGCTCCTCGCCATGCGCGCTGAGGGTGAAAAAATTTCGATGCTCACCGCATACGATTCGACGATGGCCGCTTTGCTCAATCGCAGTGGCGTCGAAACGATTTTGATCGGTGATTCCCTGGGCAATGTGATTCAAGGCCAATCTAGCACTACTCCAGTCACTGTTGAGCAGATGGCCTATCACACCGAGTGTGTGGCACGCGCAAATACCCATGCTTTCTTAATCGCGGATTTACCATTTGCCAGTTATGGCGATCCTGTACAAGCCTTAGACTCCGCAGCAACTTTAATGCGTGCTGGCGCTGATATGGTGAAGCTGGAAGGCGGCGATTGGCAAGTGGACATCATTCGCTATTTAGTTGAGCGTAGCGTTCCCGTCTGCGCGCATCTGGGCCTACTGCCACAGTCAGTACACGTATTGGGTGGCTACAAAGTGCAAGGCAAATCAAAGGATGCCGCTACCCATATGTTGGAGCAAGCAATTGCCTGTCAAGAGGCGGGCGCGCAAATGGTCGTTCTCGAGGCAATCCCCTCTTCTCTTGGAGAAAAGATTACTAATGAACTGCACATCCCTACGATTGGAATTGGTGCGGGCCCAGATTGCTCGGGTCAAGTATTGGTTCTACAGGATATGTTAGGCATCAGCCCTGGCAAGCCACCCAAGTTCGTGAAGAACTTTATGGATGGCCACCAATCGATTGAGGCAGCCATTAAAGCCTATGTGCGCGAGGTGAAATCCGGAAAATTCCCCGGACCTGAGCACGGCTTTGCAGGCTAATTAACTAAAAAAGCTCTTTACCCCATCAAACCAGCCCTTTTGCTGCGGGCTATGTTTATCGCCACCAGATTTCAGACTGTCATCAAACTTTTGCAGTAATTTTTTCTGCTCATCTGTGAGTTTGATTGGCGTTTCGACCAGAACGTGCACAAAAAGATCGCCCACTAAAGTGGAGCGCAAGCCCTTAATCCCCTTATTCCGTAAACGGAAGGTTTTGCCAGTCTGAGTTCCCTCTGGAATTGGGAACTCAACACGACCCGATAAAGTCGGTACTTCAATTTCCCCGCCAATGGTTGCCGTTGCGAAGGAGATAGGCATTTGCACATGCAAGTCACTACCATCCCGTTCAAATACTTTGTGCGGCTTCACACGCACTTCTACATAGAGATCACCCGATGGTCCGCCATTAATGCCTGGCTCGCCATTGCCCACTGAACGAACTCGCATGCCATCATCAATGCCCGCAGGGATTTTGATCTCAAGCGTTTTTTGTTCTTTGTGCTTGCCGCTGCCATGACAAGTTTTGCAAGGCTTAGGAATGTATTCGCCAGTGCCACGGCACTTGGGGCAAGTTTGTTGCATGGAGAAGAAACCTTGCTGCACACGTACCTGACCGTGCCCATTACAAGTAGTACAGGTTTCGGCTTTAGATCCGGGCTCTGCGCCAGTGCCATGACAAGGTTTGCAGTTGCTCCAGCTTGGCACCCGAATTTGTGTCGTGTACCCTTCGGCCGCTTGTTCAAGCGTGATGTCCATGTTGTAGCGTAAATCAGCACCCTTATAGACTTGAGGGCCAGATTGACGCCCTCCGCCTTGGCCAAAAATATCGCCAAAGATATCGCCAAACGCGTCTGCGAATCCGCCGCCGCCAAAACCACCCCCGCCAAATCCGCCACCCATAGATGGGTCAACACCCGCGTGACCATATTGGTCATACGCTGCGCGCTTATGAGGATCGGTTAAGGTTTCATAAGCCTCTTTGACTTCTTTAAATTGGGCTTCAGCCGTTTTGCTATCGGGATTGCGATCTGGATGATGTTTCATCGCCATCTTGCGATAAGCCTTTTTCAACTCATCATCACTGGCACCTTTTGCTACACCAAGCACTTCATAAAAATCGCGTTTACTTTTAGGCACGGCCTATTCCTCTCAACAACCTGAATGACACAAGTCGGCACGAGGCCGACTTGTTATTTAAAAACATCAAAACTACGTTAATGAATGTCTGATTTCAGAATTACTTCTTGTCATCAACCTCTTTAAAGTCAGCGTCAACAACATCGGCATCGGGAGCGGCGCCTGGAGCTGCGCCACCAGGAGCGGCACCAGCGGCAGCGCCACCAGCCTTAGCTTGTTCAGCAGCCATGACTTTTTCGCCCAGCTTCTGACTTGCTTTACCCAATGCTTCAGTTTTAGCTTCGATTGCCTCTTTATCGCTACCTTTGATCGCTTCGTCCAAGTCTTTCAAGGCCGCTTCAATCGCTTCTTTTTCAGAAGCCTCTAAGCTAGCGCCGTGCTCTTCTAAGGCTTTCTTGGTAGAGTGAGCCAAGGCATCTGCAGTATTACGCGCAGTTACCAACTCCAAGGCTTTCTTATCTTCAGCCGCATTGGCTTCAGCATCTTTGACCATGCGTTGAATTTCTTCTTCAGTCAAGCCAGAGTTCGCCTTGATGGTGATCTTGTTTTCTTTACCAGTGGTTTTGTCTTTTGCTGTTACATGCAAAATACCGTTGGCATCGATATCAAAAGTCACCTCAATTTGTGGCATACCGCGTTGTGCAGGTGCAATGCCTTCGAGGTTAAATTCACCCAGTAGCTTGTTTGCAGCAGCCATCTCGCGCTCACCTTGGTAGCACTTGATTGTTACCGCAGGCTGGTTATCTTCCGCTGTGGAGTAAACCTGTGAATGCTTGGTAGGGATGGTAGTGTTCTTGGGAATCATCTTGGTCATCACGCCGCCAAGAGTCTCGATACCCAATGACAATGGGGTTACGTCCAAGAGCAATACGTCTTTACGATCACCAGACAATACGGAACCTTGAATTGCAGCGCCAACAGCAACTGCCTCATCTGGGTTAACGTCTTTGCGTGGCTCTTTACCAAAGATTTCTTTTACCTTGTCCTGAACCGCAGGCATACGGGTTTGACCGCCGACCAAAATCACGTCGTCGATATCCGCAACATTGACGCCAGCATCTTTAATTGCAGTTAAGCAGGGGCCTGCTGTACGGTTGATCAATTCCTCAACCAATGACTCCAGCTTGGCGCGAGTTAACTTCAAGTTCAAATGCTTAGGACCACTAGCATCCGCTGTCACGTATGGCAAGTTGATTTCCGTTTGCTGTGCAGATGACAATTCGATCTTGGCTTTTTCAGCAGCATCTTTCAAGCGCTGTAATGCCAATACGTCCTTGCTCAAATCAACGCCTTGCTCTTTCTTAAACTCAGCAATGATCCAGTCAATGATGCGTTGGTCAAAGTCTTCACCACCCAAGAAAGTGTCGCCGTTGGTTGACAGCACTTCAAACTGCTTCTCACCGTCAACGTTTGCAATCTCAATGATGGATACGTCAAATGTACCGCCACCCAAGTCATATACAGCGATCTTGCGATCCACCTTGTCTTGCTTGTCCAGGCCGAACGCCAAAGCAGCAGCGGTTGGTTCGTTAATGATGCGCTTTACATCCAAGCCCGCAATACGGCCAGCATCTTTAGTAGCTTGACGTTGACTATCGTTAAAGTAAGCCGGAACAGTAATCACTGCTTCTGTTACTTCTTCGCCAAGATAGTCCTCAGCAGTCTTTTTCATCTTGCGCAAGATTTCAGCTGACACTTGTTGTGGCGCCATTTTCTTGTCACGTGCCTCAACCCAAGCATCACCATTGTCCGCTTGAATAATGGCATAAGGCATCAAACCGATATCTTTTTGCACTTCAGGATCAGTAAATTTACGACCCATCAAACGCTTCACTGCGTAGATGGTGTTTTTAGGATTAGTTACTGACTGACGCTTAGCAGGTGCGCCAACCAATACTTCTCCATCCTCGACATAAGCAATGATGGATGGAGTTGTACGAGCGCCTTCTGCATTCTCGACAACTTTAGGTGCATTGTTTTCTACGACTGAAACGCATGAATTCGTGGTTCCTAAGTCGATACCGATAATCTTTCCCATAATGGCTCCAAAAAATTAAGTTACTTTGTTGTACTTCTAGGTTGTTTTAAGTAATTCGTCGAATTACCGTGAATATTCCAATACCCATTAATTGGGGTCTAAAAAGCAGAATTCAAGGGGCGAAATAGCAAAAAAGGCAGAAATCTGCCTTTTTTATGCGTTTTTCAGGGTTTTACCCTGGTTTTTGGGCTTATTTGGGGGCGCTGACGGTCACCAAAGCAGGTCTGAGAACTCGATCTGCCACGGTATAGCCTCTTTGTAGGACAGAAACTACGGTATTGGGCTCTTGCTCTGAGGGTACCGAGGCAATCGCCTGGTGGTGATGGGGGTCGAACTTATCGCCAACTGCCGGATTGATTTCAGTCATACGGCCTTTTTCAAAGGCGGATAAGAGCTGCTTGAGAGTGATTTCGAGGCCCTCTTTAAATGCCTTAGCATCGCCCGCATCCGTACCTAATGCTGCATAGAGGCTATCGGTCACCGGAACCAAATGCTCTGCAAAACTTTCAATCGCAAATTTATGTGCCTTAGCAATATCTTCCACAGCACGGCGACGAATATTTTCACCCTCGGCCTTAGCGCGCAAGAAGTTGTCTTGCAAATCAGACACCTTCTGATTTAACTCAGCAATTTCCTCTTCGGGTGTTTTTACCGCAGGAGTTTCCGCTGACGCTTGGGCTGCAGATTCTACGGCTGGATTTTCTTGCTCAGGGTTTGGGTTTTGATTTTCTTGTGTCATGGACGCGAATTCACTTTTATGTAATGAGGGCTATTGCTTTTCTATATGGTGTCAGTTTATTCAATTTCAAGGCTTGTTGGCTAATGAGTCCTTGGTTTTTTCAGCACGCTCATTCCGTAAAGCGAGCTCTTGGGATGATTCTGTACTCAAAGGCCAGCCCGAGAGATGCTGGTAGGCAATATCGCCCAAAGCCTCTATCCACTTAGGGTTGCTGTTTAAGCAAGGAATATAGCGGTAGTCTTTTCCACCATACTTCAAGAAGTCTTCTCTTGCTTCCATCGCAATCTCTTCCAAGGTTTCAAGACAGTCAGCAGGAAAGCCAGGGCAAAAGATATCTAGCCGTTGACAACCCTCTTTGGCTAACTTTTCAATAGTTGGCGCGGTGTAGGGCTTCAACCATTCCGCCTTACCAAAGCGAGATTGGAAAGTCACAATATATTGTCCTGGTACTAAACCTAACGATTCGCCAAGTAATCGGCCCGTTTTCAAACATTCGCAATGGTAGGGGTCACCTTTCATTAAATTGCGCTTAGGTAAGCCATGAAAAGACATCACAAATTTATCGCCCCTTACAAAATCAGGACGCCCGCTTTGCTCCCAACTGTTGAGCACTTGATCGCGCAGAGCAGCGATGTAGGCTACATTGTCGTGATAGTGTTTTACTAAACGTAACTCCGGTTGATCGCGCCAAGTACTGAGCACCCGAAAGACTTCGTCAAAACTAGAGGCGGTCGTGGTGGCAGAGTATTGTGGATACAAAGGCAGAACCAGTAAGCGCTCCATGCCCTCTGCTTTTAAGCCTTCCAGGACTTCTTGGGTGGATGGCTTGCCATATCGCATGGCTAAATCTACCAATACGGCATGACCATCATTGGCAAACTTTTCTCCCAGCTCTTTTGCCTGTAGACGTGAGTAGTGCATTAAAGGCGAGCCTAATTGTGGCAGCCAGATGGATGCATATTTTTTAGCAGATGCACTACTGCGAATTGGCAAGATGATGCCATTCAAAATGCACCACCAAACCACCCGCGGAATCTCCACTACACGTGGATCAGACAAAAACTCTTTTAAATAGGCTCGCACTGCTTTAGGTGTTGGCGCAGAAGGCGTACCCAAGTTCAATAGAAGAACCGCAGTTTTAGAGGCGCGTAAGTGGGGGTTTTGATTCAAGGTAATCAGTCTCGTTAGATATATAAATAGAAGTGTTCGCTTAAGAACTCAAGGCGCCAGACAATAACTTGGAAGTAATGTCGACAATCGGGATCACCCGGTCATAAGCCATACGGGTTGGGCCTATCACGCCCAAGGTGCCCACAATTTGCCCATCCACACTGTATGGGGCACTAATGACTGCTAAATCTTCGTACGGCAATAAATCACTTTCACCGCCGATAAAAATTTGAATGCCATCAGCATGACTCGAGACATCTAGCAGTTGCATGAGAACAGATTTTTGCTCAAGCATGTCAAACATCTTGCGTAACTTATCAAGATTAGAACTTAAGTCGCCTACATTCAATAAACGACGTTCACCTGATAGCACCATATCGCCACCACTCAAGTCGTAATCGGCGACGCCACTTTGCAATGCAAGCGCCATCAAACCAGAAATATCGCTACGCAAATTATCTAAATCAGACTTCAGGTGCTGGCGCACTTGCTCGAAACTTTTTCCAGCAAATTGAGTATTAATAAAATTGCCTGCCTCGATGAGCTGACTTGGGGTGTAATCTTGTGTAGTAGGCAAAATTCGGTTCTGCACATCCCCCTCCGGGGTCACCATAATGAGCAAAATCTTTCCCTCCCCAAGGCGCAAGAACTCAATGTGCTTAAACACCTGGGCACGCTTGGGAGTCATCACCACACCGGCAAAATGGGTCAAATTCGACAAAATCTGCGCCGCGGAGTTCAAAACGCGCTGTGGCGAGTCTGGAAGCAAGCCTTTTTCGACCTCCCGGGCAGCCATCTCCTCAAGCGGGCGCACAGTCACCATCGTATCGACAAACAAGCGATAGCCCCTGGGAGTCGGAATTCGCCCCGCAGAGGTGTGTGGACTAGTCACCAAACCCATATCCTCCAAGTCGGCCATGACATTACGGATCGTGGCTGCAGAGAGGTCTAGACCTGAGAAACGCGAAAGGGTGCGCGAGCCAATAGGCTGGCCCTCCTCGATATAGCGCTCGATGAGAGTTTTAAGTAAGGCGCGGGAACGTTCATCCATGGTGGAAGGGATTTTATGCCTATGGTTTAATCGTCATATGTTAAGCCCATCCCCAAATTCTTCCAAGAAGACCTTTAGCCGGGTGGCGCTCGTCGGCAAATTCCATGCCGATGGCATTGTCGAGCACCTAAAAGATCTCGCCAAGCTGGTTTCAGGACTAGGTTGCGAGGTATTTATTGAGGCTGAAACTGCCAATCACTTTCAGTTGACCGACTACCCCACCAAAACCGCCGATGACTTTGCAGGCGCTATTGACCTAGTCGTGGTTTTAGGTGGCGACGGCACGATGCTAGGAATTGGTCGCCAACTTGCAGGCAGCAATGTGCCACTAGTGGGTATCAATATGGGTCGTCTAGGCTACATGACGGATATTCCCATTCAGTCAGTGCAAGCAACCCTAGCAAAAATTATTGCCGGTGAGTACGAAGCCGATACCCGCACACTGCTCGATGCAGTTGTTCTGCGTGATGGCAAAGTCATTAATCGCGCCTTGGCACTCAATGATGTTGTAGTGAACCGCTCTGGGATTTCTGGAATGGTTGAACTTGCGGTCCATGTGAATGGATCTTTCATGTACAACCAGCGCTCTGATGGTTTGATTGTGTCGACACCGACAGGATCAACCGCCTATGCACTATCCGCTGGTGGCCCGATCTTACATCCCCATGTTGCTGGTATTTTGCTGGTGCCCATCGCACCGCACTCACTTTCTAACCGCCCGATTGTCTTGCCTCAAGACAGCGTCACAGTGATCGAAGTGGTCAATGGACTTGAAGTGATCGTCAATTTTGATATGCAATCTCAAACCGATTTGCAAGCTGGTGACAAAATTGAAGTACGTCAATCTGATAAAACGATTGCCCTGCTCCACCCCAACAATCACAGCGACTACAAAACTTTGCGTGAGAAGTTGCATTGGAATGAATATCCATCGACATTTTGATGTCGAGTTCTTTGCTACGCTAATACATGCTTCAAACTATCTCCCTTCGTGACTTTGTCATTGTTGATCAGCTTGAGCTCGATTTTGCTAGCGGCTTTACCGTTCTCACTGGCGAGACTGGTGCCGGCAAATCCATACTGCTTGATGCATTGGGCTTAGTGCTTGGTGAGCGCGCTGATAGCAGCCAGATTCGTGAAGGAAGTACTCGAGCAGAAATTTCTGCGCTCTTTCGGATTGATGATGAGCTAACCATCTCTTTTGGTCACTGGCTAGATGCCCAGGGATTTCCAGCCGAAGATGATGGCAAAAGTCTACTACTTAAAAGAACTATCGAAAGCAACGGTCGCAGCCGAGCCTTTATTAACGGTAGTGTTGCAACGCTTGCCCAGTTGCGAGAAGCAGGTGACCAGCTAGTCGATATTCATGGGCAGCACGCCCACCAGCTGCTTCTTAAAGGCGGTGCGCAACGTGAGCTACTCGATCGCCATGCAGGACTTCTACCCTTGGCAGCCGATGTTGCCTCGCACTTTAAGACCCTGAACGATTCTCGTCGTCGCTTAGAACAAGCAGAAAATGCCGGCCAGGATATTGAGCGAGAGCGAGAGCGTCTGCAATGGCAATTTGAAGAGTTGACTGAGCTCTCCCCGCAAGAGGGTGAATGGGCTCACATTCAAGGTGAGCATGCAAGATTAGCTAACGGCGCTAAATTGATTGGCGGCTGCCAAGAAGCCATTGAGATCTTGAGTGACGCCGACAACTCTTTGGAGTCCACCCTATCTAAAGTCTGCGGCAGCATTGGCGCCTTAGCCGAGCATGATCCGGCCTTAAGCAGCATCAGCGAATCTCTTGAGAGCGCTCAGATCCAGTTAGACGAAGCCATTCATGGTCTCAATCGTTACCTTCAAAAAATCGATTTAGACCCTGCGCGTCTGGCACAGGTAGAGGAGCGCATGCAAGCGCTCCATAGCGCTTCCAGAAAATATCGCGCTGAAACTGATGCGCTTCCGAAACTCTTGACTGATACCGCTGAGCGTTTAGAGGCTTTGACTGCCTCGCAAAATATTGAGGCCCTGCGAGAAAAAGTAAAAGGGGAAGAAGCTGCCTATCTCAAACTCGCCAAGCAACTGACGCATAAGCGCAGTAAAGCTGCGGCTGATCTGGGCAAACTAGTCACTGATGCGATGCAAGATTTATCCATGGCTGGGGGTCGCCTTGAAATTGCCCTCGTTCCTCTAGCAGAAGGCGGATCGCACGGCCTTGAACAAGTCGAATTTTTAGTTGCTGGTCATGCCGGTAGTACACCACGCTCTCTTGCAAAAGTTGCCTCTGGCGGAGAGCTTGCGCGCATTAGCCTAGCGATTAGCGTGATCACCAGCAAAGCCTCCTTTACGCCAACTTTGATATTTGATGAAGTGGATGCAGGTATTGGTGGTGCCGTAGCCGAGACTGTTGGCAAGCTATTACATCAACTAGGTCAATCCCATCAAATTCTCTGTGTAACCCATTTGCCGCAAGTTGCCGCACAAGGCAATCATCACCTCAAGGTCAGCAAATCCCAAAGCGCAGAAAAGACGGTCTCTCAAGTACAAGCTCTGGGACGCACAGAGCGTGTAGAGGAAGTTGCCCGCATGCTCGGTGGCGCCACTATCACCGACACTACGCGTCGACATGCACGTGAACTTCTGGAACAACAGTAAGTCTGCTCGCTCTTAAAGACTCGATGGGGCTTGAAAGATTTCTTGCCAAACTAAAATAACGGCACTTCGAGCGGCCTCAAGCTCTAACTCACCCTCGAGATGAACGCGCGTTTTTTCAGCGCCATCTAAACGCAGACGATGTTGTCGCGCCCGTAAAAGTCGATAAGCATCAGCAAGCTTCTGAGCATCCTGAACCCTAATCAGTCCCACTTCGCCTGCAATTCGCAGTAGAGCGATGTTGCCGAGATTACCAATTAATTGGGGGAATTGATGCGCATAGGCTAAGACTAAAAATTGGACTAGAAATTCAATATCCACCATACCACCCGCATCATGCTTTAAATCAAAACCTTCATTGAGATTGGGATGACCATCATGAACCTTGCGACGCATCTCTAAAATTTCTAAGCGTAAGGTTTCGATATTGCGCTGCTGACTCAATACCTCTGAGCGAACTGCATCAAACTCTTTGCCGACCGATGGACTTCCCGCACAAAAACGGGCGCGCGTTAAAGCCTGATGCTCCCAAACCCAAGCAGCGTTATCGCCTTCGCGTAACTGATACTTTTTAAAAGCGTCAGCATTGGTGACCAAAAAACCAGCTGATCCATTGGGGCGCAGGCGAGTATCAATCTCAAATAGACTGCCAGTAGAGGTAAATGCGGTTAACCAATTAATCATGCGCTTGGCCAATAAGGCATAAATTTCCTGCGCTGCGTAATCATTTTCAGGCGCCTGATATAGAAATACCAAATCCAAATCAGATGCGTAGCCCAATTCTTTGCCGCCTAACTTGCCATAGGCGATGACTGCGAATGGAGCTACCGCATCCTTGGGAAGTCCGTATTTCTGCGCGATGCCAGGCCAAACCCGCTCAAATGTTGTCTGCAAGATTAGATCAGCTAACGCAGATAAATGGTCGCTTACCTTTTCTACCGACAAGGCATCTTCTAACCCGATTCCCAAATCAGCCAAGAGCGTAATGAAGGTTTCGGTATGGTGAGTAACACGCAAAATATCCATTGCCTGCTCAGAACCATCCCCTTCAGACATGACATCATCTAAGCGCACATTCAGATTAGCCTTCACTTCACGCCAGTACCCTTCAGGCTGTTCAATTAATGTGCGCTCGGTGCGCGAGTTCAATAAATAATCTAATAAGTGAGGGTGCAAGGCCAGGTATTGCGCACCCCATTGAGAAGCTCTTAGTAAGGCCAACACATTAAATAAGGCCTTGGGGTATTCCGCCAGGATCGATAGATATGCGCTGCGACGTGCGATCGACTCCAATAGATCAAAGAAGCGTAAAAGTGTTTTATCAGCCTCACTCGCATCACCCTCTTCTGACAAAATACCTGCGGCATTGCGCATTAAATTATTCAAAATTAGACTACTTTTTTCTGGCAACTGTTTTGCCTTAGGACTTTGTGCCCAGGTTTGCCAGCGAATGAGGGACTGCGGGAATATCTGCGGATCAGGACCCCAATCCTCTGCGATAGGGGCAAGCTCAAGACGCTCTTGATCATCCAAGAGAAATGCTTTTTCAAATAACTGCGCTACATGATTTTGATGTGAGCCCAACTTCTCCAGAAAAGCCTTTACATCTGGAAAGCCCATCGACTCAGCAAGTCGTACGCGGGCTTCAACATCCTCCGGCAGGTAGTGCGTCTGCTGATCATCCCAGGCTTGAATACGATGCTCTAGGCGCCTCAAAAAAATATAGGCTTCATCTAACGAATCAATTTGTGCCGCAGGCAAAATTCCACGCTGCTTCATTAAACCGAGGACCTGTAGAGTAGGCTTCGTTCTGAATCGGGGATCTGTGCCTCCGCGCATCAGTTGAAACATTTGCGCCAAGAACTCAATCTCCCGAATACCTCCACGCCCTAGCTTGATGTCATGCGAACGGCCCTGATGTTGCGAGGAACGCTTTTCAGCCTCTCGCTGAATCTGAGCATGCAAATCCCGAATAGAGGCAATCACCCCGTAATCTAAATGGCGACGATAAACAAATGGGCGAATTAATTGTTCAAGCGCTTTCTCACAATGTTCATAATCTGCTGAGCCAGGTAGTGGTGCAATTAATCTACCCTTAATCCAAGCGTAGCGCTCCCACTCCCTACCCTGCACCACCAAATACTCTTCCAACATGTCTAAGCTACAAACCAAAGGCCCAGAGTCTCCATTGGGTCGCAAACGCATATCTACGCGAAATACGAAACCATTGGCATCATGCTCGGATAAGCATCGTATGAGACGCTGCCCCATGCGCGTAAACCACTCATGATTGGAGAGCGTTTTAGGGCCACCCCGCGTCTCACCTTCGTGCTCATACAAAAATATCAAATCAATATCCGAAGACAGATTTAACTCCAGACCACCCAACTTACCCATACCGACAACCATGAGCGGCATTTCAGTGTTAGTAGAGCTGCTCCATGGCAAGCCAAACCGGTTTTGCAAATCAGAGCGAATAAATGCGATCGCCTTGGCCACTGCCAACTGAGCAAAATGACTCAAGCTATGGGTGACCTCTTCTAGGCTTGCCATTCCGTTGAGATCGCGAAAGGCAATCCAGAGCATCAAACGTTGCCGTGCAAGCCTCAAGGCGGCCATAAATTCGGCCTCATCTTGGTTGCCGTCTGCCTCAATTTTTTTATCAAGCTCTAGCAAGGCCCGGATAGCAGGCAAGTCGATTTTTTGCTGCCCACAGGATCTCAGCCACTCAAGCCATTCCGGCTTGGCTTGCAGCCAACGTCTAGCGTAATTAGAGTGGCGCCCTAAGAACTCCATTTGCCTAGAAAAATCATCCATACCCCCATCTTAATACCCACCCCATATTCACCCCCAGAAGCTTGGCGAGCAGGGTAAGGGTGACGGATAATAGCGCTCATGCTGCAAAAAATCATTCCGCCTCGCCTCAAGAGCGTATTTGCAAAACGTCCTCCAGGTTCGAGTAGGGCTTGGCGCAAACGCACCTTGATATTAAGCGGAGTAGTGGCGGTCCTTTTTTTGATTGGCCACCTAGGTATTCGTTATGTAGTTTGGCCCCAGCTCGAAAAATCCAAAGCCTCTGTTGAAAAACTGATTAGCGCCCGTATTGGCGCAAATGTTTCCATCGATGAACTCAAAGTTTCCTGGACGGGAATGCGACCCGCATTCGAAATTGACGGCTTGCGCTTTAATAGCAATGAAAAATCTAAGCCGCTACTAGTCGTCAATAAGATTTTTGGTGAATTAAGCTGGAAATCTTTCTACCATCTGGCACCATATTTTTATGAGATCCATTTTGAGGGCGCTCAAATATATGCTCAACGAAACACAAAAGGGGTCATCACAATTGCGGGGGTCTCGATCGATGGTGATACCAATGACTTTTCTGCAGAAAACTGGCTCTTCGCACAAAACTCCATTGACGCTAAAGATGTGACATTTTTTTGGGATGATCAGCTCAATAAAAAACCGCTGACCTCCATTGAAATTCTGCGCCTCTCTCTTGATAGCGGCCTTCGTCGTCATGAGGGATCGTTGACCGCTATTACCCCATGGACGAAGGGCCCCACCGAAATTCAAGTCAATTTTGTACCCCACCTTGGTGGCCAAGCTGGTAATTGGCGCGACTGGATCGGTACGCTCTCCTGGAATCTGCACGACTTAGACCTCAAGTTGATTGCAAGAGAATTTGATCTCAATATCAACACACTCGAAGGAGTGCTGAGCTCTCATGGCAAGCTGAAGATTGACAATGCTCAGCCAGATGGCGGTGAGTTTTTTATTGCTGCAGATAATCTCGTTGTTCAAACTAGCAAAGCTGAAGATGCAATTGCATTGGGTCGTCTCGAGGCCAATTTAAGCCAAGAAACGAATGATGGCTTAATTGCAATCACGACCAAAACATTTGCCTGGCGCGATATGGATAGCCCCAAATCTGCCCCGCTAGAAAACTTAAGCCCGATGACATTCCGTTGGCGTCCTCCAGGAGCAGATGGAGAGATTAAAGAATTTGGCTTCTCTTCACCAAAAATTTCAGTAGATGATGTGGCCCTGTTTGCCCTCAATCTTCCGCTCTCTAAAAAAGTCCATCAATGGATTAAGGCCTCACAAGCTCAAGGTGAACTAGAAGATTTGGATATTCATTGGTCAGAGAGTAAATCCCCCTTATCTGCCCTGAAGATTCCAGGAGGCTGGTTTAAGTCTAATAAGCTCGACTTTAATGTCAGCGCCAAGTTAATCAATTTGAGCTTTGTTGGTATCAACAAAAGTATGCCCTCCGTAAGCAATCTTTCTGGATACGTGTCCAGCAGTCAGAATGAAGGTAGCTTTTCTCTTAACGCCAACAACCTCGGTCTTGAGATTCATGAATTTTTAGAGGATCCAAAGATCCAACTTGATCGCGCAAATGGGCAAATTAGCTGGGTAAAGCAAGGTGGTAAATGGGTCATTAGCACCAAGAAGTTAGCCTTAAGCAATCCTGAAATCACTACAAACTTGAGTTTGAAGTACATCATCGGCGATATAAATGAAGCCGACTTCATGGCGCTTGACATGACGTTTGACCAAGCCAAACTTAAAACTGCCTATCGTTATTTACCAGTCGGCATGGGTAAGGATGCTCGTGTTTATCTCAGCAAGGCATTTGAAGCGGGAACCATTCAGAACGGTCAGCTACACGTTAAAGGCGACCCCAATCAAGTGCCGTTTCCCAAACCAGGCCAGGGTGAATTCACTCTTAACCTGCCTGTGCGCGGGGCCTCCTTTAGTCCCGTACCAATATTGCCCGCCAACCAGGGAACTTGGTCTACCTTTACAGGTGTAAATGGCGCTGTCGCTATGAACAATGCGAGCTTTACAGTAGACATCACTGATGCTAGTTACAAGCAGGTTGCACTCACTAGCTTCCACGCTGAAATACCCAATGTCAGCGCAAACCAACTAACCCTCTCTGTGAATGGCAAAGCCCAAGGTCAGGCAGAGCAAATGATGGAGTACTTTTACGCCTCGCCTTCAGGAAAAATTCAAGGAAAACTGGAGCGTCAACTGCGTGTCAGTGGCCCTGTCGATATGACGCTTGGGCTCAAGGTGCCCCTCTCTGGTTCAGCCGATACCAATGTTGATATTCGCCTTACGCTACCAGGTAACAAAGCAGAATGGGCCAGCCTCCCACCATTTGAAAATCTCAAAGGCAACATCCGGATTACCGAAACCAATCCAGAATTTGAAAATGTCTCAGCAAACTTCTTGGGTGGCTCAATTAAAGTGACTAGCGCCAACCAAGAAGGCGCTCATCAAAACTTTAATATCGTTGGCGATGTTCAGGCGAACTTTCTAAAACAATATTTTGACGGCGCCTCTAACTCCAAAGTAAGCCGCATTCTCAATGGAATGAATGGCTCGGTTAAATATGATGGCAATATCGCCTTTAATAAATTGGGTAGCGACTTAAACCTGAAATTAGATTTAATGCATTTATCCAGTGCTGCCCCAGCGCCCGCCAAGAAACTCATGGGCACTCAATTGACTGGTCAATTTAATCTCAAATCTTTTCCAAACAACAAATCCAATCCCAATCGCCTTACTTGGAGTGGAAAAATTGGGGAGTTGTACTCCCTACAAGGCGCGCTTGGAAACGATGATATTTTGCGCTTTGGATTTGGGGTTGGAACTACTCCCAATAGCACTCAGCCAGGCTTTAGCTTTAGCCTGGTTAGCAATGAATTGAATCTTGATGCTTGGCTTGATTTCATCGGCAGCCAAAAATCAGACCGCATGAAAGAAGTTGAGAAAGATTTGGGCAACATTCAAATCAGTGCTCAAGTTAAAAAATTAACGGCCTTTGAGCGTGTCTGGCAGGATATCAATCTGTCTGCTACCAATAGGAAGAATGGGTGGGACATGCGTTTGTCATCGCAGCAAGCTGCTGGACAAATTCAACTTCAAGAGCCCACTCAATCCCAAACGAGCGGCTTAATCTCTGGCCGTCTCTCGAAGCTGAAGGTTCCGGATATTGCCACCACCCCTGGGGCTAGTACGACTCCGATAAGCAAAACCACGTTAAACCTCAATTCCATCCCAAGCCTGGATTTAACGGTAGATGATTTCTCATTTTCAAAAGCGCAGCTTGGTCAACTGAAAATCAAAACCAAAACGGAGGATAACGTTCTCAAGATTGAGTCACTCCAAACTACCAACCCCCAAGGCACCACAGCGATTAATGGTCAATGGGCTGGCGGTAGCAAAAACACAGTGGACCACAGCACGATCAATATTGACATGGACATTAAAGATGCTGGCCACATCATTGCCCATTGGAGCCCACAAAAGTCGGTTGAGGGCGGGCAGGGAAAGCTAACTGCAAACGTCGAGTGGGATGGATCTCCCTTTGCCCCAAAATATGACACGCTCAATGGCAAAGTAAATCTGAGTCTTGTTAAGGGTCGTCTATTGGAAGTTAACACCAGCGGCGCCAAGATTCTGGATGTTCTCAGCTTGCAAAGCTTGTTTAGATTTGCCACTCTTGATCTGCAAGGAAGCTTAGGCAATATTGTGACCAAAGGCACCCCTTTTAACGCAATCAATGCGTCATTTGATATTACGAGCGGAGTTGCCCAAACCAAGCAGTTCAATATGAACCTAGATCAAGCTAGGGTTGCAATGAGCGGTCAAATTAATTTGCCTAAACAAACCCAAGATCTTCGCATCACTATTTTCCCAACGATCGATGCCACTGCGGGTTCACTCGCTGCTTTTGCCATCAACCCCATCGTTGGTTTGGGCGCCCTTGTAGGCCAATATCTCATCAGCAATCAAATTAACCGTAGCCTGCAGTCAGATTACCTGGTGCAAGGATCTTGGGAGAATCCCGAGGTCATTCCGCTCGATCAAAAAGGGCAACCGATTGACTCTAAAACCCTGGATACTATTCGAAGCAAAGATTTACTCAAAGAGCAAACCAAGCCCGATTCAAATAACACCAGTAAAACACCCAGCTAATTTCTTATGAGCATACCTGCCAGCACAGCGGAACTTAAGATTGCCTCCATTCAGATGATCTCTACTCCTAGCGTTCAGGAGAACCTCGATACCGCAGGACAATTAATTCAAGCCGCTGCAAACGATGGCGCTAAAGTCATCGTTCTGCCAGAGTATTTTTGCCTGATGGGCTTAAAAGATAAAGACAAGGTGCTGGCAAGAGAAAAATTTGGGGATGGGCCAATCCAAAACCAACTATCGCAATTAGCAAAAGAGCATCAGATCTATTTAGTAGCAGGGACAATTCCTCTGGAGGCTGATGATCCCAATAAGGTTCTTAATACCACTCTGGTATTTGACCCGCTTGGCAAGCAAATGGCTCGCTACGACAAGATTCATCTGTTTGGGTTTCAAACCCAAACTGAGCGCTATCAAGAATCGGAGACGATTGAAGCAGGGGATACACCAGGCATTCTCAAGATCAGACTCTTGGATCAAGAGTGGATTTTTGGATTAAGTATTTGCTATGACTTGCGCTTTCCTGAGCTTTATCGTGCGCTAGGCACAGTGGATTGCCACATCATCCCTGCGGCATTTACCTACACCACCGGCAAAGCCCATTGGGAAATTTTGTTACGCGCTCGCGCCATCGAAAACCAGTGCTATGTACTCTCCTCCGCTCAGGGAGGCCTCCATCCAAACCAACGCCGCACCTGGGGTCATAGCATGCTGATCGATCCCTGGGGAGAGATATTGGCAGATCTTCCTGAAGGATCAGGGTTTATCTCTGGGGTATTAAGCAAAAATAAATTAAACGAGGTACGCTCTCAGTTACCAGCACTTGCACATCGTAAGCTTTAATTACCGAAAGATCTGCCTAAACACATGAATGCACCAGAAGCACTATTTCCCGCTAATTGGACCAAAGCCAAAAAGCAGGCAGACTTAATCAAACTAGCTAAATCCATTCTGCTTGAGCCTACCGGACTATCCGAGCAGGATTTACATCGCACTTTTGGCAATATGTTTGCGCATCAACTAGATGATGCGGATTTATATTTTCAACATACCCGTAGCGAAAGCTGGAGCCTTGAAGAAGGCATCGTTAAATCCGGTAGTTTTAATATTGATCAAGGCGTTGGCGTGCGCGCAATCTATGGCGACAAAACTGCTTTTGCGTATTCAGATGAAATTAATT
This sequence comes from Polynucleobacter sp. UK-Kesae-W10, assembly GCF_018881575.1. Lineage (GTDB taxonomy): Bacteria > Pseudomonadota > Gammaproteobacteria > Burkholderiales > Burkholderiaceae > Polynucleobacter. Next base: position 32,679 of record NZ_JACVQB010000006.1, on the reverse strand, counting down.
TAGAAGCCTTAAGTAAGGCCGCAAAAGCGACCCGCGTCATTGGCCCTCAGGGCGGAAAACAGGCCTTAGCCAGCAAACTATTTAACCCGCTATCCAATAAGCTGTACTCCGATATCAATCCACTAGATTCTTTGCAGCCAAAAGAAAAAATTGCTTTACTCGAAAGCATCGAACGCCGCGCAAAAGCCCGTGACCCTCGCATCATTCAAGTGATGGCGAGCTTAGCAGGCGAATTTGACGTTGTCTTGGTAGCCAGAGCTGATGGTCTACTGGCAGCAGATATTCGACCGCTGGTACGCGTTTCTGTCCATGTGATTGCAGAACAAAATGGGCGTCGCGAATCCGGCTCATCTGGTGGTGGTGCTCGTCATGACTATTTGTACTTTGATGCAGAGCTCATCAATCGTTATGTAGATGAGGCAGTCGATGGCGCTTTAGTAAACCTTGAATCCCGTCCAGCCCCTGCCGGACCGATGACGGTTGTGATGGGTCCTGGCTGGCCTGGCGTTCTACTACATGAAGCAGTTGGTCATGGACTCGAAGGCGACTTCAATCGCAAAGGCTCCTCTGCATTTGCGGGTCGCATTGGCCAACGGGTTGCTGCTAAAGGCGTCACAGTAGTGGACGACGGTACCCTATCTGGACGTAGAGGCTCACTCAATATTGATGACGAAGGCACACCCACTCAGTGCACTACGCTCATAGAAGATGGAATTCTGAAGGGCTATATTCAAGATAGTCTGAATGCGCGTCTCATGAAAATGCCATTAACCGGCAATGGACGTCGCGAGAGTTTTGCATCTTTACCAATGCCCAGGATGACCAACACCTATATGTTGGCTGGTAAGGATGATCCCCAAGAAATCGTGGCAAGCATCAAACGTGGGCTCTACGCTGTTAATTTTGGTGGCGGCCAAGTAGATATCACCAGCGGAAAATTTGTCTTTTCTGCGTCAGAGGCTTACTGGGTTGAAAACGGAAAAATTCAATACCCAGTCAAAGGAGCCACCATTATTGGCAGCGGCCCCGAATCCTTAAAACAGGTCTCCATGATCGGAAACGACCTTAAATTAGATGGTGGAATTGGGGTTTGTGGCAAGGAAGGTCAAAGCGTACCTGTTGGGGTTGGACAGCCCACTTTAAGGATTGACAGCCTTACCGTCGGTGGAACTGTCTGATTTTGTTCAAATACGGCTTAAAATAGCCGTATGAGCCAACAAAATACGAATCCCGCAAATTGGTACTCCGCCGTTGATAAAACGTCGGACACTGACGATCAACGCATTGACAAGATTGCTGTTCTGCCACCTCCAGAGCACCTCATTCGCTTCTTTCCAATCTCTGGAACCCCAACCGAAGCGCTGATCAGCAAAACTCGCAAAAAAATTCGCGACATCATTCATGGAAAAGATGATCGCTTGCTTGTCATTATTGGACCTTGCTCCATTCACGATCCAAGAGCAGCCCTTGAATATTGCCAACGACTCTTAGCTGAACGCGAGCGTTTTGCAGGAGAGCTAGAAATTGTTATGCGCGTCTATTTTGAAAAGCCTCGCACAACCGTCGGTTGGAAAGGTTTAATTAATGACCCATACCTTGATGAGTCCTATCGCATTGAAGAAGGCCTCCGCCTTGCTCGCCAAGTACTGATGGAAATCAATCGTCTTGGCATGCCAGCCGGCAGTGAATTCTTAGATGTCATTTCTCCGCAATACATTGCTGACCTCATTTCATGGGGTGCAATTGGAGCACGTACAACAGAGAGCCAAGTTCACCGTGAGCTTGCCTCAGGTTTATCCGCGCCGATTGGATTTAAAAATGGTACCGATGGCAATATCAAGATTGCCACTGATGCGATTCAAGCAGCTGGTCGCCCCCACCACTTTTTATCCGTTCATAAGAATGGTCAAGTATCCGTTGTCGAAACCAAAGGCAACAAAGACTGTCATGTTATTTTGCGCGGCGGTAAAGAGCCAAATTATGAAGCCAAATTTGTACAGGCAGCTTGCGCTGAGCTTGAAGCAGCCAAGCTTCCAGCCAGCCTGATGGTTGATTTATCACACGCCAACTCCAGCAAGAAACATGAGCGTCAGATTATTGTGGCCGATGATGTTGCACAACAAATTGAAGCTGGCTCACATCAAATCTTTGGTGTCATGGTTGAGAGTCACCTCAACGATGGCGCACAGAAATTTACCCCTGGAAAAGATGATCCTAGCAAGCTTGAGTACGGCAAAAGCATTACCGATGCCTGCATTAACTGGGATGATTCAGTGAAAGTGCTAGAACGTCTTGCAACTGCAGTGAAAAAACGCAGAGGTCAAAAAAAATAATTTGTGAGAATACCCACAAGCAGATCTAAAAGAGACTAATTTATTTAGTCTCTTTTTTTTCGTGCTTCCAAAGAACATCTGTTCCACCGGCTGCGCGATTTAAAACACGGGCCAGAACAAATAACAGATCTGATAAACGGTTGACGTATTGGCGCGGAGCATCATATAAAGGTTCTTCCCAACCTAAGCGCACGATTGAGCGTTCTGCTCTTCTGCAAACTGTGCGGCAAACATGTGCTTGGGCTGCAGCGCGAGTACCGCCTGGAAGAATAAATTCGGTTAATGGGGGCAGAGTCTGGTTATATTTTTCGAGCCAAATATCGAGCTGGGCAACATGCTCAGGATTGAGCAACTTGTAATTGGGAATACACAACTCACCACCCAAGTCGAATAAATCATGCTGAATTTGTAAAAACAGGGTTTTAAGCTCGCCAGCAATACTTTCGGGAATATCTTCTGTCATTAAGACGCCGATTTCTGAATTGAGCTCATCGACATCACCCATGGCACAAATACGCAAATGGTCCTTCTCGACGCGACTGCCGTCTCCAAGACCCGTCATCCCGGCATCACCCGTTCTAGTGGCGATTTTTGATAGTCGATTTCCCATGAGCTTAATTATAGGTAAATGGCTAAAATGATTGTTATGAATATGGTGACCCCGCCCCCCGATTTGGCCGCTATTAGCGCTCTTCAATCAAAATTGGTTGCGGCCCTGCGCCCCATCCTCCCGGAACATGCCCTACTTTGGGAGCCGGAAGACACTATTCCCTATGAATGTGATGGTTTGGCAGCCTATCGCCGCATGCCTTTAGCTGTTGCCTTACCTGAAACAGAGGCTCAGGTTGCCCAAATCCTCAAAATTTGCTTTGAGATGAAAATTCCCGTGGTGCCGCGTGGATCTGGCACCGGATTATCTGGTGGTGCCATGCCATTGTCCCAAGGCCTCGTTCTCTCGCTCGCCAAGCTGAAAAAGATTCTGAGTATCGACCCCTTTACTCGCACTGCTGTTGTTCAGCCTGGGGTTCGCAATCTAGCAATCTCTGAAGCAGTCGGTCACTTGGGTTTGTATTACGCACCAGATCCTTCATCCCAAATAGCTTGCTCTATTGGCGGCAATGTAAATGAAAATTCTGGTGGCGTACATTGTTTGAAATATGGCTTAACACTCCACAATGTCTTGCGTGTTCGTGGTGTGCTCATGAATGGAGAGATCGTTGAGTTCGGCAGTCTTGCGCCTGATTCCCCTGGTTTGGATTTGCTTGCGATCATGATGGGTAGCGAAGGCATGTTGGCAGTTGTGACTGAGGTCACTGTTAAGCTCGTAGCCAAGCCCAAATTAGCACGCGTCATTATGGCAAGCTTTGACGACATTGAAAAAGGTGGCAATGCTGTTGCTGCCATTATTGCTGCCGGCATTATTCCAGCAGGCCTGGAGATGATGGATAAAGCTACTACTCGCGCTGTTGAAGAGTTTGTTCATGCAGGCTATGACTTAGAAGCCGAAGCTATCCTACTTTGCGAGTCTGACGGGACGCCAGAAGAAGTTGCAGAAGAAATCGAGCGCATGACAAAAGTTCTAGAAGAGTCTGGTGCTAGTGGTATTCGCATTTCGAAAGATGAGTCTGAGCGTCTGAAGTTTTGGAGTGGTCGTAAAAATGCATTCCCTGCGGCTGGGCGACTTGCTGCAGACTACTACTGTATGGATGGTACTATTCCACGTCGTCACATTGCCACCCTCCTCAAACGCATTCAGGGGATGGAAAAGAAATATGGCCTAGGCTGCTTGAATGTCTTTCATGCAGGTGATGGCAATATGCACCCGCTGATCTTATTTAACGGCGCTGATCAAGATGAATGGCATCGCGCAGAAGAGTTTGGTACCGAAATTCTAGAGGCTTGCGTTGAATTAGGCGGTACCATCACAGGCGAGCATGGCGTAGGTATTGAAAAGATTAACTCTATGTGTGTTCAATTTGGCGAAGGTGAGCGTGAATCTTTCTGGGGAGTTAAAGCTGCATTTGATCCAGAAAAACTTCTAAACCCAGATAAGGCGATTCCGACCTTGAACCGCTGCGCTGAATATGGACGTATGCGTATCAGCGGCGGCAATCTGCCTCATCCAGAATTGGAGCGCTTCTAATGAGTCTCTCCAGCCCACAAATTAATGCTTTCCGCGAACAGATCCTGGCCGCAGCTAAGAACAAAACATCGCTTTCAATTGAAGGTGGCGGCACCAAGTCTTGGTACGGCAACTCCAATACATTTGAAAAACTTAACACTCGCAGCTATTCAGGCATCTTGGAATACCAACCAGAAGAATTGGTTATTACCGCTTGTGCTGGAACACCACTCCAGGAAATTGAAGCGGCTCTCAAAGAAAAAAATCAGGTGCTCGCATTTGAGCCGCCGCATTTTGGCGCGCAAGCGACTTTTGGTGGCGCTATTGCCGCAGGGCTCGCCGGCCCCGGACGCATCAGCGTCGGCAACTTCCGTGATTTTGTCTTGGGCGCACGCATCCTGGACGGCAAAGGCCGGGACCTTTCTTTCGGCGGCAAAGTCATGAAGAATGTTGCTGGTTATGACGTATCTCGCTTGCTGCCAGGATCCATGGGAACGCTCTCACTCCTACTAGAAGCGTCTGTAAAGGTTTTGCCAAAGCCTGCTGCCAGCGCTACTTTGCGCTGCCAAATCAGCCAAGAAAAAGCATTAAAGATATTGAACGAATGGGCAGGCCAGCCTTTACCGCTATCAGCCAGCTGCTGGGTTGGTACGGAAAAAATGGGGGATGATGAACTCACTATTCGCCTTGCTGGCGCTGCTGCTGCTGTAAAGGCAGCGATTCCTCTGATGAGTTCATTAGTAGGCGCACATGAAATTGCGCCAGAAGAGGCAGAACAATTTTGGAATGATTTGCGCGAACAAAGGCTTGCCTCATTTACGAATCTTGCTGCTGATCAAACTTTGTATCGCCTAGCTCTACCAGCAGCCTGCGGGCCCCTCGTCGTCCCCAACAGCAGCAATGAGTTGGTATTAGAGTGGCACGGTCAACAGCGCTGGATAAAAGCGGCTGGTGATGAAGTAACTTTTACTGCAATCAAAAAACTGGTGAATAGCCACGGCGGCCACGTCACCCGCTTTAGACAGGGTGCTGATGTCAATCCTGCATTTGAGCGCTTTACTCTGTTAAGTGAGCAAGCCCACTCAACAGCACTCGTTGCCATTCAGGAGCGCCTCAGATCCGCCTTTGATCCAGCCGGTGTATTTGCCACTAAACGTCTTCCATAAGTATTTCTATGCAAACTCAACTCGCCCCTCAATTCGCCAATACACCCGAAGGTATAGAGGCAGCCCGTATTTTGGGCAAATGCGTTCATTGTGGTTTCTGTACTGCCACCTGCCCCACCTACCAACTACTGGGCGATGAACTCGATGGCCCTCGTGGTCGCATCTACCTCATCAAGCAAATGGCTGAAGGCCAGGCGCCGACTGAAAAAACACGGCTTCACTTAGATCGCTGTCTCACTTGCCGCAATTGCGAAAGCACCTGTCCGAGCGGAGTGCAATACGGCAATCTCGTGGACATTGGTCGTAAATGGGCTGAAGAAAATACGCCAGTGCGGCCACTTGCCCAACGCCTCACTCGCTGGGCTCTGAAAGAGGGGCTGACTACACCAGCACTCTTTAATTCAGCCATGGCCTTAGGACGCTTAGTGCGCCCACTCATGCCAAGCAGCATTCAGCGCAAGATCCCGCTTACTAAAAATAAAGCCTTAAATCAAAGCACGAATCCCCATGCACGGCCTAACACTGCGCATGCTCGCAAAATGCTCATCCTTGAGGGGTGCGTACAACCAGGAATGTTGCCCAATATCAACTCTGCATCCGCAAGAGTTTTAGATGCTCTCAAGATTCAACTGATTAGCGCACCTAATGCAAGCTGCTGTGGTGCACTGCGCTATCACCTCAATGATCAAGCCGGAGGCTTAGACAATGCCAAGCAAAATATTGATGCTTGGTGGCCACTGATTGAAAGTGGAGTTGAGGCAATTGTGATGACGGCATCGGGTTGCGGCGTCATGGTGAAAGATTATGGTCATTTACTTGCAAATGACCCTGCATATGCCACTAAGGCTCAAAAGATTTCAGAGCTCACTAAAGACATCGCTGAAATTCTTCCTACTTTGCAAGATGAATTAATCGCGCTCATCGGCTCCGACCAAAAGCCTGGCGTTGTTTACCATCCTCCTTGCACCCTGCAGCACGGACAACAAATTCGCGGCAAGGTTGAGGGCCTGCTTTCTAGTATTGGTATTGGCGTACGCTTATGTAATGACAGTCATTTATGCTGTGGTTCTGCTGGCACTTATTCAGTGACACAGCCTGAGCTTTCAGAGCAATTGCGTAAAAATAAATTGGCCCATTTGAATGCGGCTTGCGAAGAATCTGGTGCCGAAGTCATTGTTTCTGGAAATATTGGCTGCATTACCCATCTCCAACAAGAAGATACTCCGGTACTCCATTGGATTGAGATCGTAGATCAGCTCATCCACAATCCAGCACGGGCTCAATGAACCCTATTATTGTTAATCTCATTCAGGTTAGAGAGCGCATCGAGTTAGCAGCCATTGCTGCTCAGCGCGAACCTGAGGATATTGAACTCTTAGCAGTCAGCAAAACTTTTCCCGCCTCTGCGATTGAAGAGGCTATGCATGCTGGACAATCTGCCTTTGGCGAAAATTATGTTCAAGAGGCAGTTGCAAAAATTGTACAACTGGAAAAATTACGCCCTTGGTTGATATGGCATTTCATTGGTCCTTTGCAAAGCAACAAAACAAGGGATGTGGCGGAGCACTTTGACTGGGTGCACAGTATTGATCGCCTCAAAATCGCAGAACGCCTATCTGCCCAACGAGGGGAGTTTCCGAGTCTCGGACCCTTGCAAGTTTGCGTACAAGTCAATGTGAGCGAAGAGGATAGCAAAAGCGGAGTCCCTCTTCACGAGACAGAGGCGCTATGTGACGCCATCAGCAAACTCCCGAATCTCGTTCTGAGGGGCGTCATGGCAATACCCGCCCCCAACCCTGACCCTCAGATTCAAAACCAAGCTTTTGCTGCTGTTCGGGAGTGCTTTGCACATATACAAGCAAAGCACTTTAGCGATCCTGGCTACCAGTTCTTTGACACCTTATCCATGGGAATGTCAGATGATTTAGAAGCGGCGATTGCCCAAGGAAGCACGATGGTTCGTGTTGGCACAGCGATTTTTGGGAAGCGCGATAAGATTACTGCATGAGCACATACAACAACGCACACATTACCTTTATCGGCGGCGGCAATATGGGGCGCGCCCTCATCAGCGGCCTCCTTGCTAACGGCTTTGAACCGAATCAAATTTCTGTTGTTGAGGCAAATGCATCAACTGCATTAAAGCTATATGAAGATTTTGGCGTACAAGGCATTGGTGCCTTGGAGCAAATTGCCTTTGACTTTAGCAAAAATAATGTCGTAGTGATGGCTATCAAACCGCAAGACTTTAATGTTGTTGCCAAAGGTCTAGCAGCCAAACTGAAACACGCTACAGCGCCCGGACCATTGATTTTGAGTATTGCTGCCGGTATTCGTCTTAAGGATATGAGTCGCTGGCTAGACCACACTCGTTGCGTACGCGCTATGCCCAATACGCCAGCATTAATTGGCAAGGGCATTACTGGCTTGTTTGCCGATAGCGCAGTTGATTCATCTGACCGCGCACTTGCAGAAACAATTTGTAATGCGGTAGGTCAAGCTGTTTGGGTATCTGAGGAGAAGCTCATGGATGCCGTCACAGCAGTTTCCGGAAGTGGTCCTGCTTATGTCTTCGCCTTTTTAGAAGCCATGCAATCAGCAGGTGAGAAGCTGGGTTTAGATGCACAAACTGCCCGTAAATTAGCTTATGCAACCCTTGAGGGCGCAACGCAGTTAGCCCATAACTCGGATGAGCAGGCGGGTGTTTTACGCGAACGCGTTACCTCAAAAGGCGGCACCACTGCTGCGGCACTCGAGGTTATGAAACAACACGGCTGGCATGAAATTCTAGAGAAGGCAATTGATGCTGCCAGTCAGCGTGGCAAAGCAATGGGTGATGAATTAGGCCAGAGCTAAATTAGTTCAGACTTAGACCCAAGACGATTCCTAAAAATAAAAATCCGCCTAACCAGTTGTTGTGGCGAAAAGCCAAAAAGCACTCTTCACGACCTCTGGTGGATACTAGTTTGAGATGGTAGATCGCGCAGGCCAAGGCAGCAATCCAACCCACTAGAAAATAGTTACTGAGCTGCGCCAAATGAGCCACCCAGAGCTGGCTAACAAAAAGGATCCCGTAGCTTGCTGCAATCGCTAAGACGTCAAATCGACCAAAAGTAATTGCCGAGGTTCGTAAACCTAAACGCAAATCATCCTCTCGATCAACCATGGCATAGGCAGTGTCATAAGCGATCGCCCAAAAAATATTTCCGATAAATAAGACCCATGCCTCTAGGGGAATAAAGTTCAAAATAGCAGCGTAGGCCATGGGAATACCAAAACCAAAGGCAATTCCCAGAATAGCTTGCGGAATTGCAAAGAAGCGCTTGGTAAAGGGGTATATAAAAGCTACCAATAAAGCAAAGACAGAGAGTTCTTTAGTAAATAGATTCAAAGGCCAAATCAATAAGAAGGCAATCAGGGCCAGGCCAGCAGCCACCGCCACAGCTTCTTTGCCAGAAATCTTGCCGCTAGTCACTGGACGCCCTTTTGTTCTTTGCACATAACGATCAAAGTCGCGATCTGCATAATCGTTGATGGCACATCCTGCACTACGCATTAAAAAGGTCCCCACAACAAAAATACATAAGATACCTAGATCTGGCATACCTGAACTAGCCAGCCATAAAGCCCATAACGTAGGCCATAAGAGTAAGAGTGTTCCAATTGGCTTATCTAAACGGATGAGATAAGCATAAGAAGTAAGGCGCTCACGAACAGTCATGGGTGCATTATGCCTTTAGGAATTCTGCGCGCGAACCCAGCCAGCGCTCTAAATGCCGCTCAACGACATCCCCATGATTTGCTAATAAGCGATCAGCAGCTTGCTGAGCCAATTCAATCAACCAAGCGTCCCGCCCCAGATCCACAAAACGCAACATCGCATCGCCAGATTGCTTGGCCCCTAAAAGCTCACCTGGTCCACGTAGAGATAAATCGCGCTCAGCAATGACAAAGCCATCAGAAGTCTCGCGCAAGGTTTGCAAACGCTCTTTCGCCGCCATTGATAAGGGTTCCGCATACATCAGAATGCATACTGAATCAGCAGAGCCGCGGCCTACCCGGCCCCGTAACTGATGAATCTGAGCATAGCCAAAGCGCTCAGCATGCTCAATCACCATCAAGGCTGCATTTGGCACATCCACCCCCACCTCAATGACGGTGGTAGCGACTAAGAGCTGAATCTCATTCGCTTTAAAGGCTGCCATCACTGCAGCCTTTTCATCTGCTTTCAATCGCCCATGTACTAAGCCAACCTTAAAGTCTGGTAAAGCCTGGGTGAGCTGCTCAAAACTTTCTACTGCAGTTTGCAATTGGAGCACTTCTGACTCTTCGATTAAGGGACATACCCAATAAGCCTGCAAGCCTTTTGATAACCAACTCTGCAAGCCGCTAATCACCTCATCGCGCCGACTCGCCTTAACTACTTTTGTCGCAATCGGTTTACGACCAGGAGGCAATTCATCAATTACCGAAACATCTAAGTCAGCGTAATACGTCATCGCCAAGGTACGCGGTATCGGCGTAGCAGACATCATTAATTGATGGCAGTAGAACAATTCTGAACCCAGACGTTGCTGAATCTCCAACCGCTGACGAACCCCAAATCGATGTTGCTCATCAATCACTGCCAAACCCAATTTTGAAAAACTGACGCTCTCCTGAATCAAAGCATGGGTACCAATAATCAGTTGCGCTTCACCGCTCTCGATAATTTCTTGAGCCAGCCGCTTTTCCTTTGCCTTCAAGCTACCGGACAACCAGGCAACTTTGACGCCCAGTGGCTCAAACCATTCCTTCATCTTCAAGTAATGTTGTTCAGCCAAAATTTCGGTTGGTGCCATCACTGCAGCTTGGTAGCCATGATCGATTACGCGCGCCGCAGCTAATGCTGCAACGATCGTTTTTCCGCTTCCCACATCGCCCTGCAAAAGGCGATTCATCGGAAACGATTTTGCTAAGTCACCACCAATTTCGTTCCAAACACGGATCTGCGCCTGAGTTAACTCAAACGGCAGAGCATTAATCAAGCCGGTCTCTAAGCCTTTGCCAGCTTGAGGCACCTTAGCAAAACTGGGGGCATGGCGTTCCCGTCGAATCGCGTGTGCACGTTTTAACGAAATTTGTTGAGCGAGTAATTCCTCGAACTGCACTCTGCGCCAAGCAGGATGAGTTCGCTCGAGTAAGGATTGCGTATCCGCATCTGCTGGGGGTTGATGCAAATACGTGATCGCTGCCTGTAGGTTTGGCCAATCATTACTTGGCAACACTTCTCGCATTAATGCTGGCGGCAAAAACTCAGCCAAACTATGTTGCAAACTTGGATCACGCAATGCTTGAGCTACCGCCTTGCGAATAATAGTTTGCGATACACCGGCACTGGCTGGATAGACTGGTGTCAGACTTGTTGGTAACGGTGCATCTGGAGCAACGGCACGCACTGTTGGATGCACCATCTCGGGCCCCTGAAATCCTTCCCGAATGTCACCGCGTACCCGAATATGACTACCGACAGCCATCTGCTTTTGCTGACTAGGGTAGAAATTGAGAAAACGTAAATTGAGGGTTTCTGTCTCATCTTCCAGGGTCACCAACATTTGTCGTCTTGGGCGAAATAAGACTTGATTCCGGATCACCACACCCTGGGTTTGAACCGAGGCAAACCTTCCCTGAATCAGGGCTTCTTCAATGGTAAGTAGCTGGGTCTCATCCTCATATCGAGATGGCAGGTGCAAAGCAAGGGCCATGGGGCTGTCTAAACCCATTTTTTGGAGTGTGTTTGGCGCTTGCTTGGTAGTCATCGTTAAAATCCAATACCTGATGGTAATGCTATGCAACTCTCCGACTTCAATTACGAACTCCCCGACGAACTAATCGCCCAACACCCTTTGGCGAATAGAACCGATAGTCGCCTCTTGGAAATCAGGCTAAACGGGGGAAATTGCGCCCAATTCATAGACCGACAGTTTAAGGACATCCTCAGTCTGATGAAAGCTGGCGACTTATTAGTCTTTAATGACACCAAGGTTATTCCAGCCCGACTTCATGGAAAAAAGGAGACGGGAGGTAATGTTGAGCTCCTAATTGAGCGCATTAGTGGCGACCAACAAGCTTGGGTTCAAATTAGGGCCTCCAAGGTTCCGAAAACCGGCTCCATCGTGCACATACACAATCAAGCGGGTGAGTCTTTGCCAGTGGAGATGATCGGTTATGACGGGCGCTTTTATGAGGTTCGCTTTCCAGAAAACGTTTTTGCTCTGCTTGAGCGGTTTGGCGAGCTACCATTGCCTCCGTATATTGAACACCAACCGGATGGCAAAGACGCACAACGCTATCAAACCGTAGTCGCTAAAAATCCAGGAGCAGTAGCTGCACCGACTGCAGGACTTCACTTTGATGAAGCCATCTTGCAGCAATTAAGCGATTTGGGTGTAGCGCAAGCTAGCGTCACTTTGCATGTGGGTGCAGGAACGTTTACACCAGTTCGCGAAGAGGATCTTTCTAAACATAAGATGCACTATGAATGGTTTTCGATTCCACCAGAAACGCTGAATGCCATCACCGATACTCAACGTAATGGTGGTCGCGTCATTGCCGTTGGCACCACGAGCCTACGAGCCCTAGAGAGCCAGGCAGCAACAGGTCAAAGCAGCGGAGAAACGAATCTGTTTATTACACCGGGATTTAAATTCAAAACCGTAGATTGCTTGCTCACCAACTTTCACCTACCAAAATCTACTTTATTAATGTTAGTAAGCGCATTTGCTGGCATGGAAAATATCCGCGCAGCTTACCAACATGCCATTCATCAAAAATATCGCTTCTTCAGCTATGGTGATGCGATGTTCCTTTGCCGACTAGAAAACACCACAATATGACCAAACCTGTTCACTTTAATATTTTGGCGCGCGACTCTCAGAGCCCTGCTCGCCTTGGTCAACTCGATCTCCCGCACGGTAGCGTACAAACACCCATCTTCATGCCTGTTGGAACCTATGGCACTGTAAAAGCGATGACGCCTCGCGATCTCAATGAAGCCAAGGCACAAATTATTTTAGGGAACACTTTTCATCTGTGGTTGCGCCCCGGACTAGATGTCATCAAAAAACATGGTGGTCTGCATCGCTTCATGGGATGGGATAAGCCCATCCTCACTGACTCAGGCGGCTTTCAGGTATTTAGCCTAGGCGCCTTAAGAAAAATTTCCGAGGAAGGTGTCACTTTCGCCTCCCCGATTAATGGCGACAAACTCTTTATGTCACCAGAAGTCTCAATGGAAATTCAGGCTGTTTTAAATAGCGATATCGCGATGCAATTTGATGAGTGCACCCCATACGAAATTAAGGGTCAACCAACTTCAGAAAAAACGGCACGCGCATCACTAGAGATGTCATTACGCTGGGGTGACCGCTCACTTAAACGTTTTCGTGAACTCAACACTGGTAATGGCCTTTTTGGAATTGTCCAAGGTGGCATGTTCGAAAATCTACGTGAATTTTCGCTGGATGCTGTGAGTCAACAAGGATTTGATGGGATTGCGATTGGTGGTCTTTCTGTTGGTGAGCCCAAGCCTGAATTTGAGCGGATTCTCAATTTCACGGCACCTAAATTACCTGAACACATGCCGCACTACCTCATGGGAGTTGGCACACCGGAAGACCTGATGCTGGGCGTTAGCCTAGGAATTGATATGTTTGACTGCGTGATGCCGACTCGGAATGCCCGCAATGGTTGGCTCTTTACGCGTTTTGGTGATCTGAAATTGCGCAATTCTGGATATAAAGACGATGATCGCCCCCTCGATCCTACCTGTGCTTGCTATACCTGCCAAAATTTCACTCGATCCTACTTAAACCACCTCCAAAAGGCCAACGAAATCCTGGGGTCGCAACTCAACACTATTCACAACCTCTCGTATTACCTTCAGCTCATGGCCGAGGTCAGAGAAGCTCTCAGCAAAGACCGTTTTAGCGCATATCGCGAAGAATTCCACGCCAATCGCCAGCGTGGGGTCGAGCCTGGACAGGATTAATAGCCCTAGAGGGGGATAAACCCCCTCAAATCGCCCTCAAAACCCCACACAGTTTAGAATTGCGGGTTTACGGCTTTCTATTGAAAGCCTAAAAACGAAGCAGTTTCCAATTGGTAATTAACGGAGGTTTTGTATGTGGATTAGTAACGCTTTTGCTCAGGCTCCAGCCGCGGGCGCAGATGCTGGTGGCTTGATGAGCTTCCTACCTTTAATTTTGATGTTTGCAGTGTTGTACTTCATCATGATTCGCCCACAAATGAAGCGTCAAAAAGAAACTAAAGCCATGCTTGAAGCATTGGCAGTTGGTGATGAAGTGGTCACTGTTGGTGGCATCTTAGGCAAAGTAACTGCCTTAAAAGATCAGGTAGTTACCGTTGAAATTTCTGCAGGCACTGAAGTGCAATTACAAAAAGGTGCTATCACTACAGTATTGCCAAAAGGCACTCTGAAGTCTGCTTAATACGTTTGCTTAAAAGTATCTCAATATGAACCGCTACCCTCTCTGGAAATATTTAGTTATCGCCGCTGCTTTACTGATCGGCGGACTTTATTCACTACCCAATTTCTATGGTGAGGCTCCAGCGGTTCAAGTCTCCTCTGCCAAGCCCACTATCAAAGTGGATTTGGCAACAGAATCTAAAGTAGAAAAAATCCTATCGGATGCCAATATCAATAGCACTGGCGTATTTTTTGAAAGCGCTGGTAATGTTGGCTCTATCAAGATTCGCTTTAACGATACCGATATTCAATTGCGTGCACGTGATTTACTGCAGCAAAAATTGAATGCGGATCAAAATGATCCAAATTACACCGTTGCACTCAACCTCTTATCTAATACGCCTGGCTGGCTAAATGCTATTAATGCCCTGCCGATGCCTTTGGGCCTCGATTTACGTGGCGGCGTTTATTTCCTGCTGCAGGTCGATATGAAGGGAGCAGTGCAGAAGAAAGTGACAGCACTAGCAACAGATATTCGCAGTCAATTGCGTGATAAAAAAATTCGCCATCAAGGCATTGATCGCACCGCTGACTCCATCGCGATTAACTTTGGTAGCGCAGAGGAAGCCAGTGAAGCAAAGACTCTGTTGACAACCATACAACCAGATCTCATTTGGCAAGTCAAAACTTCTGGCGGCGCCGTCAAATTGATGGGTGAATTTCAGCCCAAGGCTTTAAAAGAAATTCAAGATAATGCCGTTAAACAAAACATCATTACGCTCAATAAGCGCGTCAATGAATTGGCAGTTAAAGAGCCGGTGATTCAACAGCAAGGCGCTGAGCGTATTGTGGTTCAACTCCCAGGTGTGCAGGACACTGCCCGTGCCAAAGACATCATTGGTCGTACCGCTACCCTGGAATCTCGCTTGGCAGATCCCTTGGTCTCCAGTATTGCTATTGGCGAAATGCCACCTCCTGGCATGGATACATTCCGCTTTGGTGAAAATCGTCTGGGCGTCTTCAAGAAATCCGTGATTTTCAGTGGCGATAGCATTACAGATGCCAGCGCTGGCTTTGATCAAAACCAACGCCCAGCAGTCAACATCTCTTTAGATGCTACTGGTGGTCGCGTGATGCAAGAAGTGACCCGTGAAAACATCGGCAAACCGATGGGAATGATTTTGTTTGAAAAAGGCAAAGGTGAGGTTCTCACCATCGCCACTATTCAAGGCGAGTTTGGCTCTAAGTTCCAAATCACAGGTCAAGCGACTACCGAGAGCGCTAATGACTTGGCGCTTCTACTCCGTGCCGGCTCGTTGGCTGCACCAATGGAGATTATTGAAGAACGTACGATTGGACCAAGCTTAGGCGCCGAGAATATTGAAAAGGGTTTTAAATCACTTTTAATTGGATTTACAGCAATTTCCATTTTCATGGTGGCTTATTACTTATTGTTTGGCACCTTCTCTGTAGTGGCGTTAGCGGTGAACTTATTGCTGCTGATTTCTGTACTGTCCATGCTGCAAGCAACTCTGACCCTGCCCGGCATTGCTGCGATGGCACTGGCGCTCGGTATGGCGATTGACTCCAACGTGTTAATTAATGAACGTATCCGTGAAGAACTACGCAATGGCTCTTCACCACAAACAGCAATTGCTGTTGGCTTTGATAAAGCATGGGCAACCATTTTGGATTCAAACGTCACCACCTTAATTGCCGGCTTAGCACTCCTAGCCTTTGGCTCTGGCCCGATTAAGGGCTTTGCGGTAGTGCACTGCCTAGGTATTTTGACTTCGATGTTCTCAGCTGTCTTTTTCTCGCGTGGTCTTGTCAACCTTTGGTACGGCAGACACAAAAAGATTCAAAAGCTCGCGATTGGCCAAGTTTGGCGCCCACAGGAGAAATAAGCCATGGAATTTTTTCGCATCAAAAAAGATATCCCATTCATGCGCCATGCTTTGGTGCTCAATGCGATTTCTTTAATTACCTTTTTAGCCGCCGTCTTTTTCCTTTGGCACAACGGGCTACACCTCTCCATTGAATTTACTGGCGGCACTGTTATGGAGGTGAGTTATCCTCAAACAGCACCCCTTGACTCCATTCGCTCTAAAGTTGAAAAACTGGGTTACGCAGACACCCAAATTCAAAACTTTGGTAGCTCACGCGATGTCATGATTCGCCTGCCATTACAAAAAGATACTGAAGGTAAGCTCATTTCCTCGGCAGATCAGAGCACTGCAGTCATGAAGGCATTAGACCCAGCTACTACTGGCGTGAAACTACAGCGCGTTGAGTTTGTGGGTCCGCAGGTAGGCCAGGAACTTGCTATTGATGGCCTCAAAGCCTTGATTTTTGTGATTATCGGCATTGTGGTTTACCTCTCATTCCGCTTTGAGTGGAAATTTGCTCTTGCCGGCATCATCGCGAACTTGCATGACGTGGTGATTATTTTGGGCTTCTTTGCCTTCTTTCACTGGGAGTTCTCGCTCTCTGTGTTGGCAGCTGTTCTTGCAGTCCTGGGTTACTCGGTTAATGAATCTGTCGTGATCTTTGACCGTATTCGCGAAAACTTCCGCAAATACCGCAAGATGAATACCCGCGAGATTATCGATAACGCAATTACCAGCACCATTAGTCGTACAGTCATTACTCACGGCAGTACTGAGATGATGGTCTTAGCAATGTTGATCTTTGGTGGCCCTACATTGTTTTACTTTGCCTTGGCTCTCACCATTGGCATCTTGTTTGGCATCTACTCTTCCGTCTTCGTTGCCGCTGCTTTAGCAATGTGGTTAGGTGTAACACGCGAAGATTTAGTTAAAGGTGATAAAAAGCCTGATGACAATGCGCGTAATGATGACCCAAACTTCGGGGCACGAGTTTAATTACTCAGTTACTAGCTTAAAGAAAAGTTTTGTTGATCAAGGGCGGCTAAGATTTTTTTAGTTGCCCCTTGATGCTCAACGGAGTAGGCAATCGCAGCCGCACTCATCTGCGCCAGCTCAGCGCGATTGGAGAGTAAGCCCTTTAAAGCCTCAGTCAGGGCAACTGCCTCGCCTAATAACAAATCCCCGTTCACCCGTTTAGCGGCACCCATGGCAATGGCGTCTAAAGCTGCCTGCTGGAAATTGTAGGTATGTTCACCAAGCAATACCGGGCAACCAGCTGCGCAGGCCTCAATCAAGTTTTGACCACCAAATGGCAATAAGCTACCGCCCATCACCACCAAATCTGAGGCGCTGTAGTACATCGGCATCTCGCCCATAGAGTTGCCTAAGACGACGTCCAACTTGGCACTCTCTGTTGGGGTATCCAGCCATTCTGTGCGGCGACGAAATGTTAAGCCGGCTGCCTCAATCTGATGGGCGACCTCTGCAAAACGCTCTGGATGACGGGGCACCAAACATAACAGGGGTTGTACCTCAAAAGCATTGCTGAGTAATAGCCCCTTCCAGGCTCGCAAAATAATTGCCTCCTCACCATCACGCGTGCTAGCAGCGCAAACCATGAGACGCTTGGCTGCATGCAATTCCCCTTGCCAAGTCTTGCCTTGTTTCACCAGCTTGGAATCCAATGGGACATCGAATTTGAGGTTTCCACTAACAATGACATTGCGAACACCTAAACTGCGATAGCGTTCTGCATCAAATTCAGTTTGTGCCAAGATACCAGCAAAGGCCTGAAATAAAGCGCGCCCTGCATTGCCAAATTGGCTCACGCGACGCGCGCTGCGCTCCGATAAACGCGCATTGACCAAGAACAATGGTAGGCTAAGATCCTTGCAACGAAACACCACTGTTGGCCACGCTTCGGTTTCCATAAAAAGGCCAAACTTGGGCTTAAAGCTGCGCAAGAAATGTTCCACAGACCAGCACAGGTCGTAGGGCAAATAAACCTGACGAATTTTTCCAGCAGCAATTGCCTGCCCAAAGAGCTGTTTACCGGTCCGGCGACCATTCAAGGTCATGTGCGTCAAGAGAATGGACTCCCCGCGTGCAAGATAAGCCTCAATCAATGGCTGTGCAGCACGCGTTTCACCAACGGAGACCGCATGAATCCAAATAGATCCCTGGGTGATGAGCTTGCCATACCCAAAGCCAAGGCGCTCAGGAATGTGATGGAGATAAGCAAATGAGTGGCGTGCGCGCCAAACCAGGCGTATGAAGGCTAATGGCAATAACAGATGCCACAGCAATTGATAAACAGCAAACCAGAACCGAGGACGCGCCCCGTATTCTGAATTCGAGGTCACACTCACTTTTTGAGACGTTCGGTCAATTCGACCGCCTTACCCAAATAAGAAGATGGCGTCATTTCGAGTAAGCGCGTTTTTGCATCCTCTGGAATCTTCAGGCCGCGAATAAAGTTTTGCAAATCTAATTGATTAATACCTTTGCCGCGAGTGAGTTCTTTTAATTGCTCATACGGATTCTCGATGCCATAACGACGCATGACGGTCTGCACTGGCTCGGCCAATACTTCCCAGCACTCATCTAAATCGGCAGCAATAGCAGCATGATTAACTTCTAACTTACCTAGTCCACGTAATGCGCTGTCATATGCAAGTACGCTGTGGCCAAAAGCAGGCCCTAAATTACGCAATACTGTGGAATCGGTCAGGTCACGCTGCCAACGAGAAATCGGTAATTTTTCTGCAAGGTGACGCAACAAAGCATTGGCTACACCTAAGTTACCTTCTGAATTTTCAAAATCAATTGGATTGACTTTGTGTGGCATGGTTGAAGAACCAATCTCGCCAGCCTTAGTGCGCTGCTTGAAATAACCCACTGAAATGTATGCCCAGAAATCACGATCCATATCCAACAGGATGGTATTGGCGCGGGCAATCGCATCAAATAACTGTGCCATGCCATCGTGCGGCTCAATCTGAATGGTGTATGGGTTAAATGTAAGACCTAAGCGCTTCTCAACGACATTCTTGGAAAAATTTTCCCAATCAAAATCAGGGTAGGCAGACAAGTGTGCGTTGTAGTTACCTACCGCACCATTCATTTTGCCCAGCAACGGGGCTGCAGCAATAGATTCGATCGCACGCTCTAAGCGCTTAGCAATATTGGCAATCTCTTTACCCAAAGTGCTTGGTGAAGCAGGTTGACCGTGCGTACGAGATAACAAAGGAACCTTGGCATTTTCAATTGCCAAATCGGTCAACACGGAAAGAACTTTTTTCAGTTGCGGTAGCAATACTTCATCGCGTGCACCACGCAACATCAAACCGTGTGATGTATTGTTGATATCTTCTGAGGTGCAGGCAAAGTGAATAAATTCGCTAGCTTTTAAAAGATCAGGGCGACCAGCCACTTTTTCTTTTAAGAAATATTCAACCGCTTTGACATCATGATTGGTCACCGCTTCGATATCTTTAATACGCTGCGCATCCGCGTCAGAGAATTGCTCTGGTAAGGACAATAAAAAAGCTTCATCAGCAGCGCTGATTTTTGGCACGTCTGGTAAACCAGCCGCTGCCAAGGCTAGGAGCCAATGAATTTCCACAAAAACACGTTGGCGCATGAAAGCGGCTTCAGAGAGCCATGGACGCAGAGCATCCAATTTGCCGGCATAGCGACCATCTAAAGGGGAAAGGGCATTAAGGGTAGAAAGCGGCTGACTCACGAATATTGCCTTTGCATTGAATATGTCAATAAAAGCTAATTTTAATGCGTTCTGGGCTCAAGCAAGCCCTCAGCAGGGTCGCTATACTCTGCCTTATGAAACTAATCGGATCCCTCACCAGCCCCTATGTACGTAAAGTACGCATCGTTTTTTCTGAGAAAAAGCTCGATGTAGACCTTCATTTAGAGAATGTATGGGCTGCAGACACCAAAATCGCCCAATCTAACCCCCTAGGGAAGGTTCCCTGCCTGATTTTGGACGATGGTGAGGCCATTTATGACTCTAGAGTCATTGCCGAGTATGCGGATGCCCTGAGCCCTGTCAGCAAGCTTATTCCGGCTGATCATCGCGAGCGCGCAACCGTAAAGACCTGGGAAGCCCTAGCTGATGGCATCTTGGATGCTGGTATTTTGGCCAGATTGGAACTGACCCTGCGTCCTGCAGAACAGCAGAGTCAAACTTGGGTTCAGCGCCAGATGGGAAAAATTGACACCGCATTACGTCAAATGTCCGAGCTGCTTGGTGAAAATGCCTGGTGTCATGGCAATCAAATGACTTTGGCAGACGTTGCTGTGGGTTGCGCTGTTGGATATTTATTATTCCGCTTCCCGGACATTCAATGGCAAGCGCAGTATCCGAATTTAGATCGCCTGTATCAAAAACTGATGCAGCGTACTTCGTTTATAGAAACGACACCGCCAGCGGCTTAACTTAGAATGACTTAGGCGGAAATAATTCCGCCGCCTAAACAAATATCACCGTCATACAAGACGGCAGATTGTCCTGGAGTCACTGCCCATTGCGCCTCTGGAAAACTCAACTGAAAAGTGTGCGCCTGATTTCCAGCACTGAACACACATGCTGAATCCACTTGTCGATAACGTGTCTTCGCAGAGTAATTACCAGCACTTGGCGCCTCACCCGACACCCAACTAGCATCCATTGCCTCAAGCTGCTTGGCCAATAGCCAAGGGTGTTCATGGCCTTGCGCTACATATAAAGTGTTGTTCGCAACATCCTTGCGAGCCACATACCAAGCGTCTCCATTGCCATCTTGGCTACCACCCAAGCCAATGCCTTTACGTTGACCTAGAGTAAAGAATGCCAAGCCCATATGCTCACCAACGACTTTGCCCTCGGGGGTTTTAATAGGACCAGGTGTACGAGGTAGGTACCGATTTAAGAATTCTCTAAAAGGGCGCTCACCGATAAAACAAATTCCAGTGGAATCTTTTTTGCGTGCGTTGTGTAAGCCAATCTTTTCCGCAATGGTTCTCACTTCCGTCTTCGGAATTTCTCCTAAGGGAAACAATACATTGGCTAATTGTTGTTGAGTTAGGCGATGCAAAAAATAACTTTGATCTTTACTAGCATCAAGTGCTTTTAATAATTGCACTTTGCCACCCTCATGGCGCACCCTAGCGTAATGTCCAGTGGCAATTGCATCTGCACCCAGACTCATGGCGTGATCTAAAAAGGCTTTGAACTTAATTTCTGCATTACAAAGTACGTCTGGATTGGGGGTTCGCCCAGCTGCGTACTCACGCAAAAAGTCGGCAAACACACGCTCTCGATATTCAGCAGCAAAATTGACCGCCTCGACATCAATGCCGATCAAATCGGCTACCGAAACGACATCGAGCCAATCTTGGCGGGCAGAGCAATACTCATCGTTATCGTCGTCTTCCCAATTCTTCATGAAAAGGCCGATAACCTCATAGCCCTGCTCTTTCAGCATCCAGGCGGCAACCGATGAATCTACCCCTCCAGACATGCCAATAACGACTTTTCTGGGGTTTGTAGGTGGTATTGCTGAAGAATTGAGCTGGATCATCAAAAAATGCGAGAATTCAATATAAGCTGACAGACCCCATTGTAGAAGTCTTGACCTGATTTGGCAGGATTTTAGGCAAAAAGGATCTTCTCGCTTGTAGGGGTAAGTAAGTGGGCAAATTTTGACCCGCTTAACTAAAATAGATTTTTTATAAATTTTGCTTTTGGAGACATGCCATGCGCATAGGAGTACCACTGGAAACCAGACCTGGGGAAACTCGAGTAGCTGCCACACCAGAAACCGTTAAAAAACTCATTGGCCAGGGCCATGCTGTCGTCATCCAACAGGGTGCCGGCGTGCCTGCCAGCCAGCCTGACTCCGCTTATGAAGCAGTAGGTGCAACGATTGGCAGCGCAGCAGATGCTTTTGGCGCTGAAATCGTTCTGAAAGTTCGCGCTCCTGAGGCAGCTGAACTCAAGCAAATTCAATCTGGCAGCGTGCTTCTAGGCATGCTTGACCCATTTGATAATGACAACATCGCCGCTATGGCTGCTCAAGGCATCACTGCTTTTGCTTTAGAAGCTGCTCCACGAACAACTCGTGCGCAAAGCATGGATGTACTGTCCTCCCAAGCAAACATTGCTGGCTATAAGGCAGTGATGGTTGCGGCCAATGAATATCAACGCTTTATGCCAATGTTAATGACCGCTGCTGGTACTGTTAAAGCAGCTCGTGTATTAATTTTGGGTGCAGGTGTTGCAGGCTTACAAGCCATCGCAACTGCGAAACGCTTGGGCGCTGTAATTGAAGCTTCTGATGTACGCCCAGCCGCGAAAGAACAAATCGAATCCTTGGGCGCTAAGTTTGTTGACGTTCCTTATGAGACTGATGAAGAGCGTGAGATCGCCCAAGGTGTTGGTGGCTATGCTCGCCCAATGCCAGAAGCCTGGATGAAGCGCCAAGCAGCCTTAGTTGCAGAGCGCGCCCAACAAGCAGATATCGTCATTACGACTGCATTGATTCCGGGACGGAAGCCACCAGTACTTTTGCACAGTGACACAGTTGCCAATATGAAACCAGGTTCAGTTGTCATTGACTTAGCTGCTGGCAAGGGTGACAACGGATCCGGTAACTGTCCTTTGACTCAAGCCGATAAAGTAGTAGACGTCAATGGCGTGAAGATTGTTGGTTACACCAACTTAGCTAGCATGGTTGCCGCAGATGCATCTGCCCTGTACTCACGTAACTTGCTTGATTTCATGAAGTTGATTGTGGACAAAGAGGCAAAGCTCGTGATCCCAAGTGATGACGATATCGTTACCGCATGCTTAATGTGTCGCGATGGCCAAGCCATCCGCAAAAACTAACAGTAAAAATTAAGGAAACATTATGGATCTCGCTGCCTTTCAAAGCATCCTGACAGTTCAAAACATCACCGTGTTTGTATTGGCTATTTTTGTTGGCTACCACGTGGTTTGGAACGTTACCCCTGCATTACACACCCCACTCATGGCCGTGACGAATGCAATTTCTGGAATCATTATTGTGGGCGCCCTTCTCCAAACCGAAGTGATTGGTGGAGATGAAATCACTCTGACTAGCGTGATTGGTGCAGTGGCGGTATTTCTAGCCTCCATCAATATTTTTGGTGGCTTTATGGTGACTCGCCGCATGCTGGAGATGTTCAAGAAAAAAGCTCCCAAAGCGGATGCTGCTGCCACTAAATAATTAGAGCAAGACCTCTACAGAGACTACAAGAGACCAAAACAATGTCAAACATCACCGCTATTTCTTATCTCATTTCATCGGTATTGTTCATTCTCGCCTTGCGCGGCTTGTCCTCACCGACTACTTCACGCCAAGGCAACACCTTTGGCATGATCGGCATGCTGCTTGCCGTCATTACTACTTTCTTTATCCCTGAGTTCAAGCCTGCAGTCTCGCTCATCGCTGCTGCTGTAGTAGGTGGCGCCATCATCGGCACTCTTGCTGCTAAGCGCGTACAAATGACCAAGATGCCAGAGCTGGTTGCATTGATGCACTCCTTTGTTGGTTTGTCTGCAGTGTTAATTGCAGTAGCCGCAGTATTTAATACTGCACATGACCATACTGGCGCACAAAAGATTGAGTTATTCATTGGCGCATTCATTGGCGCGATTACCTTTACTGCTTCTGTGATTGCTTTTGGTAAGTTATCAGGCAAAGTCAGCGGCAAACCAGTCAGCTTTACTGGCCAACATTTACTCAACTTAATTCTTGCTATTTCAATGGTTGGTGCCGGTATCGCCTATTACATGGCCGATAGTCACGCAGCCTTCCTTGCAATGTGCGCGATTGCCCTGGTATTAGGCGTTACTTTGATTATCCCCATTGGTGGCGCAGATATGCCAGTGGTGGTATCGATGCTCAACAGCTATTCTGGTTGGGCGGCAGCTGGTATTGGCTTCACACTGAACAACCCCGTATTGATCATTGCAGGCGCCTGCGTAGGCTCTTCTGGTGCGATTCTGTCCTACATCATGTGTAAGGCGATGAACCGCTCTATTCTTGCGGTGCTATTAGGTGGCTTCGGCGCAGAAGCGGCAGCTGGTGGTGGCGATGATGGCGGCCCTAAGAACTACAAAACAGGTTCCCCAGAAGATGCTGCATTCCTTATGGAGAATGCTGACACCGTGATTATTGTTCCTGGATATGGCCTTGCAGTTGCCCGCGCGCAGCATGCCTTAAAAGAATTAACTGAGAAGTTAACGCATCATGGTGTTACCGTGAAGTACGCAATTCACCCTGTGGCCGGTCGTATGCCTGGTCACATGAACGTTCTCCTGGCTGAAGCTGAAGTTCCATACGATCAAGTATTTGA
Organism: Polynucleobacter sp. UK-Kesae-W10; assembly: GCF_018881575.1. GTDB lineage: Bacteria > Pseudomonadota > Gammaproteobacteria > Burkholderiales > Burkholderiaceae > Polynucleobacter. The sequence continues at coordinate 8,323 of NZ_JACVQB010000006.1, read as the reverse complement.
GATGGAAGATATCAACAGTGATTTTGGCCAGGCTGACGTAGTGCTGGTACTCGGTGCAAACGACGTGGTTAACCCCGCAGCCCGCACTCCTGGTAGCCCTATCTTTGGCATGCCAATTTTGGAAGCGTTTAAAGCTAAAACCATTATTGTGAACAAGCGCTCTATGGCAGCTGGTTATGCCGGCCTAGACAATGAGCTCTTCTATATGGATAAAACCATGATGGTCTTCGGTGATGCGAAGAAGGTTGTCGAAGAAATGGTCAAGGCAGTAGAGTAAATAACACTGGCCTGATTCAAAAACCGCCTACGGGCGGTTTTTTTACGTCCTCTCATTAATAAATTGAACATCTTCCAATCGGTAGTAATTGAGAGCCCTTATAAGCTATGACATTTATAATTGTTAGTATATTTAGCATATTAGAGGTGCAATAATGTCGGGCGCTGCAGAGGCTATCAAAAATAAATCTATTCTTATTGTTGGAACTGCAAGAGATGTGGAAGGCGCTATTGCACACACTGTTTCAAAGTTAGCCCATTCATTTTCAGCCTTCCAGAATATTGCTTGGTTAATTATTGAATCCGACAGCTCAGATAGCACTATTGCCGTTTTACAAAAGCTGAGCGCCGATGTTCCAAACTTTCGGTTTATTTCTATGGGGGCGCTCCAGATAACCATGCCACGAAGGACCGAGAGACTGGCAGCCTGTCGAAATGTATACCTTAAAGAAATACGCGAGAACCCTGTTTACGCAGATTTAGACTACGTAGCAGTTGCCGACCTTGATGGTGTAAACAATCTACTTACACCAGAATCTGTGCTTACTTGCTGGACTCGTAATGATTGGGATGTTTGCACTGCCAATCAGGCTGGCCCTTATTATGATATTTGGGCACTTCGTCACCAAGACTGGTCGCCAAATGATTGCTGGGAACAGTTCCGCTTTCTGGAGAGAATGGGTACCCCAAGAGATAAAGGCCTCTTTGCTGCCGTGTATTCCAAAATGCTCAGAATTCCTCGCACTCTTGATTGGATTCCAGTTCAATCTGCGTTTGGTGGCCTAGGAATTTATCGTCGCGAAGCTTTATTAAAGGGGACATATACTGGCCTGAATGCACAAGGTGTAGAAATATGTGACCACCCCACCTTTCATGAGACTCTGATTGCCGATGGTCGCAAGATCTTTATCAATCCGCAATTGATTAATACCGATTACACAGATCACACTAACCACATGAGACTTGCCTTCGTCTAAAAGATTGCTCCTATGAAAAAAATATTGGTATTCCAGTGGTTTGACTGCAAAGATGAGGCAAGACGCAAAGAGCTCTTAGAGTGTATTGACCACAACCTTAGTCTTGCTTTTGATGAATTCATCATCCTCAATGATTCCACTCCAGCACTATTTACGGGGGATAAGATTCAGAACATTCAAACCACCAAGCGAATGACTTTTCAAGACTGGGTTGCCATTTTGAATGATCCCAAGAATCATGGCGCCGTAGTTTGTCTTACCAATACCGACATTAAACTAGACCCAAGCCTACCTAGCAAAAGCGACTTCATTCAGCAGAATCAGTTAATCGCTTTGAGTCGCTATGAAAAAAATGGAGAATTAGCACCAAACCCTTGGGTCACCCAAGATACTTGGGCAGCCATCTCTCAACCCATTCACAATAGCGTTGTTCATCAATCCGCTATTCCTCTTGGAGTTCCTGGCTGCGAGAACCGTATTGCAGAGCTATTTTTTAATGTGGGCTTTGAGGTCATTAACCCCTGCTTGGATATCTTAAATATGCATATTCAAAGCGTCGATAGCATTCACGAGCTGCAGAACAAAGTAGCGGGCACCTATTTGGCCATTCCACCTAGCAATCTGCAGACACAAGGAGGCTACCCTCCTGCTATGCCGATGTACTTCGTATTAAATATGAACAAGATGTTTCAAATCGGCGATCCGTTTTAATTAGCAAAAGCAAGTCAAAAAAAATGCCTGGTCTTTTGAACCAGGCATTTTTGTTTCTACGGCAAGTGAGCCGCGGAATGAACGGCAATTACATCATGCCGCCCATACCACCCATACCACCCATGCCGCCCATATCAGGCATACCGCCACCAGCAGACTCATCTTTTGGTGCATCGGAGATTGCGCAATCGGTAGTCAACAATAAGCCAGCAACAGAAGCTGCATTTACCAATGCTGTCTTAGTTACCTTAGTTGGGTCGATCACACCTTGTGCTACGAGATCACCGTATTCACCAGTCGCTGCGTTGTAGCCATTATTGCCCTTGCTTTCTTGAACGGCATTAACTACTACACCAGCATCTTCACCAGCGTTGCTGACGATAGTACGCAATGGTTCTTGCATAGCACGCAATACGATGCTGATACCAGCGTCTTGATCAGCGTTATCGCCTTTCAAGCCCTTGATACCTTGCATTGCGCGAATCAAGGCTACACCGCCGCCAGGAACAATACCTTCTTCAACCGCAGCACGAGTTGCATGTAATGCATCGTCAACGCGGGCTTTCTTTTCCTTCATTTCAACTTCGGTAGCAGCACCAACACGAATTACTGCAACACCGCCTGCCAACTTGGCAACACGCTCTTGCAATTTTTCTTTGTCGTAATCACTAGTCGCTTCTTCGATCTGAACACGAATGTTCTTCACGCGCGCTTCGATTGCTTTAGCATCGCCAGCACCGTCGATGATGATGGTGTTTTCTTTACCTACTTCGATACGCTTCGCTTGACCTAAGTGCTCAAGAGTAGTTTTCTCGAGTGTGAGGCCGATTTCTTCTGCAATCACAGTACCGCCAGTCAAAATCGCGATGTCTTCCAACATTGCTTTACGACGATCACCGAAACCAGGGGCCTTAACAGCACAGGTCTTAATGATGCCGCGAATATTGTTCACAACCAAAGTTGCCAAGGCTTCGCCTTCAACATCTTCAGCAATGATGAGCAATGGACGACCAGACTTTGCTACTTGCTCGAGTACTGGGAGCAAATCACGGATGTTGGCAATTTTCTTGTCAAACAAGAGTACGAATGGGTTATCCAATACCGCAACTTGTTTTTCAGGCTGATTGATGAAGTATGGAGAGAGATAGCCACGGTCAAACTGCATACCTTCAACTACTTCAAGCTCATCTTCCAAAGACTTACCATCTTCAACAGTGATAACGCCTTCTTTACCTACTTTTTCCATTGCCTCTGCAATGCGCTGACCAATACTGTGGTCGCTGTTGGCAGAGATTGAACCTACTTGAGCGATTTCTTTAGTAGTGGTGCAAGGCTTGCTGATTTTTGCGAGCTCTTCCATTGCAGCAGAAACTGCTTTATCGATGCCGCGCTTCAAATCCATTGGGTTATGGCCTGAAACAACATACTTCATACCTTCGCGAACAATAGACTGAGCCAAAACGGTAGCAGTTGTCGTACCGTCACCAGCGATGTCAGCAGTCTTGGAAGCCACTTCCTTCACCATCTGCGCACCCATGTTTTGAAGCTTGTCTTTGAGTTCAATTTCTTTTGCTACGGACACACCATCTTTAGTGATGGTTGGGCCGCCGAATGAACGCTCGATCACCACGTTGCGACCTTTTGGTCCCAAAGTGGTTTTTACTGCGTTAGCAAGAATGTTTACGCCTTCGACCATCTTGGTGCGAGCGCTATCTCCAAATACAACGTCTTTTGCTGCCATGATTGAATTCCTCTCTTAAATACTGAAATTACTTCTGAACAACAGCCATGATGTCGTCTTCACGCATCACGATGAGCTCTTCGTTGTCCACTTTGACTGTCTGACCAGCGTATTTACCAAACAACACGCGATCGCCTACCTTGACGTCAGGTGCATTTAATTTGCCGCTGTCATCACGCTTACCTGGGCCTACGGCCAATACTTCACCTTGATCAGGCTTTTCTGCCGCAGCATCAGGAATGATGATTCCGGATGCAGTTTTTGATTCTTGATCCAAACGCTTGATGATTACGCGATCATGTAAAGGACGCAAATTCATCTCTTCTCCTATGTTAGTAAGTGTTAACTAATTAAAAATCTATATAAATCAATGCTTTATAATCTCTTCACACGTAGACTAAGGGAAAAACGCCTTAAAAGCGTCTCTTTAGCACTCGCGTGTTGGGAGTGCTGATTATATAGGTCTGCTTCCCAGGATTTCAAGGGCAGTTGTTGGAGTTTTCTAAGGATTGAACTCTGGATACCCGTGATTAAACTCGGAAATCCTTAATAATCAATTAGATAGAATTTTCTGAGCTAAAAATAAGCTAAAAATCGACACAAATGGTGCAATCCATAAACTACCAATCAAACAGATATAGGCCTCGATTTGCCAAGAGCGCTGAAAAAATAAATGCTGATTACCGCATACACCACGGATTATTGGCCTCAAGTCGGACAACACAATCTAGAGTTGGTGCACCTACCGTTACGGAACCGCTGGATTGGTTATATGCGGTTTCGGATGCAAGCTGATGAAGCTCCATTTTGAGTGCGTTTTGCAAAGCTCCTGCTACATTTGCACCTCCACCTAGACTACTACTTACACCTAGGCTGCCACTTCCATTAACGCCAGAGCTAGTCGTATCACCAATATTGTTATAGCTAATCCCAGCGCCATTTAATCCTGAGATAGAGCCGCCATTCATCATCAAATCAATTGGCATTTGGTTAGATGATGCAATGCCACCACCAGCGCCTCCAACGTTAAAGGAAATTACGCCGCCATCCGTTGCAAATATTTGATGTTCAGCTTGAGATGAGCTACCCAGACTGATTGTGTTGGCTGTATAGGTTTGATTGCCGACCGTTGAAACATTACCGACAATATTGATACCTCCAGAATAGCCATAGGTATCGGTAATGACTGGATTTGCCTCATATGGGGTTTGGGTACCAGTCTTAATATCCAGAGCCAATAATGGAGCAATGGAGCCAACGGCCTGATTGATATTTACCGCTGAAGTTAGCCCCGGTTGAATTGAAATCGCCCGGACAAGCAAAGTGTGCGTTCCGGCTGAAGTGTCATCGACTAGATTATTAAATGTAATTGTTGGATCTTCTGACAACAATGTACGCACCATGCCGTTGGAACCATTATCACCAATCTTCACATTACCAGTAAATGTTTGGGTCTCAAAGGTTGTGATATCAGCTTTAATCAAGATAGATCCGGGGGCTTGTACAGAGCCAGCATTAACCACTAACTGATAGATGCTTTGACCTGCCGTGCCATTTTGAAAAGCGTTGTAAAGCGCTTGGTTATAGGCAGTTCCAGCTATTGCGGCCCCAACTCGATCATTAAAGGTGACCGATCCGTTAGAACCTACATTAATGGTTAATGAACGTTTAGCACCAAGTGAATTATCTCCAGCACTCAAAGTGTTATTGAATGTGATGTTGCCATTTATAGAGCTAAGGACCATCGGAGTAATAGTTCCCCCAACTGCATTACCAGCACCCAATGTAACGGCCCCGTTATAGGTTTGATTATTGGCGGTGGTGATATTACTTGCCAATGTTACTGGGCCATCAACCATTAGGGAAGGCAGGGAAGTTACGCCACTGTCCACACTAATTGTTCCACCATTAGAGTTCACTGTACCAATACCTAAAGCAGCAGAGGAACCAATGATCAACCGAGAAGAATTGATGTAAGTGCCACCCGAGTAATTATTATTGCCCGAAAGAGTTAGGGTGCCACCGCCAGATTGGTTAATTGAGCCAGATCCCGAAATTGTGTTTGCAAAGGTTATTGGCAAACCACTAGTAAAGCTAATCGAACCATTGTCAGTAATCGCTGAGGTAGGTGTTAAGGCAGTCATATTGGCAGTGTCATACACCACTGTTTTGTCAGTTGGAATAATAACGGCTGCTACGTTACTCAAAGTTGGTATTGCGCCGCCTTGCCAGTTGCTCGCATTGGACCAATTCCCGCCGGAAGTACCGGTATAAGTCACTGAAGCTAACTGCGTAATCGTACCGATATTAGCGGTCAGCTGATTGCTAGAAAGGACATAGTTTCCAGCATCATTACCGGTCAAACCAACCGATACAGTTACCGACTTACTGCTACCTACATTAGCGTTAGCATAGGTACCCGTTCCCGTGATAACAACCGCATCACCACTCTTAATAGATGAAGTGGCTGCACTGGTATTGAGGGTTAGTCCAGAAATTGCTGTAGTACCGTTATATATCTTACTAATGCCGGAAACACCCAACTGATCGACGGCCAACGTTAAGGGTGACACTGTTAAGGTACCAGTGAGGACAATCGTATTATTAAAGTTAATGCTAGTGTTGGTAATATTTGCAGTCGCTAACTGATAGCCACCCACATTAGTGTTGCTTGAACCACTAGTGCTTGATGCGACTGGAGCAATCGTAAAGCTTGCTATGCCACCAGCACCATCACTCACAGTAAATTGGTTACCAGTAATTACTGGGCTTAGCGTATGAATAATATTGACTGATCCGCTAGGTGGGCAACCAGAAACTGAGCAGCTAAGATATTTGGCGGTAGCGCTATACGTTGGCGCCGTTCCATAAGTTGTGGTTACAGGTGTAACCTGCACTAAGAGCTGATCGGCAGGCACGATGGTGAAGTTACCCGCAGCAGGAGTAATCGTATAGTTGCCATTATTTGCTGTTAGACCGCCAGGCGTTAAAACGCCCGTATACAAACCTGCGCTATTGGTAGAGGCATTACCTCTAATCACTGTTAGAGTGCCGCCAAGCGCCGTGCTAGCGGTTTCACCATTAACAAAGCCAGAGTACACAACACCATTAAAGCCTGCTGTATCAGCCTGCGTAACAAACTTAGATGCATTGTTTGCGGTAATCGTTAATGATGCGGGTGTAATCAGGCTCGTATTAGAGTTTGCCAAAGTCACCGTATAGTTAGATCCGGAATTGCCATCACTAATCGTTGCACTATTTAAGCTTACCGACTTATTGCTACCAACGTTTGGATTATTTCCAGAAAAGACTACAGAGGCTGCCGTGACGCTATCGCCACCGACCAGCTGGCTAGACATTGTCGCCAAATTCGCCGCCGTCATATTGTAGGTATAGCCTCCGTCATAGACTTTGGTTATGGATGGTGCGGTCAGGGTTACAGCAAGAGGTGTAATTGACACGCTGGTATTGGCCACATTAATCGTGTTGTAATTCGATAACAAGAAATTGCCATTTGGAGTTAATACCAAACTATTAACGTCTGCTAACTGCTGATTAGTTTGCACGTTCTTGCTAGCTAAGTCAGCAGTACCGCTGCCCGTAAAGGTCTGACCTCCAACTCCAGTAATCGTCAAACTCGATCCTGCAATCGTAGCGGTGCCGTTATAGGTCTGAGTGCCAGTCAGACTTAAGTTAGCTTTACCTATAGCTAAACTACCATTGCTATAGCTAATGCTGTAGTTGCCTGCTATTGCACCACTTAAGGCATTAGGGGTAATACTCAAACTATCTGCTATTGGTGTGCTGTTCGCATTTAAACCAATTGCATATCCACTTAAGGTAAACGTTTGAGCACCAATACCCGTTGAAACGGTGGTTCCACTTATCGCACTAGCATTGCCTCCATTTAGGCTCACTGTTGCACCTGTATTAATTTGAATGGATCCGTTATAGCTCGGGGTGTTATTGGCGCCACTGATTAATAAGGCGGCAGGACTAATCACTAAGTTACCAATGGTATTACCTGTGCCAGCAATCTGATAGTTTCCATTTGTGATGGCTACTTGCTGAGCATAGGTACCGGCATTAGTTGTAGCTGAGAAGGATACGGGTGTTGAACCGCTATAAAGATTCACACTTGCACCGGGGTTGTCGCTGCCAACCAAACCAGCAAAGGTTGGCGTACTTAATGTAGCCAATGCTCCATAGGTGCTAGTTGCACCAGTTGTGGTGTAAGTAATTACCTTAGAATCAATAGTAGCCGCTACCGCACCACCCGTTAGGGTGTAATTAGCATTGCTCAATACGAAACTATTGGTGGCAAAATTACTATAGCTTGCTGCATTCGCACTTGAGACTGCAGCGGATCCACTAGCAATTGTTGGCATAGCATCACTGTTATATGTGCTACCACTCAGGCTATAAGTATTGGCATTGGTAAATCCGGTATCGCCGTTATAGACCTTGGAAATCGCAATACTCAAAGAAGCTGGATTAACAACATAGTTCACCGCACTGCTTGCTGGATTGAAGGTGTAGTTTGTTGAGCTTAGACCACTAGCGTAAGTTAGGGCATAGGTAGCGGCATTCGATGTTGATGTCGGTGCATTAGTAATTG
>NZ_JACVQB010000005.1 GCF_018881575.1 Polynucleobacter sp. UK-Kesae-W10 | reverse complement strand
TAGGGATGTAATCGCTGCTCCACCAGCGCCACTAGCAGTCGAGTAGTAGGTGTAATTAATCACTGGGGTAGCACCATAGACGCTCGTTTGACCAGAGCCGATGATGACGTAGGCGTTGGCTTTGCCGATGATGACTGTATTTGTTCCATTAGCATTAGTGCTACCACTCATGGTACCTGCTGAGCTACCGCTGGAGGTTGGTGTAGAGCTCAAAGCATAGTTACCAAATAACCAGCCACTCGTTGGCGTTAAGCTATTTACGGTCAGACTTCCGCCAGCAGTTGCATTTCCAACAGCACTTAAAGTTGCGCTTGATGCAGTGCCGCCAACGTCACTACCCACTAAACCATACACAGTGATATTGCTTGCACCTGAAATAGTGCTGCCATTGCCTTGGTAAGTGGCATTTACAGTCACACCTAACGGTGCTGGGTTGATAGTGTAAGTAGAGCCACTGGTACTTAGGCTGTTGTAATTTGCACTTACACCGCCATTACTGCTAGCCCCTAAAGTCAAGCCAGTTAATGAATTCAGTACGCTATTACTTTGAACATTAGCTGTAATGAGGTTAGTAGCATCACCGCTACCGGTTATTGCAAATGTTTGACCATTAACACCATAAGCAGTCAAGGTAGTGCCTGCAACTACTTTAGTGCCGTTGTATGTTTCACTACCGCTTAATACTAAATTTGCCTTACTAATAATGACGGTATTGGTACCGTTTGTATTCGTACTGCCACTCATGGTTCCTGCGGAGCTGCCGCTTGATGTTGCTGTGGAGCTCAAAGCATAGTTGCTTAATGACCAACCACTAGTTGCCAGACTATTCACTTTCAAGCTTCCACCAATTGTGGCATTACCTGTTGCACTTAAGCTAGCGTTTGATGCAGTGCCACCAAGATCGTTACCAACTAAACCATATAAGGTGATATTGCTAGCGCCTGAAATAGTGCTGCCATTGCCTTGGTAGGTGGCATTTACAGTAACGCCCAATGGAGCCGGAGTGACACTAAGTGTAGTTTGCGCTGTAGTTAATGCATTGTAATTGGTGGCTAAACTGCCACCTACCCCAGACAAAGTAATGCTAGTTAATGCGCTAGGTGCTTGAGTACTTTGTACATTACCGTTATTGGCTAAAGAGATGGTACCGCCACTCAACGTAAAAGTTTGACCATTAATACCAGTTACAGTCAAATTGCCATTACTAAAGGTGCTTGTGCCGTTATAGACTTCAGTACCGGTAGCAGTTAAATTGGCCTTGTTAATAATGACAGTATTTGTACCGTTTGTATTGGTGCTGCCACTCATGGTTCCTGCTGAGCTGCCGCTAGAAGTAGCCGTAGAACTTAAGGCGTAGTTGGCAAGTGACCAACCACTCGTTACTAGACTGCTCACAGTAAGACTGCCGCCTGTTGTTGCATTACCAGCAGCATTTAAGGTCGCGCTTGATGCAGTACCACCAACATCGTTACCAACCAAACCATATAAGGTGATATTGCTAGCGCCTGAAATAGTGCTGCCATTACCTTGGTAAGTGGCATTTACAGTAACACCCAATGGTGCTGGAGTAACGGTTAGGGTTCCGGCAGTTGTACCGGACCCAGTTAATTGATAGTTTGGTGAAGATAAGCCACTGACATATAGAACATTGTTATAGCTTCCAGCGTTTGCCAGAGAGTTTAGTTGTACGTTATTGGCGCCGGTAGTGATGTTGTTACCTTGAAATACTGCCGCACCTGATCCGCTGATAGCCGCCAAGGTGTAAGTAGTTCCAGTGCCGTTTGCAAGGCTATTAATCGTATAAGCAATGGAAGGTGCAGAGCCATATATCGGATTGCTTGAGCTGCTGAAGATAATATAAAGCGTAGGCTGACTTGAGCCACGATACATCACGTAATAGCCAGGCGTGGATGATGGGAGCGTGCTAACTGTAGCGCTGTAGGTGATGGTGGCTGATTTAGCAGCAGCAAATGTACCTAAACTTCCGCTGTAAGAAGCAGACCCAGAATACATGGCGATGACCGCCCCACTACCGGCAGAAATAAAATTAGAAGCAATGCTATTGAGAACAAGGTTATCAGCATTAATGATGGAAGTCGTATCGCTATAGCCTGCAGCTAAGGTGATTGCAGGCGAAGCTGGCGTAGCTGATGTACTCGTAGTTGTAATTGCATTATTTACAGTTAAATTTCCAACAGCAGTCCCAATGTAAATAATTCCCGTAGAAGATATGCCCGAATAGGTCATTCCTCCAATTGTCATTGAACCTACGGTTAGCGCATTGCCGTTAGCGATTGAGAATGCACCAATGCCTGCAGCTGAGGCAATATTAGAAACCTTGCCATTGGTGATTTGAATGGAGTTTGTGCCAATAAATGCTAAATTATTATTTAGCGCGGAGAGCAAACCTGTAAGCTTGATTGGACCTGCACCACCAATCAACGAATCTGCAGTGACGTTGATTGAATTTGCATAAGTAGCTAAATTAGATATATTGCTATTGGTTAATGTTCCACCATTCAGAACCAATGAGGTGTAACTAGAATTACCGTACTGAGATGATGGCTGACCATTAAGATCTAGCGTTGCACCAGAGCCTACGGTAACAATGATTGAGGTTGAATTGGTGCCCCCTAAGGAACCCACAGCCCCCATTTTGATGGTACCGGCCGTGATAGACATATTCCCAGTAAATGTATTTGAAGCGGACAGAGTTGTAATGCCTGTGCCAGATTGAGTAAATGTCGCCCCACTACCGGCCAATGATTCGGAAATAGTTACATTGCTGTTATTGGCAAAGCTATAGCTAGGGGCAGTTAAAACGCCTGTTCCAGAAATTGCACCACCGTTTGCACCTATATAGACTGCGCCAGATGTTTGTGAAACGCTGCCAAGCGCCAATGTACCGCCATTCACAATAATTGCATTACTAGAATTCAGGGTGCCAGGAGACAAGGTTCCAGCATTAATAAATAAACTACCCTGCGAAGATCCCGAAAGATTTAAAGCCCCGGATCCCATTTGTGTAATGGCACCAGCCCCAGTAAATCCAATGGTGTAGTTCTGTGTAGTGGAGAGGTTAAAAGCAAGATTACCGTTATTTGTTACTGCACCACTACCAATGGATCCTGTAGTACCCCCATTACCAAACTGAATGGTTCCTTGAGTAATGGTTGTAGTACCAGTGTAGGTATTATTCGCCGCAAGCACCAAAGTGCCATTGACTGAATTTGCATTAGTACTGCTTACTGTCACTGGTACACATGCTCCAGTACAAGTTTTAGTGACGCTTGTTGATCCAGTGACTGCACCAGTAATACTATTTGCAGCATTGCTGGAATTAATGGTGATGCTACCTAGATTAACGCCGCCACCAATAGTGACAGCACCACTGCCTGTATTCACTGACAGCGTAGTTAAATAGGAAGGAGGAGCAACGCCGTAACCAAGCATGACAACACCAGAGCCACCAAAGGCGCCATTACCAGCGCTATTACCGCCGCCGCCACCACCGGTGTTGGCTTGACCAGCTGTTGGACTACTTCCACCTATACCGCCGCCGCCAGATGCTGTTCCACCAGCAGCTGAACCCCCGCCGCCGTAATAAACCGTTTGACCTGTGATGTCAGAGGCAAGACCTGGGCCACCATTTGTCAGGGAGCCATTACCGCCTGAACCGCCACCGCCACCCGCGCTATTGGCGGTGCCAAGACCTGAAGAGTTACAAGGTATACAAGTACCTACCCCAGCATTTGAGCTGGTGTATGCAGTTGTCACTCCATATCCAACGCCTCCAAAGTTTGATCCCGAGAAACCATAGTAAAGAAGGCCGGTATCAGAGCCGCCATATCCACCTAAGGCGGTGACTGATAAACCTCCACCAATAGAGCTGCGACTTCCGCCGACGCCATTATCGTGACCCCAATATCCAACTACAGATCCACCCGCGCCAACAGTAATGCTGTAAGCAATTGAAGTTAAATTTGTTGAACCATACAATACGCCGCCACCGCCACCGCCGCCACCGCTGGCGCTACCATTACCCATGCCGCCGCCACCCACAACCAAATAGCTAGCATTCGCGTAAGTAGTTAAAGGTGTGAAAACATAATTAGTTCCGTTCCAACTTAAAGTTGCACCCCCTAAATTGACAGGAGTTCCTGTAGCAGTAAAACTACCGCCGTCATAAATATATGCTCCGCCGCCAAGTAGCTGAAGAAGGTTATATGACAGCGCAAATCCTGTCCCAGTCGTTGTAACTGATCCAGCAACACTGACGGAACCATTCTGGGTTGAGTTTAGATTGATGGCTACACCATTTAAAACAAGGTTACCTCCATAACTTTGATTCCCCGTGGTATTAACGTCAGCATTTAAGAATGTATTTTGACCAGTTGCTCCCGTGACAGTTAATGCGCTTAATGGCGTGACACCGCCGACGGTGCTTCCGAAAGTCACCGCTCCATTTCCTGGGTTGATAGTTAAAGCATAGTTACTTACTGAACTATCTAAAGTAGAGCCAAAACTCACGCTAGCATTGGTGGTATTTAAAACTGCATTAGAGACAATTAAGTTGGCGCCTAAATAATTTTGTGCGGCATTTGTAGTAACCGAGTTTCCAATAGAGCTGGCACCCAATACTGTCAATCCAGAATTATTCGTAGAATTAGTGATCGTTGCTGATGGGTCCATGCTGAGCGAGCCCAGGGTTACAGTACCTGGATAACGCAGATCCAGAGTGCTATTGGCGCCAATCGATACCAACCCAGAGCCTAAGGCTGTAGCACTTTTAGCAGCCAAAGTACCACTAGAAATTGTGGTGACACCGTTATAGGTATTGGCACCGGACAAAGTAACAACACCTGATCCGCTTTGCGTAATCGTACCTACTCCGGAAATATTGCCAGAGAGAATGACGCTTGCGCCATTAACAAAAGTAATACTTCCGTTATTAACGATATTGTCAGAGATCGATTGCGTGGCAGCCGTATCGTAGTTCACCGAACTTAAACTATTAATCTGAACTTTAAAGATAGCTCGTGAGCTTAAGATCAATGATATCGGCGCAATACCAAGGCTCCAATTGGATGCCGTAGACCACAAGCCACCATTGGCTCCCGTATAAACATCAAGCGCGATAAGAATGCCAGTACCGCCATTATTGGAGATACCTCCAGGGAAATTCGAGAGGCTAGTAATACTTAATCCAGAAAATATGACATTACCTGTGTTTGTCGTATCGCCAATATTTAAAGGAGTTGCTCCATTTGCAGTTACACCGCCACTGATCGTTGCGGTCTGATTTGCGGCAGCACCAATTTCATTTGTACCATTACCCAGAATGAAATTATTTCCAATGGTGCTCGTGGTTGAATCAATTAAAGTTCCACTATTCAGCGTGACATCACCTACTGAAAGATTAGACCCACTAGTACCACCGGAAGATACTTTTAAAGTAGCCCCGCTTCCAATCGTAGTACCACCAGCGTAGGTATTGGCACCAGTGAAAATAACAGTTCCCGCATAGCCAGTATTACCAACCTGCAAGCCAACTGTATTAGCACCAGCGCCATCTCCTACTACACCAGCGATTGTTAATGTTTGATTACCTGTTTTTTGGGCAATTACATCGGTAAGAGTTCCAGGGCTCGCAAAACTATTCGATAAAGTAATTGGCACATATTCAGTAACGGACGTGGTAGTGCTGCTATTAATTAATAGGGCTTGATTAGAACCAACACCTGTACCAGACAGAATAATTGTTGGTAAATTGCTTGTTTGAGCATTGCCACCAAAATTATGACCATTCAAATCTAGGATGCCGCCTGCATTAATCGTCACATTACCAGTGCCAACAGGTGATGATGTCACCGCAGAAGTGGTTACCGTGAAGTCAGAGCCCAACTTCAGTGTTCCGGCGTTAATTACAGTGCCACCACTATAGGTATTGAAATTGCTTGCACCGGATAGTGTTAATGCTCCAGATCCATTTTGGATTACTGAGCCAGATCCGCTAATGTTGTTGCTTACTATAATTGCATCATTACGGTTAAAGATTAAATTGCCATTATTAGCTAGTATGGCGCTACCTAAGTTTCCGCTTGTAGCAGCATTACCCACCTGTACTGATGAACCACTATTAATGGTGATTGTTCCAGAATAAGTATTACTTGTAGAGCCAGTCAAGATGACGGATCCACCCCCAGAAACAGACAGCGCACTACTTCCTGAAATGACGCCATTTAGATAGATCGGCGAGGCATTAGCATTGATAGTCGATGCAGACGTGACTGAGATATTGCCATTCCATGTTTGACCCTGAATATTGGTACCTTGCAAGGTGCCACCATTTAAGACTAACGCGTTGCCTAAAGAAGAACCATCAGTCAATAAAGTGGATCCAGAATTGATATTGACCGTTCCAGAGCCTAAGCCAGTATTTGCGCCGCTACCAGAGCCAAGAAATGCAGTGCCGCCATTCAATGTGGTGCCGCCAGAGTAGGTGTTGGCTCCAGCGAAGGTAAAGGTACCAGCAGATAAGACTACCGAACCTCCGGTGCCGCTGATAACCCCATTGAATGTGTCATTTGCATTAGTGATCGTTAGTATTTTTCCACCCAACACAGCTGTGCTAGTACTTGGGCCTGCAAGACTTACAATTGAAGCGCCGGTTGTTGTGCCGCTGATATCGAAGCTACCACCATTACTCGTAATCACACCTGCTGAAGTAGCAATTGAACCAGTACCAGTTAAAGCAAGCGTCCCATTGGTAATAAATGTTGTACCAGTAAATGTATTGCTTGCAGTCAGTGTTTCAGTGCCAGAACCATTTTGCGAAATCGAACAAGTAGTTGCTGATGCGCATGCAAGCGCTGTTGTCCAGCTCTGATTATTACTAAAGCCAAAAGCAAAATTGCCACTATTAGAGAGTGCGCCCACTCCAATTGAACCAGTAGTGCCGCCATTACCAATTTGAATTGTTCCACTTGTAATGGTAGTGGTACCTGTGTAAGTATTGTTTGCTGCAAGAATTAAGGTGCCGTTAACCGAATTAGCATTTGTTGCTGTGACCGCAACTGGCGTACAGGTACCGGTACAAGTTTTAATGAGATTAGTCGCCGTAGAAATCACGCCGCTAATAATGTTGGCAGAATTGCTAGAGTTAATCGTTAGATTTGGTAAGCCAGTGACAGTACCGCCAATGGAAACTTGGCCAGAACCAGAGTTGATGGTTAGGGATGTCGGAAGGGCTGGGTACAAAGTACCAAACCCAAGCATTACAACACCAGAACCGCCATATGCACCATTCTTACCATTACCTCCACCACCACCGCCACCGGTATTTGCTTGACCGGCTGTTGGACTACTTCCCCCTGTACCACCACCGCCAGATGCTGTTCCACCAGTAGCTGAACCCCCGCCGCCGTAATAAACTGTTTGACCAGTGATACTAGAGGCAACGCCTGGGCCGCCATTCACTCCAGAACCATTGCCACCAGAGCCACCGCCACCGCCAGAAGTAGTAGCTGTAGATAGGCCCGGAGAATTACATGGGGAACAAGTTTTACTACCTAAGCCAATATTTGATGCGTTGTACAAAATACCAACACCCCAATTGGCCCCAGCACCACCTATGTTAGATCCCGATGCACCGTTAGAGCCAGGTATGTAATCGGTGCCGCCATATCCACCTAAAGCGGTGACTGATAAACCTCCACCAATAGAGCTGGGATTTCCGCTGATGCCCAAATCATGATCCCAGTATCCAACTGGACCACTTGTGGGGACGTTTCTAGCTGAAGATCCACCTGCGCCGACAGTAATGCTGTAAGCAATTGAAGTTAAATTTACTGAACCAGACAATACGCCGCCACCGCCACCGCCGCCGCCGCCGAGCAAACCATTACCCATGCCACCGCCACCCACAACCAAATATTGTGAATTCGTAAAAGTGCCATTGGGATTAAAAGAGTAGTTGTAAGTCAGAATGCTATAACTACCGCTTGTACTACCAGAATAAGAAAGCGTTGCTGAAGTTGTCCCAAGAGTTTGATTGGTATAAGTTGTACTTGCACTAGGATTGGTAAAAGTAACGCCGTCAAAAATATAACTACCACCATCAAGTATTTGCAGTAAGTTGTATTGAAGTAAGAAGCTAGATCCATTTGTAACTACATTACCTGTAACTGTCACAGCGCTATTGGTTGTATTAAGTGCAATTGCTGAGCCAGTAAGCGTGAGATTTCCGCCATAACTTTGAAGACCAGTAGTTGTGACATTGCCACTTAGTGTAGTGGTCTGCCCAGTTGCATTACCACTGACACCCGTAATTGAGAGTGACCCCAGGGCGGTGGTTGTACCAACATTACCGCCAAAAGATACCGCACCACTTCCTGAGGAAATTGTTAACGCATTGTTTGTACTGGTATAGCTATCCACAGTGGAGCTAAAACTAACTGCGCTATTGGTGGTTGTCAGGGTGATGCCTGAAGCATTATTAATAACCACTGCACCAGTGTATGTCTGGCTGCCAGCAGTTGTGATATTGGCAGCGATGTTGATTGTGCCGCCAGTCAAAGTTAAGGTTGCAGAACCTGTTGTAGCTGAGATGGCGCTATTAACGAAAATGGTGTTGGCACTAGACGAACCAGTAGAAATACTAACGCTGGTACCACCAGTTAATGAAGAGTTAATAGCGCTAGCCAAAATCGTACTTGTAGCGCCAGCAGTAAAGGTTGCTGAATAAGCAGTCCCAGAAGCGCCACTAGCCGCAATGGTCACATCATAAGGATCTAACAACCAAGTGCCCGCAAGCCCATTTTGTGATGAAGCGCTAATTGCGATCGAATTAAGAATAAGCTGATTGCCTGAGGTTTCAATCAGGCCACCGTTGCCGCTTGTACCCAATGCCTGTGCATTGAAGGTTCCGTATGCCGCGAGGTTATCACCCCACACCAAAACATTGCCGCCATTGCCGCTAGTTATTGCATTTGCTGAGATGATGCTATTGGCATCCACTGTAGTTAGCTGGGAAGTTGGAACAGTAACTACTGAAGACAGACTTGGTAGAAGCGCATCTTGCGCTACGCTACCTGGAAGAGGACTTGCTTGGAAGTCGCGACCGGTGATGATGTTGCCGCCGCCTTGTTGGCCATTGGCTTCTAATGTTGCGCCAATGAGGCTGGTGCTGATAAGGCCTGACTGAGCAATCGTACCGCCTAGCCCTGCTCCGCCATTGGTTTGGACGTAACCCGTATTTTGGTAAGTACCCGCTGGGGAGCTGAGGATGATCAAACCACCGTTATCGGCATTGGCTTGAATAGTTGCTGCAGTGTTTAGGAAATTGTTGCCGGCAACGTAAATCTGGCCAGCTTGAGAATTGAGAACTACTTGAGGGGTGGAACTTGAATTACTACTTGCTGCATTCGCTGTGATAACTGTGGCGTTATCTAAAGAGGTATTACTTGAGAGAATATTGCTTGATGGTGTGAAATTAACCGCTGCTAATAAAGTAGCAACTTGGGAGTTAATAGAAGGGGGGGCTAAAGTAGAACCTGAACCCACACCATTGGCAATACCAATCTGAATTACCCCACCCTGGGTATATCCATCAGCAGCAATGAGTGCGCCATTAAAGGTATTGGTATTTTGGGCCGTTAATGTAATGGCGCCGCCAAGATTATTTTGGCCGACCGCATCTACGATACCGTAGTTATTAACATTACCGTTTACGGAAACAATATTAATTGAGCCACCATTTTGACCATTAGCAGAAATATAACTTGTCGCATTTGTATTGCTACCGATATTAATATCGCCGCTAGCGATGATATTAATAGCACCGCCATTTGAAGTGTAAATCGTGTTATCAGCAGTTAAGCCATTTTGGCCATTCATGCTATTACGGCGATTGTTTGCTGTAACGATATTTGCAGAATTTAAATTACTTGAGCTTGTATTGTTATTGCTATTACCGTTCGAATTAATATTACCCAGAATATTAATGATCGCACCAGCTAAGTAGATGCTCGAATTAGATCCACCATTGGTATTAAGCGACCCATTGATGTTGATCGTTTGCGCCACTGCATAGACAGTCCCTGCTGTGACATTGCTGTTCACATTAATAGACCCACCTTGGGCATTGAGGTACAGACTGGTCAATGGATTAGCGGAATACACATCAGCCAAGAAGGTAATGACAGGGGTACTACTTTGCGTGCACGCAACTATGCCGCAAGTTGCTGCTGTGGCATCTAAAGTAACGTTCGTTGTGTTCAGTGCATTAGAAAGCACGCTCGCATTGCTTGAATCAATGATGATCGTTAGCGGATCAGTCGTCCAGTTACCGGTTTTGCCATGGGGCGCAGTGGTATCAACAACTAAAGAACTACCGTAAGTGACTGTTTTTGCAGAGCTGGTATCGATGTTGCCACCATTACCGCTAATAGCGCCGCCCATTGCTTTGAGCGTGCCAGCAACCATCGTTTGCACTTGCGACCAAATGGAAATGGAACCACCGTTACCGTTTTTGGTAGCTGAGGCATCAACAATTGCGCCTTTAGCAACAGCTACAACATCAGCATTTACTTGGCTTTGCGCAGTATTTGCATTTGTTTTACCAATGAGAATTTGACCGCCTGATGTAGCACCCGTTGCAGTCGTTTTAGAGCTCTCATTGAGCTTAATTTGATTACCCGAAATAACTACTTGGCCAGCATTTTGAGTTTCTGAATTTGCACTCACAGCACCACTTTGATTTACTGTGCCGGCAGTTAAAAATACTTTGCCGCCTGATGTAGTAATCGAATCTGAATTAATCGTGCCGGTGTTATTAATCACGGAGGCTTTTAAATTAGAAGCAGCATTTGCAGCAATAATAATTTGACCACCGTTAGTAATAATCGCATGTTTATTACTAACTAAACTATTAATAGCAGAAGCATCAACAGTAACATCAGTTAATTGGCTGCCGTTAAAAGATAATGTGACTTTTGTTCCAGAAACTAATGCAATTGAATTTGAGTTAGCAATATTGGCAATTAAAATTCCTTGATTTCTTACCTCTGGCGCCATTAATGCAATATAGCCATTAACGCCATTAGCAGTAATCGTGCCTTTATTAATTACTTTTCCAGATTCACCCCCAGAAAATTTCATTTTTCCAGACATGTAATCAGAATCTTTAATATCCATCGTAGTGGCAACTAAACCACCAGTGTTTACTTCTGCACCTTTACCAAACACAACGCCATTAGGATTCACAAAAATCACTTGGCCATTAGATCGGATAGCTCCATCGATCATGGATTTGCTTGCACCGTTCACTCGATTGAGCGTTGAACTATTAGCATTGGGTTGGTTAAAGTTCACTGTGGCATTTTTGCCGACGTTAAAGCTATCCCAATTAATCACAGCACGTTGTGTGCTCTGATTGATATTCATAACATTGCCAGCTTGATTAATACTAGCTTGCCCTGCGACCACTTGACCGTTGGTCGGTAGAGCGTTGGCAGCTGGAGCAGCAAAGGCACTTGGCACAGCAAGCAATGAAGCACTCAGTACCATGCCCGCAATAACTGTTTTGCGAACGCCAACACCATGACCATCATTGCGATGTGCATGTTTCTTACTTAGCAAGAAAGAAATCCCCAAATTGCGGGAAGCGTTAGTCAAAGGGAATGCCCCAAATTAAATTGATAAGGTTGGATTATTCAGAACTTAGTGGTTACCCTCAACCCGTCGATCGGAGGGATTGGTGAAATTTTTTGTAATACGACTGTGAATGGCTCAACTTGCCTAGTTTTTCCTAGAAAGGAATTGATGCCCTCACCCAAGCTTGCACTGATTTGTAGGCGTTATCGACGTTGAGCTGCTGACCGCTAGAGTTATATAAAGGATTATTTCCAATGCGAGCAGCAAGTGAAGCGCTCACCAATAACCTCTCATATGAAAACCGCGCTGTAATACCAGCATCACCTAACTGGTAATTATTGTTGGCATTCGTTAAGCCCTGCCATCCGCTGTAGAGATTCACATACTGCTGGACCAAGCCCAAGTCACCAAAGGCGCCAACTTGCCAGTTTTCGTCAATCCGGTGCAGGAGCTCAGTCGATAGGATGGCGCCTTGAGAGCCGCCGCCTTGTGATGTTGGATATGCGCGTAAACCATAAGCACCACCCAAATATATCTGCTCTGATGAGTTCAAGTTCTTACTAGCAAACTGTCCATAAATGGAATTGGTCCAGGTGGTATCTTTTAAAAAAGAAAGGCTCTGCGTGTGACTTAAGTTAAAAGTCCACTTTGAATATGAGCCTGCGGTACCTACGCCATTTTGGTCCTGCTGAGACTGGGCTAAGTCACGAATGCCTAAATGACCCAATACATAGCCGGCGGAATAACTTAAGAATCCATTTTCATTAGTCGCCCAATCGCCACCGATACTCAGATTAGTAGCAGTGATTTGATAACTGCTTAAGGTTGCAATGTATGGGACCGTTTGTACGTTGTTATATGACCGGTTCTCGATACTCAATTTTGCTGTGGAGTTAGCACTTTGACTACGCTGTAATGCATAAGTAGTATTTGCTTGAAAAGTTGCTGCGGAACCCGCTGACGGTGTAGAAGAGTTCCAATTAGGCAGCGTCATATACTGCAAATAAGAGCTTTGCACCCCAACTTTCCATCCGTCATAGCCAATAGGGGCAATATAGTTACCCACTATATATCCAGAGCCTTGAGACTGAATCGCATTCAAATTGATTTGGTCACCAATTCCAGAAAGATTATTGAGGCTTAGATTGGCAATCGCCTGTGCGGCGCCGGTACTAGCGGAGCCATAGTTGCTAACAGCAACTTGGCCGCTAAACCAGGGTGTATCGGATACCTTGACCTTAAAGTTACTCAGGCCCGCACTATCTCCTGGCT
The DNA here is from genome assembly GCF_018881575.1 of Polynucleobacter sp. UK-Kesae-W10. Classification (GTDB taxonomy): domain Bacteria; phylum Pseudomonadota; class Gammaproteobacteria; order Burkholderiales; family Burkholderiaceae; genus Polynucleobacter. The sequence continues at coordinate 47,328 of NZ_JACVQB010000005.1, read as the reverse complement.
CAAATGCACCGGTAGCAGATACCCCGGGCACTTCATTGAGCAACAACATAGCACGCTCGGTTGCCTGGGTATTGATAAAGACCTCACCACTCACACCATGGGTAATATATACCTTAGCTCGCTCTAAAGAAAAACGTTGACTTGACTGACCAGTTGTATCGACAGGCTCAACAATCACAGAGCCCATCTTGCCTTCCAAGATTTTGATCAGCACTATGCCATCTTTAATCTCTTGCGGAGGCAAGACTGCCTGAGCAATACGATGATTCACAGAGTAAAAATTTTGAATTGCTACTGCGGCATCTTGTAGCTCACTAATTTGCAGTGTTTTATTAGACCAAGGTGCTACAACTTGCTCTAACTCTTTACTACTAAAAAGTGTATTACCTTCAAAAGTAAAGCGTGTGATAGAAATCTTGGGTCCGCGGTTTTCGCTTGGTGCTTTTTGCTCTGGTTTTGGTGGCTGCACTAAAGGCGCCTGTGATTCACGCTGAATCTGCAAATCAAGCTGGTTTTGCAATGCGCCTGCGTCAGGGGCAGCTTGAGACCACGCCATTGTGGAAGCTGTCGCACCCATTGCGAATAGCGGGATATATAAAGCCGTTCGGGAAGACAAGGAAAATAGCTTCATTCGTATCCATTAAAAATAGGCAATAGCGAGCTCTTTGCTTGCCAATGGCGATATTGTTGCAACTAGGAAAGTGTTTGATAACCCTACTATCGTAGGGATAAAGCAATGCTAGAGCATCGCCAAGGACGTATTGAGTGAAATCAATTCTGAAAGAGACCGAAGACGAAGTTTGTACATCACTTCTGATTTGTATTCTTTAACGGTTGGCAGCGAAATACCTAATTCATCGACGAGCTCTTTATTGCCATAGCCTTTCGCTAATAAATCAAAAACTTGGCGCTCACGTGGCGATAATTTCTTGAGCGCCTCAGCTAAGCGCGTTTTACGGATAAGCTCCATCATCACAATCGCATCTTGCTCTATGGCTTTTTCAACGGCAGAAAGTAATGATTCTCGACTAAACGGCTTTAAAAGGAAGTCGAATGCACCATTTTTCATAGCCTTAATAATTTGCTCATCAGAACTTTCGCCGCTGATGAAAATAATGGGGATCTTATGTCCCTTGGCAAGTAAATCTGCTTGCAAATCAACACCAGAAAGCTGCGGCATACGCATATCAGTTACGAGCACAGCGGGAACCAATGGCTTGAACTCCCTCAAAAATTCTTCAGGATCGGCAAAGGAATGGGCAATATATCCGCAAAAGCGCAAAGTACGCTCAAGATCTGAGCGCAACTCATTGTTATCTTCGACCAAAAAAACGTATTTTTTATCCATAAATACTTATAAGACAGTCCTATAAACTACTAAATCCAACGTTAGCACTTCATCTGACATAAAAAGCGGCCATCAATTCAGTGATTGGGCGTCAGTATGATTGATTCTAGACTGTCTTTATACCCTTCGTTCGCAGGGTAAATTGAAAATCCCACCTAAGGTAGGGAAAGCAATGAAATCGATAAAAAAATTTGCGCAGAAGATGTTTATGCCGGCGCAATAGTAATGAAGAATGAAACCCCCTCGCGGTTTGGGAGATTCTTAAACTCTAAGGTGCCTTGATGGCGCTGCACTATATAACTTGAAAGCCAAAGACCAATACCCGTCCCAGATGGTTTATCACTGGAAAATAGACTGAACAACCTTTCTGCCTGTGCTGGATCAATACCCAAACCATTATCTGCAATCTCTAAGCAATATCGACCATATGCATCTAGGCTACTTTGAATTTGAATCTCCTTATTGCTTCTATCGACAATATCAAGTGCATCAATTGCATTTGCAATCAAGTTAGCAATTGCTTGCCGCATCAAAGAATCCCAAACCATAAACGATGCATTGGCTTGTAAATTCAATTTAATTTGAATTCTGGATTTTCTCGCCCGATCTTCATAAAGCGAGGCAATATCGAAAACTAAGGCATCTAGATCAACCGATACAGATTCCAGTTTGCCCGCCTGAAATAACTTCTTCAAACTAATGATTAGATTGGCGGCCGAGTGATTTGCTGTCAAAGTATTCTTAAGGTAAGGCTTCAGATCCTCTAACTCAGTTCCAGGGCGATTTATGTGCGCAAGCGCTTCATCGCTATTCATCTGAATCCGCGCCAAAAATTGATTGAGCTCATGAGCCAATCCCGCTGAGAGGGCTCCCGTTTCAACCAAGGCATTTTTATTCGATAAGTCCTGAATTAGTTGATCCTTTTCTATCAGAAGCTTGGCAATTCTAGCTTGGTTCTCATGCTCATCTATAGCTGACAACGTATAGTTTTGAGCCCAATAAGCATCCAGGATGATTATCAAAATACTAACTATACCGATATGAAAAAACTTGATGGGAAACAATTGGCCATAATCTTTGTAGCCAATAAGTCCCAGCTGATCAATCAATTCAGGGCTTAAAAGATAGAACTCGATATACACCAACCAAGCAACCAAGAGCAGAATAAAAATTGACAAGGTATTTTGAATAAAACTCATAAGAAAGTTTGGGTGAGTACGATCTTTTTTAGTTGCCTCATAAGAACACCAAATGATGGGTATCAGAACCCGAATAGGATCTATAGCAATATATAAAGTTGTCAGCTCAGTCACTAAATAGAGATAAGCCTTTTCGTTAAGTAAAGGAATAGTTAAAAGGAGAGATGTGACTGCAAATAAGGTCAGGGATATCACGAAGCAGCCACTAGAAACCCGCTTTCGAGTTGACCTAATGAATAATGGCATTAAACAAAAAATCAGATAAATTACTAATTCAAAAAATATTTCTCTCTGCTGAGGTAGAGCAAAATTCTCCCCGGAAAAAAGCTTGTAAAGCACTGCGAAAGCACACATTAATGCAGCAGAATTAAATGCCAAAAATATGAGAGTGGGTTGATTTTTTGGCGCCTTAATTAACAAAGGGGCAAACATGAGAAGGGGAAATAAAATCCCTCCAGCTATCAACATAAAAATTGAAAATAAGGTTACGTTCATTTAATACTTGTTTGCGGGGGCCATGGAATCTTTCATATAAGCATTCTATATCTCAAGAATTAATTTATGAGGGATTGGCTTAATCAATTGAGATTGGGGTGGCGGAAAATACGAAGGGGTTATGGAGCAGCCAGAGATATGAACCATGGAACAAGAGGGCTCATGGCGCCTAAAAAATACGAATTACCTTAATATCTTCGATTTTCTTAAGCGCATCGGCAAAGCATTCTTTGCCGAAAATCCCTAGCCTCTCATTAAAGTAGTCTTTTAATGAATCGGCGTATATCTTAAGAACCCGCTCAGATCTGGCTACTATTGTTGTTTTAACAAAAAAATAGAAAAGTATTGTCAGATACATCCAAGTAATTTTGTTTAAATTTGCTGCCTGTAAACCTAGCATCTCCAATGGGCTTACTGGATGCCGAACATCTATCTCGGGATTTCTTCCGTAACGCCAGCTTTCAATCTGCGGGAGGGGGTGTCGTTTCACTTGATGCTCTAGAAATACCTCATCAATTCGCTTAAGCACCTCTGCTTCACTAATTGAGTTCAGCTCAAACAAGTCCCAAAGCCTGGAATTAAAAACAATCGAGGTACCCCGACAATCAGGATGCGTCTCTACAGCCTCAACCAGCTCTTCAAGACCTCTTCTATGTCTAGCGTCCCGAGGATATATTCCACTTCGCCATATTTTTTCAAATGCTTTAGGGGGCTCAAAAAAAACTTCCTTAGGATCTTTGCCCAAAAACATTTCATCCAAGGCTTTATAAGAAAGATTTGTGCACCCCTTTACCTCCAGGCACCATAACTTAACCCGCGCTATTGCAAGGGGTGTCTTTTTTTGTCCACCTCTAGACTTTTTTTACTTCCAATTCCATGGGCAGGGGCGATTGAATCTCATTCATTGTTCCTTGAGTTTATGTGAACCCCGTCCCAAAATGAGCGAAATTTTGATACTCGCTAAATGATAAGAAACCCAGTTAATCAGGTTTGCCCATCTCAATAGGCTATGCGCGCCTGAAGTTGGGCTGCCTTAACTGCCCAACTACCCATTGAACTATTTGTTGGAGTTTTCTAAGGATTGAACTCTGGATACCCGTGATTGAACTGGGTAATCCTTAAAAATCAATGGGTTATGAAAATCGCCTCGAAAACCAAGGGATTTCAGCCTAAAAAATACTTTTTCCCAAGGAGGACTTTAAGAAAACTTCCTCTTAAATTCATCTAGCGGGATTAGCCCTTTTTGGGCGGTTTTGACGTACTTAAACTCGACTACCGAGACCCCATCAAGGTTGGGCATGAAAACGCGCTTAATGACCACGCTTTTGCCTTCCTTATCAACGCAAATTTGATTGACTAAGGGCTCAGAAATGAATTCTTGGGTCAAGGACATCCCCTGGCAAATAAAGCTCAAACGTGAGCTTTATTTAGTGACCAGAATCACCTTCTCAGCCAACACTTTAGACTGATTTTTAAGGGTTAATTTGACCTCAATGGGTAGATTAACCTTAGATAGCTGCTCAATGAAGAAAGTCTTGTTAGTGGCGTTAAAACGGATTCCCTCAGGCAATGGCTCGCCACTGACTAAGCTAGCCTCTACTGTCGAATCATTGGGCAATAAAAGTAACTTCACAACGCCTGCACTAGCTCCTTGAGCAATGGCACCACTAAAGCCATTGCCAGAGTTATTAATCAAATCCTGAACCGTTTTATCTGGCACTGGGAATCTAAATGCGCCACTCGAAAGCGGCTCAATCACCAACAGATGCTCTGTTAAAGAAGATGCATCTCTGACATAAATTGGCTCAGGTTTAGAGAAATAAGTCGGGCTAATCACCAAGCCATTCATAGCGAAGGAGTTGGCGCTCTCTTTGAAGCCAGCATTGTTATTTACTACCTGTAACTGACTAAAGGTCATATACGGCAGTTCATTTATCTTTGAATTATTGTTGTCATTACTTATATTTGGCAATGGCAGCACATTAATAATTACCTCGGAGCCATTACCATTATTTGGTCCAACAATAGGGTTGCCATTAGGGTTAATGTTACTAATGCTATTGTTTATATTCTGGCCATAAATAGTATTAAAAACTGCATAGTCACTTGCATTTACCCCGCTTAGTACCGTGCCAAGGTTAATAATTTTCTGATTACCAGGATTTACGCCAGCAAGCAAAAAGTTAGTTGAGCCTGAGACGTTTGTACCATTAAGCACGCCAGATAAAGTTGTCATGCTTGATAAAGAATTATTACCATCAAAAGTTTTTGTACCCGGCACAACATTTGCTATCAATGGTGCCGGCGAAATTGTTATGGCGCCGTTAACGTAAGAGATAACATAGTTACTCAATCCTGTACCTTGAGCGCTAGATAAGCTATCGCTATAGGTTCCAGCATGTAAACCAAAGCCTTGACCAGAAACGCTAGTCACGCTATCTGAACCTTGCAAACCGACAACGGTAAATGTATTGCGATTGGTCTGGATAGTGTTATTAAATACTACGCTAGTTGTTGTGCCAGTAATGGTCAGTGGAGCGGCATTAATAACAATGGCACCGCCCGGGATGACAGAAGGCGTCACAGTACCATTAGCGTCAGGTATTGGTGGTGCAATCGGATTAGAATTCGGAGTTACTCCGTTAGAACTATTGCTAATTAATAATGCGCCAGCAACCTCGTAATCACCTACCCGAGAGCCATTGAGTGCAGATAGAGTAGTTCCACCATATGAGATGGTCTGAATACCAGGATTCACGGAACTTGTATTGATAACAGATGAGCCAGAAATGTTGGCTATATCACTAGGCAGTGTGGTGTTGTTCGCTGAACTTAAAGTAGTAACAGAAGATATGCCTGTTTGGGCATTATAGGTTTTAGCTGATGGAGTAATGTTTGCATACAGCTGATAAGGCGTAATGTTTATAGCCCCATCAACATAACTAATGGTGTAGTTTCTCAAGTCGTTACCAGATGCCTGCAAACCAGAGCTGTATGTGCCAACGTGCACTCCAGATGCTAGACCACCCACAACAACATCATCGGCAGATAACAATCCTGGTGCAGTGTAGGCACCTACTTGCATTTGGCCGCTATAGACATATGAAGCTGGAGTTGCAGCTATTGTTACCGCTAATGGCGTAACAGCTAAATTACCATTTACTGCTGCGATTGTAGAAGTTAAATTGCTTCCTGTTTTTTGGAAATTCTGGGCTACTAACCCGTAATTAGATGCAGGTATATTGCCTGAGCCCGATGTGTTACCTGAAGTATTGGGCGCCAAGTTAAAGCTGACTGTTGTACCTGCACCATCGTTGAAGGTATATGTAGTCACTCCATTATTGGTTACAGAGGTGCCATTCAAATTACTAATAACCTGGTGCGCTGAATTCATATAACTAACCGTTGGCATTAAGAAAGTAGCCGTAGTTCCGTAAACTGTTGTCGTATTTCCTGTGTTAATTAGCAATTGGCCCACAGGAACTACCGTATAAGTTCCCGGTACATAAGTAATCGCATAATTAGAAAGGCCAGTACCTGTTGCACCAGAAATATTAATTGGATAGTTTCCTGCATTAGAAGAACTATTCACGACCGTACTCAAAGTCGCCCCTGTAACTGTGTCACTGCCCAGTAAGCCTATTGCAGGTGAAACTGTAAGCAAATTCGTATTTTGAGTTACGAATGAAGCCTGATTGTCAGCATAAATTGTCAATGGGGCCTTTGCAATTACGATAGTGCCGCCTTGATTTCCACTGGTATTACCATTTGGTGTCACCTGATTATTTGCAGAACCACTCGCACCATTATTAGCTACTACAGAAGAAGTAATGTTGTAGTCTCCAGCGTTTGAACCTGATAAGGTAGTGCCGTTATTAACTAAAGTTTGAAGGCCGGCACTTCCTGAACTAATAGACAAACTAGTGATGCCGCTGACATTAGTTCCGGGAATTACACCACTCAAAGTTGTTGTTGAGTTAATACTTTGCGCAACAGATGAGCCGTTATAAGCAGTCTGATTCGGTATGGCAACAGCAGTTAATTGCCCTGGAGTAATGGTCAAACCGCCATTGACATAGGTAATTGCGTAATTAGATAGGCCAGAACCTTGGGCAGCCAAATTATCAGAATAAGCAATTACATTACCGCCACTATCGCGATTTACATGCAAACCTATTGCTGAGCCCGTTACGCTTGTAATTACATCAGACCCATATAAAGTGCCAGTAATAGTATAGGTATTGGTAAAGGTCGTATTATTAAATGCTTCACTCGTTACCGCACCGGAGATGGTAATAGGCGCAGAATTAATAACAATAGAGCCTCCAGGAATTACGACTGGCGTAACGGTGCCACTACCATTGGAAGTTGGTGGCGCAATTGGTGTGATATTTGGAGTTACTTGGTTGCCATTTGCGCTAGCTAGAATCATCCCGGTAACCGAATAGTCAGAAGCCTGAGTTCCATTTGCACCACTCAAAATAGTTCCGGAGTAGTTAATGCCTTGTACGCCAGCGCTGCTGCCTGTCAAATTAATAGTAGAGCTACCAGTAAGCGTATCTGCAGGCAATACACCAACTAATTGAGTTGTGCTGACTAAACTGGTAGTGCCATCATAGGTTTTAAGATTGGGTGTTACAGTGGCCGTAATACTCTTCGGAGTAATCTGAATCGAGCCATTATTAACAGTGACAGCATAGTTCGACAAAAGTGTTTGGCCACCTGCTGTCACCAATAGGGCGTCAGGAACAATTCCTTGAGCTACGTGCGTAGCAACACCAGAACCTGTAGTGGTTACCGTATCACTGCCCAGTAAACCTGTGACGCTGTATGTGTTGGCATGACTTGTGCTGTCATAAGCAAGACTGGTTGTTGCGCCCTGAATAGTCAATGGCGCCTGTGCAATCACAATAGTTCCGCCTTGATTTCCACTGGTATTTCCGTTTGGCGTCACTTGATTATTTGCTGAGCCGCTTGCACCATTATTGGAAATAATTGAACTAATTACGATGTAATCACCGGCATTTACGCCCGACAATGTTGTGCCATTATTAATAATGGTCTGTGAGCCAGCATTACCACCTGTTGTTGATAGTGAGGTCGAGCCTGTAGCGCTAGTTCCCACAATTAAACCGGTAAGGACCGTGGTAGAGCTAATATTTTGGGTTGCTGAGCTACCGTTATAGATAAATTTATCGGGTATCGCTACTGCAGTAAGTGAAGCAGGAGTAATAGTTAAGCTGCCATTGATGTAAGTAATAGTGTAGTTTGATAAACCGGACCCAGTTGCATTAGATAGAGCATCTGCATAAGGCAGTCCACCGTTAACATGCAAACCGCTGGCCAATCCTGAAACGCCAGATACAGCGTCTCCATTTTGGATACCAGATACTTGGTAAGTATTAACGTGTGAAGTGTTATCAAACACTGCACTATTAGTGTCTCCAGTAATACTAAGTATTGCCTTATTTACTACAATTCCGCCACCCGGAATGACAGTGGGGGTCACGCTGCCATGGGAATCGGGTGAAGGCGGTGTGACAGGAGCGGTATTCGGTGTGACACCATTGTTGCCATTATTGACCAGCAATGCACCTGAGACTACATAGTCGCTAGCTTGGGATGAACCGCTAGCCGACAAGGTAGTGCCGCTATAGGCAATTCCTTGGGAGCCTGCGTTTGCGCCTGTCATAGAAATGGTGGAGCTACCAGTAATATTACCGGCATCAATTGGAAGCAATCCCGTCAATGATGTAGTACTGCTCAGATTCGTACCGGCGTTATAAGTTTTAGAGGCTGGTGTTATGTTGGCAATAATACTTACTGGCGTAAGGGCAATTGAGCCATTATTTGTAGTAATAGCGTAATCAGATAACTGAGTTGAGCCACTAGCAACAGCGCTCAAATTATCGCTAACAGTTCCGGTCGAAACGTGAGTAGCAGTAGCAGAACCAGTGGCAGTAACAAGGTCGGAGCCTAATAAACCAGTAACACTATAAGTATTTTTCTGGGCTGCACCGTTGTACTGATTGGTTGTCGTTGCACCTTGAATAGTTAGTGGAGCTGTTGTCAATGTCAAGCTGCCATTAGTGATATTTAAAGTGTAATCGCCTGGATTGGACAGAGTAACTTCAAGACTGTCATTTACTTTGCCTTGAGAAACATGAGTGGCTACGGCATATCCAGTAAGTACGCCAGTATCACTTCCTTTATATCCCGTTACAGTAGCGCCGCTATTAGTTTGTGCAGAACCGTTATACATAGCGGTATTGTTGACGCCAACCACAGTTAAGGTAGCAGGAGTAACGGTAATTAAACCATTCGTATAAGTAACGTTGTAGTTAGCTAAGACACTACCGGAGGCTGACAAAATATCAGCGTATGAGCCAGCGTGAGTTCCAGTAGCACTTCCAGATACTGTAATGCCCGCTAAATCTGAACCAAGGAATCCAGATGTAGTGTAAGTATTTGTTTGAAGGCTAGAGTTATAAGCATTAATAGTAGTATTGCCGACAATCGCCGCACTAGCTTTAGTAATAGTGATTGAACCATTGTTTGTAGCGCTAATAGAATAATCGGCGTTACTTACGCTCGCAGTTAGATTGTCATTATATGAACCAGCATTTTTACCTAAAGCAAGACCACTAACAGACAGTCCTGCAGTTGTTGCAGTATCTGTGCCACGCAAACCAGAAACAGTGTAGCTATTAGTCTGATTAGAGGCGTTATAAATAGTTGAGCTAGAGTTTCCATTAATAGTTAATGGCGCGGCCGTGACCTTAATTGAACCATTATTAACGGATATGTTGTAATCAGATAATGATGTGTTTGGACCAGCAACCGCAACCAAGCTATCCAGTACAGTACCATCAGCTACGTGAGTAGCAACACCTGAGCCTACTGCTGTTACCGAATTACTGCCAACCATTCCTGACACAAGATAAGTATTGGTTTGCCCAGCGCCGTTATAAATTTTTGTGGTGGTAGCACCTGTAATCGCTGCAGATGCAGGGGTAATGAATAAAGCACCGTTCACGATGCCACCATTCGCAATAGTTGGGACGATATAGTCAGCGGCCTGTGTTCCCGAGGCAAAAGCAACAGACAAATTATCAGCTACCGTACCTTGTACTACGTGAGTGGCTGACGCAAGACCGGAAACGACAACCCTATCATTAGCCACTAAACCAGTAGTGGTGAAGGTATTGGTTTGCGCATTGCCGTTATAAACATAGCTAGCCGTATTACCAGTAACAGTAATTGCTACGGGAGTAATGCTTAATGAACCCTGCTGAACGCTCGCAACAGTATAGTTACCGCTTGAGATAGTTGCAGATAAATTATCTGCAACAGAACCCTGGGATACATGAGTGGCCGCAGCATATCCGCTAATCGAAATACCAGCCGAAGACACGCTATCGGCCCCTAATAAGCCGCTAACAATCGCGCCACTATTATTTTGAACTAAACCATTGTATGAATAACTATTATTCTTACCAACAATAGTTATGCTTGCCGGATGTATAACCAAAGTATCAGCTGTGCCAGCAACAAAGTTATAGTTTGCGGCAGCGCTTCCGGAAGCGCTTAATGAACCAGTATAGGAACCAGCACTGGTGCCCGATGCTTGACCACTGATAGTGATATTAGACGCATCATTGCCTAATAAGCCATTAACAGTTGCGCCAGTATTGGTTTGTGCGCTGGCAGTATAGGTCCTACCACCAGTTGCGCCATTTAATGTTGCCGTAGCCTTACCAATAACCAAAGAACCATTAACGTAGGTGATGTTGTAGTCTGAAGCATTTCCGTTGCCCAATCCTACTGCGCCATTTAAATTATCTACATAGGTATTAGCATTTCTTCCACTTGCAACCCCCTGAACAGAGAATGTATCTCCATTTTTAGCTCCGCCAAAGGTTGGTGTTGCAGTATTTGTTTGTGTAGCAGCGTTATAAGTCACAGTCGTATTACCACCAGTGATGGTAAGGTTCGCTGGAATAACATTTAATATTCCACCAATAACTTGAACGCTCGAGAAATTACCGTTCGACAAGGATGTACCAGAAGTAGTGGCAGTCACACCGTTGGTATATGAACCCACATGTGACAATACACTCACCCCACTTGTTACTGGTGAGATAGTCAATCGGCCGCTAGCGGTATCGTTCCAGGTAATACCATTATCCGATGTTGTAAGTGTTGAAACAATTACCCCCGAGCCCGATGTCGTTGCATACTGCACTTTAGATACTGAATTGCTAGTTCCCGACGAATTTGCTGAGCCAACGCCAGTGAGTGTTGCGGCGGTACCATAAGTTGTTGTTGCATCAGCCATCGTAACAACAGCTACTCCAGCAGGAGTGATGGTCAATACACCTGGAACATAACTTACTGCGTAGTTGCTAGTACTTGTTGCACCGGTAGGAGTAATAGCGTACGTATTGGCAGATTCGCCTGCCGCACGTGAATTCGATGTTGTTAAGCCAATAGATGCCAAGGTGTCGCTACCTTTTAATCCACTAACAACAGAGCTTAATGTTGGGTCATTTTGAGTAATAAATTTCTGGGCATTATTGGCAGCAATAACTAAAGAGGCTGGATTAATAGTTAGTGTTGGATTATTAGAAACTGCAGTGTAGTTACCCGCATCAGCACCAACTAATGTGTAGCTAGAATTATATGTACCAGCATTAGTGGCAGTAGCGCCGCCATTGATGCTAACGTTATCTCCAGCAATCAAACCGCTTAGGTTAGCAGCACCTAGTGATTGAGCGCTAGCGTTATAGGTTACGGTCGAGCTCGTACCATTAATGTTTAATGTTGCAGGGGTAATATTGGCTGTCACATTAAAAGTGGTACCGCCAGCTAATTGGTAATCTGAGGCAGAAGGGCCTGATAAGGCAACGCCAGAGACAACAACACTCTTGCTTGTACCAACATTCTTATTGGCGAAAGTGCCAATAAGAGAACTAGTATTCAAACTCAAATTACCAGCATCAGCAGATAAAAGACCGCTATAGGTTGCACTAGAAGAATTTAATACTGCAGACGTTGTACCATCATAAATCTTATTATTGGCAGTTACACCGCTTACAGTAATGATAGCTGGGGTAATAGTTAATGCCCCATTGGTTACTGTCAAGTTGTAGTCGCTTTGATGAGCAAGGGTTACTGACAGGTTGTCAGCATAAACTCCAGTGTGTATACCGGAAGATAGACCAGTGACTGTAGCGGTATCCGCGCCAACCAAACCAGTAACAGTTGCAGCGGAATTTGTTTGTGTATTAGCGTTATAAACCTTCGAGGTATTTGCACCAGACACCAATAGATTTACTGGTGTCAATTTTATTGAACCATTATTAATGGTAAATGTATAGTTCGTCGCCGCACTACCTGACACTGAAAGCTGGTCGGGAACAGTGCCATCGGCTACGTGGGTTGCACTAGCTAAACCACTAACTGTGATGTGTGCAACATCAGAAGAAACAATACCAGATGTCGTGTAGGTGTTTGTCTGGGTGGAAGCATCATAAGAATTGACTGTAGTAGCTCCAGTAATCGTAGCAACAGCTTTATTAATGGTTAATGTGCCATTATTTACTGTCAATATGTAGTTTGATAATGGCGCGCCAGTTACCCCAAGACTTGAAGTGTAAGTACCGGCATTGGTACCAGTTGCTGCGCCAGTAATAGTAAGACTTGATGCATCGGTACCCTTAATCCCACTTAAGGTATATCCAGCAGTCTGGGATTGACCGTTATAAGTAACGATATTACTTGCGCCACTATTTAAACTCAAAGTTGCTTTATTGATAGACAAAAAGCCATTACTTTGCGTCAAATTATAGTTTGACAATGATGTACCAGGGACGGCAGCAACAACAAGATTATCTGCATAGCTACCAGCATTCGTACCAGATGCATACCCAGTAATAGAAATGCTGTCTGTGCCCTGAAGTCCGGTGATGTTCGCAGCTAAATTAGATTGTGAATTAGCGTTATAGGTTGTGGTGCTATTAACGCCAGACACATTTAGGTTAGCTTTATTAATACTCAATGTTCCTGGGTTATATGTGATGGTGTAGTTTGATAAACCGGTTCCTTGTGCACCAGAGAAGCTACCCAAATAAGTTCCAGCATTAGTGCCGGTTGCCCCAATATTAGAGCTAAGCCCAGTTAGGGTATCGCTACCCAATAATCCAGATGATGTGTAACTTATGCCCGAAGTTTGTGAAGAACCGTTATAGGTAACAGTGCTAGACGATTGTGTAATTGCAAGATTAGCCTTTGAAATCGTCAACGTACCAGGTACATAGCTAATGGTGTAGTTCGATAAACCAGTACCAGTAACCCCGCCTATAGTTCCTGTATAGGTTCCAGAATTAGTGCCAGCTTGTGTATTTGTACTAAAGCCAGTAATGTTATCTGTACCCAAAAGAGATGTTGACAAACTATAGGTTGGTGCAAAACTTTGAGTTGTGCCAGTATACGTAGCGCTAGTATTTGCTTGAGTAATTGTGAGGCTCACGGGATTAATAGTGAGCGAACTACTTCCATAAGTAATGGAATAGTTGGATAGTCCAACACCTTGGGCATTAGATAATGTGCTGCTATAAGTACCTACATTAGTTCCGCTTGTTAAACCACCTACGCTGGTAACGGTATCAGAGCCTTTTAAACCGACTGGCGTAAAAGTGCTATTACTTTGTAAATTGCCGTTATAGGTATTTGTGACTGATGCACCGTTGATTGTTAAAGTAGCAGGCGTAATCGTTTCGGCGCCATTAGTTTTAGTAATTATGTAATTGGTGAGTAACGTTCCAGCATTAGCACTTACTGCCAAATTATCAATATAGCTACCTACGTTTGTTCCAGAACCATAACCTGTAACAGTAATGGCATCAGTACCCTTAAGACCGGTAATAGTTGCAGTGCTATTGGTTTGAGCTGCCCCGCTATAGACCCTACTAGTCGTTGCTCCAGCAATATTTAGTGCAGCAGGATTAATCGTTAACGTACCTGGCTGATAAGTAAAGGTTAACGGGGTTGTACCAGTATATGTAGCACCAGAGAATGAACCAGTATAGACACCAACATTTGTACCCGTCAGTGAGTTTTGAGAAAAGCCAGTAATCGTATCGCCTGCCGGCAATACTCCGCTAGTAATTGTGTAGGTTGGCACAATGGTTTGTACGCTACCGCTATAAAGTACGATTTGCCCAGCCTGGGTCAGTGTTAAAGCAACAGATGGGGCAAGAATTTTATCTTGCGCCGTTCCATAAGTAATAGTGTAGTTTCTAGAAAATGTGCCGCCCGTATAGGTAGTTGCAGTGGCGCCAAAGTTCGTAGAGTTAATTGAAGCAGTAAATTGTGTTCCAACAGTCGTGCTTGTGTTATTGGTTGTAGTAATACTATTGCTTGTGCCGGCAGCAGCAGCCAAAGCAGCGTCGTTATAAGCAAAAGGAGTTGAGCTAGTGAGACCTTGTGCTTGAGCTGCTGCCAACCAAGTTTGACCTGTTCCCACAATACTTAAATTTCCGACTGGCGATATTGTTATCGCCAAGGGACTAATAGTCCAAGTGGATGCAGTAATGTTTACAACGGCACCTGGAATACTTGATAACCATGTCCAGGTAGCAGAACCACCGCCAGGTATGCCTGATGAAGCAACGTTCCTCCAATCAGCCCCATTCAATGTTCCACTTGCATAAATCGAAGCCAACGCCGTACTCAGTGTAGGTGTTGTTACACCAAAAAGACTGGTGACTGTTCCACCAGTATAGTGAGCAGCCATGTACGCACCAACGGAAGCTTCTGTAACACTTCCATAGGTACCTGCAAAATTACAAATAGTACAGTTAATTGTTACTTGTGCTGCATTGGTACGATAGCTTACCGTGTTTACTGTGCCAGAATTTGGTGCTGCAAATACACCACCGACTAGATTGTAGGCAATATTACTACCAGTCGATGCATTAGTATTCGTAATACCAATGGCAGCCTCGACAACCCCACCTGTACCTGCCGTCGCCCCACTTGGCTGTGCCATAGAAATACTTGCTACTCCACCTCCGGTATTGGTAACAGTGCCAAGCCCAGTGATGGTTCCAAAGGATGTGGTACCAGCTGCAATGCCATATCCGCCTGTAACTTCTACGTTACCAAGGCCTGAATTATTTATAGTACCCGCGGTGACATTACCAACAGAGTAAATTTTGACAGCACCGCCTGTGTTGGTAATAGCGCCTGAATTTATTACTGCGTTTGTAGTACCGGCAGAGGACAGTATTCCCATGCCCTGTATGGTGATACCGCTAGCCGAGGTAAAAGCATAAACATTATTACTAACTGCATTACCACTCGTAGATGTTCCCCTAAGAGTAATACCTTGAGTACCAAATGAACCAGAAATTAAGGCACCCCTTACATTAATACCTACAGCAGGTGCAGTATTGGTAGCATTGGCGTTAATTGAATTGAACCAGCCACTTGTTGGTGTGCAGCCGGTACCTGAGCAACCATAAGTATTATCAAAAGTAATATTGCCTGAGACAGATAGGGTGCCAGTAGGTGTATTTATATTGCTGGCAGATGCTAGCTGGGAGTAGTTGACGGCTGCTGTTGAGCCAGCAGCAAACGATGGGCTATTAGTAACACTAATTACACTCAATTTATTACCTAATGTAGTGTCATAAACAATATTCACATCATGACCAGAGGTATTGGCGGCAACAGATGGGCCAAAGCCAACAGTAATACAATTATTAGATTTATATAGAGCACTGACACCGCTACTCAGGTTCCAAGCACCGGTACTCTTAATGCCAGTTACCCCCCCGCTCGATGCCGGACCCATCAAAGCAGTAACTGCAATATTGCCACCGGTTACCGTAGAGGTGACGCCCGACATCATGATGTCAGTAGCTGAACTGGAGGATGAGAGGCCAGTAATATTGAGGCCGCTAGCAGAATTAAGCGAAGCAGCCGTAGCTATTGTTACAGCTGTAGCAGTAGATGTGCCATAGATGTTAATTCCACTACCCAAAGAGCCAGCCGTTAATGAAACGGTATTAATGCCTCCAGACCCAGCATATGTTCCTGCGTTAGTCTCTGAAATGAAGTGGTCAGTAGCGCCATTGGTACCCCCCCAGGAATTGTCTAAAGTAATCGTGCCAGGAACACTAATTGCATTATTTAATGTGAGTGCGGCACCGCTTGCTTCTTGTGTGTAGTTAATAGCAAAGGTGGAGCCAGCAGTAACGCTTAGCGCACCAGTAGTAATAGCCGATGTGCTATTCCCTGTTCTTGTATCGTAAGTAATATTAGATGGAGTGCCACTTGTGTTGGCAGCAAGAGTAAGCGTGCCAGTCTGACTAATACTGTTGTTAGATGTGAATAAAACATTACCACCATTGGCGTTTTGTGTGATTGCACCAGAAGTAGTAATACCAGTATTTGCGCCTCCAGTAGCATCCATCGCAGTAACAGCGATATCGCCTGATGCATTGGTAATCGTGCTATTGCCAAGATTTACAACGGTAGCTTGATTAGTGCCAGTAACGGTGGCATTGATATTTACGCCGCCAGCAGACACGATAGGCACCATTGTGCTGCTCGAGAATATCACTGGCGTTGCGGCACCAGTTGAATTCGTGCTTGCATTTAAGGTGATGCCGCCTACAGTTGAGGTTAAGGTGCCAGTATTCATCAAAAAGGCTGGACTTGTTGTTGTGGCACCATTGCTAGCGGTAATATTCCATGTGCCAGCTTTGTAGTTTCCGCCACCGTTACCATACCAAACACCGTAGCCACCACCTGTAGTGGTGTTGTTAGTTCCATTTACTGTAGCTGTACCAGCAACTTTCAAACCGGTAAAAGTGCCTGTATTAGGGCCGGTAGAAATTGTGGTTGCTGTAGTTCCTGAAGTTAGCATCACGCCATGGGCGTTGCTACCAGTAGCAGTTGCTGCGCCGCTTGCAAGAATGGCGTAATTATTAGTATCTAAAACTGCATTTTGAACATTAAGATTTCCCCCGGCGTAAACTGGGTCAGAGCTTACCCACACGCCACCAGCGCCACCTTGGCCGCCAATATTAATATTTCCACCAGCCAAAAGAGCGCCGCTCGTATTGACGCCTTTCATATTGCTGCTTGAGCTATAGCCTGCAATATTGATATCTGTTTTGGCAGAAATCATTGATGTTGGAGTGAGGTAAACCGCGTCATTTACGCCAGTGGTGTTTCCGTACTGAGAGCCATAAATATTGATGGCGCCAGTTGTGCTGAAAACATTACCGCTTTGAACCCAAACACCAGGATTATTTGATGTTGCGCTATAACCTGTAGTTTTCCCTTTTAAAGTTACAGTGCCACCAGTAATGTTCCCAACTGTGCCAATGCCAACACCCTGCAACGCTGAGCCCCATAGGTTAACGCTACCACCAGCTTGTGCACCCATAAAGGTGCCTGTTACTGGGCCTGTGCTAACGGTTGTCGATGTAGTACCTACGTTTAAATAGAGTGCAGTGCCGTTAATGGCAACGGTATTGGCAGACGGCTTGGTTGTATCAACATAAGCCCAACCATTTGCATCTACTGATGCACCTTGAATAGTTAAATTACCTGTTTTAGCTACCAGCAATCCACCATTTTGTGCGTAAACACCGCTTGATGCGCCAGTTCCGCCAAGTGTTAAGTCCCCACCGGCAAGAATATTGACGCCACCAGTAATGTTAATACCGCGCTCACCACTGGCAATAGTAGATGCATCATTACCAGCAATCGTGACATTGCCACTAGCGGCAATGCCACCAGTGTTGCTAAACATAATGCGGTCAAGGCCTGAAGCTGTAGTTGAAGTTGATGAACCAGAAATATTGATATTGCCAGCATTGGCTACAAAAGCTGCTGAGCCAGATGTGTAAAGGCTGTACCAATTAGCACCAGTACTCAAAGCTTGAATATTAATGTCACCACTTGTAGCTGTAATGGCACTACTAATATTTACAGCGCCATTACCGTTGCTCACGCCAGTGATATTAATGGCATTTGCTTTAGCTTTGATATTTGCAGCAGTTAAAATCCCGCCCATACTAATGCCTTGACCAGTTGTGGCATTCGAAATATTTGCAGATGTAATAGCACCAGCAGTATATATATTGGGTGCTGCAGTCGAATTAAAGTAGGTGTTATCTAAACTAATTGTTCCAGTGACGTTAATGGCACCGCCAACAGTGATGTTTCCGCCCGTGCCCCTAACATCAACGTTTACTGCATTACTTCCGGTTGCAGTAATAGCGCCCAATGAGATGGTTGCTTTTGCAGTGGGGCTTAAACTGGCGAAAGTTAAGGTTGCCCCAGTTGCAGAATTATTGGTAAATGTTAATGCAGCGCTCTGGGTAATAGCGCCTGTAGAAGCGAGGTTTACGCTCGTACCGGCATTAATAGCATTTTGAATATCTGTAGTTGTAACTGTCACAGCACCTGCATTGATTAATGCAGCAGCTAAGGTACCACCGGTTGAGCCGCCAGCTGCGCCTGTATTAATGGTGATACTAGTTGGGTCAAGTAACCACTCACTAGCCAAAATAGTATTTCCGTCAACACTCAGAGCCTTACCCGATGTTTCTACTTGAGATGCACTGAAGGTGGAATTGGTCACTTGGGTATAAGCTGCTAAAGCTCCCTGACCATAGCCCTCGCGACCAATAGCAATTGAGCCATTTGCGACCGTGAAGCTCGAATTATTAACTTGAATTTGGTCACCAAAGACGACAATATTGCCGTTTGATGAAGAGATGCCTGTTTGGCTATCTATTGAAATATTGCCTGAAACGATACTGCTGTTACTGCTAATAATGCTATTTACCTGGGTGGTAAATGCAGGAGGGGCAGTTGCTGGTGGCGCTAATGTTGAACCACTGCCATTGGTATTAATAAGGCCAATACTCATAATGGCACCTTGAGCTTGTCCATCAGCAGCAATCAATGCGCCAATGATGTCGGTTTGGGTTTTACCAACAATCGCAATTTGACCACCAGAACCGACCTTACCAATTGCATCAATCACGCCATTGGCACTTACTTTGCCACTCGTTGAAACGATATTAATTGTTCCGCCATTTTGGCCATTGGCTGAAATATAGGAATTTGCAACCAGATTGATGTCACCAGAAGCTAATAAATTAATTGCCCCAGCATTAGAGGTGTAGGTATTAGCATCAGAAGCTAGTGCTCCATTGACACCATAATTTCTACGAGTAGTAGCGTTGCTGCCACCAGTATTAGTGCTGCTCTGGGTTGAGCCATTTGAACCAATGGAACCTAAGACATTCAGACTTGCACCAGCAAGGTAAATATTGCCATTTGAACCACCAGTGCTAGCTAATGAACCATTGACATTAATGGTCTGTGCTACGGCATAGACCTGACCAACCGCTACTGTGCCATCAAAATTAATGGTGCCACCAGCGGTATTCAGTGTGAGGCTAGTGTTGGGATTGCTTGAATAAACATTGGTACCAGCTGAGAAACTAATGAGTGGGCTAGCTGATAAGGAACATGCACCAATACCACTACAAGAACCCACAGTTGCGTCTAAAGTGACATTGGTTGTTGATAAGGCATTAGACAAAATACCCGCAGCAGTACTGTCAATGATGATAGCTAATGGGTCGGTAATCCAGTTGCCCGTCTTGCCGTTCGGTGCAGTAGTGTCAACGGTTAAACCTTTGCCGTAAGTCACTTTACCTGCAGAGCTAGTATCGACTGTGCCACCGTTACCTGATATTGCACCACCATTGGCTTTGAAAATTCCGGCTACGTTAGTGGCAATTTTCGACCAAACAGCAATGGTGCCACCGTTACCATTTTGCGTGCTTGAAGCATCAACCAAAGCACCTTGCTCAACGCTCACAACCCTAGCATTTACCTGGCTTTGTGCAGTGTTGATATTAGTTTTACCAATGAGAATTTGACCACCATTCGCTGCTCCAGTTGCAGTCGTTTTAGAGCCACTAGCAAGTGTGACATTGTTACCAGAAATCACTACCTGACCAGCATTGGCAGTGTCTGAATTAGCCGATACTTCACCGGCTTGAACAACAGTATCAGCTACCAATTTAACGGTGCCGCCTACTTTGCTAATGCCCGATGCAGAAATCTGACCAGTGTTTTTGATGGTTGAGCCGATTAAATCTTGAGCAGCATTCGCCGCAATGATGACTTGACCGCCATTGGTCTGAATCAATAATTTATTGCTAATTAAAGCGTTGACTGTGGATGCATCAACCGAAACACTCACTAATTGACTACCAGCAAAAGTAAGGCTCACCTTTTCGCCAGCAACCAGTGCAATCGCATTTTTACCGCTCATCATCGCGGTAATGACGCCTGTGTTTTTAACGCTGGGCGCCATTAATGCAATATAAGAATCTGCGTTATTACCATTAATACGACCTTTATTGACCACAGCCCCAGAGCCATTACCAGTAAAGGTGAGATTATTCTCTCCTGCCATGAACTTTTGGCTATCAACGTTCATGGTGGTGGCTACCATACCGCCAACGTTCACTTCTGCATTCTTACCAAATACAACGCCATTGTTATTCACAAAAATGACTTGGCCATTAGCGTTTACTGCGCCATTAATCATTGACTTGGAAGCGCTATTGACATAGTTCAGTGTTGCAGCTTGTGCATTGGGCTGATTAAAATTGACGGTTGCATTCTTACCTACATCAAAACTATTCCAATTAATCACCGCACGCTGTGATGATTGATTGATATTCATCGTATTGCCAGCAGTATTGATACTCGCCGACCCCGCCACTACTTGGCCGCCCGTTGGCAATGCATTGGCTGCTGGCGCTGCAAAGGATGTTGATACCCCATACAGAGCTAATCCCGCTGTAATAGCGCATATGGCAAAAGAAGGGTTATAGGTATTTAACTTCATTAGAAGAAATAAGTTCCCTTAATCCAACCTTGAACCGTGCGGTAGTAGTTATCAACATTTATCTGCTGGCCGCTAGAGTTATAAAGCGGGTTGTTACCCACTCTAAATGCTAAAGATGCAATTAGCTGTAACTTGTCATAGTTGTATTTTGCAATTGGGCCTGCCGCATATAAAGGATAGGTATTGCCAGCATTCGTTTGCCCTTGCCAACCAGTCCAGGTAGTAATGTATTGCTGAATCACTCCAGCATCTACAAATGCGCCTACTTGCAGTTGATTCGGTAGGCTATGCATCACCTCAACAGAAGCAACAGCGCCTTGAGCGCCGCCGCCTTGGGCTACTGGATAAGCGCGCACACCATAAGGGCCGCCTAAATAGAGTTGCTCGGCGGTATTAAGGTTCTTATTAGCTAATTGCCCGTAGATAGAAACTATTGCAGTAGTTCTGTCGATAGGCAGTGCTGAGGTCAATGCTCCATTAAAGCTGAGCTTTGTAAATGTGCCATTGGTAGCGGCGCCTGCTTGGTCATTGTTGTATTGATTGGTGTTGCCGATATTGAGCGTTCCCACTATTGCGTTCACACCCCAATTGACAAACTGCTCTCCAAAATTTTTGGTGCCATTAAAACCAGCAGTGACGTTATTCAATTGATAACGGCTCGTTTCACTACCATTGGTGCTGTTGTTGTAATTCTTATTTTCGTAGTTCACAACAAAGTTGGTTGTCGATGTAGCTGAGCGTTCTAATGCATAGGTACCATAAAGGCCATAAGTCTGGGCATTACCTTGCGACACGGTTGGTGAAAAGCTGGGAATACTCTTGTAATCAAGCGCACTCACGCCAACAGATAATCGCCAGCCATTACTGCCTATAGGCAAACCATATTTGAGCGTTCCATAAATAGAACCTTGCGAACCAATCGCATCAAGAGATACTTGGTCACCAATACCAGATAAATTATTCAGATTCAAACTTGCAACCGCTTGAGCGGCGCCAGTACTAGGTGAACCATAGTTAGAGGCATCGATACGACCGGTAAAGAAACCTGTATCTTTTGCAGAGACAGAGATATTGGTAGATTCTTCTTTATCGCCAGCAAGTAACTCAGCAGCAGATTCATTACCGGGTAGTTCATTAAGCAGCGCCATACTGCGCTCAAGGCCATTTAAATCAATGAAAGCACCATCAGGATTATTGTCGCTAATGAACTCTTGAATCACAGAAGACTTCAAGCGGCTCGGAGCAGTTTTATCCAAGTCAATAATGACTTTGCCAACTTTGCCTTCCAAGATATTGATTTTGATAACGCCACCCACCACATCTTGCGGAGGAATGACTGCCTGAGCTGTTCTGCCAATCTTGGTATACAGAGCAGTGACTGCATTGGCAGCTTCACGAATTTGGTCAAAAGACAGTTCACGATTTTCAAATGGTGCAAGTGTCTGCGCAATTTGGTCTGGACTAATTAAGGTTGCTCCAGAGACAACAAATTTTTTCACCTCTAAGGTTTCCTTGCTTGCCGCAGGCTTAGAGGGTGATGGCGCTTTTTTAACAAGAGGTGCTGGTGCTTGGCTTGGACGGTTTTGGTCTACTTCGCGCTGCAATTGCTGCTGTAATGCACCCGCATCAGGAGCTTGAGCCCATATTGCTTGAGCGTGCATTAACCCAGCAGCTAGCGGCATACAGGCTAGCGGCTTTACAAGTCCTTGTAATGCAAGCTTTTTAAACAATGGCTCAAAAATCTAAGAATGAAGAAATGCTATTTTTCTAGTATTTTTCTTCCCGCAAAATCCCCCTAAAGGGGGATAAAAGCTAGTTATCTTGGCTCATAAAAGCAATCAGACCAGCTAAATCTTCAATAGCCAATTTTTGATAGATATTCTTTTTGTATTGCTTGACCGTCTCTATGGACAGATAAAGCTGGAAGGCAATTTTGGGGTTGGTATGGCCCAGCACTATCAAATCACACACTTCCCGCTCACGAGGCGCTAGCCGTTTGAGTTTTTCTTCTTTAGCAATTACTTTGTAGCTCTTAGCCAAACTAACCCTTTGTCTCTCTAAGGCTTTTTCTACAGCAGCCACTAAAGCCTCCATAGCAAAGGGCTTTTGTAAAAAGTCGATTGCACCCAGCTTCATGCCAGAAATCGCTTCTTGTATCGTACTTTCGCCAGAAATAAAGATAATTGGAATTCCTAAAGCGGCGTCCACTAAGCTTTGCTGCATTTGCACGCCAGACTTTCCGGGCATACGCATATCGGAAACTAGGACCGCAGGCCAAGCTATATCCTCATGCCCTAAAAATGCATCGGCAGATTCAAAGACATGTACTTGATAACCCAATGAGGAAAAAGCCTCTTTTAGGCTAGCTCTAAAAGAGGCATCGTCATCAACTAAATAGATGTGGCTATTTTTTGCCGTACTCATTTGAATTTGATTATTCCAAAGTCGGCTACTGAGCAATATCCCTCTTTAGAGGGATATCCACAACAAATTCACTGCCCCCACCAACTCTTGGGGCATAAGAAATCTCACCGTCAATTCTTTGGATGCAATACTGAGATAGCCAAAGGCCAAGACCCATACCTGCTTTTTTACTTGTTTCAAATAAATCAAATATACGAGGCGCCAATTGCTCTGAAATACCTGGGCCGTTATCAGAAATGAGTACCTGAACGCTATCACTATGCTTCATACATCTTAGCCAAATGGATTTTTGCTCAGTTTGCTGATTAGTTTTTAAGGCATCAATCGCATTATTTAATAGATTCAAAAATACCTGTTGCAACTCAACACGATTGGCATTTATCAGAGCGTCATCTATATGAACTTCTAAAGCAATACCTAAGCGGATACATTCACCTTGAACAAGGCGAACTACTGAATTGAGAGCTTCAGCTGTTGAAATGCAAGAGGTGATAACACCCTCTTGTGTAAAGATAGAGCGCAATGCGGCAACGATATCTCCAGAACGTTGATTATCCAGCTCAATGCGACTAATTATTTCTTCAATAGCATCATCATGGATGTCTCTACCAGTAAGCATCCTTCTCAACGTAAATAAATTAATTCTGCTGGCACCAATCGGTTGATTTAGTTCATGGGCTAATGACGCTGATAGAGCTCCAGTTGCTACCGACTTATTGGCTGCCAATAAAGAGCCTATCAAACGCTCACGCTCATCTAGTAAAGCGCTAATACGCGCATTCTCTATAGAGGCTTCAACCTGCTTGGCGGCAGAACGCTCAGACCAAAATCCAAGCATCGTCAAGTACGAGAGCACATTGAAAGACAAGTTAAACCAGGTAACAGCCATCAGGCTCATTGGAACAGAATCAATGGTCAGGACAGGGTTGACCTGTAGCGCTGAAACTACTAACCTCAAAATGACAGTGACTAACTCAAGGAGGGTAAATATGAATAAAAATTTAAGTTGCAAAGATGATTGCACGCGCAAAACTTTTTGTAATTGATAAAGCTGCATTACAAGTAGGATGCAAATAATGCTGGCAACTTCTAAAACACGTCCAACAAAATTACCTGAGCCCCTTAAATACTCAAAATGAATTCCGAAAATTACAATGCCAAGTATGAATAGATAAATACTTTTTTTAGATACTGGTTTTCTAAGAGAAACACAAAACAGCAATTGAGTAGCAATAGAACCCAAATAAAATACATTGGCAAATGTAAAAACAATGGAATTGGATTTCATTGCTTCTGCTGTAGTAGCGGTACCTATAGCGAATAAGGTCAATCCAATAATTGCCAAGGAAATTGAGTAAATCCATAGCTTGGTCTCCTGAGATTTAGAGTATTCGTCACGCAAATAGCTCCAGGAGCTCATCAGCACGCCACCGAGCATAAGGGCGAATAAGAGGAAGACAAGAACGATGGGGCTTCTCATGGGAGCATTCTAAATATTAACTTAAGGGCTTTATAACTAAATTCTACCGTCCTTGAATAGCCTCACCTAGACGTCGAGCCAATTCCTTGCGGGTTTTATTTTTGACATACGTTTCATCTTTTAAGCCATACAAGAAAACTCTCTCAGAGCTAGTATCTAGTTTTCCATTTTTGAGTATGAATTCATCCCCGCTCTTTGCATCGACAACGGTGTTGGGGTTCTTTAAGGATTGAATTCTTAAAGAACCCCAACAGCAGATCCCCATAAATTCTTTAAGGATTTAGCCCCCACCTATACTCTTTCATGGCTGGTAGGTCATTTCCTACAGATAAATCAGCCTTAAGCCCTTACCCCTCCAATCTGTCCTGCCTAGACTGAACAGTCACCGATTGGAGAATGCTGATGAGCCCGAAATCCCGGCTGTACACGCTTGTAAAGGCATGGAAGAACAAACCCTTCCAAGAAGTACATGACGCCTGTGGCGCACCCTGGCTTGGCATGAGTAGTCAAGCCCTCGAAGAACATCAATCTTGGTCTAAGCGACAAGCGATTAGCCATGAACCTATTTTTAATAGCAAAGGAACAAAACTGACCGGTTCTTTATTTAGACCACTGCTCAACGCCTCTGATGCGCAATTACTTCGCTTATTCATGGAGGGATTAGATGCAGCATCTTACTGGTATCGCAGCGGCCGCTTTATACCTGGAATTTTGCCAATCTCACCTCGCACGATCGCCTCCACGGAATACGTAGATGCTTTGAGTGATCTCATCCTCAACTCTCGATTACCAGTTGGTCTAATTACCTTAGGCCTACAGGCCATTCCCAATCCAGAAGTGGCGCAAGCATGCAAAGAAGGCTTGCTGCGACTGCGGCGTATTGGCGTTTTGCTGCATCTGATGCATTTTTCAGGGAGCGCCGAAGATTTGCAATGGATAGACGAAATGCAAATGGAGGGCATTCATCTGGATATGGGCTCTCTGAGAGATCAGTCTTTGTCTTGTGACGTGCTTGCCAAAATCAGACGCTCTCCGTATTCACCAACACAAATTTACGCCGCCAATGTTGCGCTCGTAAAAGATTTAGAGAATATCTCTGACTGGCAAATTGATCACTGCTATGGCGGCCTGATGATGGCACCAGTCAGTCGCCATCAAATGCTTCAGATAAGCGATAGCCGTATCGCTAAAGCTATTTTTTCGCTGCACCCTCATCAACAACCAAAACCCCATGGAGACCAGTAATGAGAAAACGCGTGATGTTGGTAGATGACCATCCAGCAATGCTGATGGCACTTAAAAGTATGTTGCAAGATCAATTGCTCTTTGAAATAGCCGGACAAGCCCAAAATGGCGAAGAGTGCCTCAGATCTATCAAAGAGGTCAACCCCAATATGGTGATTCTGGACTTAGACATGCCCAAGACCGATGGCTTCGATGTGATTCGTCGGATTGGCTTGATGCACCCAGAAATTCGTATGCTAGTGCTATCGAGTCTTGATGAGGCAGTTTATGGTGGCAGGGTACGCTCCCTTGGTGCCCATGGCTTTGTCAATAAAACAGCTGGAGCAGATGTCATTCTGGCTGCTTGTGTCGCCATCTCACAAGGCTATAACTTTTTTACGCATGGCAAAAATGGAAATAGCTCATTAACCGATAACGATAAGCTGGCATTAATTTCCGACCGCGAATTGCAGGTCATGAAATACCTTGGTAAAGGCAACACCAACCAGCAGATTTCCGATATGTTGCACATCAGCAATAAAACCGTAGCTACCTATAAGACCCGCGTATTTGACAAGCTTGGCATTAATAATATTGCCGACTTAATTTTGTTTTGTCGCATGAATAACATCATCGAAAGCTAGAGCCAATATGCATCGATTTGTTACTCTGAGCGTCTGGATCCTCGGATTAGCGATCTGGGGATCAGCACGCGCAGAACACTTAAGCGCCATAGAACAAAAATGGATCGATGCACATCCTATTGTCAAATTTAGCATCCATGAAAAATATGCACCATATCTACATGAGAGCCCAGATCCCCGAAAAAATGGGGTCTTTAAAGCTTTATTACAGCAGTTTAGTCAATACACCCAACAAGAATTTCAGCCGGTTTGGAGAAAATCTGAACGAGAGGGATTGGAACAGTTAGCACAAGGGGAGGTCGATTTCATCATTGACCCACCCACCTTCAATGATGCCCACCCGCAATTTGGCATGCTCTCAGAGGCCATCTTTTGGGGTCATGATGTCATTCTGACTAAGCGTCTCGCCCCAACTCAAAATATCTCCCCTGAAAAAATTGCATTCTTTGATCGTGGCTATGAAGATCCGCCGCCGCCAAGCAATCCCCTAAGCAATGTCTCGCCCAACTTAGAAAAACTCATCGCTGACCTCATCAAAAATGATGTGCAAGCTTTGGTACTTCCCTTGCGCCTTGCGCAACACTGGCTTACTCACAATAGCGATTCTTCTATTCATGTAGATGGCTTTTATGGAAAAGATCCCTTTGCATATCGCTGGCTCATTTCGGATGATGATGTGCCATTGCATCAGTTGCTCAATCGTATTTTGAATCGCCTAGATCCGATAGAGTCACGACAGATTTTTGCCTTTAATACTCTGGAGCCACAATCCGAGAAGGCCCACTTGAGGGCGCTACCCTGGCTCTCGATAATCGCCCTTCTAATGGGGGGAGGTCTTCTGATTTGGCTGATGCACAAAAAACAAATTGAGCAGCAGCACAAAGCCGATGCCCTGTTGGCCTCTAAAGAATTGGCAGAAAAAGCCAATGCTGCTAAATCCTCTTTTTTAGCAACCATGAGTCATGAGATACGAACCCCTATGAATGCAATTCTGGGGGTTCAAGAGCTTTTGCTGAGCAGCCGACAGTTTCCCGCCCACGAAAAATCATTACTCAAAAGCGCTCACAACTCAGCCGAATCCCTTTTGGGAATACTCAATCAAGTCTTAGATCTTTCGAAGATTGAAGCAGGAAAGCTTACGCTCAATCTAGAGCCATGCTGTTTAAATACTTTGATCGATGACATTGATTCAGCTTTTTCAACCCTGGCATCACAACACCAACTCATCCTACAGACCTCGAAAGATCCAAGAATCGCGGAAGTTTTAATGATGGACGCCCTGCGCCTTCGTCAAATTCTGCAAAATTTAATTAGTAATGCAATCAAATTTACCCATCAAGGTGAAATTTATTTCTCGATTAGCGTGATAGCGGATGATCATGCAGGGCAACTGATTGAGTTCCGCATTATTGACACTGGGATAGGTATGAAAGCCGAGGATATTGAGCTTGCACTACAGCCCTTTGAACAGGTTCCCGGTAAACACGATCAGCAAAACGGTACTGGACTTGGCTTGACTATCACCAATCATCTCGTCAGCTCAATGAATAGTCAGCTGTATTTTGAAAGCGCACCCGGCTATGGCAGCAATATCCATTTTTGTGTCGCCTTTCCGCGCACGAGCATTGCTGCTTCTCGTAATACCTACAGAGATCTTCAAATTCATCGCACAAGAAGACTGGTATCTGCCCGATCTATCAAAGAAGGCAGACCGCTATCAGCGCTGGTGGTTGAAGATCATCCTGCTAGTCGCCAAATTATTTCACTCCAGCTTCAAGCCTTGGGTATCCATGTCGTAGTGTGTGATAACGCCAATAGAGCGCTTGATCAGCTCTGCCAACAACAATTTGACCTATTGATTACCGATCAGTCCATTCCTGGTATGCAAGGCTCTGAACTGGCCCAAGAAGTCCGTGCCCAAGGTTTTAATGAGCTCATCATTATTGGAATTACTGCAGATATCTACGCCCTAGAATCACGCCATCAATTTTTAGCCGCTGGCATGAATGGCGTACTCATTAAACCCCTGAGCCTCATGAGTTTAGAAAATGAACTTACTCGTTATTTCACTTATATTGACTCCGAAGCTGAAGGTTTAGCTCATGAATACTCATTTGAGATCTGTTCGGGGATGCTAAATCATGATCCGAAGCAGATCTCGATCATCCTAGAAGAAATCAAAAAGGTGCATGATGAAGTCTTGCAAACACTTTCATCAGAAAAAATCGATCAGGATATCTTTGCAAGCATACTTCACAAAATCAAAGGTGGAGCCCAACTTATCGGCGCCAAAGATTTTGTCAGTAGCTGCATACTCCTCGAAAATACAGATTCATTAACAAGCCGCGTAGACGCTTTAGCGCAGTTGCTTGAAAAACAAAATCAAATGATTGCAAGCTATCAACGAAAGCTTGACAAAAGCTAGTACTAGTTTGATGGCAGACATATCCTAAGTAGGTTTATCCTATGGGTAATGAATGCACGACATCACACCCACCTACTTGGGATTAGCCTATGGTTTGGCTGCAGCCTCATCGCAGCCTCAGTATGGGCCGATGACACTGTCTCATCCAGCATTCCTCAGGCTGTAGCTAAAAGCCTTGAGCGCAACCAAATACCTCAAGAAGCGGTCAGTATTGCCGTCATCGAAATCGAACCCGGCCGTCCAGGTAAGCACATCGCTAAAAATAAGCTAGGTTGGCGTGCTCAAGAAGCAATGAACCCCGCTTCTACGATGAAGGTATTAACTACGCTATCTGCCCTGGATATTTTGGGCACTCAATACCGCTGGCGTACGAATGTGTATACCGATGGCATCATTCGACAAGGCACCCTCAAAGGAAATCTTTACCTTCAGGGAACTGGTGACCCGAAACTCATCCCGGAAGAACTTGCGAAGCTCATGAAGGATCTACAGGGGCTGGGTATTCAGAAAATTGATGGTAATTTATTTTTTGATCGCAGTGCTTATGCGCCAAGCGTTATGGAACACAATACGATTGATGGTGAGTCATTACGCGCTTACAACGTACCACCAGACCCGCTACTCTATGCTTTCCGCACGCTCTCTTTTCAGCTGGGCAAATCTCGGACAGCAGACTTTATTGATATCAACTACACCCCAACACTTTCGCAGTTGAAAGTAGTCAACCAGATGCAATTGGTTGATCGGACTTGTGATAACTGGAAGAGCAATATTCGCTTCACTTTGGATCCAGAAAACAATAGCAATACCGATCAAGCACTCACCGCACAGTTTTCAGGGACATTTCCCAGCGCTTGCAGCGCAGTCAATTACAACGTCGTTGCTCTAGATGCCAACACTTTTCTGACCCAAGGATTTGCAGCAGCGTGGGAGCTTGCAGGCGGCACTTGGGTCAAGCCACCCACTGGTAAAGATGGAGCGGTACCCTTGGCTGCCAGATTATTGCTGCAATTTGAGGGCGTTAATCTCGGCGAAGATGTCTTAGATATTAATAAGTATTCCAATAATGTTATGGCTCGCCAGTTATTCCTTACGCTTGCATTAGAGAAGATGGGAAAACCTGCCACCACATCCAACGGGGAAATGGTGATTCAGAGTTGGCTGAAACAAAATGGTTTGAATTTTTCTGGTCTAGTTATTGAAAATGGTTCGGGACTCTCACGCAATGAGGCGATCTCGACAGAACAAATGAATCAGCTATTACTGACCGCTCGAAATTTGCCAGTAGGAGAAGTTTTCTATAACAGCCTGCCTATTGCAGGTACTGATGGCACCATGCGCAATCGCCTCATGACCCAGCTGAGAAAATTTTTACACTTAAAGAAAAAGCCTGAGGCCAGAATCAAAACAGGCTCACTTGCTGATGTGCGTGCAATCTCTGGTTATGTTGTAAGCAAGTCCGGAAAACTCTATGCAGTGAGCTCTTTCATTAACCATCCCAATGCTTGGAGAGGTTTAGAAGCACACGATCAGCTATTAGCGTGGCTAATGGAAGATGGGCCTGATCCAAAGCATGCCCGCTGAAGTCGATCGCGTACGCCATCCCACTCTTCACCTGCAGGTGGCTCCGGAAACAAGATTAAATCCCAGGCCTGCTCATCAAGATCTCTGAGTGTGCGATACAAGCGGCTAGCAAAAATACTGGGATCGCTAGAAACAATAATTTCTTCTACATCAATCGAGGGGTGATCCTCTAATACTAAAGAAGATTCAGAGTCCCACACGACTACCGCTACTCGAGACTTCGTATCCGGAAACTCACTCAAGGCATCCAATACTCTTCCGGGTGCATAAAGACGCAGTGGAGTTGTTGGTGCGTAGTGCGCTTTGAGACTGCCGGAAACTCTCGGCAGATCACCCGAAGAGGGCCTGTGATCACCAGGACGTGATACCTGAATACCCGTTTTAGCCAAAATCTCACTGGGGGTAATAGCCCCGGGCCGTAGCAGGACAGCATGATCGCCAGAAGATAAATCAATAATGGTCGATTCAATACCAACTTCACAATCGCCACCATCCAAAACCATCAAGTCCAAAACACCTTCAAACTCATGGCGGACATCGGCAGCCCTGGTTGGGGATACTTTTCCGAATCGGTTAGCAGAAGGGGCAACCACTCCGCCCTTGAACTTCCGCAGCAGCTCTTGAGCAACTGGATGTGCAGGCGCACGAATCGCTACCGTATCCTGACCGCCGGTGAGCTCATTCAAAACACGCTTATCTTTTTTAAATACCAGCGTTAATGGTCCAGGCCAAAAAGCATGTATCAACTTCAACGCATCTTCGGATATATCTCTGACCCAAGGAGCAAGTACAGAGACCCAATCAATCTCTGACTGATCAAATCGATCTGGTGCAGCCAAGTGAACAATTAAGGGGTGACTACTAGGACGGCCCTTGCTTGTAAAAACCTTATTAATAGCTTCTGGGTTACTGGCATCAGCGCCTAAACCGTAAACCGTTTCCGTTGGAAAGGCTACTAAGCCGCCCTCACGTAAGGTTTGTACCGCTTCATTAATAACTGCTGAAGATTGCAGTGGCGAACTATCGCTGGACATTTCTAGGGCTCGATCCCTAATTCTGTGGCAACGGCAGCGCAATTTTGACGCGCTTCATTTAAAGCTTCGCCTAAACAATTAATGTGACCCATCTTTCTACCAATGCGTGGAGCAGATTTTCCATAAAGATGTAACTTAGCATCAGGATGGGCGAGCACTTTATTCCAGGCAGGCTCTTTGGCTTGGTCTTCACTACCCTCAAACCATAAATCGCCCAATAAATTCAACATGGATACTGGTGCTAATTGGCGAGTATCACCTAAAGGCAGGCGAGCCATTGCCCGGACTTGCTGCTCAAACTGACTGCTGACACAAGCATCCATGGTGTAGTGTCCAGAGTTGTGTGGACGCGGTGCGATCTCATTGGCAACAATATCGCCATTTTTGAGCACAAAGAACTCGACGCAAAGCACACCAACATAATCAATTTTTCGAATGAGCGCCTTAGCAGCCTCAATAATTTTTTTCTCTTGCGCAGGCTTGAGTGATGGAGCAGGAACAGTGGAAGTATGCAAAATACCATCACGATGAATATTTTGTGAGACTGGATAAGCCACTACAGCGTCATCGTAGCCGCGCACTACCAGCGCAGAGACTTCGAAGTCCAGTTCCATGCGCTTCTCTAATACACAAGGCACCTGACCCAACTCTGCCCATGCAGCAGGCAGATCGGCAGCAGCATGCACAGTAATTTGGCCCTTACCGTCATAACCCATACGAGCAGTTTTCAGAATTCCGGGAAATAGCTCTGCAGGAGTGTGAACAATATCTGCTTGATGCTCAATGACAAAATGCGGTGCTGGGCCTATATTGGTTTCAGATTTCCAGGTTGCCAAAAAGTTTTTCTCAGCAATGCGGTTCTGCGCTAGAGAAACACAGCTGCTCCGAGGGGCAACAAAGACCCCAAGAGACTCTAATTCATCTAATGCTTGGGCAGGAACGTTTTCAAACTCCGTGCTGACAGAGGCGCATAAACTTGCCATCTCTTTTAGGGCAACAGAGTCGGTGTAATCGGCTTGAATGCATTTTTCTGCGATGGAGCCGGCAGGGCTATCGGTGCTTGGATCCAAAACACAAACCTTGTAGCCCATGGCTTGGGCTGCTTGCGTGAACATCCGCCCTAGTTGACCACCACCTAAAATACCTAAATATGAACCCGGCAAAATGGGTTCCATACGATCTGCCATGTAATTAATATCCCGGCAAATTCATTGAGCGCGCAGTGTCGGACTGCTTCACGCGAAACTCTTCCAGACGCTTGGCTAAATCGGCATCATGCAAGGCTAAGCCAGCAATCACATGCAAGGCCGCATTGGCAGCACCAGCTTCGCCAATGGCAAAGGTAGCCACTGGAATACCTTTAGGCATTTGGACAATCGAATACAACGAATCTTCACCACGCAAATACTTACTGGCAACTGGAACGCCATATACGGGAACAATCGTTTTAGAAGCCAACATACCTGGCAAATGGGCCGCACCACCAGCACCAGCGATGATGGCCTGTAAGCCATTAGCTTGCGCGTTTTCGGCGTACTGAAACATATCATCGGGCATACGGTGAGCCGAAAGGACTTTAGCTTCATGAGGAATGCCAAATTGCTCGAGCATTTGCGCAGCATGCTGCATCGTGTCCCAATCCGAATTGGAACCCATCACTATCCCGACTATTGGCTTTTTACTCATTTACCTCTCCAAATGCCCTAAATATTCCTGAAGGGCTCTATTATCCCTGAGTTAAGCGAGTCAGCGCTTCACGATACTTTTCAGCGGTTTTTTCAATAACCTCTGCAGGCAATTGCGGTGCAGGAGCTGTCTTGGGCCATAACTTCCCATCAACTTGGGCAGTTTCTAGCCAATCACGCACAAATTGCTTGTCATAGGAAGGTGGATTTGAGCCTACGTAATAGGTTTCCGCAGGCCAGAATCGTGAAGAGTCCGCTGTCAGAATCTCATCCATCAATACCAGCTGGCCAGCATCATCTAAGCCAAATTCAAACTTAGTATCCGCAATGATGATTCCCCGAGTAGCAGCGTATTCAGAAGCCTCTTTGTAGAGACGAATGCTAACCTCGCGAATTTGATTGGCCAATTTCTCGCCAATGAGCTCAATCACCTTTTCAAAGGAAATGTTTTCATCATGCTCACCAACGTCCGCTTTTGCGGCTGGCGTGAAAATAGGTTCAGGCAACTTCTGGGCATTCTCTAAACCAGCCGGCAGTGCAATTCCGCACACCTTACCAGTCTCTTTGTAATCTTTCCATCCACTGCCAGCAAGATAGCCACGCACTACAGCTTCAACCAGAATCGGCTTCAAACGTTTTGCTACAACAGCGCGCCCAACAACCTGATCAACCTCGTTCGGAGCAACTGCGGTAGCTGGATCAATACCGGTCAAATGATTCGGGATTACTTTGGCCAATTTATCAAACCAAAAATTGGCCATCTGATTTAAGACAATCCCTTTTTCAGGAATGGGCTCACCCATCACCACATCAAAGGCTGAGAGTCGATCAGTCGTGATCATTAAAAGCTTGTCATCGCCTAGCGCATAAACATCGCGGACTTTGCCCTTAGAGAGCAATGGCAAAGACTGAATAGAAGTGGCGTACAAAGCTGGCATGGTTAACTCACTTCACGATCTGAGCTAATTGACCGCTCTTGTATAGCTCTGCCATTTTTTCTAATGGAATAGGCTTAATTTTGGAGGCCTGGCCAGCAGAACCAAATGCAATAAAGCGCGCCATACAGACCTTTTTGGCCGCTTCGCGTGCTGGCTTTAAATAATCACGTGGATCAAACTTGCTTGGGTTTTCAATAAAGTAACGACGAATAGCGCCGGTCATCGCCAAACGAATATCCGTATCGATATTGATCTTACGGACACCATTCTTAATACCCTCTTGAATTTCTTCCACAGGTACGCCATAGGTTTCTTTCATATCACCACCAAACTCACGGATCTCGGCGAGCAATTCCTGAGGAACGCTAGAAGAGCCGTGCATGACCAAGTGAGTATTTGGAATACGGGCATGAATTTCTTTAATGCGATCAATTGCCAAAATGTCGCCAGTAGGTTTCTTACTGAACTTGTATGCACCATGGCTAGTACCAATCGCAATCGCCAAAGCATCACACTGGGTTGCCTTCACAAAGTCAGCAGCTTGCTCAACGTCTGTTAGCAATTGCTCGCGCGTCATCTTGCCATCAGCCCCATGTCCGTCTTCTTTGTCTCCCTGCATTGTTTCCAATGAACCGAGAACACCCAACTCTGCCTCAACAGTGACTCCAATAGAGTGAGAGAATTTCACAACCTCTCTTGATACATCAACGTTGTACTCGTAACTCGCAACCGTTTTGCCATCTGCCTCTAAAGAACCATCCATCATGACGCTGGTAAAACCACTCTTAATCGCCGCCATACAAACTGCTGGGCTTTGGCCGTGGTCTTGATGCATCACCACGGGAATATGGGGATAAGCTTCGACAGCGGCAGAAATCAAATGGCGCAAGAATGCTTCACCAGCATATTTACGGGCGCCAGCAGAGGCTTGCATGATGACTGGAGAATCGGCTTCATTCGCTGCTTCCATAATTGCAGTCACTTGCTCCAAGTTATTCACATTGAAGGCAGGTAATCCATAGCCATTTTCTGCAGCATGATCCAAGAGTTGTCGTAAAGATACTAAAGCCATGATGATCTCTTTGTTAGTAGTAAGTTAAGGTTATTAATAAGGGGTGAATTACTTCACATGAATAATTTTGAGAGTATTAGTACCGCCAGGCTCTCCCATCGGCTCGCCTGAAGTTAACACTACGGTGTCGCCTTGTTTAACAGTACCCAATTTTTTCAGGCAAGCCTCAACCTCTTGCAATGCGGTATCTCGATCCTTGGTGTAATCCAAGCCAATCGGTGTTACGTTGCGATAGGTACTCAAAGCCCGCTGAGTAGCAATCTTAGAGGTGAGAGCAAAAATAGGGACATGGATATTGTGGCGACTCATCCAGATTGCGGTTGAACCGGAATCGGTTAAAGCTGCAATAGCATTGGCATTGAGGTGATGAGCAGTAAACAAGGCGCCCAAAGCAATTGTTTGATCAATACGGGCAAAGGTTTGATCGAGGAAATCTGTATCCAACTTCACGGGATCAGACTTCTCAGCTTCGATACAAATTTCTGCCATCGCTTTAATAGTCTGCACGGGATAAGAGCCTGCTGCTGATTCAGCCGAAAGCATTACTGCGTCAGTACCATCGAGCACTGCATTAGCGACGTCACTGACCTCTGCGCGAGTTGGTACGGGCGCATTGATCATGGACTCCATCATCTGAGTAGCAGTAATCGTAAATTTATCGGCTTCGCGCGCCCATTTAATCATGCGCTTTTGCAGCGCAGGCACAGCAGCATTACCCACTTCAATTGCCAAGTCCCCACGTGCCACCATAATGCCGTCGCTCTCCGCAATAATACTTTTCAGAGCCTCTGACTCAATTGCCTCTGCACGCTCTACCTTTGCAATCGTGCGCACTTTACCAACCCCGTGCTTTGCACTTGCAGCATCAGCAAGCTTGCGTGCATAAGCCATGTCTGCACCATCTTTTGGAAAGCTAATTGCCAAGAAATCGACGCCCATCGCAATTGCAGCATCTAAATCGGCAATGTCTTTTTCGGTCAACGCTGGAGCAGTCAAGCCGCCACCAGCGCGATTGATACCTTTGTTATTGGAGAGCGGACCACCCTGCTCGACGATAGTAAAAATTTCACCGCCCTTGACTTTGTCAACGCGCAGCACTACCAAGCCATCATTTAAAAGCAAGCGGTCACCAGACTTCACATCGTTTGGCAACTCTTTGTAATCTAAACCTACACGCTCCTGATTCCCAAGCTCACAAGCCACATCCAAAATAAATTGCTCGCCTTCTTTGAGCAAAATCTTACTGTCGACAAATTTGCCAACACGAATCTTGGGGCCTTGTAGGTCAGCCATGATGCCGACCTCTTTGCCCACCTCTGCAGAAATACTCCGCACCAAATCATGACGTGCTTTGTGATCGGCGACTGTTCCATGAGAAAAGTTCATACGCACTACATCAACGCCTGCACGAATCATGTCACGCAGCACTTCTGGCTTTTCAGATGCCGGCCCTAAGGTTGCAATGATTTTGGTTGCTCTAAGCATATTTAGTCTTTCGCCCTTTCGGCAAGCACTGCAAAGGCTGGCAAGGTCTTCCCTTCGAGGAATTCTAAGAAGGCGCCGCCGCCAGTTGAGATGTAATCCACCTGATTTTCAATTCCATACTTTGCAATCGCTGCCAAGGTATCGCCGCCACCCGCAATCGAAAATGCTGGCGAATGTGCAATTGCAGCTGCCAGCATTTTGGTACCGCCGCCAAATTGGTCGATCTCAAAAACGCCGAGGGGGCCATTCCACACAATCGTGCCTGCATGAGCGAGCATGATCGATAAACGTGCTGCAGTCTTTGGACCGATATCCAAGATCATGTCATCTTCTGCAACTTGATCTGCAGGCACACGGTTCGCGCGAGCTAAAGGAGAGAGTTCATTGGCAACCACAACGTCTTCTGGGATGGGCACATGTGCGCCACGCTTTTCCATCAACTCCATAATCTCCCTAGCCTCATCGACTAAATCAGGCTCAGCAAGTGACTTACCAATTGGCAAACCTTTTGCCAACATGAACGTATTTGCGATACCACCACCCACGATTAACTCATCTACTTTTTCAGAAAGTGCTTTCAAGATGGTGAGTTTGGAAGAAACTTTGGAGCCCGCAACAATGGCCACCAGCGGGCGCTTTGGACTTGCTAGCGCACGACTTAAGGCATCTAACTCGGCAGCCATTAATGGACCAGCACAAGCGATAGGAGCAAATTTAGCTACACCATTGGTTGTGGCTTCAGCGCGATGCGCTGTACCAAAAGCATCATTGACATAAACATCACAAAGAGCCGCAATCTTTTTGGCGAGCTCATCATTATTTTTTTTCTCACCGACATTTAAGCGGCAGTTTTCTAGCAACACCACTTCGCCGGGATTCACTTCAAAACCACCATCTACCCAATCGCTAATCAAAGGAACTTTGCGGTTGAGCAAGGTAGCAATGCGATCAGCAACTGGTGCCAGACTATCTTCCGGCTTAAATTCACCTTCGGTAGGACGACCCAAATGGGAGGTCACCATCACGGCCGCGCCAGCATCCAAACACATCTGGACTGCAGGCATCGATGCACGAATACGGGTGTCTTCAGTGATATTCCCGGCTTCATCCTGAGGAACATTGAGGTCAGCACGGATAAAAACCCGCTTTCCCTTTAATTGGCCCGATTGGGCTAATTCGCTTAAACGCTTAACTTTAAATAAGGATTCCGGCATGAGATAGGCTAAATTTGGTGGTTTATGGGGAATGCTCCATTCTAAATCGTCCAGCCCCCTAACCCCAAGGGATGAGCGTATCTGACTTGAGCGCCTGCTCTACAATAGAGGCTTGGACGTATCTTGAGTCAAACGGCCTCAAAACCCACTGACCTGGCGCCCCGATTAATCCGATTTATAGACACAAAAGGTAGAAAAAATGTCGATGTCCGACCGCGATGGCTTTATTTGGTCCGATGGGAAGCTCATCCCTTGGCGTGAGGCCAATATTCACGTGCTAACCCATAGTCTCCACTACGGAATGGGTGTTTTTGAGGGCATCCGAGCCTACAAAACCCCCCAAGGCACGGCTATTTTCCGCCTTCCTGAGCACGTAAAACGCCTCTTTAATGGCACTAAGATCTTCCAAATGAACATGCCTTACAGCCAGGAAGAGATTACCAAGGGCATTATTGACGTGGTTAATAGCAATAAGCTCGAGTCTTGCTATATCCGCCCCATCATTTTTATTGGCTCCCAAAAGCTGGGCATCTCCCCTAAGGGCAACAGTATTCACACTGCAATCGCCGCTTGGGAATGGGGTGCTTATTTGGGTGAAGATGGCCTCAATAAAGGCATTCGTGTCAAAACCTCTTCCTTTACCCGCCACTTTGTCAATTCCTCATTGGTTCGCGCTAAAGCGTCGGGCTATTACATCAACTCCATCTTGGCAAACCAAGAAGTGACTGCCAATGGATATGACGAGGCTTTATTGTTAGATACCGAAGGTTATGTTTCTGAAGGTTCTGGCGAGAATCTCTTTATGGTCCGCAACGGAGTGGTATACACACCAGACCTTGCTTCTTGCTTAGATGGCATCACTCGCGATTCAGTCATTCAAATTGCAAAAGACCTAGGTTACGAAGTCAAAGAAAAACGCTTAACTCGTGATGAAGTGTATTCAGCGGATGAAGCCTTCTTTACCGGTACTGCTGCTGAAGTCACACCCATTCGTGAGCTCGATGATCGCACCATCGGTGATGGCAAGCGTGGTCCAATTACCGAAAAAATTCAAAAGACCTATTTTGATGCGGTCTACGGTAGAAGTGAACAGTACAAAGCATGGCTCACTTACGTTAAATAATATTTAGCTATCAGGAAGCAAAACATGACTCAAGCTCAAACAGTAATGGTGGATGGTAAAGATCTGCCATTGCATTGCCCTACCAACAATACCCCTGCATGGAATTCTCATCCACGGGTATTTTTAGATATCACCAAAACCGGGGAAGCAAAGTGTCCATACTGCGGCACTGAGTACAAACTCATTCCTGGCACAGAGCCTCACGGACATTAAGCCTTATCAGCGCCTCTCTACGGGGCGCTGAGTCGGGATACATTACATGCAAAGTATTCTGATCATTGCCCCCAATTGGATTGGGGATGCCGTCATGACGCAGCCTTTACTGGCTAGCCTTAAAGCGCAGTACCCACACAGCAAGATTGATGTTCTCGCCAGCACTTGGGTTGCTCCAATTTATCGAGCTTGCCCCGAAGTGAATGAAGTCATTGAAGCCAAGCTAGAGCATCGCCAGCTGCAGTGGGGTCTACGCAAGCAAATAGCGAAAGACTTAGAAGCCAAACAATATCAAGCTTGTTTTGTATTGCCGAACAGTTTGAAATCAGCCCTCATTCCGTGGCTAGCAAATATTCCTTTTCGCATTGGCTATCGCGGCGAATGCCGTTATGGTCTCATTAATGTATCTTTAAAAAATCCTAGCAAAGTGAATCGCCCACCCATGGTCGAGCACTATCTCGCTTTGGGTCAATTATTAAATGAGGATGGTGCATCTGCATCAACGGCATTAGCGCCTGTACTCAATGTGCTGCCCTCAGCAAAACAATCTGCTGAGCAAAAATTAGCCCATGAAAACATCAGCGGCTCCCCAATATATATTTTCTGTCCTGGCGCAGAATATGGGCCAAGCAAGCGCTGGCCAGCCACTCACTTTGCCGATTTAGCGCAAAGACTGATTGCAGAAAATAACAATCATCAAATCATTCTCTTGGGCGGCAAAGGAGATCATTCGATTGCCCAAGAAATTGCCTCACAAGCCGGTTGCCCAAATAATCTTCACAATTGGTGCGGCGATACCTCTCTAGATGAAGCCATTGCTTTAATTGGTATGGCAACTGCAGTGGTTAGCAATGATTCTGGCTTGATGCATATTGCAGCAGCACTCAAAACCCCTCAAGTAGCCATCTTTGGCTCCAGCGACCCAGCGCATACCCCGCCTTTATCAGAAAAGGCCAAAGTGATTTGGCTCAATCTTCCTTGTAGCCCATGCCATCAAAAAGAATGTCCACTTGGTCATTTGAAGTGCCTAAAAGACATCCTTCCGCAAGAAGTATTGGCTACACTTCATACATTGTGATTAATTTCAGGAAAAGTGAGCCATGACTAAGCTAGCCAGACTCTTTCATAACGCTGATGAAGTGGTTGAGGCCTGGCGTGATGCATTGCGCCATCGTGATGTCCAGGGTGCCTTAGATATTTGGCTAGATGATGACTCAATTACCTGCGTACTTCCAGAGGGACATCGTTTAACTGGTCACGCAGAGATTCGTGAAGGCCTTGAAAGACTGCTGGCTAAGCAGCCCTTATTTCTGGAGCCGATTGCTTGTATTAGCCACTCTGTATTGGGTGCAGCGGTCTACGACACAACCGAAGCGGTGCACTTAAGACCAGATCAAATCGAATCTGAATTTTTTCTCAATATCACCTTAGTGCTTTTACAAGACAGTCAAGGTTGGAGAATTGCACACTTACATGCAAGCCACTCCACTGAAGACACTTTTGATGCCCCTTCTACCCCACACGGATTGCATTAACAATGGATGAGCAAGTACTAAGGTCACTGGTTAAGTGGCCTAATGTACCTGACTGCTTTGGTTGGCTAGCCCTAGATCGTCGTGGTCAATGGCGCATGCGTGATGAATTTACCCAACAAAACCATTTACCGGGCCAAGTCATCACCCATCAGGCTCTCAAAGAATTTATCTCCAGAAACTATGCCTGCGATACCCTAGGTCGATATTTTTTTCAAAATGGGCCGCAACGCGTTTATGTCACGCTTGATGCCACGCCCTGGATTGCGCGTCTCATTCCAGACGGAGAAGTTATCCAGATTCTAAATCAATGTCATGACGCTATCGAACCCACTGCTGCCCTGAGCGACGAGAAGGGCAATATTTATATTGTGGGGTCTGCGCCTCAAACAAGCCATAGGCTATCTGACAATCATGCGTTCACAAGGAGGGATCATCAGAGTGTTGCTCTATTGCATGATCATGACTTGGACCAGTTTGCTGAATTAGCCCAACTTCGTGAAGAGGCTTGTAGCTTTGGTGGCTCATGGAATTGGCAAGGAAAGCAACTACCCTTAGATCCTATTCACACCGATGAACTCAGCAAACGATTTACTTACATTCAAAATCCGCAAGCAAACCCGCTTTAACTTGGCAGCTGCTTTTTCTCTTTCAGCTCATCGTTGTACTGTCGCTGCATCTCTCTTAAGCGCGCATCAATCGTCGAACCTTGATAAAAATCAGAGCCGGCTGCCGATCTAGCAATCCTCATCTGCTCTAAGGCTGATGGCCAGGCGCCTTCAAGCGCATACTTTTCCCCAAGCGCATAGTGCCGCATCGGGATGTTGTTTGCTTGATCGTAGGCTTTGGAGAGCAAGCTCCACCAAATAATCTCATTAGGCTGGGCTTTAGTGCGGGCTTTTAACCAAGTAATAGCGTCATTGGTTTTACCTAATTTCAGATCCGCATTA
Organism: Polynucleobacter sp. UK-Kesae-W10; assembly: GCF_018881575.1. Classification (GTDB taxonomy): domain Bacteria; phylum Pseudomonadota; class Gammaproteobacteria; order Burkholderiales; family Burkholderiaceae; genus Polynucleobacter. Next base: position 5,300 of record NZ_JACVQB010000005.1, on the reverse strand, counting down.
ATCATCGCTACTGCCGCAGCATATGACTGGGGATTAGATCGCAGGGCGGCTTGGGCAATCTGCAAAGCCTCATCATTTTTTCCTTTGGCCAAGGCTAGCTCAGAAGACATGATGTCTAGAGCAAGACTTGGGCGCGCGGTGGATGGATTGCTGGCATTGTATTTCTGGGATAAATTGCGGGCCTGCTGTAAGTTAGTTTCAGCTACATCAATCTTGCCCTGTCGCTGCGCAATGAGCGCTAAACCATAAAACCCTTCCATTTGCTTTCCGGGCTGGGCTTGCTTGCTCAAACTATCAAACGTATTTTTTAAATCGTAAAGACCACTTGAGCTACCCGCCTGCTCCATACGTGCGCGAGCCTTAATAAAGTAAAACTCGGAGGTAGCTGGGACAGCATACTGAGGAGTACTCCGCACCCGATCTTGCATATCAGCAATACGATCAGTGGTCAGTGGGTGAGTACGAACATAGGTTGGTACACCCTTGTCCATAATCCCCGTGATTTTCTGTAAACGCTGGAAAAAATCTGGGGCGCCATTAACGTCATAGCCACTAGAGTTCAGAATTTGGAAGCCAACCCGATCTGCCTCGCGCTCCGCATCCCTTGAATAGGATAGTTGATTATTAATGGCTGCCGCTTGCCCGCCTTGCATTAAACCGGCAGCGGCTTGTGGATTACGGGACATTGCCAAAGCACCAAGCACCATGCCCGCAAGAGCGATCATGGTATTGGTGGCCTGCTTATCCATCTGCCGCGCTAAATGGCGTTGCAAAACGTGACCTGTTTCATGGCCCATGACCGAGGCCACTTCAGAATCGGTTTCTGCATCTACGATAAGCCCCGTATGAAAGCCAATAAAACCCCCTGGCAATGCAAATGCATTAATGCTTGAGTCTTTCACAGCAAAGATCTCAAAGTTATAGGCTCCACTGCCTTGCTCATTTGCACCACCAAGTTGTAATTTTTTGGCAGTTTGAATGAGGCGCCGCTCCATTTGATTCAGGTAGTCGTATAAAGGCAAGTCATTGGAGTAGTCTGGATCGGGCCGAATTTCACGCATGATCAGCTCGCCGTATTTGCGCTCATCAATCCGGCTTAAAGAATCCCCACCGGGATCCCCCATATCTGGCAAGACAATATTAGGCTGACTGGGCAGATTATTGCGAGTTGGCAAATTGGCAGAGCGAGCATCTGGAGACTGCATTGCGCGACCGATATTTTGAAGGGCTGCCGAGTTCCCCTGTACAGAAACATCGCCGGCAGGAGGCGCTCCAAAAGCAGGAGTAATACTGGAGACAGCCAGAACCAGCGAGAGCTGGGTAACCAGCAGACGCTTTCTAAAAGGGGTTTTGCTATCGTGCTTTATGTCTTGCATCCCTATATGGTAAAACTTATCCCATGAACAAACTAACTCATTTTGATGCCAGCGGCCAAGCCCATATGGTAAACGTTGGCGATAAGCCCTCTACCCACAGAGTAGCCATTGCCACAGGCAAAATTACGATGCTTCCAGAGACATTTAATATGGTTGAGGCTGGAAACCATAAAAAGGGTGATGTTTTAGGAATCGCCCGCATTGCCGGTATTCAGGCGGCTAAAAAGACATCCGACCTTATTCCCCTCTGCCACCCTCTCGCACTGACTCATGTCAGCCTGGAGTTTGTCCTGGATCAGAAAAGTAGCAGCATTCGCTGTCAAGTCAAAGCAGAGACCGCAGGACCAACTGGCGTTGAAATGGAAGCCCTCACCGCAGTCCAAGTTGCCCTACTCACAATTTATGACATGTGCAAAGCAGTAGACCGTGGCATGGTGATGGGTGACGTAAAGCTACTTGAGAAGAGTGGGGGTAAGTCAGGAGAATGGAGAGCAGAGAAGTAATCGCTAACCTCAGTAATATTCAAAACGTTTCTCAGTTTTTTTGTCCAAGATCTGACCATTAAAAAACCCGCCGTAGCGGGTTTTTTAATCTGAGTAAATCAAACTTCTTTAGAAACCGGCTGTATAGGTTGCCAATACAGTCGTAGTCGAAATCGATTGATACGCTTCTTGACGATAGATCCCGGTAATGCCAATGCTTTGGTTCTTCTCAATCTGGTAAGCAGCACCCAATGAGGCTGTTGGCCTATTTTTAATTGGGTTCTGATTAAAGTTCACCGGAGCTAAACCAGAGATCTTAGAGCTGTTGCCTGAATAAGTACCGAGGCCTGTATTGGTATCACTCTCGTAACCAGCGCTAGCAAATACGGTTGTTTGTGCAATGCCCTTATACGATGCGCCTACACCAAGTAAGGCAGTAGTGGAATTGGTATACAAAGCGCCATAAGACAGAGGAGCTGTCACAGCAGATGTGCCTTGCTCACTGTAAGCGCCCATATTGTTCTTGGTGTAACGAATGCCAGCATAGGGAGCAACATTGACATCTTGCATGACGTTAAAGCCGTACTTCGCAGCAACTTGCGCGCCTTGACTATTGAGCTGTGAGCTACCAACACCAGCTTCAGAAGCGGTTGTACCAGCACCAACCACACCGCGCGTCATGGTGGTGTTCTTTTGACCATAGGCAGCAGAAACTTTTACTTCAGTGCCTGTGCCGTCTAAGTTCTCACTCCAAACACCAAACAAGCCCATCAAAGGCGTATTGTTGCCCAAGGCAACACCCATATTGGCTTGGTTCACCCATAAGTTCTGGTCAGCATATGCGCCTACACGATATTTTGGCGCTGGGCGATAGCCCAAAATGACCAAACCGCTAGTGTTATTGAGACCGCCGGCAGAACCTACAGCAGTATTACGACCACCAGCAGAGACGCAGACATTGTTCTCACCATACTCAGTACAGTCATAAGTAAAGCTGTTGGTCAGAACCGCATTTTGCAAAGAGTAAATTCGTTGCAAAGAGTTAGCCATGTTTTGAATGGAGGCTTGGGTGTTATAGGTTGAGGGGCCGGTTGGGGCTGGTGCGGAACCGTATGTAAGCAATAAATTTGAAATATTAAAATTCAAGGGGTTAGTTGCAACGAACCACAGGCTATTTGCCGCGCCAGTGGCGCTAAAATTTCCGGTGTACGTTCCAGAGCTAGTGGTTAATGTTTGCACTAAGTTTCCTACACCTGTTGCACCATTGCGCAATTGAAATGTGATGCTCGGTGCCCCACCTGCGCCACTATATAAACCGGTTAACGAAAAATTAATAGTTTGTGCACCGCTTAATGTGACCGAACTAATTGATTGATTACCACCAGTACCACTTAATATGCCTGGCGTACCAGAGTAAACGGTTGTTACCTGGGCAAATGTAGATGCCGAAAAAACACTCCCAACAACTAGAGCAAAAAAGAATGCAATTTTCTTAATATTTAATAATTTCATAATTCTTAACTGGTTATTTTTATTGATTTAGCGGATTTAGCTAATTTTTAACAGCCAACATTATGCCAAATCACCAACATGGTTCGGCTGTTTTCTCCAGAAAATTACCCTAAATACAACGTTTTAGGAAAATCCCTGCGAGATGAGCGGGGCCCTAGGTTTCTAGGTTGATATCTAGCAGACAAGAGCTTTATACCCCCAGTACTCCCTGCTTCAAGCATTTGGGTTTCGAGTACGCTAATCTTTCACCACAAAAGAATATAAAACGCACAAGATCGCTGCTGCGGCACCCGTAAAGATGGCTTCCCCAGAAATGGCTGCCGGATGCACAACATAATCAGATGCAGCAGTAGCTAAGCCAGTGAGCGCACCAGTGGTGTAACGATTATGTAACCATTTTCTGGGCTCGATAAAAGATAGGCAAACCAGAACTGTGCCCGTAATGCTGCCCGTTCTGAGCGCGGTTTCCCAGTGGGTCCAACTGATTGCCTGCAGGTTTCCCTGCACCATCACCAGCAAACAAGCAGGCGTAGCTTCCGATAGACGACGACAAAAGATGATGACTTTCTCTTTGATCACTTTTCAATCCTTGAATATTGATCGCTAGTTCAATTTATATTAATGCTTACAATAATTGATATCTAAATTTAGTTATTAATTGCGTTCATTTAATTACATACCCGGGTGAAACATTCATTGCTTTATACCCTACAACACCGTCAGCCAGTGGAAATTTAATGTATATCAGCCAACTCCCAAGTATTCCACTAGATGAACTATTTAAGAACTATTCCACCAAGCTAGATTTGAGTTACTCATCCACCTTTAAGGGGGACATCACTTTTGGGCATCTGGGATCAAATGGGTTGGATAAATTTACCAACTACACCGGGCCAAAATACAAGCTGCCGAACTTTGTCTTCAAAATACCGGAAGGTATTTTTATCGGGGGTGCTTACAACATCTTCTCCCTCAAAGATTCAGTGAAGTTTCATCACTTTTGCATTGATCATGCACACAATACGAATCATGATTGGCTTGGCTATTTTGAGCAACACCACAATCAAATGATTCCAAGCGATCTACTAAGATTCAAAGGCAGAACCTTATTACTCAAAGGGACATGGTCTGAAGCTTTTTACCATTTCATCACTGAAACCTTAGCCAAAATATTCGTTGCACAGAAAGAATTTGATTTAAATAGCTTTGATCAAATCATCGTCTCTAGCCCCCACATGAGCTATGTCAAACAATGGTTGCAGTTGCTTGGTATAAATAGCACCAAAATTATTGACGTACCAGCCCATCAAGCCGTGATTAGTGATGAGCTGTATGTGCCTACCTATCTTCAAATGTGTGGCTTTACCAGTCTGGAGCTAATTGAATGGCTCAATACACGAGTACCCGAGAGCGCCATAATCAACCCTGCACTGGAGGGTGCCCAAAAAATCTACATTTCGAGATCCGGCTCCAGAAGACTGCTTAATGAAGCAGAGCTAAAAAAGCCATTAATAGAAGCCGGCTATAAGATTGTTCAATTAGAAAAATTACCCATTCTGGATCAAATCCTATTGCTCAAGAACGCTCGCTCGGTAATAGCACCACATGGAGCCGGACTTTCCAACCTGGTTTTTTCTCATGGAAAGATTTTGGAGCTCGTTGGCAAGGGGTACAACAATACTTGTTTTGCTGACATTAGCTTGCACACCAAATCAGATTACCAATACCTGGTATGTGACGAATCACAGTCCAATATCATCGCCCCTGAACCAATTTTTAAGGACTATTTACTCAACGAGTAAATGCGCAGGCGCTAATCCAGCCTGATAACGCTCATACATCTGTTGATAGGCGCTCTCTAGATGTTTAGTAAACAGGGGTGTATCAAACAAGGGTGTACTGAGGCGATTGGCTGCTAGCTTTGCTTTAA
>NZ_JACVQB010000004.1 GCF_018881575.1 Polynucleobacter sp. UK-Kesae-W10 | reverse complement strand
TACCAGTACCGTAGCCGCTAATCGTGAAGTCATCACTGCCCTGACGGCCAACGATGCTGGCAGCGCTATTAGTTTGAGCACTGCCGTTATAGGTCACGTTGGTATTCACGCCATTGACGGTTAAGGTGGCCTTACCGATGGTCAGGCCGCCATTGTTATAAGTGACGTTGTAGTTCGAGGCTAAAGTGCCACCGACTGGGGTGAGCGCTAAGTTATCGGCATAAGCGGTCGTGTTGGCATTGGTACCGGTACCGTAGCCGCTGATCGTAAAGGCATCGGTAGTACCTTGGATACCAACGATAGAGGCTGCGCTATTCGTTTGGGCGCTACCGTTGTAGTTCACATTGGTATTGACGCCATTGACAGTTAAGTTGGCCTTACCGATAGTCAG
>NZ_JACVQB010000003.1:199268-229606 GCF_018881575.1 Polynucleobacter sp. UK-Kesae-W10 | reverse complement strand
ATGACTTCACGATTAGCGGCTACGGTACTGGTACTAATGCAAGTAATACGGCTTACGCCGATAACTTGGCAGTATCTCCAGTGACCGGTACCTTGGCTTCAAACTACAACGTGGTGTACAACAACGGTGGTCTGACTATCGGTAAGGCCAATCTCAACGTTACCGGTAATTTGATTTACAACGGTACAGCCTCTGTTTTAGCGAATTCATTAGTGGCGACAGGTGTTAATGGGGAGACATTCTCGATCTCTGGTACGGCTGATTTGAGGTCTAAGAACGTACAAACGAATCAGCAGTTAGCTGGCGTCAATGGCTTAGTTCTGAGTCCTAATGGATCGATATTGACCTCAAATTACAACCCATTAAGCGTAGCTAATACCCATATTTCTGTGACGCCACTAGCGGTGTCCTTAACTGCGCCTACGATTAATAAGGTTTATGACGGTAGCTATAACTACACCATGACTAGCTCTGATCTGGCCAACCTATCCTCCCAGTTGGTTGGTGGCGATGCGGTAACTACCGCATCCGTGGTGTTCTATAGCGCCCCTAGTACTACTAACGGCAAGGATGTGGGCTCCAATAAGCAGGTCATATTATTGTCAGCCACTATTAGTGATGGCAATAATGGTTCTAATTACAACGTTTCCTTAACTCCGTCTACAACCAGTCAGATTACGCCTGCGCCACTGACTATTGCCGCGGTCAATTCAGCTAAATTTGTTGGTCTAATCACTGATCCAGTTGGATACAGCGGCGTTATCTACAAGGGTATGGTGAATGGTGAAAATCCATTGACCGTCTTATCCGGTAGCCCAACTTATGTTCGCAGTGATTCCAGCAATAACGCGGTAGGATCTTACGCCCTTACACCAAGCGGATATGGATCTAATGGTTCAACGAACGGTAACTATCAAATCACTTACCAAGCTGCTACCTTCACAATTGTGCCGGCGCAGTATTTAATCGTTTCGGTTACTCCGACCTCAAGTACCTATGGATCTGCTCCAAGCTATAGCTTGACGGCGCAATACTTGCCTTCAACGAATGCCACCCCAGTCTATTTGGGCACAGTCGGTATAAATCCATCTATAAACCCAATAACATTAACTACAAGCGGCACCAACCCAATTACTGTTAGTGATGGAGCGGGTGGTGGTGCCACATTCTCGATTGCTCCTTCTGGTGCTACCCTAAGCGGTTCTCAGAATGTGATAGTAGGTGCTTATAACATTGCGGCCAACTCATTTACTCCGATTGGTGCTAATTTCTTAGGCACTCAATTCATTGGCTCTTTAACAGTGACACCGAAGTCTTTGACTGGCGATCAATTGGGCATTACTGGAATTAGCCGCACCTACAACGGTAGCAGCTCTATTGTTGGAAATACTTTAAATACCAACCCAACCTTATCCGCAGTTTTGAGTGGAGATAAGGTGAGCGTCGTAGGTGCGGGTTACTTCAATGATTCTAATGTCGGCATTAATAAAACCATTACATTGAGCGTCTCGTTGGCTGGCACGAGCACCGGTAATGACTCTGGTAACTACAGCTTAAGTAGTCCACAAATTATTAGCAATACCGGCACAATCACTCAGCTGTCATCCGTTACTTACATGGGGGCTTCTGGCGGTAACTGGTCTAACGCAAGTAACTGGATGGGTGGGGCGATTCCAACGCTCAATAACGTGGCCAATGTAGTAATTCCGGTAGGCAGTACAGTTATATTTGATACTCCTGCGCTAACCAACTTGTTGCCGACTAGCACCATCACTAATAATGGTGTCTTGTCCTTTGCTAGCGCAAGTAATTTCACTTTAAATAACGTGATATCCGGAACGGGCTCACTGAATCAATCGGGAGCCGGCACACTGACGATTGCAGGGGCCAACTCTTACAGTGGCGGCACTAACATCAATGCATCGAGCATCATTGTGGATAATCCCGCCGCCTTAGGTAGCGGCCCAATCAACTCGAATGGAGGTACTTTATCTATTAATGCCGGCGTTCAATTACCAAGCCTGACCACCAATGGCGCAATTCGTTTGGCAACGAGCGTAGACAGCTTAAATAACCAAACCTATAACGGATCCGTCACTTTGGTTGGTGGCAACCTGATGAGCTTGCAATCTGGCTCTGGAAATATTGTCTTTAATGGCGGCTTATTGGCCAATAATCAACAGTCATTGGTAATCAGCGCCCCGAATGGTTCAGTTTCTTTCAACAATACGGTAGGCACTCCTAATATCGATGCTCAAGGAAATCATATTGCTTATAGCAACGCATATTTCCAAGCGCAAAATATCTTTGCCTTGAATGTTAGCTCTAACAATATTTACATCAGGGGTAATATCACCACATTTGGCCCGCAAAACTATAACGGCCATGTTTATATTGGCGATAACGGAACTAACGGACGCACTCGTATTTTGTTGTCAGAGGATCCAAGCATCGTATTCCAAAAGGCAGTGGATGATGAATTGGCTAATACCCATAACCTTGTAGTTCAGGCAATCTCTACGGTAGCGGTAGCTGCTAATGATCCAGCTTATCCGTTTATTACTTTTGCGGGCGCAGTTGGCGGCTTGAACCCATTGGCAAGCTTGACATTTACGACTGGAGTGCAAAAGCAAACGAATGCGCTCTTAACGGATATTTCGCCTGATCCTACAACCCGCGCTGGCTATATTAATGTGATGTCTACTGTCAATACGGCTGGTAATCAAACCTATACCACCAACGTAATGAATTTGGGCGATCCAGCATTGCCAAATGCACCTCAGTCATTTACAACCAACGGCGGAGTGATTGCCTTTAATCTTGGCGCTCCTGCATCCGGTGGGGGAATTAGCTCGTCCAGCAATGCGCCGGTGACCTTTAATTTGAATGGCGGCTCTTTGCTTGGACTCAACTCATCCGGCATCAATTATCAAGTGATTCCAGGCGGCAATCCACCGGCACCTGTTTTGAGTCTGCCAGTTATTCGCGATGATATTAATGTTGGTACGCTGCTAGCTCATATTGAAACTGGCAGGGCAATGGAATACGTCTACTCAGATGGCAAAGGATCCTCTAGTGCAGTTTCTGTAACAAGCCCAGACTCAAGTTGTAATGCTAATGTTGAGGACTGCCTAAAGGTTAATCCGCTGTAATGGGATTGATTTGAGCTCTGAATTTTATAATTTGGCGGCTGATAGATAAATGCTGCTCATTTGAAAATACTTATGAATTCCCGCTTATTAATACCCACTTTCCTATCCTTCAGTATTCTGGTCACGAGCTTTTTCTCGCTCGGTTATGCCAATGCGGCGCCAGATCACTTTGAGTTTGTTGCCACCGTCAATGGCACGCCCATTACTAAGGGCTTGTTTAACCTCAATCTTCAGGCAGCCCTAGCACAGGGTCAAAAAGATAGTCCACAGCTGCGCGAAGCAATCAAAAATGAACTGATAAACCGTCAATTGATTGTCCAAGAGGTCCTCAAACAAGGCCTCGAAAAAGAAATTGATGTGCAAGACCAAATTACCCAACTTAAACAAAATTTGTATCTGCAGGTATTTGTAGAGGATTACTTTAAAAAGAATCCAATTACTACAGAGCAGTTGCGTGAAGAGTACAACAAGCAAAAGCAGTATCTTGGTAATGGTAGTGATTCGGCAACCCAATATAAATTGAGCCAGATTGTCCTAAAGTCTGAATCGGAGAGTATTGCGGTGATTCACCGCTTGCAAAATGGGGAGGCATTTGCAACGGTAGCCAAGCAAGTTTCTTTAGATACTGCAAGCAACGCTCAAGGGGGTGCCGTAGGTTGGGTATCAACTACGCAACTAGCGCAACCCATTAGCAATGTCGTTGCGAATTTAGCCAAAGGCGGATTTAGTAAGTCTCCCATTAGGGTGGGTGATGTTTGGGTTATCGTCAAATTGGACGACACCCGTTCATCAAAGATCCCAAGCTTTGAAGCCTCTCAAAACCAATTGAAGCAGTCCATTATTCAGCAATATCTCGCTGAAACCATCAAACGCTTGCGAGAAAGCGCTAAGATAGTGCAATGATCAAGCGCGCATTTGTAATTCTATTGACGTCCTCTAGCCTTGCTGTAGCAGGAGAAAAGATCGCCTATCAAGACTGGGTAGCCGAGTTAAGCGGCAAAACCAATGAGGCCTATACCATTGCGGATCCCAACACATCATTTGGCACCTTCTGTTCCGGTGATCAGTGCCTCTTTTACCTACATCAAAGCCTCAATTGCACACCCGGAGCAAAATATTCAGTGCTCATGAATAGCTCTAGTGTATCTACAGCTTTGACAATGGAATGTACCGTGATTAATGGAAATATCTTTCAGATATTAACCCCATTTAATGCGGTTTTGCAGGCAACACAAGCAGGGGATAGCATCGGATTTGCGGTAGCACTCCAGTCGGGTGCATTTGCAGTGACTCGCTTTAGTTTATTGGGTGCAAAGCCAGCAATTGATAGGATGTTTGGCGAAGCAAGCGGCAATAAACGCAAAGGGCAAAATGTTCCACCAGCGCCACCAGCGCAACCACCGCAAATCTTAATCATGCCACCCATTCAGATTGTTCCGCAGGTGCCGCAAAATAGAGCGCCCAATAACCCGCCTAAATCTGCATCCCCGGATGTTTCAATTTAACTTCATCAGCACAAACCGATGACCATTAAACAATTTAACGGCGCATATTTAGCGAACGAAGATCGTATCCTATTTCGCTTCAATACTCAAAATCAGGATGAGTACCGTTTTTGGTTTACGCGACGTGTTGCGCTCTTTATTTTGGCTGCAATATCCCATTTGCTAGCAAAAAAATTGGAACAAACACATTCTCCAGATGCTGCAAAAGCTGTCAGTGCATTTGAGAAGGAAGCTATTCTGGAGGCGACTAAAAATGAGCACGCCTCACAACAGGCCTACGAGGCAGGCCTCAACTTCCCCCTGGGCTTTGATCCTATCTTGGTGATGGATGTTACCTGTGCACTAACTCAGAATGGTGAAAAACTCGCACAGCTCAGTGATCTGCAGGGCGGCCCGATAGATGATCTCATCTCGATCGATTTTGCCCTTCCAGGCGGCGCTAATTTAAATCTCAATTTAGCGATAGGGACACTGCAAGCCATGTGCGTTTTGCTGGATCAATTACGTCAACAAGCAGCATGGGGTGAGGCAATATTGCAGGTCAATAATGCACCAAATGAAGAGCAGGCCATGCAAGTGAAAACGAGCAAAAACGTTTCCATTCACTAGGAATGAAAGTTAAAAAGGCAGCTTGGCGTCTGGTTTGGCGGCTAACAGTGCGGCTTTAAATTCTTCCTGAATCCGGGCAATTGCTGCATCACTATCAGCTTCAAAGCGCATCACAACAACAGGGGTTGTGTTTGAAGGGCGGGCAAGACCAAAACCATCGGTATATTCCACGCGTACGCCATCGATGGTATTAATGGATTGAGAAGTCGGGAACTTAGCATTGGCTTTAATAGATTCTAGTAAAGCAAATGGTTCGCCTTCAGCGCAAGCCAATTGTAATTCTGGGGTACAGATGGCATTAGGTAAGTCATTTAATGTCTTATTAGGGTCTGTTTCTTTAGATAGAATCTCGAGTAAGCGTGCGCCGGTATAAAGGCCATCATCGAAACCAAACCAGCGGTCTTTAAAGAAGATATGGCCAGACATTTCACCGGCTAGTGGTGCACCGGTTTCCTTGAGCTTGGCTTTTACTAGGGAGTGACCTGTTTTCCACATCAAGGGCTCACCACCATGTTGCTTTACATAGCTTGCTAGGTTGCGAGTACATTTAACATCATAAATAATCTGCCCACCTGGGTTGCGCGAGAGTACATCTTTCGCAAACAACATCATTTGACGATCCGGGAAAATCACCTGACCATCTTTGGTGACAACTCCTAAACGATCGGCATCACCATCAAAGGCAAGGCCCAGTTCATTATCGGTAGTCTGGAGATTTTTGATGAGATCTTGCAGATTCTCAAGGTGCGCTGGATCGGGATGGTGATTTGGGAAATGCCCATCTACCTCACAGAATAATTCTTGTACTTCGCAGCCCAGCGCTCTGAATAGTTTGCCAGCAAAAGCACCGCCAACACCATTGCCGCAATCGACAACAATCTTCATAGGGCGAGCCAGCTTCACATCACCGACGATACGCTCTAAATACATCGGGAAGATGTCAAAAGTAGAGCGACTGCCTTGGCCTATTGCAAACTGTTTTGCTTCAATGCGTTTACGTAAAGCTTGGATCTGGTCGCCATAAATAGCTGCACCACCCAACACCATTTTGAAGCCGTTGTAATTGGGCGGGTTATGACTGCCGGTAATCATGATGCCGGATTTTGGCTGCTTGCCGTCAAGCACTTGGTTGGCGCCAAAGTACACCATTGGTGTGGCCACCATACCCAAATCAATGACGTTGATACCTGTTGATAGCAGACCTTCAGTCAAAGACTCAATCAAGCTCGGACCAGACAAACGACCATCACGACCGATCACAATCTCGGTTTCACCCAATTCACGCATTTCAGTGCCGAAGGCTTGGCCAATGAGCCTAGCAATAGAGGTATCTAAGGTCTCATCAATGATGCCGCGGATGTCGTAGGCTTTAAAAATGGAAGGAGAGAGTTTCATGCTGACCTTGAGAGAGGGGGAGCGCGATGCGCTTAAGAATTTAAGAAGTTAATGCGAGCAGCGGTAATAGCATCAATGCCATCATTTGCTTGTACATGGTCAGAGCCAGAAGCCAGGGCTTTTTCTATTGGTTTGGCCAATACCTTGCCATACTCCACGCCGGGTTGATCAAAGCTGTTGATATTCCAGAGCGCGCCAAGCGAAGCAGCTCGATTCTCATAAAGGGCGAGCAAAGCACCCAAATAAAAAGCATTGAGTTCTGGCAAAAGTAATAGGCTGCTAGGGCGATTGCCTGGGTAGACATTATTCGGATTTTCATCAGACTTGCCGTGAGCTAAAGCCTGTGCCTGGGCAAGGCAATTGGACAGCAAAATGCGATGGTGTGCTACCGCCTCGGGACGATCGCTCATCGGCTTGCGCACAGCGATGAAGTCAATCGGAATAATCTCAGTGCCTTGATGAAATAACTGGAAGTAGGAGTGCTGCGCATTGCTGCCAGCGCTGCCAAAGACTACTGGGGAAGAATATTTGACGGGTTTGCCATCTTTACCAACACTCTTGCCATTACTTTCCATATCCAATTGCTGCAACCATTTCGGAAACCAATCTAGCGCATCGGCATAGGGAATGGCTGCATAGGCTTTGATGCCATGCTTTTCTTGTTGGTGCAACAAGGCGAGAGCCATGATGACGGGTAGATTCTCTTCAAGAGGCGCATTTTTAAAATGCAAATCCATTGCATGCGCACCAGCCAAGAATTCTTCAAAGGTCTTAAAGCCGTATTGCAGCGCAATCGGAAGACCTACGGCAGACCAAACGGAGTAGCGACCACCGACCCAATCCCAGAAGGGGTAAATGTGATCTTCCTGTACACCGAATTCCTGGGCAGCAGGCACATTAGCCGTAACCGCATATAGAGCTTTATTAATTTGACTCTTAGTGCAGCCGCTAGCCTTTAACCAAGCCACCACAGCCTTCGCATTCATGGTGGTTTCAAGGGTTGTGAAAGACTTAGAAACAATAATGACGCGAGTGCTATGCGGTAAGGCACGATCTAAAATGCGTGCTAATTCAGCGGTATCGATGTTGGCTAAAAAATGCATGCGCATGCCGCGACTTTCAATGCCGGGAACATGGGCTAAAGCTTCAATGGCCAGACGTGGACCAAAGTCAGAACCACCAATACCGATGTGAATGACATCAGTGACGCCAACCCATTGATTGCAGAGCGCCTCAATTCGATGCCATACTTCACTAACTGCTGGCATGACATCAACGCCATCCAAAATGACGGGGGACCTTGAGAGGTTGCGCAGCGCCGAGTGCAAAGCGGGGCGATCTTCACTCTGATTAATATGCTTGCCTGCAAATAGATCGGCAATAAATTGCGATAACTGGGATTTGCGAGCCTGAGCAAATAAGTCAGACCACTGAGAAGGGTTGATTCCTTGGTACGCCGTATCTAATACGACGTCGACCGCTGTATGAGCCCCATTGGGCGTTTCCCCTTGGGCAGCTTGGGCACTATTCGGAGTTTTGGACTCTGGCTTAAAAGACATTTCTAGATTTTATCAATAAGGGGCCAAAAATCCCCTAAAACACTGAAAATGTTAGGATTTCGGTATATTCAGAAGAATAAATACCAATAAAGTGGGGACGTCTTAATGGAGCAGGTAGATTGTGTCGTAGTGGGAGCCGGCGTCATTGGCTTGGCTGTTGCCCGCGAAATGGCCCTTCAGGGTCGAGAGACGATCTTGCTCGAGCGAGAAAATGCCTTTGGCACTATCAGTAGCGCTCGGAATAGCGAAGTCGTTCATGCTGGTATTTACTATCCTAAAGATTCTCTCAAAGCCAAACTTTGTGTGGAGGGTAATCGCCTGCTTTATGAGTATTGCCGCAGTCATCAGGTTGGAACCCAAGCCTACGGTAAGTTGATTGTGGCTGCTGATCCATCCCAGATGGATGATTTGCAAGCCATTCTCTACAAAGCCCAAAACAATGGTGTGCCGGACATTAAGATGATTTCTGGGGATGGGGCCAAAGCACTTGAACCCAATCTGCAATGTGTAGCAGCCATCTTGTCGTCGAGCACTGGCATTATCGATAGCCATGGCTATATGCTCTCGCTCCTGGGCGGTTTTGAGGATGCAGGCGGCATGATTGCCTATCAATCCCCGCTACTGAAAGCAACGCCGATTGGTCCAAATGGGGAAGGCGGTTTTACTCTAGAGATTGGTGGGCCCGATGGCATGCAGTTGCAAACAAAACTGCTCATCAATTGTGCTGGCTTGAGTGCGCCTGCAGTGGCACAAAAAATAGAAGGGCTGCACGCCGCAGAGATTCCGAAAGCCTACTTTGCAAAAGGCAATTATTTTTCCTTGGCTGGTAAGTCCCCGTTTTCCCATTTGATTTATCCCATTCCAGAACCCGGAGGCTTGGGTGTGCATCTCACCTTGGATATGGGTGGTCAAGCCAAGTTTGGGCCAGATGTGGAATGGCTTGATATTGAAGCTGAGGAGCAGATTGATTACAGCGTCAATCCAAAGCGTGGGGAGGGTTTTTATGAGGCAGTGAGGCGCTATTGGCCAGGGTTAAAAGAGGGTGCTTTACAGCCCGATTACTCTGGTGTCCGGGCCAAAATTGTTCCCTCTAACGCAGCTGCTGGTGACTTTTGCTTCAATGGACCTTCAGAGCATGGTCTCCACGGGCTCTACAACCTATATGGCTTTGAGTCCCCTGGGCTCACCTCTAGCCTTGCTATTGCTGCTTATTTAGAGCATCAAATCAAAAGTTCTTTATAATCTATGGCTTGAATCTGATTCGATTCAAACAAAAGGAAGAGTGGCAGAGCGGTTGAATGCACCAGTCTTGAAAACTGGCGAGGATGAAAGTCCTCCGTGAGTTCGAATCTCACCTCTTCCGCCAAGTCAATAGGTATTACAAGGCTTTGTGGCAATACAACACCCTTGTTACCAAAATCGTTACCAAAGCCATCCTACGGGGTGGCTTTATTCATAATGGTTATTGATTAAAGTATTATTTTCCTTGAGCTAAGCGGTCATCCATTGCTGGGCTGGTTAAAACAATAGAAAAAGCGGAGACTGAGATGTTCTTAAAAAGATTGCTGTTCGGATTATTGGCAGCTTCAATTCTTACGTCGCCAGCTTTTTCGCAAAGTGCTGAACCGAAGCAGAAAAAACCAAACATCGTTTACTTCCTGGTTGATAACACGGGGTGGGGTTCTTTTGGTGTGTATGGTGGAACAGTAGCAACGCCAAACATTGATAAGTTAGCTAGCCAAGGCATTCGTTTTAATAACTACAACGTTGAAGTGCAGTGCACACCATCACGCTCAGCAATCATGACCGGTCGTCATCCAGTTCGATCAGGGACATATACCGTGCCGTGGCCTGGTCAAGGTAAGGCTGGTATGGCACCATGGGAATACACCATTGCCAAGCTATTATCTGACTCTGGGTATGCAACTGCTTTGTATGGCAAATGGCATCTTGGCGATACCCAGGGCCGCATGCCTAATGACCAAGGTTTTGATGAGTGGTGGGGCATTCCTAATACATGGGATGAGGCGGGTTACACACAGTGGCCTTTGTTCAAAGAGAGCGGCGTTCCTGTGCCCATGGTTTGGGAAGGCAAAAAGGGGCAGAAATCCAAAGCAGTTATGCCACTTGATCTGAAGCTTCGTCCAGTTATTGATGAGAAGTACATTATCCCCAAGACGGTTAACTATATTAAGAAAAATGCTGCCGAAGATAAGCCATTCTTTGTATATGTTGGTTATTCGGAGATGCATGAGCCACCAATTGCTAATCCAAACTTTGCTGGCAAGTCTACGCAACGTGGCGGACTCTTTGCAGACCTCGTTGCTGAGATGGATTATCGAGTTGGTCAGGTAATGCAAGCCGTTAAGGATGCTGGCGTTGAAGACAATACGATCTTTATCTTCAGTAGCGATAACGCTGGAGGTGGTGCGAGCCCTCAGATTGGTGGAGCCACAAATGGACCATGGCGTGGCGACTTCTTCAACACCCCATTTGAGGGAAGTATGCGTGTACCTGCAATGGTTCGTTGGCCTGGCCACGTACCTTCAGGTGTGGTTACCGAAGAGATGTTTGCAGCAGTTGACTGGATGCCAACTATTGCGGGCATGGTTGGCTCATCTAATTTGGTTCCTAAAGATAGACCCATTGATGGTGTTGATGCTTCGAAGTTCATGCTGGGTAAAAGTAAAACGACTGGTCGTGATTTATATCCATTCTTTGGTATCGATGGTGAGTTGATGTCGATTAAATGGAAGATTTATAAGACGATCTTCCGGTACGCGCAATCTCCAGTTTCTATTCAGCAGCCTTATGTGAAGGCCCAGATTCCGATGATTTACGACTTGAGTAGTGATCCGCATGAAGATAACAATCTGATGTATACGGATCTGACTTTGGGTTGGGTTTATGCCCCAAGCTTTAAATGGATAGAGGGTTACGAGCAGAGTGTGAAGAAATATCCAAATATTAAGGTCGGCGAAGACTTTAAAGGATATGCAAATAAATAAGCGTTTGTTCTAACTACATCTTAGGGATTGAAATGTTTTTACAAAGATTACTGATAGGGTTCGTGTCTATTTCAGTGGCAGCACCAACCGTATTTGCACAAACTGCTCCTGCTCAAAAGAAACCGAACGTTGTTTTTATTCTTGCTGATAACGTAGGTTATGGAGATATGGGACCTTACGGTGGCGGTGAATTGCGAGGTGCTCCTACACCACGCACTGATGAATTAGCCAAGAGTGGACTGAAGCTCACCCAGTATTTGGTAGAGCCAGCATGTACACCATCTCGGGCTGCATTAATGACCGGGCAATATTCCATTCGAAATGGTTTGTCACTTGTTGCAGAGGCCGGTACTCCTAGTACTTTGCCAGGCAAAGCCTACACAATGGGTAAATTGTTTAAAGATGCGGGTTATGCAACCGCAATTTTTGGAAAATGGCATTTAGGTGCATCACCTCAGAGTTTGCCTGGTGCTCACGGATTTGATCAGTATTACGGTTTACCGCCTGATGTCTCTTGGGATTCTGCCACCTACGTTGCGCAAGCTATACAAACACATTCCTATCCAAATGTTCCCGATAAAGTTTTATATGAAAAGGGACCTTGGATTACTCAGCAAAAGGGAAATGGACCGCTTCAGCGTGTGAAGCCATTTACGATGGAGGTCAGAGCAGAGATTGATAATGAATTGACTGAAAAATCAATTGCATTCATGAAGCAGGAGAATGCAGCTGGCAAACCATTCTTTCTTTATCTGCCATTCTCAATGGGTCATTCACCCAATCTTTCCTCTAAACAATTTGCAGGAAAGTCCCGCATTGGTCAGTACGGTGACAAATTGATGGAGGGGGATTATCACGTTGGCCAAATCATGGATGCCCTCAAAGAAATGAATATTGAGGACAATACTATTTTGGTTTTTGCCTCAGACAATGGTAGTACTGGACAGTACATGATGACCTATGATCGATTGGGTCTTGGTGCTCCTGACATGGGATCGAACGGCCCGTTTCGAGGGGATCTAGGCGAGGCTACGGAAGGTGCTGTCCGAACTTTTTGCTTTATTCGTTGGCCTGGTCATATCGCTCCAAATACCTCTTCATATGCCATGTTTTCGATCATGGACTTTATGCCTACCTTTGCCGCCATCTTAGGCGCTAAGCTACCAACAGATCGAGCCATTGATGGAGTGAATCAATTGGGCATGCTTACTGGCAAGAGTAAAACAGGTGATCGCGAACATTTAATGTCATTTATTGGCGCGGATTTAGTAGCAGTTCGCTGGAAGCAGTGGAGAATGTATTTTAGGGATATGAATCGTACGGGCACTGGTCAGCAAATGCTTGGCGGGATAGCCGCTAATTCAGTTCCAATGTATTACCCAAAGGTTTACAACATCGAAATGGATCCGCATGAAGATTTACAGTTAGTAAATTACGAATCAATTTCAGTTAACGCATTCAAAGCAATCCAAGAGTATCTTGCCTCGGTTAAGAAGTTTCCTAACCCGCCACCTGCTAACTTAACCAACTTTAATCAGCGTTAAGAGGGAAGGTTGAGTGCATAGCCGGATTTACAAAGGAAGTCTAGGAATTTTCTCCAAACTTCTTTTGATTTCATTTAGCTTCTTTTCGTCACAATCAGTATTGGCTGATGAAGGCGGCGTTCCCTTTTGGATGTCTGGCCAATATGCCAGCATGGCAGCGGTCCCCATGGCAACCGGATGGTCTCTAGTAGCAATGCCATATGTGTATAGCGGTAATGCTGATAAATCAAAAAGCTTTCAACATGGCACAAGTATTAATGCTGGTTTGAGCGCAAGAGAATCTTTGGTTTTAATGCAATTGGGATATGTGGCGGAAGAAAAGATTCTGGGTGGACAGCCCTACCTTGGGGTAGGTTGGGGTCCAGGTGCTAATACCACTACTGCTTCAGTAAGCGTTATTAACCCAAGCACCCAATTGAATCGCTCCAACACTAGCAATGGAAGTACCGATATTTATCCATTAGCTAGTTTGACTTGGAATCAAGGAAATAATAATTTCAAGACATATGTGACTGGCGATATTCCAGTGGGTACGTATAGTCCAACGAGTCTTGCAGCTATTGGCATTGGCCACGCTGCAATGGACGCCGGTGGTGGCTATACCTACCTTAATAACACTACAGGGCTAGAATTTTCTGGAGTGCTGGGCGCTACTTATAACTGGATGAATACTCAAACCAATTACCAGAATGGCATTGATTCCCATCTAGACTGGTCTGTATCGCAATTTGTGTCGCAAAACTGGCAAGTGGGTATTGCAGGATACGGCTATTACCAGCTCACGGCTGACTCAGGAAGTGGAGATAGGGTCGGCGCTTTCAAATCTCGCATAGCAGCGGTCGGCCCACAAATTGGATACCTATTTAATCTTGGCAAAAATCAGGCTTATATCAATTTACGAGCCTATAAAGAATTTTGGGCACAAAATCGAGTGGAGGGGTATGCAACTATTGCCACCATCAGCATTCCACTAGGAAAGTAGCAAGATGAAGAATATACAGAGTCGCGTGCTATTGATTGCAGTTCTTGCCACTTTAGTTTTAGGCGCCTTATTAGCTTGGAGCAATTTCTTTTCAAAGCCTCAGCAAGCTATTCCAGAGATTCGTCTTGGTGATGGAATTAACGGTCCTAAAGGAATGGCCTGGATTCCTGGCGGTGAATTTTTGATGGGTAGTGATCATAAAAAAGCGCAAGCCAATGAGAAGCCTACACATAAAGTGAAGGTGTCTGGATTTTGGATGGACACTACTCATGTCACTAATGATCAATTCACACAGTTTGTAAAAGAAACCAATTACAAAACCACTGCAGAACAAGTTCCCGATTGGGAAACTATTCGTGTACAACTTCCACCAGGAACACCCAAGCCGCCTGCTTCAGTATTTGTGCCTGGAGCTATGGTTTTTGTTGGCACGAAAGCAAAGGTAAATCTTAATGATTACTCACAGTGGTGGGCCTACGTGCCTGGCGCAAATTGGCGGCATCCAAGCGGACCAAAAAGCAATATTGATGGCAAAGGAAATCATCCGGTAGTTCAAGTGAGTTACGTGGATGCTTTGGCATATGCCAAGTGGGCAGGTAAACGATTGCCTACAGAAGCGGAATGGGAGTTTGCTGCGCGCGGTGGTTTAAACCAAGCAACCTATGTCTGGGGTGATCAACTAGAGCAAGAAGGAAAGTTGCTGGCTAATATTTGGGACGTAAAGAAGCAGGCATTCCCGGTAGTAAGCCCAGTCATAAGCCCTAAAGCTGGCGGCGCAGTAGGCACCAGCTCCGTTGGAACATATCCTCAAAATGGATATGGTTTGTATGATATGACTGGTAATGCTTGGCAATGGGTGGCCGATTGGTATCGCGCTGATTATTTTGCAATGCAAGCTAAGGAGTATGGAAAAAGCGTTGTCAATAATCCTCTCGGACCTAGTAATTCGTATGATCCTGATGATTATGGCGTTCCAACCAACGCTCCAAAGCGAGTCATTCGTGGCGGATCATTTTTATGTAACGAAGATTACTGCCAATCCTATCGTCCTAGCGCACGCCGGGGTGCTGATCCATTTAGCCCAATGTCTCATTTAGGGTTTAGGCTGGCAAAAGATTGAACGCAATAAGTGCATAGGTTATGTTCGCCAAAGTCTGCTTTGGGTCGTTAGCGGTCATTACGGAGGTACTGTCCGCCTAGGCGCTATGAGGAGCCGGGCTTATAGCCTGAATCCCTTAGTAGCTACCAAAGAAGTTACCAATTTATTAGCTAGTTAGAGCACCTCTTCCGCCAAGACTCTTTAAACCACCTTCGGGTGGTTTTTGCTTTTTCAGCCTCTAAATCAAACCCATTCCTATAGAATCCTGCTTATCGATACTGGTGCAGTGGAAGTCGGGTTGAAGTCAATTTCTTGGAGGTAGTGTGCTGAATAAAAATCATGAAAGATTGCTCTGGTTGCTAGTAGCCCTTTATGCGATTCTTTCTATTACTTGCGCATTACCATCGGCAGTTGCTATTTCAGGCACCCTCAGCATCATTGCGACGATAGCGCGCTTGATCTTTGCTTTTATGCACGGCTCTCGTCTGCTTGGCTGGCGTCAAATTATCACGATGTTCGTGATCGCCTGTGTGGTGAGTTGGTCTTATGAGTCACTCAGTATTGCAACAGGCTTTCCATTTGGACACTACGTCTATACGGCAGAACTTGGTCCCAAGCTAGGCACTGTGCCTTGGATGATCATGCCGTCCTATTTTGGCGTTTGCTATCTTTCCTGGGTATTGGCCCATATCCTGTTAGATCAGTTTGATCGACAAATTGACTCGCGCTCAATTGTTACCATTCCGGTAATTGCTGCTTTTATTATGGTGATGTGGGATATGACTATTGATCCCGCATCCTCAACCTTTAAGCATGAATGGATCTGGCGGGATGGCGGCAGTTATTTCGGCGTCCCATTTTCTAACTTTTTAGGATGGTTTCTGTGTGTCTATACGATCTTCCAGCTTTGGGCGATTTATTTAGTGCGCACAAAACGAGATACCGCCTTAGCTGCGGATCAAACTAAAGCTGGATGGTATTTTCCGATTGCAATCTATGGTGGTATTTTTCTAGGACCCATTACCGCTGCAGCACTAGCAACAGACGGAACTATTACTGATGCTAGCGGACAAGTGTGGCCCTTAAAAGCGCTTTATGAAAGCTTAGGCCTAGTTTCTCTGATGACCATGTTGTTCGTCATTTGCCTAAGCTTTATTAAGGTGCGCAACAACGATCATTTGAAGTAATGAAACTTTTTGTCGTGCAAAAAAGTACAAACCCCAGTCGTATGCTGGGGTCTTTTATTGTTTAGCGAATGGGGCTCTAAGCGGCGCTATTGTTTTTGTGGGCCAGTTTTCTGAATTCTCATTTTGGCACCATCGGTATCAAATGCCCCTTTAAAGCCTGGTGGGTATTTGCTCCAGGGGTAGCCATGAATCGCATGCTCATAGCCATACTGAAAGAGGGCCTTCATATATTGCTGATCAAATTCTTCTTTGTGTGGCTCATTAAAGTCTGATCCAATATAGGCTAAGTTAAAGCCTACATGATCTGCTTGTGCAGTGTTGTAGATCCGATAGAGATCGCCAATGCCTTGGGTCTGAATGAGCTGAGAGATTGCTCTTCCGGCAACGCTGAGTGTGCGACGCTCAGTTTCATTCCAGCGAGGATCCAGTCGGGAGTTGCGAATAATATATACCTGACGTTGAGTGCGACGCTTGACGCCTAAGTCGTTTGCTTTGGATGCTGCAGCTGCTGGATATAAAAATACCTGAGTGCTAGCACCACCATCCACATGCATTTCTTGAAACGCTTGACCATCGAGTAAGAAATCAAACATCACTGGCGAGAAAGCGCCGGGAATCGAGGCTGAGGCCAGCATTACCCGTCTAAAGAGTTCCAGAGCTTGAGGAGTGCCGATGGTGGCTATTCGGCCCATATTCCAGATCACAGGCTGCCCAGCGTCAATATTGGTAGTGCCAATTAAGAGCCAACGCCCGTTGGTGTTGTATTCATAGGCTACCTTCTTCAAGAAGTCAGCATCAATATATTTGGAGATCAGTTGATACAGCGGTGTTGAGTCAGCGAGGCCATCACTAAATATGCCTGACAAAATACCGCGCTCAACATAGACATCTTTAGGTTGGATGTTGGTATAGACATTTTTCAGAATAGGATCGTAGTCTTTGCCAAGATAGGCAAAGGGAGCAATGAGTGCGCCGGTACTAATACCAGTGACTAATGTGAATTGCGGTCTTGTTCCTTGTTGAGTCCAGCCTACCAATAGGCCTGCACCAAAAGCACCATCATCGCCACCACCAGAAAGCGCTAAGTAGTTGGCATCCCCAGCAAAGGCATTCTTGCCACGGGCCGCTTCCACTTGAATGACATCGTTCACCAAGGCATCGACTCCAGACTGGGTCGAGATTAAATAGCGCACACTAGGTAGACCTGCAATTTGAGCCTTGCTTAAGGCTTGTGGGGGAACAGATGATTTACGCTCCAAAGCAGAGCAGCCAGCGAGGGCCGCTAGTACAGCGGAGCAAGTGAGCAGTGAGGCAAGGGCAGCTGGACGCATAGTGCTTATTAAAAGGTTAAGCCCCATTGTAAGGCGAGCATTTCAGCCAAGAGGTCTGCCGATGTACGATAGGGCTATGAAGCTCTTACTTGCCCTCTATTTCTTCATTTTGGCCATTATTCAGATGGGCTTATTTTTCGGTATTTATCACTATTACCGTTCTCAGAATGTCGTAAAACCAAGCCCTTATTGGATGGGTTCGCTGCTGATCAGTCTGGCTGGTTTGATCGTATTCGGGGGTGGTATTTTGACGATTGACGATATTGCAACCCCGCAATTTAATTTCACCATTGCCAATGCCTTGTTTTATACGGCGGCGGTATTACAGGCCTTATTTTGTTTTTCCCTCAATCGCCCCATTCCTCGCGTATTCAAGATTGGTTTTGCTATTTCAATTCTTGTTTTTTTGATCATTTTTGAGTGGCTGCGCAATGTTGCTACTTTTGAGATCAGAACTGCTTTTATGACGATACTGGCCAGTACATTTTATGTATGGCAGATATTCGAGATTCGCAAAAAAAGAATGCAGGAGCCATCAAGCCAACTCTCCTATCTCCAATATGCAAGCTCAGCGGAACTATTTTTCGCATTAGGACGCCTTGCTATTGTTGTGGTGTCTTCATTCACCATCCGCCAGGTAGAGCAAATTCCGCAAATTCTGATTTTATTTACCATTACCCAGCTGGTGATGAACACCCTGTCTTACATTGCGATTGGCGGTTACTGGGCCGAGCGGATTGCCCTTGCCAATGCAAAATCCCGTTTAGAGAACCAAGAGATTAAGGCCTTGTTGTTGGAGCGCGAAACTTTGATTGGATCTCTGCTCAAAGCCAATAAGACAGCCAGTACGGGTGCTTTATCTGCATCCATTGCCCATGAACTCAATCAGCCGCTGGGGGCTTCAAGTCTTAATATTCAATTCTTACAAAAGAAACTGGCTGATGGTGAGTTAAATCCAGGTATGCAAAAAGAAATTTTAGATACATTGCTTGCCGACAATCAACGTGCTGCGAATATTATTCGTTCGTTGCGCTCTATCTTTTCGGAGTCAGAAGTCAAATCAACGAAAATTAACGTTGCCAACCTTGTGCAAATTGTTTTAGATATTGTCACGCCTGAAGTTCATTCCAAGAATATTCAAATTGCCTTACGTCTTGATCCTAATTTGCAGATTCATGCCAATGCTGGTGAGATACAACAAGTCATATTGAATTTAGTAAACAATGCCATCCAAGCCTTGGCAAGCTGTGCTCAAGCGGATAAGCGGCTGACGATTGAGGGTGCATATGTAAATGACGGTATTCAGATATCGGTAGCGGATAACGGTTACGGAATACCGGCTGAAGCCAGGGCCCATTTATTTGAGTTGCTCAGCAGCACCAAGACATCAGGCATGGGCTTGGGTTTATGGCTTTGCAATCACATCGTTTTACGACATGGGGGCTCCATTTGGTTTGAGGAGGCTGTAGGCGGCGGTGCGAAGTTCATCTTTCAATTACCTGTTGAGTCGATTGAGGCTTAAGCTAGTATTCGCTAGTATTCCTTTATTAGCCGTATGGCTAATTGCCTTGCCATCTTGCTGTCCTATCATTGAATCTATGGATGGGTTGACTCATTCATCGCATTTTCTTCTCTAGGAACCTTCCCATGAAATTGACTATTCGTCACATTGCCTTTGTTATTTCCTGTGTTGCTAGCGGTGTCAGTATCGCTGCTGGGGGTGGGGGTGTAGTTGCAGATCCAGGCGCCATGGAAGGCAAGCACTTTGATCCTAAAGGAAAAGCGCCGTCCACTTATACCGTTGAGCTGCAAAATGGCTTGCGCAAGACGTTGCCGTTTGAAGATCAGCGTGATTTTGAAGAATCTAAGCGTGGTTTTATCGCAGCGCCGGCTTATAAATCCATCATGGCCGATGCTGGTAATGTGGCCTGGGATATGGGCAGCTATGACTTCTTGCTACAAGGCAAGACCTTTGATAGCGTACATCCATCATTACAGCGCCAAGCTATCCTCAATATGGGTTATGGCTTGTATGAAGTAGTCCCTGGAAAAATTTATCAGGTTCGGGGCTTTGACTTAGCCAATATTAGCTTTATCAAAACCAATACTGGATGGATCGTATTTGATCCACTCACTGCTAAAGAAACCGCTAGAGCGGCGCTAGAGTTGGTGAACGAGAAGCTTGGTAAGCGTCCAGTTGTGGCGGTGGTTTACTCACATTCTCATGGCGATCACTTTGGTGGAGTTAGGGGTGTAGTGGATGAGGCAGATGTTAAAAGTGGCAAAGTCAAGATCATCGCGCCGGCAGGCTTTATGGATCATGCGGTAGCAGAGAATGTGTATGCGGGCAATGCAATGACCCGTCGTATGTTCTTTCAGTATGGAGTCTTACTGCCACGCAGTCCTTTTGGTCACGTAGACCAGTCGATTGGTAAAAATACTGCTGCGGGCAATCTCGGCTTGATTGAGCCCAACGTTTACATCACTCAGCCTTATGAGACCATGACAGTCGATGGTGTGGAGATGGAGTTTCAAAATACGCCGGGTACAGAAGCACCAGCAGAAATGAATACGTATTTCCCGCAATTTAAAGCGTTTTGGGCCGCAGAAAATATCACTGGCACGATCCATAACATCTACACCTTGCGTGGCGCATTAGTGCGGGATTCATTGGCTTGGTCTAAAAATATTAACAATGCCCTATATCGTTATGGTACCGAGAGCGAAGTGATGTTTGCCTCTCATAGCTGGCCACGCTGGGGCAATGCACGAATTCAGGAGGTCATGCGTACTCAGCGAGATAGTTATGCGCACTTGCATAACGAGGTCTTGCATTTGGCAAATAATGGCGTGACCATTAATGAGATTCAGAACGTCTACAAGCAACCCGAGAGCCTAAAAAAACAATGGGCCGCTCATAGTTACCACGGCTCAGAGGAGCACAATAGCCGTGCCGTTATTAATCGCTATCTAGGTTACTGGGATGCTAACCCAGCCACTTTGGCACCACTATCACCACGAGATTCTGCGCCACTGTATGTGGAAATGATGGGAGGCTCTGCCAAGATCTTGGCCAAGGGCAGACAGCTTTATCAGCAAGGCAAGTACCGCGAAGCAATGGAAATTGTGAATAAGTTGGTATATGCACAGCCTGACAATACGGCTGCCAAGGATTTGTTGGCTGACATCTTTGAGCAAATCGGCTATCAAAAAGAAAGTCCCAGCATGCGTAACAGCTTCTTGGGCGCCGCCTACGAATTACGTCATGGCATGCCAACGGGTGCATCACCCAAATCCAATGGTCCAGACATGATTAAGGGGATGACTACTGAGTTGTGGCTTAATTCATTGGGTATTAGCTTAGATAGCAAAAAAGCAGCCGATATGAAATTCACTATTAATTTAGTTACTCCTGATAATGGTGAAAAATTCATTGTAGAAATGAGTAATTCAGCGCTGACCAATATTAAAGGTCAGCAGGCCAAAGATCCAAACTTAACCATTACTATGAACCGCAGCGATCTTGAGCGTGTGATGGGCGGTCAAACCACTTTTGAGCAGCTGCAGGCTGAGGGCAAGGCGAAGTTTGATGGCGATCGTAAAGCATTCGATCAACTGAAGAGTGCTTTAACCGTTTTTAAGCCAGACTTCGAGTTAATCCCAGGCACAAAACCCAAGGCAGCATCAGTTAAGCCGGCAAATGCAAAGCCCAATGATCCGTTTGCCGCTCAAGAAATGGCCATTACAGGGGGTGAATAATCCATTCATCAATCTGCTGCATAGAAGAAATAAAAAAGGACTTGAAGAAGTCCTTTTTTAATGAATGCTCGCAAGAGAGACTACGCTGAGATGAAGATCATTAATTCAGATCTACTTGTAATTTGGCATCTTTCACCAACTTAGCCCACTGATTACGATCTTTCACAATGAACTTGCTAAACGCAGCCGGGGATCCGCCGCCATCTTCGGCGCCCACTTCAGCTAATTTGGCTTGGATCTCGGGTTTGCGCAAAATCGTATTTACGTCAGCATTGATTTTGTCGACAATTTTGGGATCGAGTTTTGCGGGACCCATCAAACCATACCAGGCGGTTGCTTCAAACCCAACATAGCCAAGTTGCTCCATGGTGGGTAGGTTAGGGTAGGCGGCAGAACGTTTGGTGCGGGTTTGTGCCAACGGAATCACTTTGCCACTTTGAATATGGGGAGTTGCTGCGCTCATGGTTTCAAAAGCATAGGTAATGTGACCAGCGATGAGATCCACTAAGACAGGGCCGCTGCCTTTGTAGGGAATATGCAGAGCTTGCGTACCAGCCATGTGCATGAATAGCTCGTAAGCTAAATGCTGGGTGCTGCCATTACCCGCAGAGCCAAAGCTCACCTTGCCTGGGTTTTGCTTCATATAGGCAACCAAGTCTTTGACATTCTTAGCGGGGGCATCCACGTTCGCAATCAAAATATTTGGTGTGATGCCAAGCAAAACAATGGGTGTGAAATCCGTACTGGCGTTGTAAGACATTTTTTGACCCAGCGCCGGAATGATAGAGAGTGCATTGACGTGCGCTAGGCCGAGCGTATAACCATCAGGTGCGGACTTAGCCACGAGATCAGCTGCAATGGTGCCTGCTGCACCACCTCGGTTATCAATCACGACCTGTTGACCCCACATTTGCGAGAGATTAATCGCAATAATTCTGGCGATGGCATCAGAGCCGCCACCAGGGGGAAAGCCTACGAATAATTTAACGGGCTTATCTGGCCAATTTTTGGCCTGTGCAACAGCAGTTTGTGAAAGTGAGAGGGTGCTGATAGTGCAAGCAACACCGATCAATAGGCGCGCAATGAGCTTGCGGCGTGCATCGTCATACATCATGTTTTGTCTCCGTAACGGAAATATATTTTTTATGAATGACTTACTTTAACCGAGAAAGATCTCTTGGAGGTTATTCAGATAGCGTAAACCCTGAGCGCTAGCCTTAAGCTTACTGGGATTCTCATCCAATAGGCCTTTTTGAGTCGCTTCACTTAAGCCTTTGCTAATAACGCTTAAGGGTAAGCCGGTGCGCTCGCTGAAAGTGCTCGTGTCAACGCCGTCGCTCAGGCGTAGGGCATTGAGCATAAATTCAAAAGGGAGGTCTTGAGCCTCAATCTCACGCATCTCAATGAGGGCATTTCCCTTTTTCTCCATTGACTCCATATAGGTCTCAGGATGGCGCTCTCGCACTTGGCGTGTGATTTTGTTGGGGAAGGAAATTTTTCCGTGTGCTCCCGCTCCAATCCCAATGTAGTCACCGAAACGCCAGTAGTTGAGATTATGTTTGCACTCTTGATCTTTTTTAGCATACGCAGAAACTTCGTAGCGTTGGTAGCCCGCTTTAGTAATGAGGTCCAGGTTTTGTTCAAAGATGGCATCTATCTCATCCTCACTGGGCAATTTGGGTGGGAAGCTAGCAAAATAGGTATTGGGTTCTAGTGTGAGATTGTAAAAAGATAGATGCGGAGTATTAAAAGACAGTGCTGTTTGTACATCCGCTTTAGCTGCCTCTAAACTTTGATTGGGAAGGCCGTACATCAAATCCAAGTTCACTGACTGGAAGTGATTCATCGCGATCTTGACCGCCTCTTTAGCTTGAGCGCCGTTGTGAATGCGACCTAGCGCTTTGAGTTGCTCATCTTGAAAACTCTGGATGCCTAATGAGACACGGTTAATGCCACATTGAGCAAACGCTGCAAATTTTTTTGCTTCCACAGAGCCAGGATTAGCCTCCATAGTGATCTCCGCATTAGGCTCGAGATTGACTCGCGCTCGAACGGCAGACAACAGTGCGTCCATGCCTGCGGGTGAGAGCAAGCTAGGCGTGCCACCACCAATAAAAATACTATGAACTTGTCGACCCCAAATATGCGGTAATTCGGTTTCGAGATCGGCAATGAGTGCAGCGATATAACGCTGCTCATCAAAGCCGGATGGATTGCCATTGACAACACCCGCTTTAATTTGATGCGAGTTGAAATCACAGTAAGGGCATTTCTTTTCGCACCAGGGAAAGTGGATATACAAAGCCAAAGGAGGCAATGCAGTCAGAGCTA
The DNA here is from genome assembly GCF_018881575.1 of Polynucleobacter sp. UK-Kesae-W10. Taxonomy (GTDB): domain Bacteria; phylum Pseudomonadota; class Gammaproteobacteria; order Burkholderiales; family Burkholderiaceae; genus Polynucleobacter. Next base: position 206,145 of record NZ_JACVQB010000003.1, on the reverse strand, counting down.
TATGTTTGGTGTTAAGCACGTAACTGTAACTGCGTAAGGAGTTCGCGCAGGGCTTGACCGCGATGGCTGAGGATGTTCTTCTGGGCTGGCTCTAGCTGGGCTGCGGTAAGACCTAGTTCAGGCAAGAGAAAATGGGGGTCATACCCAAACCCATGTTCACCTTTAGCCTCATCAATAAACTGACCGTACCAGCGGGTCTGCACAATCAAGGGCTCTGGATCATCAACGCTATTAACAAGTACTAATGCGCAGACATAATGCGCGCCCCGATCGGATTTACCAGATAAATCGGCAATCAGTTTTTGATTATTGGCACGATCGTTGGCGGGCTCGCCGGCAAAGCGCGCAGATAAAACACCTGGTTTGCCACCTAGGGCATGAGCGCAGATGCCTGAGTCATCAGCCAGGGTTGGTAGGCCGCTGGCGGCACTGGCATGGCGAGCTTTAGCCAGTGCGTTTTCTACGAAAGTGTGATGTGGTTCTTCAGCTGACGGAATTCCCAACTCTCCTTGGGGAATCACTTGGAAATGCAGTGGAGCAAGCAGAGCCTGAAATTCTTTTACTTTGCCAGCATTATTCGAAGCGAGGACCAGTTTTTGCATTACGCGATGAACTCTCTGGCTTATTTCAAGGCATCAATTTGCAGCTGGGTGAGCTCAGCGATACCTTGCTCGGCTAAATCCAAGAGTGCATTGAGCTCATTGCGCGAAAAGGCAGCACCTTCAGCAGTGCCCTGTACTTCGATCATGCCACCTTTGCCAGTCATCACAACATTCATGTCGGTATCACAGGCAGAATCTTCTGGGTAATCCAAATCCAGTACGGGGACGCCTTGGTAAATGCCTACTGAAATAGCGGCGACACTATCGATGATTGGATCCTGAGTCAGGGCGCCACTTTGAAGTAATTGATTGACGGCATCTCGTGCAGCAACATAGGCACCCGTAATAGAGGCGGTGCGTGTACCTCCATCCGCTTGCAACACATCACAATCCAAATGAATGGTGCGCTCACCGAGTATTTCTAAATTAAAGACACTCCGCATTGCGCGACCGATGAGGCGCTGAATTTCTTGGGTGCGACCTGACTGTTTGCCGCGGGCCGCTTCACGATCGCTACGGGTATGGGTAGAGCGGGGGAGCATGCCGTACTCTGCCGTAACCCAGCCTTCACCAGAACCCCGTTTATGCGGAGGAACCTTATCGAGGATGCTGGCCGTACAGAGCACCTTAGTATCTCCAAACGCGATCAGCACAGAACCTTCTGCGTGCTTGGTAAAGGCCCGTGAAATCGTGACGGGGCGTAAATCTTTTGGCTTACGTCCGCTTGGGCGGGTCATTGCGGCAGGGTTAGCGTTACTCATCAGTCTTCGTCCTAAAGGTTGGGCTGCATTTGGTCCATGCATCTATAAAGAATCTACAATGTCCATATGATATCGAGCATGACTGGTTATGGCAGCGCTTCTCGCCAAGTCTCCCTGGGGGCTGGGGTGGTTGCGGATCTGCAGGTGGAATGTCGGGCTGTGAACAGCCGCTTTCTGGATTTAGGTTTTCGTCTTCCCGACGAGTGCCGTGGGGCAGAGCCTGCCTTGCGTGAAATGGTGGCTCAAAGCCTTTCCCGGGGAAAAGTTGAGTTTCGGGCTGCCTGGAGGGTTAATAGTGCTGCTGCCGGGGCTGCTAAAAGTAATCCGCATGCATTGGGCGCTCTGAACAAAGACCGCCTAGATGCGCTCTATACCCTGCAAGAAAAAGCCCAGGAAGCGTTTCCAAAAGCCCAAGAGCTCAGTATTGCCGAAGTCTTGCGCTGGCCTGGAGTGGTATCAGAACCGCGCGGTGAAGAAGAGGGTTGGATTGCGGCAACGGTAGAAGCGGGTCGAGCTGCACTAGCTGCCTTAATGGATAGCCGTCATGCTGAAGGTAAGGCCTTAGTTGGGGTGCTCACAACGATTACCGGGAAGATGCGCGAGATTGTTGGGGTGATTGAGCCCAAAGTGCCTGAATATGTCACCCAGTACCAAGAAAAGCTGACTGAGCGTTTAGCCGAAGCCTTGGCTGCCCAAGAGCAAGCGAAGTCAGGCGCAGAGCTCATGGAGCGGATTCGTCAAGAGGTGGTTTTGTATGCCGTGCGGATTGATGTAGCTGAAGAGTTTGCGCGTCTGAAAACCCATCTACAGGCCGTTGATACTGCCTTGGCCGGAAAAGGTCCCGTAGGTAAGCGTTTAGATTTCTTAATGCAAGAGCTTAATCGTGAGGCCAATACCTTAAGTTCCAAGTCCGTCTCTGAAGAATGTACCCAAGCAGCGCTTGAACTCAAACTCCTGATTGAGCAAATGCGTGAACAGGTGCAAAACCTCGAGTAATCCGTACAATTCATTTATGACCAACACCATCCAGACTCCATCCTATCAAGGCAGCATGCTGATGATCGTGGCGCCTTCTGGTGCGGGGAAATCTTCTTTGGTCAATGCACTGTTAAAAGAGGATGCAGGTTTAAAGCTTTCGTTGTCAACAACGACGCGCGCACCACGCCCGGGAGAGGTAGATGGCAAGGACTATCGTTTTGCTAGCAAGGACGAATTTATTGCTGAGCGAGATCAAGGTCACTTCTTAGAATGGGCAGAAGTGCATGGCCATTTTTATGGCACCTCAAAACCTTGGATTGAATCCCAGATGCAAGCTGGTAGCGACGTGATGCTCGAGATCGATTGGCAGGGCGCGCAACAGATTCGCAAACTCATTCCATCGGTACAGTGGATTTTTATTTTTCCGCCCTCAATCGCAGCTTTAGAAGAGCGTTTGCGTAAACGCGGTCAAGATGATGAGTCAACGATTCAGCGCCGACTGGCTGCGGCCCATATCGAGCTCACCCATGCGCATGAGGCCGATTACATCGTCGTAAATGATTCCTTTGATCAGGCTCTAGTGGACCTCAAGCATATTTTGGCCTCTAGCCGCCTGCGTTCTGGGCCCAGTATGGCCCGAAATCCCGCGCTTTTACGGCGCCTTGGGGTCTAATCAGTTATCCTATAGGTATTGAAGCTAAATTTAAGTGAGTTCAGCATGGCCCGTATTACTGTAGAAGATTGCCTTAAAACTATCCCAAATCGTTTTGAACTGGTTTTGGCTGCGACTTATCGCGCACGTCAATTGGTTCAAGGTCACTCCCCACGTGTTGAGTCCAGAGATAAAGCTACGGTGGTTGCTTTGCGCGAAGTAGCCGCTGGTGTAACTGACCGTGATATGTTGACCAAAGTACCTCTTTAATCTAGGAGTTCCGGTGTGGGGCTCCCATTAGGATCTACCAAGACATCGGAATCAGTAGGAGGGGCCTCGCCCAATGAGCTCTCCTTAGGGGTGGCGCAATCTGATTTATTGGGCACCCCAAACGCTTCATCTTCACAAAAGCCCAGCGGGAAATCCTCCGTTATTGCTTCATTGTTGGCTCAGTCGAGCCGCCATTTATTCGGCCCCACATCAGCACCAGCTTTACCGCTTAAGCATCAAGTCGTTTCGATTGATAGCTTGCTGGCCAAGTTGAGTTATCTCAAGCCTGACGATATTGCGCAAATTAAGAAAGCCTTTCAGTTTGCTGATGCAGCCCACTTAGGTCAATATCGCCATAGCGGCGAACCCTACATCACCCATCCTGTTGCTGTTGCTGAGCTCTGTGCTACCTGGCGTTTGGATGGACCCTCGATCATGGCTGCTTTGCTCCATGATGTGATTGAAGATACTGGCTGCACTAAGGCTGATTTAGTTGAAAAGTTTGGTAGCAAAGTAGCTGAGTTGGTAGAGGGCTTAACCAAGCTCGATAAATTAGAGTTTCAAAGCCACGCTGAAGCCCAAGCAGAAAGCTTTCGGAAGATGTTTATGGCGATGGCGCGCGATGTACGCGTCATTTTGGTCAAACTAGCCGACCGTACGCACAATATGCGTACGCTCGATGCCGTGCCGATGGCTAAGCGTCGTAGGGTAGCTGCTGAGACGATTGAAATCTATGCGCCGATTGCCCACCGCCTAGGTCTCAACGTGATTTATCGCGATTTACAAGATCTGAGCTTCCGCTATTCCATGCCCATGCGTTTTCGGGTTATTGAGGGAGCGGTAAAACGGGCGCGTGGCAATCGTAAAGAGATGGTTGAAAAGATTTTGCAAGCCTCGCGTATGGCATTTGCAAAAGCCAATTTGAATGTAGATTTACGTGGCCGTGAAAAAACGCTTTACAGCATCTACAACAAGATGCGCTCAAAGCATGTCAGCTTTTCTCAGGTCTTAGATGTCTATGCCTTCCGCGTCACGGTTGGCAGTATTGATGAATGTTATCGGGCATTGGGGATTTTACATTCCTTATATAAGCCTATGCCAGGCAAGTTTAAGGACTACATTGCGATCCCCAAGCTCAATGGTTATCAATCACTTCATACAACCTTATTAGGCCCTTCGGGCGTGCCTGTAGAGTTTCAGATTCGTACAACGGATATGCATGCTGTTGCCGAAGCTGGTGTTGCAGCGCACTGGGCCTATAAGGATGGCTCGCCCGATATGAGCGAGGTGCAAAATCGTGCGCATCAGTGGTTGCAGTCACTGATTGACATTCAAGATAGTAGCGGCGACTCGCAAGAATTTTTAGAGCACGTGAAGATTGATTTGTTCCCAGATGCGGTCTACGTGTTTACTCCTAAAGGGCAAATTAGAGCCTTGCCCAGAGGGGCTACAGCCTTAGATTTTGCCTATTCCATCCACAGTGACTTAGGAAATACCTGCGTTGCAGTCAAAATTAATGGCTTACAACTGCCATTGCGCAGCGAGTTGAAAAATGGCGACATCATTGAGGTGATTAACTCAGCGAATTCTCAACCGAATCCGGGTTGGCTTGCATTTGTCCGCACCGGTAAAGCACGTGCCTCTATTCGCCATTCGCTGAAAACAAAGCATTATTCCGAATCTCTTCAGTTGGGTGAGCGTCTATTGGCCAATGGTTTGCGCCAACAGGGAGTGGATGCTGCGTTGCTTACTCCGGGGATTTGGGAAAAGCTCACGCACTGGACAGGTGACAAAACCCGTGAAGAGGCTTGCGTCAATATTGCCTTGGGACGTCGCTCCCCCCAAGAGTTGGCTATTCGTCTCAAGATCCTGATTGATGATGAAGGTGGTTCAGAGCAAATGCGTCTTGGCGCAGGAGATTGGGTTGCCCCCAGCCAAGAAGCGTCGCAGCACCAACGTCAGGCGATTCTGGTGGATGGGCGCGAGGGCAACTCGATTAGCTTTCAATCATGCTGTCACCCGATTCCGGGGGATAACATTATTGGCTACCTCGGTAAAGGCGAAGGTCTGCAGGTCCATACTAACGACTGTACAGTCGCTCTGCGGATGCTTTCCAAAGATAGTGATAAGTGGGTAGAGGTAGAGTGGGGCAAAGACCTCAATCGGGAGTTTGAGGTGGATTTGGCGATTGATACACGTCAGGGCAAAGGTGTTTTGGCGCGGGTGGCTAGCAGCGTCACCTCAGCAGACTCCAACATCATGAATGTATCGATGGAAGATCGCTTTAAAGAAGATTCGGTAACGATTCGATTTACTATCCAGGTCTATGACCGACTGCATTTATCTAAAGTGATGCGCAGCCTAAGAACCAATCCTGACGTTATGCGTGTAACCCGTACACGGACTCTGTAATCCTGACGCTTTACAGATATTGAACATCTAGTATTTCAATTTCAGCAGGGCCGGTTGGGGTCTGAATGAATACACAATCACCCAGCCTGGCCTTAATGAGTGCTTTGGCTATCGGGGATACCCAGCTGACATGTCCTTTGTCTAAATCAACCTCGTCTACACCCACAATCGTGATGGAGGTCTGTTTCCCTGCCTCTTTGCCCTCAAGGGGTGAGTAGGTCACAGTGGCACCAAAAAAGATCTGCTGAGCATCGGCTGCACCGGATTTTCGGGCGGAATTGTCCACCACCACAGCGAATTCGAGGCGTTTATTGAGGAAGCGGATACGTCGATCAATCTCCCGAAGGCGCTTTTTCCCGTAGATGTAGTCCCCATTTTCGGACCGATCACCATTGCTGGCCGCCCAGTGGACAACCTTCACAACCTCGGGCCGATCAAGGTTTAAGAGCTGTAGGAGCTCAGTTTTGATCCGCTCGTGACCAGCGGGGGTGATGTAGTTCTTCTCTTCCATGGCATAATTATGGCTGTTGCGGCTGTAGCTCAGCTGGATAGAGTACTTGGCTACGAACCAAGGGGTCGTGGGTTCAATTCCTGCCAGCCGCACCAACTTATATAGGGCCTAGTTGCAAAACTGGGCCCTTTTCATTTTTTAGGCATTTCACAAGGATTTCTTGTGGATACCTTATAGTCTGTTTATGAGCATTTCTGACGCTATTTCCTCGGTTTCTACTGATTCCAATGTCCCAGTGGCAGTGTGGTCTCAAATCGATGCCACGCATGCCAAAATTTCTCTCAATGGGATTGTGAATGTGTACACCTTGGGTGGCGTGTGGACTCAAATTCGTGATTCACAAAATGCTTGGTTAGCACAGCTCTCAGATGCCAGCGTCAAAACAGCCATACTGACATTTGATGCCTCAAATGTTGCTTCACTGGATGGTGCAGGCATTGCTTTTCTGATCGGTATCGAAGAGGCTCAACAAAAAGTAGGGGCTCAGTTTTCTTTGGTAGGCCTTGATCAACGTTATCAACCTCTGTTGCATGAATTTGATCCGATCACTAATTTATTTCCAGCGCCGGTAGTTAAGCCAAAAAGAAGTTTCGTGGTGAGTACAGGTATGGCCACGCAAAATCTGATCGACGATACCAAAGGCCTCATCACTTTTACTGGCCACTTGGCTGCGGATTTATTTTGGTCTCTT
>NZ_JACVQB010000003.1:0-199126 GCF_018881575.1 Polynucleobacter sp. UK-Kesae-W10 | reverse complement strand
TTGGAGCAACTACCTTTGTGGGCCCATTGGCTGCCTTAGGGATTGTGCGTGAGATGGGTCCATTGATCACAGCGATCCTGCTGGCAGGTCGCTCATCAGCTGCATTTGCAGCAGAGATCGGCACCATGACCGTGAACAGCGAGGTCGATGCTTTAGTAACCGGTGGCTTGAGCCCAATTCGTTTTTTGGTGGTTCCAAGAGTACTGGCTGGAATCTTGGTGGCCCCAATACTGACCCTTTTTGCGGACATCGTTAGCATCATTGCATCGATGTTCACGATGTTGATTTATGGAATTCCATTTATTAATTTTTACAATGGCATGTTGAGCGCAGTAGATGTTGAAGATATTTGCTCAGGCCTGATCAAGGCAACTTTATTCGGTATTGTGATTTCTGCGATGGGTTGTCTACGTGGCATGCAAACTGGTACTGGCGCTGCAGCAGTGGGTATTTCAGCTACCCGTGCCGTAGTGAGTAGTATTGTGATGATTGTGTTGGTCGACGGTATTTTTGCCTTCATCTCTTACAAGACGGGCTTTTGATGAATACGCCAGCAAACACCGCAAATCCTACATACGCAATCGATGTTCAGAAGCTCACTGTTGGTTACGGTAGCAATGTGTTGATGAAGGATCTCAATTTCACCGTCAACAATGGTGAGATATTCGTCATTCTCGGTGGCTCTGGTTGTGGAAAGTCCAGTCTGCTAAAGAATCTATTTGGCTTGTACCAGCCTCTATCTGGCGATGTCCTGATAGAAGGGCAAAATATCACTGCATCTTCTGGTGCGGCACGACAAAAAATCATGACCAGTTTTGGTGTGATGTATCAACAGGGTGCATTGTTTGGTTCCATGAATCTTTTGGATAACGTTACCCTATTTATGCAGGAGTACACCCAGCTAACCCAAGATCAAATGAATTTGCTAGCTCGTTGTAAATTAGACTTGGTTGGCTTGCTTCCTTATGAATCGTATATGCCTAGCGAGATTAGTGGCGGCATGCAAAAGCGCGCAGCGATAGCGCGAGCAATGGCGCTCGATCCGAAGATTTTATTTTTAGATGAGCCATCAGCAGGTCTCGATCCAATTACTTCTGCTGATTTGGATCAAACCATCATGGATTTATCAAAAAATCTGGGCATTACCTTTGTCATCGTATCGCATGAACTAGCCAGCATCTACGCTATTGCAGATAAGGTCATTATGTTAGACAAGGGCGCTAAAGGAATCATCGCAGAAGGTGATCCTAAAGTTTTACGTGATACCAGCACCGATCCTCGCGTGCATCAATTCTTTAATCGCATTACGACTAGGGACGCAGCATGAGTAATAACTCTAATCCGAACTATTTCCGACTTGGCGTATTTGTACTCGCTGCCATCGGGGTATTAATTGCCGTGATTTTAATTTTTGGATCTGGTCAATTTTTCAAAAAATCATTCATCATTGAAACCTACATTAAACAATCTGTAACAGGTTTGGATACTGGCGCCTCTGTACGATTTAGGGGGGTCAAAATTGGTCAGGTCACCATGATTGGTCTTTCTGGTGATATTTATGAAAAAGATGTTCCTTTCCAAGATCGTCGTCAGTACGTTGTCGTGCGGATGCAAATTATTGGTGAAACGGTGAATGAAGACCTCATCAAACAGTTTGTACAAAACAATTTGCGAGCCCAGGTCAAATCTCAGGGAATCACTGGGGTTAACTATGTTGAATTTAATTTCGTACCAACCAAAGATGCTTATTCTCCATTGCCCTATTCCTGGAAGCCTGACTACCCAGTAATCCCTTCTTTACCAAATCAAGCAGATCAAATTATTGAAGGCATTCAAAAGCTGATAGATGGCCTGAATCAGGTCAATGTTGAGGATACGCAGAAAAAATTTGATGCGCTTTTAAGTAACCTGAATACGATGATGGCCGGGGATGGAAAAGACAATGCTGGCTTAATTCAGTCTGTGAAGCAGATGAATATCATTATGGAGCGAATCGCCAAAGTGACTGATAAAGAGGAACTCAATATCCTGATGCGCGAACTGGTCGGTACGATGGTGGCGCTGCGTCAAACTGTCACCAGTATGCAGGGTGATACGCAGTTGACAATGGAAAACCTCAAGCAAACCAGCGAGCAGCTCAATGAGTTTTCAAGAATTGCTAGTCAGTCACCATCGAGTTTGATTTGGGGTGAACCTCCGCCGAAGATCAGTTTGCCGATGAATGGCACCCAAGGACAGTCTGGAGTACAGAAATGATGAAACGCCTGGTATTGATTGCTGTTGCAATTAGTTTAAGTGCTTGCTCTTTGCCAACGCGCGCCCCCGTTACGCCAAGTAGCTGGACTGTGGCGCCTGAAAGGGTTGCGGCGCCACGCCAAGCACGTACACCGTTCTGGCTCAAGATTGGAGCTGTCTCTGTGGCACCTCCTTTTGATGGGAAGTCATTGGTATATCGCTTGGGTGATCAACGTTATGAGAAGGATTTTTATAACGTGTATTCGTCTATTCCGGGCGAGATGATTGGCAATGCTGAACGGCAGTGGCTCAATAACGCCAATATTTTTTCGGCAGCCGTTGGACAGAACAATAGCTTTTTCCCGTATTACATTCTCCAGGCAAGCGTGAATGAGTTCTATGGCGACTATCGTGTTAAGCCTGAGGCCGTTGTGAGTGTCGAATTTTTCCTGACAGTAGTCAATGCGGGTAAAACCAATCCCTTGATTGGTGCAAATCGCTACACCAAGCGCGTAGCCCTCAAAGACAATACGCCGGAGGCGCTTGTCATAGGTCAGCAGCAAGCCCTTGCTGAAATCTTGAAGCAGTATGAGGATCAGCTGGATAAATATGCTGCAAACTTGCCAAAACCAATGGGGTATTGATTAAATGAAGTTGAGCTTAAAAAAGACTATTGCAACTACATTGGTACTTGCGACGACATTAGGATTCTCCGTTGCGGCCTATGCTGATGGCTTTCCCAATAAACCTATTCGACTGATTGTCCCGTTTGCACCAGGTGGCAGCACTGACATCATTGCCCGTGCGGTTGGTGATGCGCTTGGTCGTCAATTGGGTCAACCCGTGATTGTGGAAAATAAAGCGGGTGGGGGCGGATCTGTTGGCGCTCTTGAGGTGATGCGCTCTCCCAAGGATGGCTACACCATTGGCATGGCTACGGTGTCTACTACTGCCTCCAATCCCGCCATCAACCCCAAGATTGGTTACGATCCAATTACGGATTTCACGGCCATTAGCAATATTGCTGCAACACCCAACATCATTGCAGTCAATCCTTCGTTTCCAGCAAAAGACTTTAAAACCTTTCTAGCGGTTCTTAAGGCTAATCCTGGTAAGTATTCTTACTCCAGCTCTGGGACCGGTGGCATTGGCCACTTGCAAACCGAGTTGTTTAAGAGCTTGGCGGGGGTTTATATCGTGCACATTCCGTATCGCGGCGCCGGTCCGGCGTTAGCTGACACAGTAGGCGGCCAGGTCTCGATGATTTTTGATAACTTGCCATCCTCCCTGCCGTTTATTAAAGACGGTAAGCTGGTGCCGATTGTGATTGCCGCTCCAAAACGTTTAGCGCAATTGCCTAACGTGCCTACCTTCACTGAGGTAGGTCTTGCGCCAGTCAATCGGATGGCGTACTACGGTTTGCTTGGTCCCGCAGGGCTGCCTAAAGACGTAGTCGATAAATACTATGCCGCTTTAAAAACTGTGGTTGCAGATCCTGCTGTGAAAAAGCGCATTGAAGAGACGGGCTCAATCATTAACGTCAATGGCCCTGAGTCTTTTGCAAAAGAGATCAAGGCTGAATACACTATTTACAAAGAAGTCGTAGCCAAACAAAAATTAACATTGGATTAGTAAGCGCAGCACACTAAAAAATAAAATTACCGAAGTGGAGACAACATGGATTTAGGTATTAAAGGTAAGGTTGCTTTAGTCATGGCATCTAGCCGAGGGCTAGGTCAGGCGATGGCTGTTTCTTTGGCACGTGAAGGTGTCAAGGTCGCGGTTACAGGTCGCAATGCCGAAGGTCTGCAAGAGTCCGTGAGGCTGATAGAGGCCGCCGGTGGTGTTGCCTTGGCCCTTAGCTGGGATCTTTCCAATCATTCCATAATTGACTCCTTAGTGTCTCAAGTTGAAACGACCTTAGGTCCAATCGATATCTTGATTAATAACACGGGTGGACCACCACCAACTCCTGCGGCCGGGCAAGATCCTGCACTTTGGCAAAAAAGCTTTAATGACATGGTGCTGTCTTTAATTGCCATTACGGATCGCGTATTGCCTGGGATGCGTCAACGTCGTTGGGGCAGAATTATTACGAGCACTACCTCAGGTGCAATTGCGCCCATCAAAAATTTAGCAATTTCCAATACCTTGCGTGCAGCACTATTGGCTTGGTCAAAAACATTGGCATCAGAAGTAGCTGCTGACGGTATCACAGTGAACATCATCATGCCGGGTAGGGTGGCAACCGACCGTTTGCGTCAATTGGATGAAGCGCGTGCCAAGCGTGAGGGTAGTACTTATGAGGCTGTTGTAGAGGCCAGCTTGCGCCAAATTCCGATGGGTCGTTATGGTGATCCACGCGAATACGGTGATACCGCAGCCTTTTTGGCAAGTCAAAACGCATCCTTTATCACTGGTACCGTCATGCGTGTGGATGGCGGCCAGATTCAGGCAATTTGATTTCTTTGATTTCAGGGCTCCTGCGGGGTCTTCGACAGGATCTTCGCTCTAAAGAGCTCAAATGGTTGTTGATTGCGCTGACTCTTTCGGTCAGCGCGTTAACGAGTGTCAGCTTTTTGGCTGATCGCATGCATCGGGCTTTTGAGTTTGATGCTCGCCAACTTCTCGCGGCCGATCTTTTACTAGTTGCTGATCAACCCATCCCTGAGCAATTTATTCAAGAGGCGGACAAGCAGAAATTACAAACCGCGCAGACAGTTGTCTTTCCGAGCATGGCTACCGTTGGCTCTGAAAGTAAATTGACTTCGGTAAAAGCCGTCAGCTCTAGTTATCCATTAAGGGGTGCGCTACAGCTGCAGGGTCTAGTAAACAATCCCCAGGAAAAGATTGCTGGACTTGGCAGAGGTAATGCGTGGGTAGAGCCTGGCCTTCTCAATAGCCTGCATGCAAAGGTGGGTGATTCGATTCGTTTGGGTGAGCGGGAGTTTGTGATAGCTGGCGTGATTACTCGTGAGCTGGATCGCGGTGCAGGTTTTATGAACTTCGCTCCTCGCTTAATGATTGCCTTAGATGATTTACCTTCGACCGGTCTGATTGGGCTGGGAAGTCGAGTGACATATCGTTTTCTCTTAGCGGGTTCGGATGAAAGTATTACCGCCTATCAGACGTGGGCTACTGACTATATTCAGTCGCAAAATCTTCGTGGCATCAGAATCGAGACGCTAGATAATGCGCAGCCCACAATGCGTAAAACTTTGGAGAGGGCTGAGCAATTTCTTTCCCTGGTGGCTATGCTGACTGCCATGATTGCTGGTGTTGCGATTGCCCTATCAGCGCGGCGCTACATGGTCAAGCAAGCGGATGCCTGTGCCACCCTCAAGTGTTTTGGTGCCACAAAAGCCATGATTCTGTATGGCCAAATAAAGACCTTGATCTTGCTTGGCTTCATTGCTGCGGTAGCAGGTTGTCTTCTAGGGTATTTGATCCAAAGTCTGTTGATTGGCGTGCTAGGCGATTTGATTGCAACTAACTTGCCTTCTATTTCGATTGCTCCTGTTATTTGGAGCGTTTTATTTACTTGGTTCTTGTTGCTGGGCTTTGCCGGCCCATCCATGATGGCCTTGGTGAATGTTTCACCAATTCGATTAATTCGAAAAGAGTTTGCTCCGCTAACAACAGCCTCTATTTGGGTAGGCTTGTTTGGTTTGTGTTGCTCTGGGGCATTAATTTTTTTCGCGGCGCAAGATTGGAAATTAGCACTTTGGGTTGGGGCAAGCTTCTTGGCAGCCATTTTGGTGTTTTCAGTTTTAGCCTATGCTTTGCTCAAAGCGATTTCAAAAGTGAAGAGCCAGGGTTTTGCAACACAATTTGTTTTTGTAGCGCTATCGCGTAATTTGGGATTTGTGACTATGCAAATTACGACTTTAGGGATTGCAATCATGGCGCTCTTATTGATCTTGTTGTTACGCCAAGATCTACTGAGCACATGGCAGGGCAATATTCCAGCTGATGCACCCAACCGTTTCATGATTAATATCCAAGGCGATCAAAAACAGGGTGTGGCAAACACCTTACGCGCTGGTGGTGTTGGAGAACCAGAGTTCTACCCGATGGTGCGTGGTCGCTTAACGCAAATCAATCGCAAAGATATTTACCCGGCCGATTTTCCACAAGAGAACGCGCGGCGATTAGTCGATCGTGAATTTAACTTGTCTTACACCACTCAATTGCCGCCAGGTAATCGCATTGTCTCTGGACAATGGCTTAATGACGCTGCTCCCCAAATCTCCATGGAAGCAGGCATTGCGAAGACCCTGAACCTAAAGCTGGGCGATCAGCTCACTTATGAAGTGGCAGGTGAAAAAATAACCGCCCCCATCACATCCTTGCGCAAACTTGATTGGGGATCGATGCGGGTCAACTTTTTTGTCATCATGCCTCCCGCGCAGTTGGCTGGTATGCCGCAATCGTGGATTACTTCCTACTATCAAAGTCCTGAGCTTGAGTCTTTGGACTTCGCGCTTTGCCAACAGTTTCCCAATCTGACTTTGGTTGACGTATCAGCATCACTACAACAAATCCAGGAAATCATTAATAAACTTTCAGCAGCCTTAAGTCTGCTATTCGCCTTTACGATGATTGCGTCCATGCTGGTCTTAATATCCGCAATTGCTGCTACTCAGGACGAGCGTTTCAGAAACGCCGCATTGCTAAAGGCCTTGGGCGCATCTAGGGCGGTATTGGCCAATATTGCGCGTATCGAGTTGTTGTTGATTGGGGCTATTGCTGGGTTGCTCGCTGGCATCGCTGCCGGCATTGCTGCGTGGGCTCTGGGCCGCTATGTATTGGAAATTGAATTTAACGCTTTTGCGCAGACACTATCGATGGGAATTGGCTTTGGCATTGTGGCGTCACTGGCTGCTGGATACCGCTTTCAGGCTCGCATACAACAGGCCAGCGCAATTGAGTCCCTCCGAGAGGCTTAGGACGCCCTAAGAGAGTGTGACGAGGTTCTTTGGTAGCTCGACCAAGCGAGAACCTGCGAGACGGTCTGGCACGCTTTGGCGCAGCGCTGCTGGACGTCGATCCAGGTAGATAGTCAGTGGCCAGACAAAGAGTGCAACAGTAAACAGCATCTCAATGATCTGCCATTTTTCTAAATGGAATACTGCTTGCAATGCTACGCAGGGAATAATCCACAGCGAACCATAGAGGTAGCGCCAAATAGCTTGACGCCGAGTGAGTGAAAAGCCTTGGTGGCCAATCAGGCGTACGCGCCATGTTTGCATTGCGAGAGTTTGCCCGGATTTGGTCCAATACCAAACAAAGTAAGCTCCCAATACGGTATAGAGATACAAAAAAGTGAGCCAACTGGGAAGCGCAATACCAAAGAGGATGCCCAAGGCCAGATTCGGAACTAAGAAAGTAAAGGCAATGACGCCCAGTAACACCAGCTGCTCATAGAGGCAGCAAGAGACCCGACGCCAAAATGAGGGCGAAGGTAATGCATTTAGTTCAGCAGGAGTCATCAAACAACGATACCTTACTGGGTATCGGCACTAGCGGGAGCAACTTGGGTAGGCGCTTCCGTGACAATGCTTCTAGGTTTGGGGGCAAGCGGAGGTGGGGTAGTGTCTTGTTTAATGGCGTGCTGCTGCAAAGTAGGCGCATTAATGGCGTTAGGCTTTTTCTTAGCCTCCAGTTCAGCGAGCTTCTTCTTTTGCTCATCGCTTAATTTTTGATAAGCACTCCAAGCTTCCGCTTTCTTCTCTGCAGGAAACTGCAGGCTGCTTAAATAGTTTTCACGTGCAATGCGACGATCTTTTTGTGAGAGATTAGACCAGCTAGTCATGCGTGACTGCAAACGCTCTTGGTCTTGCGCACTCATCTTCGGATAGATGTTGGCAACATAGATCCACTTCTTGCGACTATCCGGGAGCATGTAATCCCAGTCACTTTCAAGCGGTGCCAGAATCGTTTGTTGCGAGTGATTCAAGCTTTCCCAGGTACCATCGGGCTTCTTTTCTGGGATGGCGGTAGTTTTGCCATGAGCAGCGCCTGATGGCGTCTGCGCAAAGCACATTGGTGTTTGACTCAAGCAAGCGCCAGCTACCAATGCAGCTAGGGCATTAGCAACGAAGAGCTTGTGTGTGTGATGCATTGGGCGCTATGTTTATTTGGCTGGAGTCAGCTGTGAGGCGCTATCTTCGGAGTCGGACAGTGGGCCGTTCTTAAGAAAAGCCATAAAGCCACTATCTGCGTAAGCATCTGGTGGAACATCGTCCGTCAATAAAGCAGCATCGACTTCAGCAATATCGTTAATGCGTGACTCATCTTGCCACTGCGCAATACCAATCAATCCAAATACGAGCACGACCAAGGGCGCAACCCAACCCAAGGTGTCCCAAACACCATTGGATGATCTTGGGGACCAATTTCCTGTAAAACCAGCAAAGACAGTCTTTTGTACCCGAACTTTTTCTGGTTTACGAACGGCCAGGGCTTTCATGCGAGCAGCATGGAGGCGATCTTTAATGCTGACAGGCAAGTTTTGAACGCTTTGCTTAAGCAGGGCAGCGCTCGCTAAGCCAAATTGATCGACTTGGGACTCGTTCAGGGGGTCAAGATGGTTTTTCACAGGGTAATTCCTTTTAATTTCAATGCTTTAGCCAGAGTTTGGGTCGCTCTAGAACAATGCGTTTTGACGCTGCCTTCACTACAACTCATCGCTTTGGCAGTTTCAGTAATGCTTAGCTCATCCCAATAACGCATTAGGAAGGCTTCTCGTTGACGTACAGGTAATTTCGCTATTTCTGACTCCAAAGCCTGTAAAAGCTGGCTTTGCTCTAGTTTTTGAGCGCCATCCTGGTGAATTTCACTGTCATCTGGCGCCGAAAGTGACTCTAAGGGGTCAAAATCGTCGTTTTCATCCGATTTTTTGCCCATGCTTGAAAACAGGGTCACCCAGGCATTTCTGACCTTTTGACGGCGAAACCAGTCATGAATCCGGTTTTGGAGAATGCGCGTGAATACCAGGGGTAGCTCACTAGCGGGGCGATCGCCATATTTTTCGGCCAATTTGATCATCGCGTCCTGAACAATGTCTAAGGCAGCATCATCGTCACGCACGGCATATACCGCTTGCTTGAATGCACGCTGCTCGACACTGCTCAGAAAGTCAGATAGTTCTTGGGCTGAAGCCATGCAATCGATTACACCTGAATCGGTAAGAATTGAGCTATTTTAGGGGATTGCTATAGAATATAGGGCTTACTACCTAGAATCTCATTCAAGAAGTGGTTTTTTCCGGTAGCAGCGCCGTTCGAACTCGGGCCATAAGCAAGAGATAGAACAGACCAAACAATTTTTTGCCGAAAATTGCAAAGGACGAAAGAAAATGAATACAAGCAGCGCCGAATTTTTAGCTACAAAAGCTAACAAAGACTCAGTAAATACAACTACAGCAGCAGCCCCTGAAATGATTGGTGCTGAAATGCTCGTGCATGCATTGCACAAAGAGGGTGTTGAATTCGTGTGGGGTTACCCAGGCGGCTCTGTTCTCTTTATTTACGACGAAATTTTTAAACAAGATAAGTTCGAACATATTTTGGTGCGTCACGAACAGGCGGCTGTTCATGCTGCTGATGGCTATGCACGTGCAACCGGTAAGGTTGGTGTGGCATTGGTGACATCGGGGCCAGGCGTTACCAATGCGGTGACAGGTATTGCCACTGCATATACGGATTCGATCCCAATGGTGATCATCAGCGGTAACGTGCCGACTTATGCCATTGGTGAAGATGCATTCCAAGAAGCCGATACCGTAGGTATCACTCGCCCTGTGGTTAAACATAACTTCCTGGTTAAGGATGTTAAGGATTTGCCATTGGTCTTGAAGAAAGCTTTTCACATTGCTCAGACTGGTCGTCCAGGCCCCGTGTTGATCGACATTCCTAAGGATGTATCAGCAGCAAAAGGCCCCTTTGTCTATCCAGAGACTTTGGAGATGCGCTCCTATAACCCGGTTGTGAAGGGTCACAGCGGTCAGATCCGCAAGGCTGTTGCTCTCCTGCAAGAGGCTGAGCGTCCATATATTTATACCGGCGGCGGCATTATCTTGGCTGACGCAGCGCCTGAACTAAAAGAGTTTGCAGACCTCTTGGGTTATCCCGTTACCAATACCCTGATGGGTTTGGGCGGCTTCCCGGGTACTAGCCCACAGTTTTTAGGCATGCTCGGTATGCATGGAACGTATGAAGCCAATATGGCCATGCAACACAGTGATGTGTTGATTGCGATTGGCGCGCGTTTTGATGACCGCGTTATTGGTAATACGGCACACTTTGCAAGTCATCCTCGCAAAATCATTCATATTGATATCGACCCTTCAGTGATTTCAAAACGCGTGAAGGTCGATGTTCCTATCGTTGGCAATCTCAAGGAAGTTTTGGTAGAGATGACTGCACAACTCAAAGCTGCTGGTCCTCGCAAGAATGGCGATAAAGTGGCTGCTTGGTGGGATCAGATTAACGAATGGCGTAAAAAAGATTGCTTGAAGTATGACGAAGCATCTCAGATCGTGAAGCCGCAGTACGTAGTTCAAAAGCTATGGGAGCTGACGGGTGGCGATGCCTTTGTTTGTTCTGACGTGGGACAGCATCAGATGTGGGCTGCTCAGTTCTACAAGTTTGATAAGCCACGTCGTTGGATCAACTCAGGTGGTCTGGGTACTATGGGTGTTGGCTTGCCTTACGCCATGGGTATCAAAAAAGCCTTCCCTGAGAAAGATGTTTTCACTATCACTGGTGAAGGTTCTATCCAGATGTGTATTCAAGAGCTCTCTACCTGCAAGCAATATGACACTCCCGTGAAGATTGTGTCCCTGAATAATCGTTACTTAGGTATGGTTCGTCAGTGGCAGGAGCTTACTTATAACAAGCGCTACTCCAGCTCTTACATGGACTCTTTGCCTGACTTTGTGAAGTTGGCTGAGGCCTATGGGCACGTTGGTATGCGTATTGAGAAAAAATCTGACGTAGAGGGTGCGCTCAAAGAGGCGATTCGCTTAAAAGATCGCACTGTATTTATGGATTTCCAGACTGACCCAGAAGAAAACGTTTGGCCCATGGTTCAAGCGGGCAAGGGAATTACTGAAATGCTTTTGGGCAGCGAGGATCTGTAATGCGACATATTATTTCTGTATTAATTGAAAACGAACCGGGCGCGCTATCACGAGTAGTGGGCCTATTTTCTGCTCGCGGCTACAACATTGATACCTTAAGTGTTGCGCCGACTGAAGATCCATCACTATCTCGCATGACGATTGTGACTTTTGGCTCTGATGATGTGATCGAGCAAATTACGAAGCACTTAAACCGTTTGGTTGAGGTTGTTAAGGTGTTTGACTTAAGCGAAGGTCCTCATATTGAGCGTGAGCTCATGATGATCAAGGTCCGCGCTGTTGGTAAGGAGCGTGAAGAGTTAAAGCGCACAACCGACATTTTCCGTGGCCGCATCATTGATGTCACGGATAAGAGTTACACCATAGAGCTAACTGGTGACGGGGCTAAGTTGGACGCCTTTATTGATTCGATTGATCGCGCATCCATTCTGGAAACGGTTCGCTCTGGCGGATCTGGAATTGGTCGCGGCGAGCGGATCTTAAAAGTTTAATTTTTTTAACTTATTTATTGCATTACTAAATACATATTTTTCAACACAAGGAAATAGCATGAAAGTTTTTTACGATAAAGACGCTGATTTGTCCCTCATTAAGGGCAAGAAAGTCACCATCATTGGTTACGGTTCACAAGGCCATGCGCATGCATTGAACCTCAAAGATTCTGGCGTTAACGTGACCGTTGGTTTGCGTAAAAACGGCGCTTCCTGGAGTAAAGCCGCAAACGCTGGCTTGACCGTTAAAGAAGTAGCGGATGCTGTAAAAGACGCCGATGTTGTGATGATGCTATTGCCAGATGAGCAAATCGCTGACGTATATAACAAGGAAGTACATGCCAATATTAAGCAGGGCGCAGCATTGGCTTTTGCCCACGGCTTTAACGTGCATTATGGTCAAGTTCAGCCGCGCGCTGATTTAGACGTAATCATGATCGCTCCTAAGGCGCCTGGTCACACTGTTCGCGGCACATACAGTCAAGGTGGCGGTGTTCCTCATTTGATCGCCGTGTATCAGGATAAATCTGGTTCTGCTCGTGATGTTGCTTTGTCTTATGCAACTGCTAACGGCGGCGGTCGTGCTGGCATTATCGAAACAAACTTCCGTGAAGAGACTGAGACTGACTTGTTCGGTGAGCAAGCTGTTCTTTGTGGTGGCGCAGTTGAATTGATCAAAGCTGGTTTTGAGACTTTGGTTGAAGCTGGCTACGCTCCTGAAATGGCTTATTTTGAGTGCTTGCATGAGCTCAAGTTGATCGTTGACTTGATCTACGAAGGTGGCATTGCCAATATGAACTACTCAATCTCTAACAATGCAGAGTATGGCGAGTACGTAACTGGCCCACGCGTTGTTACCGAAGATACTAAGAACGCAATGCGTCAGTGCTTGAAAGACATTCAGACTGGTGAATATGCAAAGAGCTTCATCCTTGAAAACAAGGCCGGTGCTCCTACATTGATCTCCCGTCGTCGTTTGAACGCTGAGCATGACATCGAAGTAGTTGGTGCTAAGTTGCGCGCAATGATGCCTTGGATCGCTAAGAACAAGTTGGTTGACCAAACTAAGAACTAAGCATTCGATTGATTGAAGTAACTTAAAAGGCTCAGAATAAATATGATGTATCCACACCCCATTATTGCGAAAGAAGGTTGGCCCTATTTGGCGCTAGTGGGGGTGGTGACTTTGCTGGTTCACTACCTCGGCGGTATCGCTTGGTCATGGCCACTTTGGATCATCTTTATTTTTGTGCTGCAGTTTTTCCGTGATCCTCAGCGCATTCCTGCGCTTGGTCGCGATTTAGTATTGTCTCCAGCTGATGGTCGTATTGTGGTGGTTGAAACTGCCAATGATCCTTATGCAGGTCGTGAAGCGCTCAAGATTAGTGTTTTCATGAACGTTTTCAATGTTCACTCCAACCGCAGCGCGGTCAATGGTTTGGTAAAAGAGATTCAGTACTTTCCGGGTAAGTTTGTTAACGCAGATCTGGATAAGGCTTCTACAGAAAATGAACGTAATGCCGTCGTGATTGATGCCAATGGTCAAGTGGTGACCCTGGTTCAAGTTGCTGGCCTTATTGCACGCCGTATTCTGTGCTACATCCATGTTGGTGATCGCCTGAAAGCAGGGGAGCGCTACGGCTTTATTCGCTTTGGATCGCGTGTAGATGTTTATTTACCCTTAACTGCTGAACCTTTGGTTTCTGTTGGTGATAAAGTATTTGCAACCAATACAGCTTTGGCGCGTGTGCCTGGCTTAGATTGATTCAAATTCTTTACCGGGGCTTTATTTGACTACCTTTCGCCGTCGTGGCCGTTTAGATCGCAGCCGCCTGACTCAGCTTCGCAAGCATTCATCTCAGGATGAGTGGGCTGAAGAGCTTGGCGATCCTTTGGATTATGAGGAAGAAGCGCAACAAAAACCTCGTCCACGTAACAAGGGCATCTACCTTCTTCCTAACGCCTTTACCACGGCTGCGCTGTTCAGCGGTTTTTTTGCCATCGTCAATGCAATGAACGATCAGTTCCAGATTGCTGCAATTGCGATCTTTGCTTCATTGGTTTTGGATGGCATGGATGGTCGAGTAGCGCGCATGACCAATACGCAAAGTGCTTTTGGAGAGCAATATGATTCGCTCGCGGATATGGTTTCCTTTGGTGTGGCGCCAGCTCTAGTTGCTTACGAGTGGGCCTTAAAAGATTTAGGTAAGTGGGGTTGGTTAGCCGCCTTTACTTATTGCGCTGGTGCAGCTCTACGCTTGGCCCGCTTTAATGTGAATACCGGTGTAGTAGATAAGAAGTTCTTCCAGGGCTTACCTAGTCCTGCGGCTGGCTCCTTGATTGCTGGCTTTATTTGGTTGGCAGACGACAACAAGATTCCTGTGCGAGATACGGCTATACCCTGGATTACCTTCTTCATTGCAGTCTACGCAGGCCTGACTATGGTTTCCAATGCCCGTTTTTATAGTGGCAAAGCCTTGGACGTCCGTTACCGTGTGCCGTTTGGCGTCATGGTCTTATTGATATTGACCTTTGTCCTGATTTCTTCAAACCCACCCTTAACGCTCTTTGGCTTATTTGTGGTCTATTCCATTTCGGGATACGTCATATGGGCTTGGGAGCGTCTGAGTGGCAAACGTTTTAGCTAAAACCGAGTTTTTCGGGTATATTTAATCCATGTTGATGAATTTTTCGCCTTTAACCGGCCTCCTTCTACTAGCACTAAGCCTAAAGCTTGGGGCGGGTAAGGCCTGAGTTGATGCGATAGAGTAAATCCATTAACCACCAATACCAGCCCCAGCATATTGCTGGGGTTTTTGTTTTTACGATGGCAGTACAGTAGTAAATGAATGTAGTTATCCCAATCGGAGAGTAGTGATGAGCGACAAAGTAATCATTTTTGATACCACCTTGCGTGATGGCGAGCAATCCCCAGGCGCATCTATGACTAAAGACGAGAAGGTGCGTATTGCACGTCAGCTAGAGCGCCTTAAGGTGGATGTGATTGAGGCTGGCTTTGCTGCAAGCTCGGAAGGGGACTTTCAGGCAATTTCTGCAGTTGCCGCTGCCGTGAAGGATTCTATTGTTTGTTCATTGGCCAGAGCGAATGACAAAGATATTACTCGTGCTGCAGATGCACTGCAAGCTGCCAATGCCAAGCGGATCCATGCATTCTTGGCGACTAGCCCATTGCATATGGCAGTGAAGTTGCGCATGTCACCAGAAGAGGTCTTGGAGCAGGCAAAACGTTCCATTCGCTTTGCTAGAAACTTGGCATCCGATATCGAATTTTCTGCTGAGGATGGCTATCGCTCAGAGATGGATTTCTTGTGCAGGGTGGTTGAGGCGGTGATCAATGAAGGTGCTTCAACGATCAATATCCCTGACACTGTAGGTTATGCAACTCCTGAGTTGTATGGCGAGTTTATTAAAACTTTGCGTACCCGCGTTCCTAATTCTGACAAGGCCATCTGGTCTGTGCATTGTCATAACGACTTGGGAATGGCGGTAGCCAACTCCTTAGCTGGTGTCAAGATTGGCGGAGCTCGCCAGATCGAGTGCACTATCAACGGTTTGGGTGAGCGTGCAGGCAATACTGCTTTGGAAGAAATCGTAATGTCCTTGCGCACTCGTAAGGATTACTTTGATATGGTGTGCGGTATCGATGCAAGTCAAATCGTTCCAGCGTCCAAATTGGTTTCACAGATCACTGGATTTGTAGTGCAGCCCAATAAAGCAGTTGTTGGCGCTAATGCGTTTGCACATGCTTCAGGCATTCATCAAGATGGCATCTTGAAGAACCGTGAAACCTACGAAATCATGCGTGCCGAAGATGTAGGTTGGTCTACCAACAAAATTGTCTTGGGAAAATTATCTGGTCGAAATGCGTTCAAGCAACGCTTACAAGAGTTGGGTATCACTGTAGAAGCCGAGGCTGATATCAATGAGGCGTTTGCGCGCTTTAAAGCTTTAGCAGATCAAAAGGCTGAAATTTTTGACGAGGACATTATTGCCATCATGTCCGATTCGGCAGCTGCAGAAGAGGGCGAGCATTACCATTTCATTTCATTGAGCCAGCACTCTGAAACAGGTGAGCGCCCTACATCACGCGTGACATTTCGCATGGGCGATAAAGAGGTTAGCTCAGAAGCCCAAGGCAATGGCCCAGTCGATGCCAGTTTGAATGCCATCGAGGAAGTAGCAAAAAGCGGTGCTGAACAGTTGCTCTATTCTGTAAATGCCATTACTTCAGGCACACAGTCACAAGGTGAGGTAACCGTTCGCTTGGCCAAGGGCGGCAGAATCGTCAATGGCGTAGGTACGGATCCAGACATCATTGCAGCGTCTGCCAAGGCTTATTTATCCGCCTTGAACAAGCTGCATGACCCTAGCCAGGCTAAATTAAATGCACAAATGACCCCATAAAATCTATAAATCATTGATTTATATGGATTTATTGTTAAAAAGCCACCTACGGGTGGTTTTTTGCATCCTCAATCTCCACCTTACATGATCTGCTACAATTCGAGGGCTTTGATTTGTAAAGCTTTTTTGTTTTATTTTGTTAATAACGCACGACACAAATTGGGTGAAAGCTCACGTGTTCGCAAGTAAGGAGTATTAAAAATGGCAGTTGCTGATATCAAAACGGCGGAAATCGTCAAAGAAAACGCGCGCAGCGCAAACGATACGGGTAGTCCTGAAGTGCAAGTTTCTTTGCTCACAGCCCGCATCAATGAATTAACCCCCCATTTCAAGGCTAACGCCAAAGACCATCACAGCCGTCGCGGTTTGTTGAAGATGGTTTCACGTCGCCGTCGCCTCTTGGATTACCTCAAAGGCAAAGATCTGGATCGCTATCGCGCATTGATCGAGAAATTAGGTCTCCGTAAGTAATTCTTATCGGTATTGCAATGCCATCTCACTTAGGGTTGTTTCTTTACGGAATCAGTCTTAAGAAGGTGGCATGTTTTTTGAGCGCTTTTAGATTATTTGTGTAGGGGATCGTGTCATTCCAATGAGATTCTGGGTATTAGTCAGAGCCTCCCTGGAATGGCATCCCTTGTAATCCTAAATCGCTCCAGTGTTGTCGTGACACTGCTTTATCCCACGACAAGCGCAATGCCCATGTGGGTCTTGCGTGAACAATTTGGAGAAGATCAGAATGACTATGTTTAAAAAAGCAGTAAAGAGTTTTCAATGGGGCAACCACCAAGTAACAATGGAAACAGGCGAGATTGCTCGTCAAGCTGGTGGTGCCGTTATCGTTAACGTCGATGACACTGTAGTAATGGGCACTGTTGTTGCCTCGAAGTCTGCTAAGCCAGGTCAATCCTTTTTCCCATTGACTGTTGACTATCTTGAGAAGACTTATGCAGCAGGCAAGATTCCTGGCGGCTTCTTCCGCCGTGAAGGCCGCCCATCTGAAGGCGAGACATTAATCTCCCGTTTGATCGACCGTCCATTACGTCCTTTGTTCCCAGAGGGCTTTTTGAACGAAGTTCAGGTTGTTGTGCATGTGTTGTCTATCAACCCAGATGTTCCTTCTGATATTCCTGCATTGATCGCCGCTTCTGCAGCCTTGGCAGTTTCTGGTATTCCTTTTGCTGGTCCAGTTGGCGCAGCCCGTGTTGGTTACGCGAACGGTCAATATCTCTTGAACCCAACTCGCACAGAGCAAGCTACCAGCGAACTCGATTTGATCGTTGCGGGTACGCAAGCGGCAGTATTGATGGTTGAGTCTGAAGCAAATCAGTTGTCTGAAGAAGTGATGTTGGGCGCAGTAGTTTATGGTCACGACCAAATGCAAACAGCTATCAACGCAATCAATGATTTGGTGCGTGAAGCTGGCAAGCCAGAATGGGATTGGACTGCTGCTCCTAAGGATGAGCCATTTATCGCTAAGGTAACCGCTTTGGCTGAAGCACCATTGCGTGAGGCTTATCAGATTCGCCAAAAGGGCGCACGTTCAGACAAGCTCAAAGAAATTTCTAAAGAAGTAATGGCTAAGCTTGAGCAAGATGGGGAAGTTGATGCTGTTGCTGTTAGCGACATCATGTTTGAAATCGAGGCAAAGATTGTGCGTAGCCAGATTTTGAATGGTGAGCCACGTATTGATGGCCGTGATACCCGCACTGTTCGTCCGATTGAAATTCGTAATGGTGTATTGCCACGTACGCACGGTTCTGCATTATTTACTCGCGGTGAAACTCAAGCACTTGTTGTGGCTACATTAGGTACAGCGCGCGATGAGCAAATCATTGATGCGCTCGAAGGTGAATACCGCGATCGTTTTATGTTCCACTACAACATGCCTCCGTTTGCCACTGGTGAAACAGGTCGTGTAGGTAGCCCTAAGCGTCGTGAAATTGGTCACGGTCGTTTGGCTAAACGTGCATTGATTCCAGTATTGCCAAGCCCAGAAGATTTTGCATACAGCATCCGCGTTGTTTCAGAAATTACTGAGTCAAATGGTTCATCCTCAATGGCCTCTGTTTGTGGCGGCTGCCTTGCAATGATGGATGCTGGTGTTCCAGTTAAGGCACACGTTGCTGGTGTAGCCATGGGCTTGATTCTTGATGGCAATCGCTTTGCTGTGTTGACAGACATCTTGGGTGACGAAGATCACCTCGGGGATATGGACTTCAAAGTAGCGGGTACCGCCAATGGTATTACTGCTTTGCAAATGGACATTAAAGTTCAAGGCATTACAAAAGAAATTATGCAAGTGGCTTTGGCGCAAGCTAAAGAAGGACGCTTGCACATCTTGAGCAAAATGCAAGAAGCAATGGGTTCAGTGCGTACAGAATTGTCAGCACACGCTCCACGGATGGTTTCCTTCAAGATTCATCCAGACAAGATTCGTGAAGTCATCGGTAAGGGTGGCGCAACCATCCAGGCCTTGACCAAAGAAACTGGTTGCAGCATTGACATTAAAGATGACGGCACTGTAACAATCGCCTCTACCAGCGCTGAAGGTATGGCTGAAGCAAAGGCCCGTATCGAAGGCATTACTGCTGAAGCTGAAGTAGGCAAGATCTATGAAGGCCCAGTAGTCAAGTTGCTCGAATTCGGCGCCTTGGTAAACATTCTTCCTGGTAAAGATGGTCTCTTGCATATCTCTGAGATTTCCAATGAGCGTGTAAAAGAAGTGAAAGATTATTTGGCGGAAGGCCAAGTAGTTCGCGTGAAATTGTTGGCTGCTGATGAGCGTGGACGTTTGCGCTTGTCTTTGAAGGCTGCAATGGCTGATGAAGGCGGCACGATCGCTCCGTTAGCTGGTGCTGATGCATCTGCTGAGGCTGCTCCTGCAACTGACGAAACAGCTTAAGCTGCATAGCAGGAGTTTTCGATGCGCGTAATTGAAATTAAAGAGTTTGGTGCACCAGAAATGCTGGTGCCCAACACTCGTCCTGATCCAGCGGTTCCGACTGCTGGCAGTGGCGAGGTATTGATTAAGGTGTTGGCTGCCGGAATTAATCGTCCGGACGTATTGCAACGCAAAGGTCATTACCCAGTTCCTGCAGGTGCATCGGACATTCCTGGTCTTGAGGTTGCCGGCGAAATTATTGGTGGTGACTTGGCTCATGCTGACAACGCATTAGGTTTAAAGATTGGCGATAAAGTCTGTGCTTTAGTGCAAGGCGGGGGTTACGCCGATCTTTGTACCGCTCCAGTTGCGCAGTGCTTGCCTTATCCAAAAGGATTTTCTGATTTAGAAGCAGCAGCTCTTCCTGAAACTTTTTATACCGTTTGGAGCAATGTCTTCATGCGGGGCCAATTGTCTGAAGGTGAAACGTTGTTGGTGCAGGGCGGCTCAAGCGGAATTGGTGTTACTGCAATTTTGATTGCAAAAGCTATGGGTCATAAGGTGTTTGTCACTGCTGGTAGCGATGAGAAATGCGCTGCCTGTCTGAAGTTAGGTGCTGATTTGGCAATTAACTATAAGACGCAAGATTTTGTCGAGGAAGTTAAAAAGGCAACTGACGGCAAAGGTGTCAATGTCATTTTAGATATGGTTACCGGTGAATATGTGCAACGCGAAATCGACTGCCTTGCAGATGATGGCCGTATTGTGATCATTGCGATTCAGGGCGGCTCTAAAGCAGAAGTGAGTACCAATCAGATTTTACGTCGTCGCTTAACGATTACTGGCTCGACATTGCGTCCACGCCCAGTGTCTTTTAAGAAACAAATTACCAAGCAGTTGTATGACCACGTTTGGCCAATGCTCAACGCAGGCCAACTCAAGCCAGTCATTTATAAAACTTTTACGCTCGATCAGGCTGCTGATGCCCATCGCTTGATGGAATCTTCTGAGCATGTGGGCAAAATTGTTTTAACGGTCTAATTACATGCGTCCACTTATTGTTATTGGCAATTGGAAAATGCATGGCAGTCTTGCAAGCAATCAAGATTGGTTGAAGTCCGTTGCTCGTGGCATGCAAAGCGGGATGCCCGCTGGACGTAAGTTTGCTATTTGTCCACCATTTGCCTACTTAGCGCAATGTGGCAGTTTAATTAAAGAACATGCCATCGCATTTCTGAGCTTAGGTGCGCAGGATGTCTCTTCTCAAGGCTCTGGCGCATATACCGGCGAGGTTAGTGCTGCCATGCTCAAAGAGCTTGGATGCCAATACGTCATCGTAGGTCATTCTGAACGTCGTCAATTGCATCACGAGGTGGATGAGGTGGTTGCGGCCAAGGCATTACAGGTGCTCGATAGTGGTATGACCCCTGTGATTTGCGTTGGTGAAACAGCCGATGAACGTAACTCTGGCAGGGCCGAGGAGATTGTTTGTGCCCAGGTAGCAAAGCAAGTTTCGGTCTTGCAAGATCGCCTGGCCGATTGTTTGATTGCTTACGAGCCTGTATGGGCAATTGGCACTGGTAAGGTAGCTAGCGCTCAAGTCGCGCAAGATATGCATCGCGCTATTCGCCTTCGTTTGGCCGAGTTTGATGAGGATGTTGCCTCACACGTGGGAATTTTGTATGGCGGCAGTGTCAAGCCTGACAATGCCGTCGAGTTGTTTGCGATGCCAGATATTGATGGTGGATTAGTGGGGGGCGCTTCTTTAAATCCCCAAGATTTTCTAGCCATCTGTCAGGCATAGATTTTTTATTTGGAGATACGCCATGGAATGGTTTAAGACTTTATTGATCGTATTGCAGGTAATTTCAGCTTTGGCTGTCATTTTGTTAGTCTTGCTTCAGCAAGGTAAGGGTGCTGATATGGGTGCAGCTTTTGGCTCTGGAGCCTCAGGAAGCTTATTTGGCGCCAGCGGTTCTGCTAACTTCCTGTCCCATACAACGGCTATTTTTGCCGCAATTTTCTTCATTTGCACTCTTGGTATTACCTGGGTTGGTAATAAGAAGGAAGTAAGCCCCGGCGTTCTTTCTGGAACGGTTGCCCCTGCAGCGGCGCCAGCTGCTCCTGTGGCCCCGGCCCAAGATCCAAGCAAACCAGCTGTTCCTAAGTAAAAAAGTAGGTTTTTACGTATTTGTCTGCCCTATTTTTGGGGTGGTTCAGTGGTGCAATGCAGTAGAATTGACAAGTTTTGCAAGATGCCGACGTGGTGAAATTGGTAGACACGCTATCTTGAGGGGGTAGTGGCTTAGGCTGTGCGAGTTCGAGTCTCGCCGTCGGCACCAAAATGCAGAATTTGTAAGGGTTTTTGCTCTAAATCAATGCTGTTTGTAGTGGAATAATTAATATTTGCTGCTTTAGAAGATTTACCAGACGAACGACTCAGGACCATTTTGAATCTCGCTAATTACTTTCCTGTTCTCCTTTTTATCCTCGTAGGCATTGGGGTGGGTTTAGTCCCCATGTTCCTCGGAAAAATTCTGGCCCCATCAAAACCTGATGCGGAAAAACTCTCTCCGTATGAGTGCGGTTTTGAGGCCTTTGAAGATGCACGTATGAAGTTCGACGTGCGTTACTACCTAATTGCCATCCTCTTTATTTTATTTGACCTAGAAACCGCCTTTCTATTCCCATGGGGTGTAGCGCTGCGTGACTTGGGTTGGTTTGGCTACGCCTCTATGGTGATCTTCCTCCTGGAATTCATTGTGGGATTTGTATATATCTGGAAAAAGGGCGCTCTCGACTGGGAGTGATCGATATGGCATTAGAAGGCGTTCTCAAAGAAGGATTTGTTACCACGACTGCAGACCAGTTAATTAACTGGACGCGCAATGGTTCTTTATGGCCAATGACCTTTGGTCTGGCTTGCTGTGCGGTTGAGATGATGCATGCTGGCGCTTCCCGTTATGACTTAGACCGTTTTGGTGTTGTTTTCCGTCCATCCCCACGTCAGTCTGACTTAATGATTGTTGCTGGTACGCTCTGCAACAAAATGGCTCCCGCTTTGCGTAAGGTCTATGACCAAATGCCTGAGCCACGTTGGGTAATCTCGATGGGTTCGTGTGCCAATGGTGGTGGTTATTACCATAACTCTTATTCAGTTGTTCGCGGCTGTGACCGCATCGTGCCAGTCGATATTTATGTACCTGGCTGTCCTCCAACTGCAGAAGCATTGATCTACGGAATCATTCAGTTGCAATCCAAGATCGCTCGCACAAGTACGATTGCGCGGAAGGCTTAAGTTATGTCAGATCGTTTAGTTCAATTAGCCGCTAACCTCGAAAAAGTATTGGGTAAGCGCGCCCAATCGATTGAGGTTGCTCTGGGTGAAGTCACCGTTGTTGTCAATGCGGACACTTATCACGAATCCGCATTGTTATTGCGCGATGATCCTTTATTGGCCTTTGAGCAATTGATTGATTTATGTGGCGTTGATTATCAAGATTTTCGTGATGGTGCTTGGGGTGGACAGCGTTTTGCAGTTGTCAGCCATCTGCTTTCTTTGCAGCATAACTGGCGTTTGCGCGTTCGCGTATTTGCACCGGACGATAGCTATCCACTTGTAGCGTCGATTACTCCCGTTTGGAATTCAGCAAACTGGTTTGAGCGTGAAGCGTTTGATCTTTACGGCATCATCTTCGAAGGTCATGAAGACTTACGCCGCATTTTGACTGACTATGGTTTCATTGGTCACCCGTTCAGAAAAGATTTCCCAATTAGTGGCAATGTTGAAATGCGTTATGACCCAGAGTTAAAGCGTGTCGTGTATCAGCCTGTCACGATCGAAGCACGCGAGATTACTCCGCGCATTGTTCGCGAAGAGCAGTACGGAGGCTCTGTTTAAGTCATGGCAAAAATTAAGAACTACACCCTCAATTTTGGCCCTCAGCATCCTGCGGCTCACGGCGTATTGCGTCTAGTGCTTGAGCTTGATGGTGAGGTGATACAGCGTGCCGATCCGCATATTGGTTTATTGCATCGCGCGACAGAAAAGTTAGCTGAAACTCGTACGTGGATTCAAAACGTGCCTTATATGGATCGTCTGGACTACGTGTCCATGATGTCTAACGAGCATGCTTACGTATTGGCAATTGAGAAGTTGCTCCAAGTAGATGTTCCATTACGTGCTCAGTACATCCGCGTTATGTACGACGAACTCACTCGTTTATTGAACCATTTACTTTGGATTGGCTGTCACGGTCTTGACGTTGGTGCGATGGCTGTGTTCTTGTACGCCTTCCGCGACCGCGAAGATATTTTTGATATGTACGAGGCTGTTTCTGGCGCCCGTATGCATGCTGCTTACTATCGCCCAGGCGGCGTTTATCGTGACTTGCCGGAGCAAATGGCTCAGTACAGCAAGTCCAAGATTCGTAGTGCCTCTGCAATCAAACGTTTAAATGAAAATCGTAGCGGCACTTTGCTCGACTTTGTTGAGCAGTTTTCGAACGGCTTTGATGCGAACGTGGACGAGTATTGCAACCTATTGACGGATAACCGTATTTGGAAGCAGCGCTTAGTGAATATTGGCATCGTGACTCCTGAGCGCGCCTTGCAATTGGGCTTCACCGGTCCGATGTTGCGTGGTTCAGGCATTGAGTGGGATTTGCGTAAGAAGCAACCTTACGAAGTCTATGACCGTCTCGACTTTGATATCCCGGTAGGCGTTAATGGTGACTCCTATGATCGCTACTTGGTTCGTATGGAAGAGATGCGCCAATCCAATCGCATCATCAAACAGTGCGTAGCCTGGCTAAAAGCGAATCCAGGTCCTGTGATGAGTGACAACCATAAGGTTTCTCCACCAAAGCGTGTGGATATGAAAACCAATATGGAAGAACTCATTCACCACTTCAAACTGTTTACCGAAGGTATTCATGTACCCGATGGTGAGGCTTACTCAGCAGTTGAGCATCCAAAAGGTGAGTTCGGTATTTATCTAATTTCGGATGGCGCCAATAAGCCATACCGCATGAAGATTCGTGCTCCTGGCTTTGTCCATTTATCTGCAATGGATGAGATGTCACGTGGCCATATGTTGGCTGATGCGGTAACCATTATTGGTACGCAGGATATTGTGTTCGGGGAGATTGACCGCTAATTGAGCGTGCCAAGGATTATTTAATGACTACAACTCTTCAACTATCCGACAAAACGCTGGCAGATATTGCCCGTAACGTCGCTAAATATCCACCAGAGCAAAAGCAATCTGCTGTGATGGCTTCTTTGATTGCCGCCCAAACTGAAGTGGGTTGGGTTTCGCCGGAAGTGATTGCTACTGTTGCTCAAATTTTAGAAATGCCAACGATCGCTGTTGAGGAAGTGGCCACTTTCTACAACATGTACAACACCAAGCCAATTGGTAAGTACAAGCTGGTAATCTGCACTAATTTGCCCTGCCAGTTGACTCATGGTGAGACAGCAGCTAACTACCTAAAAGAAACTTTAGGTATTGGCTTTAATGAAACAACTTCCTGTGGCACATTTACCTTGAAAGAGGGTGAGTGCATGGGCGCATGCGGTGATTCACCAGTAATGCTGGTGAATGACAAGCGTATGTGTAGCTTTATGAGCAAAGAAAAAATTGATTCACTGTTAAGTGAACTCCGTGCAGAAGGGAAGGCAGCATGACCAGCTTGCACGATCGTCATATCAAACCACTGATCCTCGCAGGATTAAATGGTGATAACTGGCGTCTAAAGGATTACGAAAGTCGTGGTGGTTATCAACAGTTGCGTCGCTTGATCAATGACAAGGTTGCGCCTGATGCCATCATTGCTGAATTGAAGGCGTCTTCATTACGCGGTCGCGGAGGCGCAGGCTTTCCGACTGGATTGAAGTGGAGCTTCATGCCACGACAGTTCCCCGGGCAAAAGTATTTAGTCTGTAACAGCGACGAAGGTGAACCAGGTACATTTAAAGACCGCGACATCATGCGTTACAACCCGCATGCTTTGATTGAAGGCATGATTATTGGTGCCTACACTATGGGCATCACTGCGGGCTACAACTATATCCATGGTGAAATTTGGGAAGTCTATTCTCGCTTCGAAGAAGCGTTGGAAGAGGCCAGAGCGGCCGGATATTTAGGCGATAAGATTTTAGGTAGCGACTTCTCCTTCCAATTGCACGCAGCTCCAGGTTGGGGTGCTTATATTTGCGGCGAAGAAACAGCTTTGCTGGAGTCTTTAGAGGGTAAAAAGGGTCAGCCACGCTTTAAGCCACCTTTCCCTGCAAGCTTTGGTTTGTATGGCAAACCTACAACGATCAACAATACTGAGACCTTTGCTGCTGTGCCATTTATTTTGGCGATTGGCGGTCAAGCATACTTGGATTTAGGTAAGCCGAACAACGGCGGAACCAAAATTTTCTCTGTCTCTGGTGATGTAGTGCATCCAGGTAACTATGAAATTCCGTTGGGCACTCCATTTGCTGAGCTACTGAAATTAGCAGGCGGTATGCGCGATGGCAAAGCATTAAAAGCAGTTATTCCAGGCGGATCATCTGCACCGGTTATTCCTGGTGCGCAAATGATGGATCTCACAATGGACTATGACAGCATTGCCAAAGCTGGCTCTATGCTGGGTTCTGGTGCGGTAATCGTCATGAATGAAACGCGCTGCATGGTTCGTGCACTAGAGCGTTTGTCTTATTTCTATCACGAAGAATCCTGCGGTCAGTGCACCCCATGCCGCGAGGGCACCGGTTGGTTGTGGCGCATTGTTCATCGCATTGAGCATGGCCAAGGTCGCCCAGAAGATTTAGATTTGCTCAATGATGTGGCTGCCAATATTCAGGGACGTACGATTTGCGCCCTGGGTGATGCTGCTGCAATGCCAGTACGTGGCATGTTGAAGCATTACATGGACGAATTTGCGTATCACGTAGAACATAAGCGCTGCTTAGATTCTGCTAAACCTTTATAAGTTATTGAGCACGGGACATCTTAAAGTGAGCATGGTTGAAATCGAATTAGATGGTAAGACGGTAGAAGTTCCGCAAGGTTCGATGGTGATGCACGCCGCGAACAAGCTCGGCACATACGTACCTCACTTTTGCTACCACAAGAAATTATCTATCGCTGCAAATTGCCGTATGTGCTTGGTAGAGGTTGAGAAAGCGCCTAAACCTTTGCCCGCATGCGCAACACCAGTGACACAGGGCATGAAAGTATTTACGCATTCAGCAAAAGCAGTTGAAGCGCAACGCTCTGTAATGGAGTTCTTGTTGATTAACCATCCCTTGGATTGCCCAATCTGCGATCAAGGTGGCGAGTGTCAATTACAAGATTTGGCAGTGGGTTACGGTAAATCCAATTCACGCTATGAAGAAGAAAAGCGTGTCGTTTTCCATAAGAATGTCGGTCCTTTGATTTCAATGCAGGAGATGAGTCGCTGCATTCACTGTACTCGCTGTGTACGCTTTGGTCAGGAAGTTGCTGGTGTCATGGAATTGGGCATGATTAACCGAGGTGAGCACTCTGAAATCACCACCTTTGTGGGTCAAACAGTAGATTCCGAATTGTCGGGCAACATGATTGACTTGTGCCCAGTTGGTGCTTTAACTAGCAAACCTTTCCGCTACGGTGCTCGCACCTGGGAATTGGGTCGTAAGCGTTCTGTCAGTCCTCACGATAGCTTAGGTGCCAACACAACTGTACAAACTAAGGCCAATCAAGTTTTACGTGTGGTTGCCTTAGAAAATGAAGCTGTGAATGAATGCTGGATTAGTGACCGTGATCGCTTTTCCTATGAGGGATTAAATAGCGCCGACCGCATCACTACACCTATGGTCAAGCAGGGTGGTCAATGGCTTGAGACTGATTGGCAGTCTGCATTGGACTATGTAGCACATTCGCTCAAAACCATTGCTGCTGAAAGCGGTGTTGAATCAATTGGTGCTTTGGCCCATCCGATTAGCAGCACAGAAGAATTACACCTGTTGCAAAAAATAGTTCGCGGCTTAGGTTCACAGCAAGTGGAGACTCGCTTGCGTCAGACTGATGTGGCTGGCTCTCCATCCGCCCCATGGCTTGGCATGCCAATTACCAAATTAAGCGAGTTGGATCGTGTGCTAGTAGTGGGTAGCTTCTTACGTAAAGATCAGCCTATTATTGCTGCGCGTCTTCGCACTGCCGCCAAGCGTGGTTTGCAAGTAAGCCGTATTGATGCTGGCGGAGATGATTGGCTAATTCCTGCTAGCAGTGTAGCTGCCGCTCCTAGCGCATGGATTCATGCATTAAGTGAAGTTGCTCTTGCGGTAGCTAAGGCCAAGTCCGTGACTGCTCCTGCAGGAACTCCGAATGTGAATATCTCTGTAGCTTCACAGAAAATTGCTGATAGCTTGCTTTCTGGAACATCAACAGCGGTATTGTTAGGATCCGCGGCAATTGCCCATCCTCATTCTTCTGATTTGCAAGTGCTCGCGCAATTCATTGCAGCGCAGACAGGTGCAAGCTTTGGTTTCTTGCCGGTTGGTGGCAATGCGGTTGGCGCATCTCTAGTCAATGCCAATGGTGCTGGAGTGAATTCATTTCTATCAGGTGATCGCCGTGCTGTTATTTTGATGAATATTGATCCAGATTCTGACTTGCCTAATCCACAGCAAGCACGTGCTGCCTTAGCAAAAGCTAATACCGTAATCGCGCTCAGCGCATTTAAGTCGCCAGATCTTCTTGAAGTGGCTGATGTCATTTTGCCGATCACTCCATTTACAGAAACAGTCTCTACTTTTGTCAATGCCGAAGGTAGAGCGCAAACAATTCAGCCTGCGGTCAAGCCTTTAGGTGATTCTCGTCCGGGATGGAAAGTGTTGCGTGTGCTCGGTGGTTTATTGAACCTCGACGGTTTCCTCTATAACTTACCTGAAGAGGTGTTGGGTGAAGCCTTGGGTGATAACTATTGCACCCGTTTGAGCAATCAACCCATTGCAAACGCGATCTCAAGTGCTAACGCTGCAAGCGCTGGTCTAGAGCGCTTATCCGATGTGAACATCTATGCTGGGGATCAAATCGTACGGAGATCTTCTGCATTGCAATTAACTCGCGATGCAAAACGTGGAAATCAAGTGGGTCTAGGTCAGAAATTATTCGCAGAATTAGGCTTGAAAGAGGGTGATCTAGTGTGCGTTACTCAAGATGCCCAATCTGTTCAATTGCCTGCAACCTTAGAAGTGAATTTAGCGCCTGGTGTTGTCAGAGTTTCTGCTGGTACTGTGGCAAGTGCGAAATTAGGATCCATGTTTGGTCCTGTAACTGTTAGCAAGTCATAAGGGACGAGATGGATAATTTCTTGAACCTCATTACCACCCAAGGCGAAGCTATTTTCGGATCCTTGTGGCCATTGGTTTGGGCTTTAGTTCGAATCGTGATCATCGTATTGCCTATGTTCGGTTGCGTTGCGTACTTGACTCTCTGGGAGCGTAAGCTCATTGGCTGGATGCATATCCGTCTTGGACCTAATCGTGTTGGTCCATTGGGCTTATTGCAGCCAATTGCTGATGCTTTGAAGTTGCTGATGAAAGAAATCATTTCGCCAACTCAAGCCAGCAAAGTGCTGTACTTCATTGCGCCGGTCATGGTAATTGCCCCTGCGTTTGCAGCATGGGCAGTGATTCCCTTTCAGGCAAAGATGGTTTTGGCTGATGTCAATGCTGGCCTTTTGTACATCATGGCCATTTCGTCGATTGGTGTTTACGGCGTCATCTTGGCAGGCTGGTCCTCAAATTCAAAGTATCCATTTTTAGGAGCAATGCGCGCCTCAGCTCAGATGATTTCGTATGAAATTGCCATGGGCTTTGCTTTGGTTACAGTGCTATTGACATCTGGTTCTTTGAATCTGAGTGCTATTGTTGCTTCGCAAGAGCACGGCTACTTTGCGCATATGGGCCTCAATTTCCTCTCTTGGAATTGGTTACCTCTATTGCCGATGTTCTTGATCTACTTCATTTCCGGTGTAGCGGAAACAAACCGTCATCCATTTGACGTAGTAGAAGGGGAGTCTGAGATTGTTGCAGGCCATATGGTCGAGTACTCAGGTATGTCTTTTGCTATGTTCTTCTTGGCTGAATATGCCAATATGATTTTGATTGCTGCCGTTGCTTCAATCATGTTCTTGGGCGGATGGCTGCCAATCGTTGATTTACCAATCTTGCGCGAAATTCCTGGTTTCTTCTGGCTGTTTGGTAAAACTTTCTTCTTGCTCTCTTGTGTTATCTGGTTGCGCGCAACATTGCCGCGCTATCGTTATGACCAAATCATGCGCTTGGGCTGGAAAATCTTTATCCCCATCTCCGTATTCTGGGTGGTCGTTATCGGCGCATGGGTAGTTTCTCCATGGAATATTTGGAAATAAGTTGATCAATCATGTTTAAGAAAATTTCCCAATTCCTCGATAGCTTGATGCTTAGAGATATCTTGACCGGCATGTCTATTACTGGTCGCTATCTGTTTAAGCCAAAGATTACTGTTCAATATCCTGAAGAAAAAACCCCTTTATCTAATCGTTTTCGCGGATTGCATGCTCTACGTCGTTATGAAAATGGTGAAGAGCGTTGTATCGGTTGTAAGTTATGTGAAGCAGTTTGTCCTGCTTATGCGATCACAATCGAAACGGCTGAGCGTGATGACGGAACACGTCGCACAACTCGCTATGACATTGACTTAACCAAATGTATTTTCTGCGGCTTCTGTGAAGAGGCTTGTCCAGTTGACGCTATCGTTGAAACCAATATTTTTGAGTATTTCGGTGATAAACGTGGCGATCTCTACTTTACAAAAGAAATGCTTTTGGCTGTAGGCGATAAGTATGAAAAAGATATTGCCAAGAACCGCGCGATTGATGCGCCTTATCGCTAATCGAATAAAGAACCAATCTATATGACATTCGATCCATCTACATTATTTGCTGCGTTCTTCTACGGCTTTGCAGGCTTGCTAGTCATTTCTGCCTTGCGCGTGATTACCGCTCGCAATCCTGTCCATGCAGCGCTCTTTTTAGTGCTTGCATTCTTCTGTGCCTCTGGTCTTTGGATGTTGCTCAAAGCAGAGTTCTTGAGCTTGGCACTGATCCTGGTTTATGTTGGCGCCGTCATGGTCTTGTTCTTATTTGTGGTCATGATGCTAGATCTAGATTTAGAACATTTACGCCGTGACTTCAAAAAATTCTTGCCGGTGGCCTTCTTAATGGGTGCGGTGATCGTCTTAGAGCTATCGATTGTGATCATTCGTAGCTTTATTGGCACCAATGCTCCGGTTCAGCCGATGCCGGAAGAGGTTATGGCTAACAACACCCAGGCCTTGGGTATGTTGATCTTTGGCGATTACGTATATGCTTTCGAAGTTGCTGGTGTCATTTTGCTTGTAGCGATTATTGCCGCTGTAGCCCTGACATTGCGCAATCGCAAAGATTCCAAATCTCAGAATATTCATGAGCAAGTGAACGTTATTGCAGCTGATCGCATGCGCATTGTCAAAATGGGGTCTGATATGGCTGCCAAGCAAGATATTAGAGGAGAGAAAAAATGAGTATTACTCTCGCTCACTACTTAGTATTAAGCGCAATTTTATTTGCAACCAGCGTCATTGGGATTTTCTTAAACCGCAAGAATGTCATCGTGTTGCTGATGGCAATCGAATTAATGTTGTTGTCGGTCAACATGAACTTTGTTGCCTTCTCACATTATTTGGGAGATATGGCTGGTCAAGTATTCGTATTCTTTATTCTGACAGTGGCAGCAGCAGAAGCAGCTATTGGTTTGGCAATTTTGGTAGTGCTCTTCCGTAAGGTTGACACCATTAATGCCGAAGATCTAGACCACCTTAAAGGCTAGTCATGCAATTGACCTTAAATATTCCTGTTCTCTGTGCTATTCCCTTAGCGCCATTGATTGGCTCTATGATTGCCGGCTTCTTGGGCACAAAACTTGGCGGTAACCGCATTGGTAATGGCGCTTCTCAGTTTGTCACCATTCTGGGCGTCACGATTGCATTTGTGCTGTCTTGCAATGTCCTCTCTCAGGTAATGGATGGCTTCTATTTCAACGGTACGGTTTATCGCTGGATGCAGTTGGGTGAGCTCAATCTCGATATTGGCTTCCTCATCGATCCATTAACTGCAACCATGATGTGCGTTGTTACCTTTGTGTCCTTGATGGTTCACATCTATACCATTGGTTATATGCAGGGCGAAGAAGGGTACAACCGCTTCTTCTCTTACATCTCTTTGTTTACCTTCGCCATGTTGATGTTGGTGATGAGCAATAACCTCTTGCAACTATTCTTTGGATGGGAAGCAGTAGGCGTAGTTTCTTATCTTCTGATTGGCTTCTACTTTGAGCGTCAGTCAGCAGTCTTTGCCAATATGAAGGCCTTCCTGGTCAACCGAGTCGGTGACTTTGGATTCATTTTGGGGATTGGCTTGATTCTAGCCAGTACTGGCTCCATGCAATATGACGTGATCTTTTCCCAAAATACGGCATTAGCAGCGCAAACACTGCCTGGCACAAGCTGGAACCTGTTGACTGTAGCTTGTATCTGCTTGTTCATTGGCGCGATGGGTAAATCAGCCCAATTCCCGCTGCATGTTTGGTTGCCTGACTCAATGGAAGGCCCAACTCCAATTTCTGCCTTGATTCACGCGGCAACTATGGTGACTGCCGGCATCTTCATGGTATCTCGCATGTCTCCTTTGTTTGAGCTCTCAGATGTTGCTTTGAGCTTCATCTTGGTTATCGGCTCAATCACAGCGTTATTTATGGGCTTTTTGGGTATCGTCCAAAACGACATCAAGCGTGTTGTGGCTTACTCTACTTTGTCTCAGTTGGGCTATATGACAGTGGCCTTAGGGGTATCCGCTTATCCAGTTGCTATCTTCCATTTGATGACGCATGCATTCTTTAAGGCATTGTTGTTCCTTGCTGCTGGTAGCGTGATTCTTGGTATGCACCATGAGCAAGATATGCGCAAGATGGGTGGTTTGTGGAAGTACATGCCGGTTACTTGTTTGATGATGCTTCTGGGTAATCTGGCATTGATTGGCACTCCATTTTTCTCAGGCTTCTATTCCAAAGATTCCATCATTGAAGCCGTAGCTGCCAGCCATATTCCAGGCTCTGGATTTGCTTACTTTGCTGTGATGGCTAGTGTATTTGTGACTGCGCTGTATTCATTCCGCCTGTATTTCTGGGTATTCCACGGTAAAGCACGCTGGGGACATGCGCAATCACATGATCATCATGAGCACGCAGAGCAGGGCGATGACCATGCTCATCACGGCCTAGCTCCCGGGGAGAAGCCGCACGAGTCACCTTTGGTTGTCACTGTGCCGTTGATTCTGTTGGCTATTCCTTCGGTCATTATTGGCTTCTACACCATTACTCCTTTGTTATTCGGCACCTATTTTGGTGACTCGATTTTCATTGATCTGGCGCGCCACCCGGTTATGAAAGAATTGGCCGAAGAATTCCATGGCCCAGTAGCAATGGCTATCCATGCGTTTACCTCCCCAGTATTGGGATTGGTTGTCTTGGGTGTTCTGACTGCTGCAATTGGATATCTCTGGGCTCCGAAGCTTCCAGAAAAATTTGCCCAAGCATTTGCACCAATCAAAAAACTATTTGATAACAAATATTACCTCGATGACTTCAATCAAGCAGTATTTGCTAAAGGTTTGATTTGGGTTGGTGGCTTCCTCTGGCATCGCGGCGATCAAAAAATCATCGATGGTTTCTTTGTTAACGGCAGCGCACATACGGTTGGACGCTTCGCTGGTGTTATTCGCCATTTGCAATCCGGTTATGTTTACCACTATGCGTTTGCAATGATTGCAGGCTTGGCGGTTTTACTTGCCTGGGTTTTATACGCTTACCTGCCTTTTGTTCGATAGGCCTTTGTTACTTAAGTAGCCACTATGACTCTTTCTTACGCAATCTGGACCCCAATTGTTTTTGGACTCATTATTTTGTTTTATGGGTCTGAAAAGCCTTCTGCCGGCGTACGCTGGTTAGCGCTTGTGGGTGCAGTCATTGGATTTATCGCCACGCTTCCTTTGGTAATCAATTTTGATATTGCCAACCCTGGCATGCAATTCGTTGAAAAGATGAGTTGGATTCCCCGTTATGACATCAATTACCACCTCGGTATTGATGGTATCTCGGTATGGTTCATTGTCCTGACGGCTTTTATCAACATCTTTGTGGTTATCGCAGCATGGGAAGTGATCGATACTAAGGTTTCGCAATACATGGCTTCATTCATGATTCTATCGGGACTCATGATTGGTGTATTCGCCGCACTAGATGCATTGCTTTTCTACGTATTCTTTGAAGCAACCCTGATTCCGATGTACATCATCATTGGTGTATGGGGTGGTCATAATCGTATTTACGCTGCGTTTAAGTTCTTCTTGTACACCTTGCTCGGTTCCTTGTTGACCTTAATCGCAATGCTGTATCTGTACAACGTCACCAACACCTTTGATATCCTGAGCTGGCAAAACGCGCGCCTCGATATCGTTGAACAAATCCTGTTGTTCTTTGCTTTCTTTATGGCGTTTGCTGTGAAGGTGCCAATGTGGCCACTGCATACCTGGTTGCCAGATGTGCACGTTGAAGCGCCAACTGGTGGCTCTGTAGTCTTGGCTGCCATCATGCTCAAGCTCGGCGCCTATGGTTTCTTGCGTTTCTCATTACCGATTGCACCAGATGCTAGTCAATACCTTGGTCCCTTTGTCATTTTCTTATCCTTAGTTGCAGTGATATACGTAGGCGCAGTAGCCTTGGTGCAAAAGGATATGAAAAAGCTTGTTGCGTACTCATCTGTAGCGCACATGGGTTTTGTAACTTTAGGATTCTTCCTTTTTAGTCCTTTGGGTATTGAGGGCGGCATTGTTCAAATGATTTCCCATGGGTTTGTTGCGGGTGCAATGTTCCTCTCGATAGGCGTTTTGTATGATCGTATGCACACACGTCAAATTGCTGATTACGGTGGTGTAGTGCATCGCATGCCTGCCTTTACTGCATTTGCGGTATTAATGGCGATGGCTAATTGCGGCTTACCAGCAACCTCTGGATTCGTTGGTGAATTCATGGTGATTCTGGCTGCAGTTGATTATGACTTCGTAATCGGCATCTTGGCTGCAACAGCGTTAATCCTCGGTGCAGCGTATTCCTTGTGGATGGTGAAGCGCGTATTTTTTGGGGCAATTCATAACGCCCACGTTGAAGAGCTCAAAGACCTCAATGGTCGTGAATATTTCATGATGGCTGTGCTCACTATTTGCGTGATTGGTATGGGTGTTTATCCAAAACCATTTACAGACATCATTCATCCCGCTGTGATTAATCTGCTACAGCATGTTGCTGTAAGCAAACTCTGAGTAAAAGCAAATGCAAGCATTCGACCTATACGCCATCCTGCCGGAACTCGTTCTACTTCTCGCTACATGCTTATTATTGGTAGCTAGCGTTTATGTACGCGAAAGGGTTCCTTCAACCCCTGGTGTAGAACAAGATATTTTCCACACCC
The DNA here is from genome assembly GCF_018881575.1 of Polynucleobacter sp. UK-Kesae-W10. Taxonomy (GTDB): domain Bacteria; phylum Pseudomonadota; class Gammaproteobacteria; order Burkholderiales; family Burkholderiaceae; genus Polynucleobacter. The sequence goes on along the minus strand of NZ_JACVQB010000003.1, from coordinate 164,366 downwards.
CGCGTGGCGTTGGATTTGTTTACTTCTTTTCTATTATTCTGCTGGGCTATTTGATTTTTGCATTTGTTGGCCGCTTAGGAGATGTATCCCTAGTTGCGATGAATGGTTTATTTCAATCTGACCCTTTATCCAATCTACTTAAAGCTTGTGCTTGCGGTGCAGTATTGGTTAGCCTAATTTACTCTAAGCGGTATTTACAGGATCGCGCTTTATTCCGTCCTGATTTTATCGTCTTGGCATTGCTGGCGCTATTGGGTCAGATGGTATTGATCTCTGGTGCTAATTTATTAACTTTGTACCTTGGCCTAGAGTTGATGGCTTTACCTACTTATGCCTTGGTTGCCATGCGCCATAACAGCGAAAAGAGTGTTGAAGCTGGTATTAAGTATTTCGTATTAGGCGCATTGGCATCTGGTTTCTTGCTCTATGGTATGTCCATGCTTTATGGCGTAACCGGTTCTTTGGATCTGATTGAGATCTTTAAAACGGTAGCCGATCCTCGTGTCAACCATTTGGTGATGGCTTTTGGCTTGGTATTCATTGTTTCTGGACTGGCCTTTAAGCTAGGTGTTGTGCCATTTCATATGTGGGTTCCAGACGTCTATCAGGGGGCCCCAACTGCTGTAACGCTCATGATTGCAGCTGCGCCAAAATTAGCAGCCTTTGCATTGCTATTCCGCTTGTTGGTTAATACCTTGTTACCGTTGATGGGTGATTGGCAGCCAATGCTGGTATTGCTGGCTGTTCTATCCCTAGTGCTCGGCAACGTCACTGCGATTGCGCAAACGAACGTCAAACGCATGTTGGCATACTCTGCAATTGCGCAGATGGGCTTCGTACTGCTTGGTATGTTGTCGGTGTTTGATGATCATGCCTTTAGTGCATCCATGTTCTATGTCATTACTTATGTCATGACCACTCTGGGAACCTTCGGCTTGTTGATGGTTCTTTCACGCAAGGGTTATGACTGTGAAACCTTGGAAGGCCTTAAAGGGTTAAACAAGAAACACCCATGGTTTGCCTTTATTGGCTTGGTCATGATGTTCTCCTTGGCAGGTATCCCGCCTACAGTTGGCTTTGCGGCAAAATTGGGCGTCCTGGAAGCGCTGGTGGATGCTGAACACACATTCTTGGCCATCATTGCTGTCATGGCATCTTTGATCGGTGCCTTCTATTACCTTAGGGTGGTTAAAGTGATGTATTTTGATGAGCCCGTTCATGAAGTGACAGTATCAGGCTCTGGCTTTGCCAAGGGTTTACTGAGTCTTAATGCCATTCTTGTTTTGGTGATCGGTATTGTGCCTGCAGGGTTAATGACCATTTGTTTAGATGCAATGCGCCGCACTTTATTAGGCTCTTAAGCTCAAGCAGGCATTTTCATGATTCATTCAATAAAGGCTCCTCTGAGGAGCCTTTATTTTTAGGAATTTACAATGCATTTAATGACACTGAAGTGTCACATGCAATTTGTAGCATCAAGCAATCTTTTATAGGCTGACATCATGAGTGAAAAAACATTTCAAGATTTGCCAAGTGGCGATCAACACTTGCGAGAAGAGCGCGTTTCTGGTGAAGATATCTACGGCGGTATTTTTTTGAATATGAAACGCGATCAGGTCCGCTTGCCAGATGGACAGATTGCTGCACGTGAATACCTCACACATCCAGGAGCGGTAGCGGTCGTAGCATTGTTAGAGGATGGCAGGGTGCTTCTTGAGCGTCAGTATCGCTATCCCATTGCTAAGGCTTGCATTGAGATTCCGGCTGGAAAATTGGAAGTTGGTGAAGATCACTTATTGTGCGCGCAACGTGAACTTGAAGAAGAGACTGGTTATACGGCTAAAAAGTGGAGTTATATTCGCCGTATTCATCCAGTCATTTCCTATTCCACAGAGCTGATCGACATCTATCTTGCAGAAGATCTCGTGCCCGGTAAGAGTAAATTGGATGATGAGGAGTTTTTGGATGTTTTTGCAGCCCCCTTGGAGCAATTGATTGCGTGGGTAGAGGAGGGGGAGATCACAGACGTCAAAACGACGATTTCAGCTTATTGGTTAGATCGCTATCGGCGAGGGCTTGTCAGTCCAAAGCCGCTTAAATAGGCATCCAGCATTTCCTATTAAAATAGACCTATTGAATTTGGCATTTTTGCCCCGATATAGGTCTTATGAAAGTTTATAACCTCGCATGCCCCTTGGATCATCGCTTTGAAGGCTGGTTTGCCTCAGAGGAAGATTGCTTGGCACAAAAAGAAAAAGGGATGCTTGCTTGCCCAGTGTGTGACAGTACAGAAATTGCTCGCATGCCTTCTGCGCCGCATATTGCCAAATCATCCTCACACGCACTCACAGTGGCTAATGAAGATATCTCTAGCACTAACAATGGTGCTAGCGGTGATGTCGTTGCCTTAACCGGAAAAGACCATTCGCATTTAGAGGCTCAGGTGCAAGCTGCTTTTTTAAAGGGCATGCGCGATCTCATGGGTAAGTCAGAGGACGTTGGCACTGCATTTGCAGAAGAGGCGCGCAAGATCCATTACAAAGAAGCGCCTGAGCGTAGCATTCGCGGTCAAACTACTTTGGATGAGGCGGAATCTTTGCGTGAAGAAGGTATCGAGGTTCTAGCAGTACCGTTGATACCAGCTTTTAAAAATACCCTTCAGTAAGGGCATAAGGATAGATAAAAAAATAGCGATCCGAAGATCGCTATTTTTATTGATGCCTTGCTTATTTAGAGGTCGGCATAACAAACTCTGCGCCCTTGGCGATACTCTCAGGCCAGCGCTGCATAACACTCTTCTGTTTGGTGTAAAAACGTACACCTTCTTTGCCGTATGCATGCATATCACCAAAGAGCGATTTCTTCCAGCCACCAAAACCATGCCATGCCATTGGCACTGGAATAGGTACGTTAATGCCAACCATGCCAACTTGAACGCGACGAGCGAATTCGCGGGCGATATTGCCATCGCTAGTAAAGCAAGCAACCCCGTTGCCAAACTCACAAGAGTTCACTAAATTGAGTGCTTCGGTAAAGTTTGCAACCCGTAAGCAGGACAGTACTGGTCCGAAGATTTCTTCAAGATAGATCTTCATATCTGGTGTGACATTGTCAAACAAAGTACCACCCAAGAAGAAGCCGTTTTCATGACCAGGAACTTTTAGGCCGCGACCATCAACCAAGAGCTTTGCGCCAGAAGCAACGCCGCTATCGATGTAACCAGTAATGCGCTCAAGGGCGGCTTTCGTAACGATTGGGCCCATTTCAGCATCAAGTTCCATGCCGTTTTTGACCTTCAAGGTCTTGGTGCGCTCAATCAATTTAGGCATGATTTTTTCTGCTACATCGCCTACCAAAACTGCAACGGAGATGGCCATACAGCGCTCACCAGCAGACCCATAGGCCGCGCCAACCAAGGCATCAATCGCTTTATCGATATCGGCATCGGGCATGATGACCATGTGGTTCTTTGCGCCGCCCAGAGCTTGGGAGCGCTTACCAAAATGGGCGCAACGCTCATAGATGTAGTTGGCAATAGGGGTGGAGCCCACAAAGCTAATTGCTTTTACGTCTGGGTTTTCAATTAAAGCATCCACAGCCTCTTTATCGCCTTGGACGACGTTAAATACGCCATCAGGCAGACCAGCTTCTTTAAGAAGTTTGGCCATAAACAGCGAGGCAGAAGGATCTGTTGGGCTTGGCTTGAGGATAAAGGTGTTGCCACAAGCAATCGCCATCGGGAACATCCACATTGGTACCATGACTGGGAAGTTAAAAGGAGTGATGCCAGCTACAACGCCTAGTGGCTGACGCATGACCCAGTTGTCAATGTCTGTAGAAACTTGCTCGGTGTATTCGCCTTTGAGTAGTTCAGGAATGCCAGTGGCAAATTCCACAATTTCAATACCGCGGGTAACTTCACCCTGTGCATCTGTGAATACTTTGCCGTGTTCAGCGGTAATGATTGCCGCTAATTCATCGCGATTGGCATTGAGTAGCTCTAAATACTTAAATAGAATACGTGCACGACGCAAAGGGCTGGTTTGGCCCCAAGTCTCAAATGCTTTTTGAGCAATAGCAACAGCGTCATTAACTTCATTTCGGCTGGCCAAAGCAACTCGGCGGGCGACTGTACCCTTGGCCGGGTTAAATACGTCTGCAAAGCGACCATCTTTAGGGTTAATGATTGAGCCGCCAACATAGTGGCCAATATCAGCATTGGAATCAAAGGCTTTGGGTGCGTTCATAGTCTTCTATAAGTAATTTTTATGGTTTTGTGTAAAAAGGCGCTTGGCTCGATGGCCTGCACGACTTCGCTGTCTCGTTTATTCTGCTTTTTAAGTATTCTATCGCTTTCAGGCGTTTTTGGTATTTTGACCCTTATTTTTTGACTTTTGAAGGCCCTTACATGAGTCTGCTGTTCACCCCATACACCCTAAATTCCCCACGTGGCCCCTTAACGCTCGCCAATCGCATTGTGGTGGCTCCCATGTGCCAGTATTCTGCCATCAATGGGGAGGCTACAGACTGGCATCTGATGCACTGGGGCAACCTTCTTAATAGTGGTGCTGCACTCTTCATCATCGAGGCTACCGGGGTCACTCCTGAGGGGCGGATTACTCCTGCCTGCTTGGGTCTATGGGATGACCGCACTGAGGCCGCATTAAAAGACAAATTAAGCCGTGCTCGTCAATTGGCCCCGGCAACCCCAGTATTTATTCAGTTAGCACATGCAGGCCGCAAGGCTTCTAGCGCAACCCCATGGGATGGTGGTCAATTATTAGCAAAAGAGCAGGGCGGTTGGGAAACCTTGGCCCCCTCAGCCATTCCGCAGCTAGAAGGTGAGCGTCTACCGCATGAACTTTCTAAGGCAGAGCTAGCCGCTTTGATTGAAGCTTTTGTGATTGCTGCTCAGCGTGCAGATCGAGCAGGGGTCGATGGCATCGAACTACATGGTGCGCACGGTTACTTGCTGCATCAATTTTTATCGCCAATTGCCAATCAACGTAGCGATGAATATGGCGGCTCATTTGAAAATCGCATTCGCTTTCCATTAGCGCTTTTTAAGGCAGTACGGGCCGCTTATTCTGGCGTGTTAGGTATTCGGATTTCTGCAAGTGATTGGGTTGAGGGTGGCTGGACTCCTGAGGAGACTGCGAACTTTGCACAACAACTCAAACCCCTGGGTTGCGATTTTGTTCATATCTCTTCGGGCGGCATTTCCCCAAATCAAAAAATCGCCTTAGGTCCAAATTATCAAGTGCCCTTTGCGAAAATTGTGAAAGACCAATCCGGTCTACCAACAATGACCGTTGGTCTGATTACCGACCCCCATCAAGCGGAAGCAATTTTGCAAGCAGGCGATGCTGATTTAATCGCATTAGCGCGTGCCTTTTTGTACAAGCCCCGTTGGGCTTGGGAGGCTGCTGCAGCACTGAATGGCACGGTAAATGCGAATGAGCGCTATTGGCGTTGTTTGCCGCGTGAAGCACAAACAGCCTTTGGTAATGTCAAAATTGGTCAGCGCTAAGCACGAAAAATCCATTAAACGTATTGGAGATGAATATGAAAATCTTTCTAACAGGTTCAAAGGCGGTGTTAGCGGCTGCATGCGTAGGACTATTCAATTTAGCCTTTGCGCAAACCTATCCTGATAGACCGATCGTCTTGGTAGTGCCTAACCCACCGGGTGGATTAGTGGATACCTCGGCACGCCTACTGAGCGAACCTTTAACGCGCGTCATTGGTCAACCAGTCATTGTCGATAACAAACCGGGAGCGAGTGGCAATACTGCTTATCAGTACGTTGCTAAAGCAAAACCAGATGGCTATACCTTACTTATTTCGTATTCTGGTTATCACGTCGGCAATCCTGCGTTGATGGACAAATTGCCGTGGGATCCGATTAAGGACTATTCGCCTATTGCGCTGTTAACGGTTTCCACTAACGTGATTGCTGTACATCCTTCCGTGCCAGTAAACAATTTGAAAGAATTTATTGCGTATGCAAAAGCCAATCCCGGTAAGTTGAATTACGCTTCGCAAGGAAATGGCTCGGTATCTCACATCGGTACTGAAATGTTTAAGCAAACCACCGGTGTGGATATGGTGCATGTGCCCTACAAGGGGTCTGGCCCAGCCATTCAGGACGTTCTGGCTGGCCAAGTGCAGGTATTCATCTCCACGCCACCGTCCGTAATGCAGCATGTGCAGAGCGGCAAACTCAAAGGCTTGGCCGTTACTGGCAAAAATCGTCATCCCGGTATGCCTAATGTGCCAACTACTGCTGAGGCGGGTTTACCTTCTTTCCAATTGGAGTCTTGGGTAGCCTTATTTGCACCAGCCGGAACTCCTGCGCCTGTTGTTGCGAAGTTAACTGAGTCGGTTAAGAAAAGCTTGGCATTACCAGAGGTAAAAGAACGTGCTGATGCAGCAGGTGTTGAATTGCGTTATCAGAATCCAGCCCAAACTGAAGCGCTAGTGAAAAAAGAATTGCCCCATTGGAGCAAAGTTATCAAGTCGGCCAATATTACGCTCGACTAATTATCGTGAGAGGTCTTAAGCTTGATCCCTGAGTATGGGGTCAGGCGATGCTAGCGCAAATGCTCTAGCAGCACTCAGCAGAAAAGAATCTTGACCTTTTCTGGCAATCAATTGAATACCAATCGGCAAGCCATTAGATCCGCTGGCAATATTTAAATTAATACAAGGCAACCCTAGTAGGGTCCAGCTACGACAAAATACAGGATCTCCCGTGCCATCTTTGAGAAGCGGTGCTTCGCCTATAGCGCTTGGAGCAATGATGAGGTCTAGTTCATCACGGAGCAGTTGATCAATATAGGCCCCAGCAGACTGAGCCTCTAAAAGATCTTGTTGATATTGCCTATAAGAAATTTGTGCGCCATCGCTCAATTGCTTCAGAATTTGTACGCTCATTTTCTTGGGGTAATGCTCACGCTCAAACGCCAAACTGCGCGACATCTCGCTGAGCATGATGCGAGTTTGTATTGCTCGCAAATCTTTTTGCGATTCTGGAAAGATGAAATCGCCCACTTGTCCTTTGGCAATCGATTGCGCCGTAAAGCGTGCAAGCGCTAATGCGCTAGCAGTCTCTTTGCTAGCAAGATGCCAATCGGGCGTTTTGCAGATCGCAATACGCGCTTTGTTATGCAACCCCTCAACTCGCGCAAGAGGGATGTCGCCGCTCATTGCCGCTACTCCGAGTGCAACATCTTCAACGGTTCTGCCAAAGCATCCTAGAGTATCGAAGGAGGGGGCTAAGCTCTTCACGCCAGCAACACTAATTTTTCCGTAAGTGGGTTTATAGCCAACAATTCCACAAAAGGAAGCGGGGCGAATAATGGATCCGGCTGTCTGGCTTCCGGTTGCCAAAGGGATCATGAAGTCAGCAACTGCAGCGGCTGAACCGCTAGATGATCCGCCCGGGGTATGGACGGAATCGTGGGGATTGCTTGTGGGGCCGCTTTTAAATGAGGCAAATTCGGTTGTTACCGTTTTGCCCAGAATAATGGCACCTGCTTGGCGAAGTAGCGCCACGGAAACGGCATCTGTATTAGGGTAGTGCTTGGCATAAATAGGCGAGCCATAGGCAGTGGGTAGGTCATAGGTATCAAAAAGATCCTTTACCCCCATGGGTAAGCCATGTAATAGCCCCTTTATGGCCCCTTTATCGAGTGTTTTGGCACGTGCTAGCGCATTTTCCTTACCCAAGCTTACCCAGGCCTTTAAGACGTTTTCTCGCTGTCCTATGCGGTCTAGGCAAGAGAGCAGCAAATCGCTTGCTTTGATCTCTCTTTTCGCAAGGGCTTTGACTGCCTGGGATGCGCTAAGGCTTTCCAAGTCTTTCATCAGGCTATTCTACTTTTGGTGGCGTATGATCGCAATTTACTGTTTTTAACCCCCTTTCTGAAATTTGCATAAAAATGAAGCAACATTCCATACGCGAAGCTTGGTTAGAAGACGCGGTTCGCCATTTGGAGCCGGTATTTTCTAAGGCAGGTTATGCCATTCCCCCAGTTCGAGTTTCTTGTGGATTTCCGGCGTCGAGCAGTCCTAGAACAACCTTAGGGCAATGTTGGCCTCGTGAGCGCTCTGGTGGCGGTTTTAATGAGATTTTTATCTCCCCAAAATTAGATGATCCTGTGCAGTTACTCGATACATTGGTGCATGAGCTTTGTCATGCTGTCGATGATTGCTTTAGCGGTCACGGGGAAGATTTCAAAGGTATCGCCCAAACTGTTGGTTTAGAGGGTCCTGCCAGAATGGCTCACGCGACTGAAGAGTTAACCGTGAAATTGATGATGATTAGCCAAGAATTAGGGCCTTATCCTCACCAAGCGATTGTGTTTCCTCCGCCAAGGCCGAGCAATGCCAGCCGTAGCAAGGCGAAATGCGGCCAATGCGGCTACGAGGTCACGCTTCTGAAAAAATGGGCAAGTTATGGAGCGCCTATCTGCCCTAAAGACAATATCCGAATGCTCGAGGCAGAGCCGGAAACCATTGAGAATACGACGGATTACGACAGCGAATCTGTTGGTAAGGGCGTCAAAACGGCCCCAGATGAGATACGACGCGCTATTAGTTAGTGGGTAGGTAAAATTATTCGTATTACCGCAAGAAGAGACGGAATTATTCACCATAACAATTCATCGAGACAACATAAATATGAACGCTAAAAAGATTTTCAAGAATCCTAAAATTGCAGTGATTCCAGGAGATGGCATCGGTAAAGAAGTCATGCCCGAGGGTGTGAGAGCTTTAGAGGCCGCCAATCGGAAGTTTGGAATTGGCATGCAATTTGATCACTTTGATTTTGCGAGCTGTGATTACTATCTCAAGCACGGCAAGATGATGCCGGATGATTGGTTTGAAACGTTGATGCAGTACGACGCTATTTTCTTTGGCGCCGTTGGCATGCCAGATATTCTGCCTGACCATGTTTCCTTATGGGGAAGCTTGATTCAATTCCGTCGGGGCTTTGATCAGTATGTGAATTTACGACCTGTACGTCTCTTGCCAGGTGTGCCATGTCCTTTGGCTAATCGCAAACCTGGTGATATTGATTTCTTCGTCGTGCGTGAAAATACCGAGGGTGAATACTCTAGCGTTGGTGGAAAAATGTTCCCCGATACTGATCGTGAGTTCGTCATTCAAGAATCTATCTTCACCCGCCAAGGTGTAGACCGGATCTTGCAATATGCGTTTGATTTGGCGCAGAGTCGCCCTAAAAAGCATCTCACCTCCGCCACCAAGTCCAATGGCATTGCCATCACTATGCCTTATTGGGATGAGCGCGTAGAAGCGATGTCCAAAAAGTTTGCTGATGTGCGTACCGACAAATACCATATTGATATCTTGGCGGCGCATTTTGTCATGAACCCAGATCGCTTTGATGTGGTTGTTGCAAGTAATTTATTTGGCGACATCTTGTCTGACCTTGGTCCAGCCTGTACCGGCACAATTGCGGTGGCGCCATCTGGCAGCATCAATCCCGAAGGAAAGTTCCCATCATTATTTGAGCCAGTCCATGGCTCCGCGCCTGATATTTACGGCAAGATGATTGCTAACCCGATTGGTCAAATTTGGAGTGGGGCGATGATGTTGGATCACCTTGGTTACCCAGAGGCCGGTAAAGCCATTTTTAATGCGATTGAAACTGTATTGGCTTCTGGCCCAGGTAACGCGCCATTGACTCCAGATCTTGGCGGCAAGGCCAAAACTGACGATCTTGGTAAGGCAATTGCTGCAGCCATTTAATTGATGAGTCACTGAGGCATGGCTCAGCCATACGCACCGTTACTCCAGCAGATGCTGCTGGAATTTCAGAATCAGCGACTTGAATCTACGGAGCGTATTGCGCAATCCATTTTGCGCATTAATCCAAAGGACTTGGTCGTACTACAAGTCTTTGGTTTAGCCTTAGCCATGCAAGGACGGCTTCTCGAAGCTGTCTCTCTTTTAACTAGAGCTGCTGCCCTGGACGCTAAGAACCCTGAGTTACTCAGTAATCTAGCAAAGGCGCAACATGGCGCCAACTTATTTTCTGACGCTGTACAGACCTTTGAGAAGCTTAACCGTTTGGTACCCAACAATGCTCATATTTTGACGGATATGGGTACGTCCTATGGCAAGCTGCGCCAGTATGAAAAAGCAGGCGCTTGTTATGACAAAGCGCTTTCTCTTGCCCCAAATTATTTTTTAGCTTGGTCAAATCGAGGCAATTTATTGCTAGAGCAGGGATTGCCGGAGCAAGCAATCGCTTCTTATGAAACTGCTTTGCAACACAATTCTGAATATGCAGAAACTTGGATGAATTACGGTAATGCTTTTTTTGAGTTAGGTCGTTTTGATGATGCTAGACAGGCTCATGAAAGAGCGCTATCTATCAACCCAGTTTATGGTGAAGCCTGGTCAAATCATGGCAATGCGATGCAGGAACTGAAGCGTAGCGATGATGCATTACTGAGCTACCAAAGGGCGTATGAACTCATTCCCACGCACCCATTTTTGATTGGGCAGCTTTTAAATGCCTACTCTTCAAATTGTGATTGGAAGCAGAGCGAGCCTCTAATTCCCTTGGCTATTGAGGTAGTAGGGCAGTCAAAGGCTGCTGTACCACCATTTGTTTTATTACAAACCCCAGCTTCTTTGGCGATGCAACAGCGTGCAGCGCAAACATTTATTCAAGAGCGCTTGCCTGTAGTGTCCCCAAACAAGCTCAGCATTAAGCATCCTACTGAAGGCCGCAAGATCCGTATTGCGTACTTCTCCACTGACTTTAAAGAGCACCCAGTGGGTATCTTGATGGAGAATCTCATTCGCTTACACGACCGCTCACGCTTTGAAGTGCTTGGTATTTTTTTAGCGAAGCGAACAGATGATGCATTAGAGGCGCGTTTAGCCAAAACTTTTGATCACACTATCGACATTTTTGGCATCAATGATCAGCAGGCTCAAAAACTTCTTCTAGAGCAAGATATTGATATTGCCATTGACCTAAACGGACATACGGCAGGTGCTCGTACTGGCTTGTTTGCACGCAAGATAGCGCCATTACAGATGAACTATCTGGGATACGCTGGCACATCTGGCGCTGATTTTTATGATTACCTCATTGCAGATCAGGTGACGATTCCACCTGAACATCAGATTCATTACACCGAGAAGGTGGCTTATTTACCCCATTCTTTTTTCCCAGCTGATACTTTGATTTCACATGAGCAGATGGGTGCTTTGCCAACACGTCTAAGCCAAGACCTGCCAGAGGAAGGCTTCGTGTTTGCTTCATTTAATAACGCTTATAAGATTACTCCAGCAATCTTTTCGGTATGGATGGATTTATTAAAGCAAGTGCCTAATAGTGTTTTGTGGCTATCTAAACCATCTGATAGCGCTGCATTGCATTTGCGCACTCAAGCACTATCCCATGGCATAGATCCGGAGCACATCATTTTTGCTAAGCGCGTTCCTGCAAGGGTTGATCACCTTAGTCGCTTGCGTCTGGCCGATCTTTTCTTGGATACGATGTATTTCAATGCCCATACAACTGCCGCTGATGCGCTGTGGGCTGGGGTGCCAGTTTTGACAATCCAAGGTGACACCTTTGCCAGTCGTGTTGCTGCAAGTCAATTAACTGCTTTGCGCATGTCCGATCTCATTACGCATTCTATTGAGGAATACGCCGCTAAAGCCCTAGAGCTTGCAAGCGATCATGCAAAACTGAAGTCGATTCGCTATCAACAAGAGATGAATCGCACAACGGCGCCTTTGTTTGATACTAAGCAATATGTAATAGATTTAGAGTCGCTTTATATCAACTCTTTACAAGAAAAATCTTAAGTCGCTGATGGAGCGCTAGACAGGCTCCAGATGGGATCTTTTTTGCTAGCTTTAGTAATTTCAGCCAAGACTTTTTCATGCAGCTGGCAATCCTCTGCGCTTGCTTGAATCACCTTTAAATTAATTGGCAAGGCTTTTGTATGCCCGGATTCATCTGCACCAACGGTATAGTCAATCAGATCAATTGAGAGATCTTCCTGACCCCGGGTCATGGCGATGTAAACCTCAGCTAGTAGTTGGGCATCCAATAAAGCGCCGTGGAGCGTTCGGTGATCATTGCTAATCGAGAAACGCTCACATAGTGCATCTAGAGAATTACGCTTGCCAGGAAACATTTGGCGAGCATCTAACAAGGTGTCAATGATCTTAGAGGCAAGACCGCGGAATGGTGGGCGCTTGAGTAAAGCAAATTCATTATCCAAAAAGCCCAAGTCAAACGCTGCGTTGTGAATCACTATTTCAGCGCCATCCACAAATTCAATCAATTGCTCAACGATATTGCCAAAGACGGGCTTATCTGACAAAAACTCTCTAGAGAGGCCATGGACAGCAAAAGCCCCGGCATCAATATCGCGCTCAGGGTTGATGTAGTAATGAAAAGTTCTATCTGTGAGGCGACGATCAATGACTTCAACGCACCCAATTTCAATGATGCGATCGCCAGTAGCGGGATTTAATCCCGTTGTTTCAGTATCGAGAATGACTTGACGCATTAGGTTCCCTCCAATACGGAAGCAGGAATATCCATTGGACCATTGCCAGCATATTTATCCAGGTAAAGATAAATGACTGGTGTGATGATGAGCGTCACAAATTGCGAGAAGATCAGGCCGCCTGCAACACTGATGCCAAGGGGTTGACGAAGCTCAGCGCCTGCACCAAGTCCAAATGCAATCGGCAGGGCACCCATTAAGGCGGCAAAGGTGGTCATCATGATTGGTCGGAAACGCAAAATACAAGCTTCGCGTATCGCTTTTTCAGGAGTCATACCCTGATTGCGCTGAGCATCAAGAGCAAAGTCGATCATCAGAATCGCATTTTTCTTGACGATACCAATCAATAGCAAAATACCAATTGAGGCAATGATGGTGAGCTCAAATCCAAAAATACGCAGTGCCAAGATGGCGCCAATGGCAGCGGATGGCAGCCCAGCCAAAATAGTGAGTGGGTGGATGTAACTCTCATAGAGCACACCCAGCAATATGTAGATGACACCCAAGGCGGAAAGAATCAAAATAATCTGCCCAGATTGGTTGCTTTTAAACACGGCTGCATCACCACCATAACTTGTGATGATAGAAGGGGGTAGGTCTATTTGCTTGGTGTACTCCTCAATCTTTTTTGTCGCATCACCCAGGAAGACGTCAGGCGCAAGGTTAAAGGAGAGCGTTACCGCTGGGATTTGACCTTGATGGTTTACCGCGGTAGGACCTACTGTTCTCGTATAAGTGGCTAGACTAGATAGTGGGATAAGTTTATCCGTTGCACGTCCTCGAACAAAGATTTTATTTAAATCAGTTTCGAATTGACGGTCCTCTTCAGCGGCTTCTAGAATGACGTAATAGGTGTTGACAGGCGTGTATATGGTGGAAACTTGTTTCTCGCCAAAAGCTGAATAGAGGGCAGTTCGAATATCGGCAATATTCACGCCAGCGCTGGCTGCTTTCTCGCGGTCAATATTAATTTTGACGTTTAAACCCTTCAGCTGAGAGTCGCTAGTGACATCGCGGAAGATGGGATCGCTCCGCATTTTCTGCATTAGCTTGTCAGCCCATTCATTGACCCCCTCAAAGCCTACGCTTTGGAGGGTAAATTGATAACGACTCTTACTACTTTTGCCGCCGAGCTGGAGGTTTTGAACAGGGCGCATGTAGACCTGCAGGCCAGGAATTTCTTTAAATTTCGCGCGCAAGCCCTCCATGATTTTGGCCATTTTGGCGCGGTCACTTTTGGGCTTCAGAATGATGAATATTCTTCCAGTGTTGTAGCCGGAACTTGCGCCACCTCCAATAACGGAAATAGAGCTAGCAACGTTTGGATCTGTATTGACCAATTCAGCAGCGCGATCTTGCAGGGCTAGCATGGCTTTAAAGGAGATATCTTCAGATGCTTCAGTCGTTGCCAGAATTTGCCCAATATCTTCCTCGGGAAAGAATCCCTTTGGACTGTTTATGAAAAGCACAACAGTTAAAACAAAAGTAGAAAGCGCACCCCAGAGAACTATCTTGCGATTTTTGAGGGCCAAATCCAAATAGTGGATGTAAGTTTTGAGCATCCAATCAAAGAGTCGGTCAAATTTCTTATTGATCGCATATTCCTTTGCATGAACGCCTGGTTTTGGTAGAAACCGGCTGCACAACATTGGTACAACAGTTAAGGAAACAATTGCGGATACCAAGATCGACAATGAGACTACAACGGCAAATTCTCTAAAAAGAAGACCAATTGGCCCTGCCATAAAGAAGATTGGAATAAATACAGCCACCAATGAAATGGAGATAGAGATGATGGTGAATCCAACTTCTTTACTTCCTTTGAGTGATGCCTTGAGTGGCTCCATACCCTCTTCAACATATCGCATGATGTTCTCAAGAACCACAATTGCATCATCAACTACCAAACCAACCGCTAAGGTAATTCCCAGCAGCGAGATATTGTCCAGGCTGTAGCCCAAGAAATACAGCAAGAAGAACGCACCAATGAGAGAGATTGGTAGGCTAATTGATGGAATGATGGTTGCCGAGGCATGTTTAAGAAACAGGAAAATCACCAGTACAACCAATAAAACCGTTAAGGCAAGCGTGATGTTGACATCATGAATTGCTTCAATAATCGACAGAGATCGATCGTTTAGTAGTTGAAGACGTACCGACTCAGGCATTTGCTTTTGTAATTGTGGCAAAAGCGCTTTGACTGAATTCACAACGTCAACTGTATTGGCGCCTGGCTGTCGCAATACAGCAATAGCAATTGAGCGTTCCCCATTTGAGCTAGCGAGGGTTTTGACATCCTCATAACTTTCTACAACTTCAGCTACATCTTTTAAATAGATAGGCAACCCATTTTTTTGGCTGACAATGAGGTTTGCAAACTCCTCGGGTCTGACCATCTGAGGATTAGCGTAAATCGTAATGGCTTGTCTTGGCCCATCCAATACGCCTACTGGACTGTTAGAGTTTGCTTTATTAATAGCGATTGCAACATCATCAATTGTCAAATTGCGATTAGCCAGGGCATCCGGATGGACTCTGACTCGAACCGCATAGCGCTTTGCGCCATAAACGAGTACTTGAGCAACTCCACTAATCGTAGATAAATTAGGCGATAGCAAATTTTCAGCGTATTGGTTGAGGTCTGAAAGGCTGATTGAGGGAGAGCTCATGCGGACCACTAAGACGGGCGTGTCTGCAGGATTAATTTTGCGATAGGACGGGGGAACCGTCATTTCAATTGGAAGTCGCTTCTGAGCACGCAACAGTGCTGCTTGGACATCAACCGCCGCTTTATCAATATCGCGATCGTTATTAAATTCTAGGGTGATGCTCGTGCTACCCAAGGAGTTCGTAGAACTGATAACAGAGATGCCATCAATCGTGGAAAATTCTTTTTCCAGGGGCAACGCTACAGCAGAGGCCATATTTTCAGGCGATGCACCTGGCAAAGATGCGCTCACGGAAATGACCGGAGAGTTGAAGCTTGGTAAAGCGGCTACAGGGATTTTAAGGTAAGCAACAGTACCTGCAATAACAGTAGCAACAGAGAGCAATACCGTCATTACGGGGCGACGGATACATAATTCGGATAGGGTCATTTCTTCTCAGTTACTGCTGGAGGTTGGTTAGACTCTTGACTTGCTTTTGCTTCCCGCACCTTACTGCCGGGACGAAGATTTTGTTTGCCTTCAACCACAACCTTGTCTCCGCTTTCAATTCCTGTAACAACTGAAGACCCCTGGTATTCATAAGCCACCTTAATGGGTTTTGAGACAGCTTTACCGTCCTTATCAACAACGTAAACCAACTTTCCTCGGGGATTAATCACAACCGCCTGGGATGGTATTGATAGGGCATCTTTTAAGGTATTGGCTATTAAAGAAACACGAGCAAATTGCCCCGGGAGCAAAGTCATGGAGTCATTGGGGATTTGCGCTTTTACTCTAACAGCCGCAATGGATGGGTCAACTTGGTTATCCACAACGAGCACCTTGCCTTCATAGGTTTTTTTACTGTTTTCGCCGATCGTCACTTGGACATTCATGGCCTCACCATCTAACTGATTCTCCAGAATGATGGGAATATCCTTTTCAGGAATTACAAACTGCACATTGATGGGATTTAATTGGGTAATTGTCACCATTGATCCAACGCTAGATGTTGCAGTCGAGCTAGTAGCAGTAGTCACCACATTGCTAGCTTGAACTAAAGAGCCAGGGAATACGTTCACGATACCGGCACGCCCATCAATCGGTGAGCGAATGTAATCGAAGGACAATTGCACTTCTGCTGCACGAGCAGCTGCTTGGGCGGACTTCGCATTAGCCAGAGACGTTTCCAGGCCAGCTTTAGAGATAAAGTTTTTGGCAACCAATTCCTTAGCGCGCAAATATTGCTTTTGCGCATCGTCTGCCAAAGCCTTTAGTTTTTCATAATTAGCCTTGTCGTTACGGTCATCTAAGGTAAACAATAGATCGCCAGCTTTTACTTCCTGACCATCTTTGACGCTAATTTTGGCAACGGTATTGGTCACCATGGGGCGGATATCCACAATACTGTTAGAAACGATTGTGCCTGTGGCCTCAATAATGAGCGGGACATCTTTCTTTTCTACAACAACGGTAGTTACAGTGACGGGACCGCCTGCTTTATCTGCTGCAGGAAAAAAATAATCATAGGTTTTTGAAGCTGCATAGAGCAGAATCAGCGCCAGCAAAAGGCGCCATTTAAATTTCACCACGAACGCTTTTGCGGAGGCGTAATCTATTTTCTTGAGCTTGTCTGCCTGTGGAGAGAGTTTTTGCCAAAGTGCGCACAAGCGAGTTTTAGCAACATTTTTAAATTGACCCAATTTCACAAGCAATTGATCGAGTGAAGTTTCTATTTTTGACACAGTCTCGTTTTTCTCTGTTTTTTATTGTTTAAATGCTGTTTATGACCACTTTTAGAGCCTATTCATTCTCTCATAAGAGCGCTATTTGGTGCAGGGCTGCAGGCTTATTAGCCCTAGGGCAAAAACTCTTCCACACCCTTGTTGGCAAGCTGATCGGCTAGCTCGTTGCCAGGGTGGCCGTTATGACCCCGAACCCAGTGCCAGGAGATCTGATGGCCGGGGAGAAGGGAGTCCAATTCTTGCCAAAGATCGGCATTTTTCACGGGATCCTTGCTGGCGGTCTTCCAGCCACGCTTTTTCCAGCCTTCGAGCCATTCGGTTACGCCTTTTTGGACATATTGGGAGTCTGTCCACAGCTCCACAGAGCTGGGTTGTTTGAGGGCTTTGAGGGCAAAAATAACAGCGCTAATTTCCATGCGGTTATTCGTGGTGAGCTTTTCTCCGCCGTGAATATGCTTTTCGTGTCCGCCAGAGCGCAGAACGGCGCCCCAACCACCGGGCCCCGGATTTCCTTTGCAGGCGCCATCGGTATAAATCACGATATGGGGCTTGTGGTGGCTAGATTCGGTATGCGGCATGACAGTAATTTACTTGGTCTTTCTAGTCTTTAGCTGATTACGTTCGGCAGCTGGGGCTAATTGAGTGATGGGGGCGACTCGCTTGGGCACCACCTGACCAATCAGGCGGATGCCTTGATGGCGTTTAATGGCTGATACCAAGAATACTGCCCCAAAAATAGGCCACCATCGATTGCCCATGGGTTCTAAAAAATCCATACTTTGCATAGCGGACTGCCCCTGCAAGGGGAATTTATAGCAGCCAAAATGGCCTCGATCGAGAGAGTAGTTGAGCAGTTGCAGCCAATCCTTTACCCGTATGAGGCTAATAAATTGACCATCTCGAGGTAGATAGGGGTTGCCAATAAGTCTACTGAGATACTGTCGAGCACCCCAAAGACTGGCTGGATTGAAGCCCGAGATCACTAATCTGCCTTCGGGTCTTAAGACGCGATCTACCTCCCGAAGGATGTGGTGAGGGTCGGCGGCAAATTCCAGGACATGGGGCAAAACAATGAGGTCAATGCTTTCATTGGCAAATGGCAATTCCGTTGCGCTACCCTCAATGGGGTGCCAGTTAAAACGCGCCGCCTCTTGTCGGCTGTCATGTGAGTGCACCAAAATGGCTTGCAGCGGCATGCGATTTTCGGCAAGCGCATTGATTTGGGGTAGGCCAATTTGGACCGCATGAAAGCCAAATACATCGGCTACGATTTGATTGAAGCACCGTTGCTCCCAGCCCAGGACATAACGCCCTGGAGGGGATTGCAGCCATTTCTCCCAAGAGCTCCAAGGGGGTGCAGGGGTCTGCGAGGGAATGGGTGGGGTTGGTATCATCGGTATATGGATAAGAATACTTTATTGCAGGTTTGGCCAATCCCCGCTTTTGATGACAACTACATTTGGTGTATCCATGATGGGCATTGTGCATTGGTAGTTGATCCAGGCGATTCCGCTCCTGTTTTGGAGTACCTTAGCAAATCTGGCCTAACACTCAAGGGTATCCTCATTACCCATCACCATGCCGACCACACCGGCGGGATTCTGAATCTTTTGCAGGCTTTGGGGGCTCATATTCCAGTTTATGGGCCAGTTGGCGACAATATTCCCGGCCGTACTCAGATTGCAAAAGAAGGCGATAAGCTTGACATTGAATCACCACGCATCAGCCTAAAAGTATATGAAGTACCGGGGCATACTTTGAGCCACATCGCTTATTTTGCCAATATGCAGGCCAATGTGGTTGAGCCTATGCTGTTTTGTGGCGATACCTTATTTGCATCTGGTTGCGGTCGTTTGTTTGAGGGAACTCCCACGCAAATGAGTCAATCATTAGGAAAGTTTGCGGCGTTACCAAAAAATACTTTGGTCTATTGCACTCACGAGTACACCTTATCGAATATTCGCTTTGCATTAGCTGTTGAACCGAATAATGTGAATTTGCTTTCCTGGTCACAGAGGGCGCAAGAATTGCGCGCTAAAGGTTTGCCAACATTGCCGACTACTATTGGCCAAGAATTGCAGGTCAATCCTTTTATGCGCTGTGATCAAGCCGAGGTTCAGGCATCTGCAAAAACGATTTCAGGACAAGTTGATTTACCAACCCCCGCTCATGTATTGGCTGTAATACGTGCTTGGAAAGACCGGTTTTAATGCGCTTGATATACGCGGCAATATTGATTGCCGTTTTTCTGTCGGGTTGCGCTAGCACCGGTGAGTGGTCCTCTGATACGCCTGTAAAAGGGAGCCCTCGTTCATCTAAAGCGACTCGCGTCAATTTAAAGAATCAGTCAGTCAGTAAGGTGTATGCACCTTCAGATAACTTATGGCTTCGTATTCGGGATGGCTTTCAGATGGAGCCCATGAATAGTCCTTTAGAGATTGAGCAGGTGCGTTGGTTAAGCAGTCGCCCTGACTATGTCAATCGCTCCATGGCTCGCTCTTCACGTTATTTGTTTTATATCGTGCAAGAGGTCAATGCACGCAATATGCCAACTGAGATTGCATTACTGCCATTTGTGGAAAGCGCATTTGTCACCAATGCTAAATCCAATGCGAAAGCAGTGGGCTTATGGCAATTTATGCCTGCCACTGGAAAAGACTTTCAATTGACGCAAAACGTATTTCGTGATGAACGACGCGATGTTTTGCAATCAACCGATGCCGCTTTAGATTACCTGCAGCGTTTAAATAACCAATTTGGAAGCTGGGAACTTGCTCTAGCAGCCTATAACTGGGGAGCAGGCAATATTTTGAAAGCCCAAAAGCGAAACCTTGCGCAAGGCTTACCTACTGACTATGAGAGTCTGACGCTACCTCGTGAAACTCGTAATTACGTACCCAAATTGATGGCTTATCGCCAAATTGTGCTCGATCCATCGGCCTATGGAATTGTGTTGCCGGAGCTTGAAAATCACCCGTACTTTGTAGCAGTTGATGTAGGTAACGATATTGACGTTGCCTTGGCGATTAAGTTGGCAGAAATTCCACCGGAAGAATTTCAAAGCTTAAACCCTTCATTTAATAAACCCGTGATTCTGAGTAATGCGAACCAGCAAATACTTTTGCCGTTTGGTCATGCAGAAATATTTCAAGAGAATCTAAAGCGCTACAACAAACCGCTTTCAACCTGGACAGCAGTGAAAGTGAGTAAAACTGAGAATGTGGATCAGGCCGCTAAAACGCTTGGCGTAGATGCGGAGGCTTTAAGGCAAGTTAACGGCATTCCAAAAGGGATGCGGATTAAAGCAGGCTCAACAGTATTGATCCCCAAATCCAATGGTCATTCAGGCGATGTTTCATCGGCCATGGCAGATAACGCTAGCCTCAGCCTAGAAAAGCCACCCCCACCGCAACCAAAATGTTCTGCGCCTGCCAAAAATAGTAAAGGCGCCAAAAGCTCAAAAGGCGCCAAGGCTGTGAAGTGTGAACCCTCAAAAGGAGTACAAAATGCCGCCTCTAAGGGTAATTCTTCATCAAAAAATGCTGCATCTCAGCATAAATCCGCATCGACAGGGCTTGCAAAATCTGCGAAAAATGCTAGTTCGGTGTCCCCAAGTAGCAAAACCAGCGCAAAGGGGGCGAGCAAAAACCAGTAATTTCGTACATTTAGATTAGGTTGACCATGTCCTATAAAGCACATCACGAACGCTCAATTAAAGACCCAGATGGATTTTGGGGTGAGCAGGCAAAGTTAATTCATTGGGAAAAACCTTTTAACAAAGTACTGAATTACGATAATCCGCCATTTGCAAAATGGTTTGAGGGTGGCCTTACCAATCTTTGCTATAACGCAGTTGATCGACATGCCAAAGAGCGTCCCAATCAAATTGCCTTGGTAGCGGTTTCTACGGAAACTAATCTTGAAAAAGCCTATACCTATCAAGAGCTCTACGAGGAAGTGAATCGTATGGCTGCGATCTATAAGGCCAATGGTATTCAGAAAGGCGATCGCGTATTGATCTACATGCCGATGATTGCTGAAGCCTGTTTTGCCATGCTCGCGTGTGCCCGTATCGGCGCTATTCACTCAGTTGTATTTGGAGGCTTTGCTTCTCATAGTCTGGCTTCTCGCATTGATGATGCGCAACCTAAAATGATTGTGACTGCTGAAGCAGGCGCGCGCGGTGGCAAAGCAGTTCCTTATAAGCCATTGTTGGATGAAGCCATTAAATTGGCGAGCTATAAGCCTGAGAAGGTCTTGATTGTGAATCGCGGTTTGACGGAATTCACAACGGTTGCGGGTCGTGATTTAGATTACGCAACAGAGCGTCAAAAACACTTGAATGATATCGTTCCGGTGGAGTGGGTTGATGCTACTCATCCTTCATACATTCTGTATACATCGGGTACCACCGGCAAGCCAAAGGGTGTGCAACGGGATACTGGTGGCTATGCTGTTGCCCTAGCAGCTTCTATGAAACATATTTTCACCGGTAATGCAGGTGAGACTATGTTCTGTACATCTGACATTGGATGGGTAGTGGGTCATAGTTACATTATTTATGCGCCATTGCTCAGTGGTATGGCAACCATCATGTATGAAGGAACACCATTGCGTCCTGATGCTGGTATTTGGTGGGAGTTGGTAGCAAAGTACAACGTCTCCGTGATGTTCTCAGCACCAACCGCAGTGCGCGTGCTAAAGAAACAAGATCCTGCATTCTTGACTAAGCATGATCTTTCAAAATTGCGCGCTTTGTTCTTGGCGGGTGAGCCACTCGATGAGCCAACTGCAAGTTGGATTCATGATGCAATTAAAAAGCCGATTGTCGACAACTACTGGCAAACCGAAACGGGATGGCCGATGCTGGCAATCCAGCGTGGTGTAGAAGTCATGCCGCATAAATTTGGATCGCCAGGTGTCCCTTCATTTGGCTACAACATGAAGCTGCTTGACGATGCGACCTCTGAAGAGTTGGGCCCAGATCAAAAAGGCGTCATCGCCATTGAGGGCCCATTGCCTCCTGGCTGCATGCAGACAGTGTGGGGTGATGACAAGCGTTTTGTGAGCACCTATTGGGAAACCATTCCTGGCAAGTTGATCTACTCTACATTTGACTGGGGTATTAAAGACAAAGACGGCTACTTCTTTATTCTAGGTCGTACCGATGACGTCATTAACGTTGCAGGCCACCGCCTTGGTACGCGTGAGATTGAAGAGAGTATTTCTAGCCATCCAAACATTTCTGAAGTTGCTGTAGTAGGTATTGAGGACAAACTCAAAGGGCAGGCTGCCATTGCTTTTGTAATCCCGAAAGACGCCTCTAAAGCGGAGAATTTGGAAAAAGAATGTATGAAAACCGTGGATAGCCAGTTAGGTGCCATTGCCCGCCCAGGACGCGTATACGTCGTCACCGCCTTGCCAAAGACGCGTTCAGGCAAGATTGTTCGGCGCGCCTTGCAGGCGGTTGCTGAGGGTCGCGATCCTGGCGATATCAGCACGATGGAAGATCAAAACGTCTTGGCTCAAATTAAGACCATCATTGAGCAAAGTGCTGTAGCCTAAAACTGTAAAAAACCTCCCCAGCCCCGGGCTTTGGGGAGGAGATCTTCCTCTGGCGCCCATTTAGTCAGGGATTCAAGGGTTTACGAGCAAAACTGGTATCATTGCAAGGTTCGAAACTAATTAAATACCCTAGCGCTTAAAGACACTCACCTCCCGCATAAACAAGCCCCGGGTTGGTCTTTTTGGGGGTTTTGAGCGTCGGATGGAGCAGGGACTGGAGATGGTTTGTCACCCTTGCTTCCTTCTTTTCCTCTTGCCGTGTTGGCTCTAGCCGACGGCACTGTCTTTCCCGGATTTAGTATTGGCGCCCCTGGCGAAACTTCTGGCGAAGTCGTTTTTAATACCGCATTGACTGGATATCAAGAGATCATTACTGATCCTAGTTACTCACGTCAAATCGTTACCTTAACTTACCCTCATATCGGTAATGTTGGTGTAAATGCCCAGGATGCGGAATCCGATCAAATTCATGCAGCTGGCTTGGTCATTAAAGATCTGCCAAAACGCGTTTCCAACTTTCGCTCTGAAGAAGGCTTAGACAGCTACCTCAGTAATACTGGCATCGTAGGTATTGCTGGCATTGACACCCGCAAGCTCACCCGCATTCTGCGTGACAAAGGTGCCCAATCTGGTGCGATTGTGGCTGGCAAGCTGGGTGATGACTATGAAGCTCTTGGCATGAAAGCTTTAGAGCTAGCCAAGGCTTTTCCGGGTATGGCTGGCTTAGACTTAGCAAAAGTGGTTACTACCAAAAAGCCTTACGAATGGCGTGAAGCTGAATGGGATTTACATGGCCCAGATGGCAAACCTGCATATAGAACACTTGATAAAACCAAGTCTACTAAAAAAGTTGTTGCCTATGACTTTGGCGTGAAGCGCAATATTTTGCGCATGCTCACCGAGCGTGGTTGTGAGCTTACAGTTGTTCCAGCGCAAACGAGTGCAGCTGAAGTGCTTGCTATGAACCCGGATGGCGTGTTTTTCTCGAATGGCCCTGGCGACCCGGAACCTTGCGATTACGCTATTGCTGCAGCAAAAGAAATTATTAATCAAGGCATTCCAACATTTGGTATTTGCTTGGGCCATCAGATTATGGGCTTGGCTGCCGGAGCAAAAACCTTGAAGATGAAGTTTGGTCATCATGGCGCTAACCATCCAGTAAAAGATTTAGATACTGGGCGCGTTGCCATCACTTCACAGAATCATGGCTTTGCTGTTGATGCAAAGACCTTGCCAGACAATATTCGCGTTACCCATATTTCATTGTTTGACGGTTCTTTACAGGGTCTTGCCTGGAAAGATAAACCTGCGCTGTGCTTCCAGGGTCATCCTGAAGCTTCGCCAGGTCCGCACGACATTGCTTATTTATTCGACCGTTTTGTGGAGCTCATGAATGCTGCCGGTGCTAGTAAGAAGGAGGGCAAATAATGCCTAAGCGTAGCGACATTCAGAGCATTCTGATTATTGGTGCAGGCCCGATTGTGATTGGTCAGGCATGCGAGTTTGACTACTCTGGAGCACAAGCCTGCAAAGCATTGCGTGATGAGGGCTACAAAGTCATCTTGGTCAACAGCAATCCTGCAACCATCATGACAGACCCAGAAATGGCAGATGTGACTTACATCGAGCCGATTACTTGGGAGGTCGTTGAGCGTATTATCGCCACCGAAAACCCCGATGCTATTTTGCCAACCATGGGCGGCCAAACCGCATTGAACTGCGCTTTGGATTTGCATCGCCACGGCGTTTTAGAGAAGTACGGTTGCGAGTTGATTGGCGCCTCTCCAGAAGCGATCGATAAAGCAGAAGACCGTCAGAAGTTTAAGGATGCCATGACCAAAATTGGTCTAGGTTCCGCTAAATCTGGCATTGCCCATTCTATGGATGAGGCGCATGAGGTGCAGCAACGTATTCAACAAGAAACCGGAAGTTCAGGTTTCCCGGTAGTCATTCGTCCTTCATTCACTATGGGTGGATCAGGTGGTGGTATTGCCTATAACCGTGAAGAGTTTGAAGAGATTTGCAAGCGCGGCCTTGATTTGTCCCCAACGCGAGAGCTCTTGATTGAAGAGTCACTACTGGGTTGGAAAGAATTCGAGATGGAAGTGGTGCGAGATCGTAATGACAACTGCATTATTGTTTGTTCGATTGAAAACTTAGATCCTATGGGCGTGCATACCGGCGACTCCATTACGGTTGCACCAGCACAAACATTGACGGATAAAGAATATCAATTGATGCGGAATGCATCGATCGCAGTATTGCGCGAGATCGGTGTGGATACTGGCGGTTCTAACGTACAGTTCTCCATTAACCCAGTTGATGGACGCATGATTGTGATTGAGATGAATCCTCGCGTGTCTCGTTCATCTGCTTTGGCCTCCAAGGCTACTGGCTTCCCAATTGCGAAGATTGCAGCCAAGCTCGCTGTGGGTTACACCCTAGATGAATTGAAGAATGACATCACTGGTGGTGCAACACCAGCATCATTTGAACCTTCGATTGACTACGTTGTTACTAAGATTCCACGCTTTGCTTTTGAGAAATTCCCCCAAGCAGATTCTCGTTTAACTACACAAATGAAGTCTGTTGGTGAAGTGATGGCCATCGGTCGAACATTCCAAGAATCTTTCCAAAAGGCTTTGCGCGGACTAGAGGTTGGTGTTGACGGCTTAGATGAAGTTTCAACCGATCTTGATGACATCATTAATGAAATCAATGAGCCCGGACCCGATCGCATCTGGTATTTGGCTGATGCCTTCCGTATGGGCATGGGCTTGGATGAGATTTACAACGAAACCAAAGTTGATCCATGGTTCTTGGAGCAAATCGAAGAGCTCATCACCATTGAAGCTGAGCTTAAGCAACGCAAAATTGATAGTTTGTCTGCTGCAGAGTTGCGCTTTGTAAAGCAAAAAGGTTTTTCTGATCGTCGCTTGGCTAAGTTGCTTGGAATTGACGCATCTTCTGTGCGCGCGGCACGTCATCGCTTAAAAGTGGTGCCGGTTTATAAGCGTGTGGATACCTGTGCTGCAGAGTTCTCTACAAATACTGCTTATATGTATTCCACATACGAGGCAGAGCATGGCGAATGCGAATCTCGCCCAACTAACAAAGACAAGATCATGGTTTTGGGTGGTGGACCAAATCGTATTGGTCAGGGTATTGAGTTTGATTACTGCTGCGTGCATGCAGCCTTAGCAATGCGTGATGATGGTTATGAAACCATTATGGTTAATTGCAACCCAGAAACGGTTTCTACCGACTACGATACATCTGATCGTCTGTATTTTGAGCCATTAACGCTAGAAGATGTGCTGGAGATCGTTGCCAAAGAGAAGCCAAAGGGCGTCATTGTTCAATACGGTGGCCAAACTCCTTTGAAGCTCGCATTGGATTTAGAGCGCAATGGAGTACCGATTATCGGTACTTCACCAGACATGATTGATGCTGCTGAAGACCGTGAGCGTTTCCAGAAATTATTGCAAGATCTTGGTTTGCGTCAGCCTCCTAACCGTACTGCCCGTACCGAAGAAGAGGCCCTCAAGCTTGCAGAAGAAATTGGTTATCCATTGGTCGTTCGCCCATCCTATGTTTTAGGTGGTCGCGCTATGGAGATTGTTCATGATGGTCGTGACTTAGAGCGTTACATGCGCGAAGCAGTGAAGGTTTCTCATGACTCGCCAGTGTTATTAGATCGCTTCTTAAATGATGCGATTGAATGTGATGTGGATTGCATCAGTGATGGCGAAAAAGTATTTATTGGTGGCGTAATGGAGCATATCGAGCAGGCCGGAGTTCACTCCGGTGACTCAGCGTGTTCATTGCCGCCATATTCACTTTCAGATGCTACCGTTGAGGAAATCAAGCGTCAAACCGCTGCAATGGCCAAGGGCTTAAACGTTATTGGCCTGATGAACGTGCAGTTTGCAATCCAGAATGTCGATGGTAAAGATGTTATCTACGTGCTCGAAGTTAACCCGCGTGCTTCGCGTACTGTTCCGTTTGTGTCAAAGGCCACTGGCTTGCAGTTGGCAAAGATTGCAGCACGCTGTATGGTTGGTCAGACACTTGCTCAACAGGGTATCCAGTCAGAAGTGAAGCCTCCATACTTCTCAGTAAAAGAAGCAGTATTCCCATTTAATAAATTCCCTGGAATCGATCCTATCCTTGGACCTGAAATGCGTTCAACAGGTGAGGTGATGGGCGTAGGCAAAACCTTTGGCGAAGCGCTTTTCAAGTCTCAGTTAGGCGCTGGCATCAAATTGCCTAAGAGTGGAACTGTTCTTCTAACCGTGAAGGATAGCGATAAGCCGAAAGCGGTTGAGGTTGCCAAGCTCTTGCACCAATTGGGCTTCCCGATGGTTGCTACAAAAGGTACGGCAGCCGCCATTGAGGCTGCAGGCTTACCAGTTCGCTTGGTAAATAAGGTGAAGGATGGCCGTCCGCACATTGTTGATTTCATCAAAAATGGTGAGATTTCCTTGGTGTTTACGACTGTAGATGAGACCCGTACAGCGATTGCAGACTCTAGATCTATTCGCACAAGTGCTCAGGCTAATGGCGTGACTTACTACACCACGATTAGCGCGGCCCGTGCAGTAATGGATGGCCTGCTGGCTTCACAAAATGGCAGCAAAGAGTCTTTAGAGGTTTATTCCTTGCAAAGCTTACATCGGGCGCTCATTTAATCTAAAATTAAATTTACCGGCGCGTTTTGCGCTTCAATTTAAGTTAGGTTAGTAGCATGAGCACAATCCCCATTACCAAACGCGGTGCAGAACTCCTGAAAGAGGAGCTGCATCGCTTAAAGCACGTTGAACGTCCTGCAGTCATTAATGCCATCTCTGAAGCTCGAGCTCAAGGAGACCTCTCTGAGAATGCCGAGTACGACGCTGCTAAAGAAAAGCAAGGCTTTATTGAGGGTCGCATTCAAGAGCTTGAAGGCAAGCTTTCAGCTGCTCAAATTATTGATCCATCCTCACTAGATGTCTCCGGCCGCGTTGTGTTTGGGGCTACCGTTGATTTAGAAGATCTCGAAGATGGCACCAAATTCACTTACCAAATTGTTGGTGATGATGAGGCTGATATTGCTTCTAACAAGATCTCCATTAGCTCTCCCATAGCACGCGCTTTAATTAGTAAGGAAGAGGGTGATGTCGTTGCGGTTCAAGCGCCTGGTGGCAATCGCGAAGTTGAAATCTTAGCGGTCAAATATATTTAATGGCGCGCACCCAAACCCAGAGAGTTTTCTCATGCGTTTCTGGGCTTTGGGTTGGCAGCTTTCTTACCATTGGTTTTTTTGTAGTCCCCGTTTTGTTTGCCAGTCTTGGCGATCGTCAAGTAGCAGGCCTAGTTGCTGCCAACCTTTTTAAGATCAGTGCCTATAGCAGTGTGGGCTTAAGTGCATTTTTAATGGTGATGGCTAACCGCCTGGTTCGACAAGGCCTGAAATCATATCGTTTTGGCCGATGGGTTCTATCGGGTATGTTAGCCTGCGCCATAGGCGCCGCCTTCATCATCATTCCCTGGATGAATTCCCTGAGAGACCAGGCTCTGCTTTTGGGTCTTTCAGTAAGAGAATCTAGCTACGCAGAGCTGTTCAATCTTTTGCATCGCTTTTCTAGTATTTTGTTCTTGATCCAAGCGGCGCTGGGTTTATTGCTTGTTTGGCAGGCAACAAAAAACGCCGACTAGCGGCGTTCATTGATTGTAGGATAGTTGGTGTGAAATCACGACCCCAGTGATTTCTTTTTGGTGCTACTCATCCGAACCTTGCGCTTCTTGATGGGGGCAGGTGCCGCAATTGCCTTGCGATATCCTGGAGATGACCAGCCAATTTTGGACTCAGCAGCTTCGGAGCGCAGCACTCGTTTTTTGGGTGTTGCAGACTTCACCGCTGCAGCTCTCTCAAATGGAGACTTATTGGATGCAGAGCGGCGATCAGAGCGCTCAGAGCTGCTGGTGCGAACACCAGCTTTAGTTGGTGCACGATTTGGTTGGCGCTTAGTACGGGGTGCTTGTAAAGACTTCTTAGTCTGTTTGCTTGAGCGCCCTAAATTTGCATAAGCTTCATCGACAATGTCTTTTGGCTTCCAAAGCACTAAGAGTTTGCCAATGTGCTGTACGGGAGCTGCATTGAGCTTGTCGCATAACTCCTCATAGATTGCTACACGTGCTTCACGATCATCGCCAAAAACACGAATCTTAATTAAGCCGTGGTGGCCAATAGCTAGCTTAGCTTCCTTGATAACGGCCGGCGTTAATCCATCGCCACCAACCATTACGACAGGACTTAAGTCATGGGCATCGGCTTTGAGGGATTTGCGTTGTGCGGGGGTAATGGTTAGTGCAGTCATGGCATCGATGATAGAGCATTGAGTGCTAAAAGCCCTGATTTAGGATCAATTTAGGCATATTTAAGTCAATTCCTTTTGCTTTAGGAGGCGGAAACTAGGAAAATAGCTGCTTGAAAGTGGGTAAGTTGTGGCAAAGAATAAATTTAATAAAAGTTGGTTGCAGGATCATCTAACCGATCCCTATGTAAAGATGGCTCAAAAAGAGGGCTACAGAGCAAGGGCGGTTTATAAGCTCAGTGAAATTGACGAGCAAGATCATCTGATTAAAGCAGGTATGACTATTGTTGACTTGGGTAGCGCACCAGGCAGCTGGTCTCAGTACGCGCGTAATCGCCTCACAGAACTAGGCAAACACAATCCACAGATTGAATCCGGCAAGCCAGATGGACAGATCATTGCGATCGATATTCTGCCAATGGAAGATATTGCAGACGTCAGTTTTATACAGGGCGACTTTCGTGAGGAAGAGGGTTTGAAAGCCTTGGAGGCTTTATTGCCTAAAAGTGCCGAAGGCAAGGTCGACTTGGTGCTATCAGATATGGCACCCAATTTATCTGGGGTCGGTGTTGCTGATGCCGCGCGCATGGCTTTTTTGGCAGAAATTGCTTTGGATTTTGCTGTTGCGCATCTTAAACCAGAGGGCGCCTTGCTGATTAAGTGTTTTAACGGCAGTGGATATAGCCAGATTGTGGAGTCCTTCAAAAAGGTCTTCAAAACAGTGGCCTCCCGCAAGCCAAAGGCTTCACGGGCCCGCTCCTCGGAGATCTTTTTGCTGGGTCGGAACTTAAAGCCTCCAAAATAAGCTTTAAAACCATATCAATTAGCTCAATAACCCCCTGAAATACATGGGTTTATTAAATAAATACTGCATTAGCCCTTGAAAAAGGCTGGTAGTAGAATCAAATACTTAGGTAGCGATTCGCTTTAACTCCTGGTTTACTCCAGAAAAGGACTCAATTTTGAACAGCAATATGTTCCAAAAAATCGGTGTGTGGCTCATTGTGGGCTTGGTGCTTTTTACTGTCTTTAAGCAGTTTGATAAGCCCAAAGAACAGAATCAAGTCACGTACTCACAATTCATGGACGATGCCAAGGCTGGCAAAGTGAAGCGCGTTGACGTGCAAGGCCGCACGTTGCAAGTTACCCCTGCTGATGGCAATAAATATTCCATCATCTCTCCGGGTGATATTTGGATGGTTGGGGACTTGATGAAGTACGGCGTGCAAGTAACTGGTAAGGCGGAAGATGAACCTAATATGCTGGTCTCTGCTTTGTACTATCTCGGGCCTACATTATTGATTATTGGATTTTGGTTTTTCATGATGCGCCAAATGCAAGGCGGCGGTAAAGGCGGCGCTTTCTCGTTCGGAAAATCAAAAGCGCGACTCATTGATGAGAATAGCAATACTGTCACTTTTGCTGATGTTGCCGGTTGCGATGAAGCTAAAGAAGAGGTCTATGAGCTTGTAGATTTCTTAAAAGATCCGCAAAAATTTCAAAAGCTTGGTGGACGCATTCCCCATGGCGTATTGCTGGTAGGCCCTCCTGGCACTGGTAAAACCCTGTTGGCACGTGCCATTGCAGGTGAGGCTAAAGTTCCTTTTTTCTCCATCTCAGGCTCTGACTTTGTCGAGATGTTTGTTGGTGTAGGCGCATCACGTGTGCGCGATATGTTTGAAAACGCCAAGAAGAATTCTCCTTGCATCATCTTTATTGATGAGATTGATGCAGTTGGTCGTCATCGTGGTGCCGGTATGGGCGGCGGTAATGATGAACGCGAGCAAACCCTTAACCAAATGTTGGTTGAGATGGATGGATTTGAAAGCAATAGCGGTGTCATCGTCGTTGCTGCTACCAATCGCTCAGACGTCTTGGATAAAGCATTGTTGCGTCCAGGTCGTTTTGACCGTCAAGTCCATGTTGGTTTGCCAGATATTCGTGGCCGCGAACAAATCTTGCAAGTGCATATGCGTAAGGTACCCATCGATCCAGATGTAAATGCAGCGGTATTGGCACGTGGAACTCCTGGTTTCTCGGGTGCAGATTTGGCAAACCTCGTGAATGAAGCCGCTTTATTTGCAGCACGCCGTAACAAACGCTCAGTTGACATGAAAGATTTCGAGGACGCCAAGGATAAGATTTACATGGGTCCTGAACGCAAGTCAGCAGTTATGCGTGAAGAAGAGCGTCGTAATACGGCCTATCACGAGTCTGGACATGCCGTGGTGGCCAAAGTGTTGCCCAAGGCTGACCCTGTTCATAAGGTCACTATCATGCCTCGCGGTATGGCATTGGGAGTTACATGGCAATTGCCTGAATTTGATCGTGTCAATCTTTACAAAGATCGCATGTTGGAGGAGTTGGCGATTTTGTTTGGAGGCCGCGCTGCTGAAGAAGTCTTTTTGCATTCCATGAGTACTGGTGCCTCTAATGATTTTGAGCGTGCGACTAAGATGGCGCGTGATATGGTCACACGTTACGGTATGAGCGATAGCTTGGGTACTATGGTGTATGTGGATACTGAATCTGAAAGTATTTTTGGGCGCAACAGTACAAAGACCGTATCTGAATTAACTCAGCAAAAAGTGGATGCCGAGATTCGGACTTTAATTGACAGTCAATACGCCTTAGCTAAATCAATCCTGGAACAAAATCGCGATAAGGTTGAAGCCATGGTTGCCGCTCTGCTTGAATGGGAAACTATTGATGCCGAGCAAATTAACGACATCATGGAAGGTCGCCCACCACGTGCCCCTAAGCCTCCACCCGCAACCCAGTTCGGCAATTCTGCTGGTACACCAGGGCCTGCTGCGGGCAGCGCCCCAGCTACTGCTTAATCGCTAGAGTTTGATGGATCAGCAAGGCGTTGCAAAGATGCCCACAACATGGCGTTGTGGGCGTTTTCTTTTTGACTTGGCTAAACGCAAGCGCCCAATTGTGATGGGTATTCTTAATGCGACCCCTGATTCATTCTCGGATGGTGGCAAATACAAAACAGTAAAAGATGCACTAGCCCAAGCTGAGCAGATGATTTCTCATGGCGTTGATCTCATTGACATTGGTGGTGAATCTACAAGACCCGGTGCTGAGCCAGTAACGCTTCAGGAAGAGTTGGATCGCGTATTACCTGTTATCGAGGGTTTAAAAGATTGTGGCGTGCCTTTATCGATTGATACCTATAAAGCAGAAACGATGCGCTACGCGCTGAATGCCGGTGTAGATTGTGTGAATGATATTTGGGCGCTCAGACAAGAGGGTGCTATCAATGCCGTACTTGAAAATGCCAACTGCGGCATTGTTCTCATGCATATGCAACGCGACCCAGTAACCATGCAATTTAATCCAGAATACCGAGATGTGATGGCTGAGGTTAAGCAGTTTCTGAAAGAGCGCGCGGATCTTCTAATAGCGCAAGGTGTTGCATATGAGCGCATTGCTATCGATCCTGGTTTTGGTTTTGGTAAAAGCCTTGAGCACAACCTCAATATGCTCACCAACTTTCACAGCTTTGGAGAACTGGGTTATCCAGTTCTGGCCGGTATATCCCGTAAGTCGATGATCGGAAAAATCACTGGTAAAGACACCAATGAGCGCGTTGCTCCCAGTGTTGCGGCGGCGATCATGGCAGCAGATCGAGGTGCCAAGATTGTGAGGGTGCACGATGTACCGGAGACTGTCGACGCCTTAAAGCTTTGGGAGGCTGTTAATACCGAGGGCTGAGTCCAAACTAGGCCTGTTTCTAAGTTTTATAATGACATTCATGAAAAAACAATACTTTGGTACAGATGGTATTCGCGGCGAGGTAGGTCAATTTCCGATTGTTCCGGAATTCATGACCCGTCTAGGCTATGCAGCCGGGAAAGTATTGACCCGAGATGCAAAACCAGGCGAGCGTTGCCAAATCTTGATTGGTAAAGATACGCGTGTTTCTGGATATCTATTGGAGGCTGCCTTAGAGGCTGGTTTTGCTGCAGCTGGAGTAGACGTCATGCTTTGCGGACCTATTCCTACTCCTGGCGTTGCCTACCTTACTAAGGCATTGCGATTATCTGCAGGCATTGTCATTTCTGCTTCCCATAACCCATATCAAGATAACGGCATCAAGTTTTTCTCTGCAAATGGCGACAAACTATCAGATGAGTTTGAATTGGCTATTGAGGCTGAACTAGGAAAACCCATGGGGTGCGTTAGCTCCAAAGAGTTGGGTAAAGCCTTTCGCTTAGATGATGCAGCAGGGCGTTATATTGAATTCTGTAAATCTACCTTTCCAGGGGAATTAAATCTCAAGGGTTTAAAGCTAGTAGTAGATTGTGCGAATGGCGCTGCATACCACACAGCTCCTCACGTATTTCATGAGCTTGGTGCTGAAGTAGTTGCCATCGGTGTTCATCCTGATGGTAGAAACATTAACGATGGTTGTGGTGCTACCGCTCCAGGCGCGCTGATTGCTAAAGTAAAAGAAGAAAAAGCAGATTTAGGTATTGCGCTCGATGGTGATGCAGATCGCCTTCAGATGGTTGATGCCACGGGAAGATTGTTTAATGGCGATGAGCTCCTTTTTGTTTTGGCTAAAGATCGCCTTGATCGCGGCGAGAAACTGGGTGGTGTCATTGGCACCCTGATGACGAATTTAGCCGTTGAGAACGCCATTAAAGATTTAGGCATTGGATTTGAGCGTTCAAATGTTGGCGACCGATATGTTTTGGAGTTGTTAAAGCTCAAAGGCTGGATTATTGGTGGTGAAGGTTCTGGCCACTTGCTGTGCTTAGACCAGCACTCGACTGGGGATGGCACGATTGCGGCACTGCAAGTCTTAGCGGCGATGAGTCAAAACAAGAAGAGCTTGGCGCAGCTACTGGATTCAGTAAAGCTCTTCCCGCAGGTGCTCTTAAATGTGAAATTTAAGCAGGGTTACAACTGGAAAGCAGACGAAGTACTCAAAAAGCAGATTACTAAAGTCGAAAACGAGCTTAAGGATATTGGTAGGGTGCTTATTCGTGCCTCTGGGACTGAACCATTGCTGAGAGTGATGGTTGAAACCAAAGATGCTGATCAGGCGATGAGCTCTGCTAAGAGTATTGCCGATTTAATTCCTGTTGCTTGACATATCTAAGGCATTGGATTTCTCATATTTTGCTTGAGCAGTAGCGGTGTAAATCCAAATGGCTGCTCTGCCTTGGGATTAACGGTGATTTCAACAGCTTGAATCTGTTTATCACCCATTACCTCTAGTCGAATCACATTCTCTATCACCTCGTCTTGATGGCTCGATTTGAGGGGTTGATCAATAATGAGGCGATGACTGTCGCCATGAATTAGAAGCACTGGCTTCCTCAGCTCCTGAGATCCGATGGTGAAGGCTTCCAAAGAATCTTTATAGCCGCTATCTAACTCAGTAGCTTGCCTAAGTGAATAGAATA
Source organism: Polynucleobacter sp. UK-Kesae-W10 (assembly GCF_018881575.1). Lineage (GTDB taxonomy): Bacteria > Pseudomonadota > Gammaproteobacteria > Burkholderiales > Burkholderiaceae > Polynucleobacter. The sequence continues at coordinate 130,057 of NZ_JACVQB010000003.1, read as the reverse complement.
TATCTGCCTGAAAAGCGAACACGATTCCCACATATTCATTTGACTTAGCTTTTGCAAACATTTGCTTTATCCACTCGATATTTGCAGTATTTCGCTCTCTATATTCAGAGATTGCCTCTTGATTACGTTCAAAATTATTATTGGATCCCGGAATGTGTAAATTTACAAAAATAATATGATTTTTTACCCAATACGAATTCTCTACAAACTTCGAGAATCGCGGATCGCTATCAGCCTGTCTATTTAATATTAAGCGTCGATGTCCCTGGGATTCCCTGTTGCTAAAAAATGTAGACCTCAGCTTTCCCAGTCTTTCAATTGGATCGTAGGAGCCTGCAAGTGCTCTGTGGCAATCAGTCCACTCATTATCTCCAATGCTATACACCAATGGTGATGCAAACTGATCAAAGTAATTTTTTACCTTTTGATTGTTTTCATCGCTACAGGGTGTTGAGCCGGATTTTGTATCCCCAACAAAAATACTAAAGCTGGGATCTTTTCCGTTAATCGCCTTAATCAGTTGTTCATAACGAACGTAGTCTTCCGGAATGGTATAAGGCATATCCCCAAGCGCAATAAATTTAAATGGATCAAATGAATGGGCATGGACTGATATTGAGCTTGACGCAAGCAGTAGGGTAAGTAGTAATTTAAGCAGGTTCATGACTATTTATACCTGATGCAGGTATCTCGCATCTCCTTAATCTCTAACTCTCCAAAAATAAAGGATTTTGAGCTGATCAGACTCCAGCCTAGCTCACAAAATTCATCTCCATAATTCTTGGAGCATTTTTTGCCGCTCTGATAAAAAATATCCGTTAGTTTGTCTTGCTCATCTTCGGTGATAGTTTCTGAAAAGTAAATGACTTTTTCGCCGCTATAGGTTTTGCTGATTTCTCCTCCGGGTATGTCATCAATACAAAAGCCCATATTGGGATTGTAATTTTTTATGAAGTCTGGCTTAGTTGGGGTGATCACCGAGCCGAGTTTCCAAACCATTCCACACTTAATTTGTTTATTTTTCTGCTGAAATATATGCCGCTCTACTAAAGAACCCATTTCTAACGGAATGATTTGATAATGCATAACAAATACTCCAATGATTGCATTGACGGTATCAAGTAGTTTGCTACCTTATTGTGTCAACTTCATAAATGCAAACCAGGCCTCAAAATCTCCAAGTAATGCCTACTTCACTTCTGGTCGCACTTGATTGCTGCAATGCAAAAGTTTCTCCATAGTTCATGCCTGTGCGCATATAGGATATACCTAGATCGATGTCATTTGTTAGGGAGTAAATTCCAGCAATAAGAGCATAGTGACTGAGATATTGCTCTGTAGTTGGGGGATTTGTGCTTGCCCCTATATCTAGTGCCAGCTTGAGATTTTGATTTATTGCCCATACTGGCGCTACCGAGACTAAAAAGATATTTGTGCGATTGGGGTCGGCACCATAGCCTACGTTGTAGTTTGTATTGTAAGGTGATCGCATATAGATTGCGTTGAGGTGAACTTCAATTTCGCTCCAATACTTTGAGGCGATTAAGTTCAAGCCATAATTCATAGCAGCTAAGCCAAGGCCTGCTACTTGTTGTTGTTTGCTTGAGGGGAGCACTAAAGTCGGTTTTATTGCTAGAGCATATTGCTCCTCTGTGTTCTCATAAAACCGCCACTTACTCGCAATTACATAGTTTGTAACTTTAGAAAAATTTCCATTAGGGGTGTTGTAGTAGGTGGCTGAAATAGAAGCTTCTAGATCATTTTCAATACCTCTAGTGTAGGTAAATGGAAGGGCTTTGGCACTTGACTGGCCTGTATATTCCTCTCCTGGCGTCACAATATCAACTTGTTGATTGCCGCCAGAGCGATTAATCATAAAGAAGTATTGTTCTATTTGATTGCCTCCGGCTTTAACGGTTCCGGCATCATCAGTATTTAAAGGCTCAAATCCAAACGCAAGCTGCGGCATGCATGAGAGCAGGGTGCATATCAATATGCGGTACATATCGTGTTGCTAACTCCAGTCTAATTGTTCTGTTTATAACAATTGAGTGACAATTTGATGTCAGTCATAAACTGAGCGCTCGATTTGCTGACTTACAATTTTAGGATGTCAGCCGAGATTATCAATAAACCATTTCCAGTCGCAGGTGTTGTATTCGCATGGGCAATGCCGCAAATCGGCAGCGGATACGAAATCCCATTATTTGAAATACCCAGCGCACTTGAAGATCCTTGTCTATCGGTTTGGCTTCACCTTAACCTGTCTAATACTCAAATTCAACGTTGGCTGGTAGATACACCTCTCATTCCTGAGCGCGTTGTCGAAATGATTGAGGAGGGTGTAAATGTCAGTCGCTTAGAGCGAATAGAGAAGTTGGATGATTGTTTGCTAATGGTGATGAATGATTTTCAACAAGAGTTTGGGGAGGAGCGTGGCGACTCTAGTTTGGGAACTTTATGGGCAATTGTTACCCCTAGACTGATGGTCTCATTGCGAAACAACCCCCTCAGAACCACAGACAGTCTACGTTATGAGCTCAGAAGCGGCAATATCCATCCGAGCTCAACTATCGAACTTTTCCATGAGCTGCTGGATTTACGAGCGGAATACTTACGATCGCTACTAGTTCATCTGTCTGAAAATATGGATGAATTGGAAGAAAAATTACTAAAGGGTAGGGAATTTCCAGAGCATGAAACGCTTGGCCGAATTCGAATGCACTGTAGTCGCCTGAGAAGGCATTTCTCACCAGAATTAGTTGCTTTACATCGCCTTTTAAAGCGTTTGCCTTACTGGTTTGGCGACGAGGACAAAAATCGCCTGAATGATGATTTGGATCTGCTGAGCTATTTGGCTCAAGAAATTTCTAGCCTCTATGACCGAGCTAAGTTGCTCCAGGATGAGCAAGCAGCACATGTTGCTGAATTTAATGCCAAAAATTTACATGTGCTATCTGTGATGACGGTGATTTTTCTCCCAATGACACTGCTGAGCGGAATCATGGGGATGAATATGGAAGACCTTCCAGGACTTAAGGGCTCTTTTTTTGAAGTGATGACCCTGATGTCTATTGCGGGTGCAGCTGTTTATGGCGCCTTGAGGCTCAAAAAAATCATTTAAATATGAATTTATGGCTTCATTTAGCAAGTTTTTTAAACTCGCAGCACGCTGGTATTAGGCCTTAGTTATCTTATTTAACCCTATGTTTTTATTAACTATTTTGTTAAAAAGAGAAACTGTCACGAAAGCGTCACAGTAGGGTCGTATCGTTTCTGTATCGCGATGTTGCGTTACCTCAATTTAAGGACTGATCACATGAAATCTTTCTTGAAAAAAGCGCTGATTATTGGCGCTATTTCACTTGCTCCATCTGCATTTGCAGTGGATATGACTGGTGCAGGCGCAACATTTCCGTATCCAATTTATGCAAAGTGGGCTGAAGCCTACAAAGCAAAAACCGGCTCAAACTTAAATTACCAATCTATTGGTTCATCTGGCGGAATCAAGCAAATTAAAGCCAAAACCGTTGATTTTGGTGCATCTGATAACCCAGTTAAGTATGAAGATCTCGAAGCGGATGGGCTGGTTCAATTCCCAGCAATTATTGGTGGTGTAGTTCCCGTTATTAACGTGGACGGCGTAAAGCCTGGAGAAATCAAGCTAGACGGCCCAACTTTGGCAGATATTTTCCAGGGCGTCATCTCTGATTGGGGTGATAAACGAATTGCCATCATGAATCCTGGCGTAAAGATTCCTTCTGGCCCTATTACAGTTGTAACTCGTGCAGACGGCTCAGGTACTACTGCCATCTTCACTGATTACCTGGCCAAGACTAGCGCCCTGTTTAAGGATTCTGTTGGCTCAGGCGCCAATGTTAAATGGCCTGCGGCTTCTACTGTTGGTGGAAAGGGAAATGAGGGTGTTGCTGCAAACGTTACGCGCGTTAAAAATTCTATTGGTTACGTTGAGTACGCTTACGCCAAGAAAAATAAGATGACTTATATTTCCTTAAAAAATAAGGATGGTAATTTTGTAGCCCCCGATGATTTGACATTCTCAGCTGCTGCTGCTGGTACTGATTGGGCAAAGATTCCTGGAATGGGGACCTTTATTACCAATGCTTCAGGTGCAAAATCATGGCCTATTACTGGTGCCTCTTTTATTTTGATGTACAAGAAGCCAGAGAACAAGGCTAACTCTGCAGAAGTACTTAAGTTTTTTGAGTTTGCATTCAAAGAAGGCAAGAAAATGGCTGAAGAATTGGACTACGTTCCTATGCCTGACGCTACCACTGACTTTATTCGCAAGAATGTATTTACCAAGATCATCACGAAATAATCCTGGATTGCCCTCAAGCACTCCCTGATGAACAGCTCCATAGCCATATGGAGCTGTTTCAACATTGAATAATCAAAAATATGATGGATATAACGCAATCTCATTCCGCGCCAACCCCACAAGCACTGAGGATAGCTAAGTTACAAAGAGTGCAAGACTTTTTGTTTCATGGAATCACACAATTCTTTGCTTTGTCTGTACTGATTGCCTTGATGGGTATTTTGGTATCGCTTGTCATGAATGCATGGCCAGCCTTACATACTTTTGGCCCCGCATTTTTCATCACCCAAGAATGGGATATTGTGAATGGCGAGTTTGGCGGTCTTATCGCTATCTACGGCACTGTAGTCACTTCAGTCATTGCTCTCCTCATAGCGGTACCTCTGAGTTTTGGTATTGCCGTATTCCTCACAGAACTTTGTCCAGGTTACTTGCGTAGACCATTGGGCACAGCAGTTGAGCTTTTGGCGGCTGTTCCATCGATTATTTATGGCATGTTTGGACTTTTTATTTTTGCACCGCTTTTTGCCGAATACGTAGAACCAGCGCTTGCTGCAACTTTGGGCAAAATCCCGGGCCTAGGAATTCTATTTTCTGGGGCATTTAACGGCATAGGCGTTTTATGTGCTGGGTTGATTCTGGCGATGATGATTCTGCCATTCATCGCTTCTGTAATGCGTGATGTATTTGAAATAGTTCCACCGGTATTAAAAGAGTCAGCCTATGGGATTGGCTGTACAACTTGGGAGGTGGTTAAAAATGTGGTTCTTCCTTATACCAAGGCAGGCGTTATTGGCGGTGTTATGCTGGGTTTGGGTCGCGCGCTTGGTGAAACTATGGCAGTGACCTTTGTCATTGGGAATGCCCATCGTTTATCTGCATCTTTATTTGCCCCAGGCACCTCGATTGCCTCTACCTTAGCCAATGAATTCGGTGAAGCAGAAGCAGGCAACCATCTATCCTCATTATTTGCTCTAGGTCTGGCGCTTTTCATCATCACCTTTATTGTCTTAGCCCTTGCTAAGTGGATGCTAAACAATATGGAGAAAAAGCAGGGCTTGAAGACATGAACAATACATCTAATATTGATCCATCTATTTTTTCGAGACGTAAGCGCGTCAATAAAATTGGTCTGACCCTTTCTATGGGGGCGATGCTTTTGGGCATGGTGTTCCTGCTATGGATCCTGAGTATTTTGGTCATCAAGGGTTTCTCTGCCATTGATCTCACTCTTTTTACTCACAGTACCCCAGCCCCGGGCTCTGATGGCGGCGGATTAGCAAATGCCATTGTTGGCAGCTTGCTACTGGTTGGATTTTGTACTCTGATTAGCACGCCAATTGGTGTTCTCGCAGGCTTATACCTCTCGGAATATGGTGACCGAAGCCGTGTGGCTTCAGTCACCCGTTTTGTTACAGACATCATGCTCTCAGCCCCATCTATTGTTATTGGCTTGTTTGTATATGCATTTGTGGTTGCACAAGCAAAGCATTTTTCAGGCTGGGCTGGCACAATTGCACTTGCTTTGATTGCTATTCCGGTTGTTGTGCGAACCACAGAGAATATGCTTCGTCTAGTTCCAGGAAGTCTGCGTGAAGCTGCTTATGCTTTGGGTACACCAAAGTGGAAGGTCGCCTTCATGATTACCTTGCGTGCCGCCCAAAGCGGGGTGATGACAGGCATCTTATTGGCGTTGGCACGCGTTAGCGGCGAAACTGCACCACTATTGTTTACTGCGCTAAATAACCAATTCTTTTCCACCAATATGAATGCGCCAATGGCTAATTTGCCGGTTGTTATTTTCCAATTTGCGATGAGCCCGTATGACAACTGGGTTGAATTAGCTTGGGGTGGGGCACTTCTCATTACATTCGCCGTACTTGGTTTAAATATTCTGGCACGAGTGGTATTCCGTGAGAAGGTACAAGGATGATGAGCAATATGAAAACAATGTTTGACTTAAACAAGATTGATGGTCAAGGGGGTAAAGTGGAATCAACCAATCAACAGACCGGGCAGAATGCTATTAATGCCTTGGAAGTTAGAAATTTAAACTTCTTTTATGGCGCATTTCAGGGCTTGAAGAATATCAATCTCGATATTGAGCAAGGAAAAGTGACTGCTTTTATTGGCCCTTCAGGTTGTGGAAAGTCGACTTTGCTTCGCACGCTCAATCGTATGTATGACCTGTATCCAGGTCAACGAGCAGAGGGTGAGATTAACTTCTATGGCCAAAATATTCTTGAGCCAGGGCAGGATCTCAATCTACTGCGCTCCCGCATTGGTATGGTTTTCCAAAAACCAACGCCATTTCCAATGTCTATTTATGAGAACATTGCCTTTGGTGTTCGCTTATATGAAAAACTCTCCCGATCAGAAATGGATGAACGTGTGGAGTGGGCCTTAAATAAAGCTGCCCTCTGGACAGAGGCAAAGGATAAGTTAAATCAAAGCGGCCTTTCTTTATCGGGTGGGCAACAACAACGTTTGTGTATTGCACGTGGTGTCGCCGTTAAGCCCTCCGTTATTCTCCTGGATGAGCCCACCTCTGCATTAGATCCAATTTCTACAGGAAAAATTGAAGAGTTGATTAACGAGCTCAAGCATGAGTACACGATTGCTATTGTTACTCATAATATGCAGCAAGCCGCACGCGTATCGGATTACACTGCGTACATGTATCTTGGAAGTTTGGTTGAGTACGGAAAAACGGATGAGATTTTTATTAAGCCCAAGCGCAAAGAAACCGAAGACTATATAACCGGCCGCTTTGGTTAAAAGGGAGACTACCATGCCAGATAAACACCTATCCTCACAATTTGATGCTGATCTCAATTCACTCTCAAGTCGTTTACTCGAAATGGGAGGACTTGTAGAGTCCCAGATTGCAACTGCTATGCGCGCATTTACTCAGATGGACGTGGACACGTGCAATACCGTTATTGAGAATGAAAAGCTCGTAAATGATCTAGAAATTCAAATTGACTTAGCTTGTACGGAGGTTATTGCTCGTCGTCAGCCTACTGCGCGAGATTTGCGTCTTGTCATGGCCGTCTCTAAAGCAATTACCAATTTAGAGCGTGCCGGAGATGAGGCTGAGCGCGTTGCAAAACGTACTAAGCGCTTGATTGAATCTGGCGCACCACATAATATCAACGTTGCTGAAATTCGCTTGTCAGGTCAAATGGCAATCAATCTATTGCGCCGTAGTCTTGATGCTTTTGCAAGATTGGATACTGTTGCGGCCGCAGAAGTGGTTGCTGAAGATCGTCAAATTGATGAAGAATTCCGAGGCTTTGTCCGTAAGTTGATTACTTATATGTCCGAGGATCCGCATACGATTAGTACCGGCTTAGATATGCTTACGATTGCAAAAGCGATCGAGCGAATTGGCGATCATGCTAAGAACATCGCTGAGTTTGTAATTTATATTGCTAAAGGCTCTGACGTGCGTCATATTCCGCACGAGGATTTAGTACGCGAAGCCACTAAATAAGTTTAGATCAAATACAATGACTCACCGCATACTGGTAGTAGAAGATGAGCCATCCATTGCAGAGCTTATTGCAATTAATTTGACCCACGCAGGCTATGAGGTCGAAAAAGCGATGCAGACTGAGCTCGCGCTGGGTTTGATGAAAGATCGTTTACCAAGCCTTGTCATTCTTGATTGGATGCTGCCTGGTAAATCCGGCGTTCAGTTTGCAAAAGAATTGCGTGCCAATGATCGCACCCGCGGTCTGCCCATCTTAATGCTAACAGCGAAGAGCGAAGAGGCTGATAAGGTGATGGGTCTAGATTCGGGCGCTGATGACTACGTTACTAAGCCATTTTCTCCTAAAGAGCTTATTGCAAGGGTTAGGGCGCTCTTACGTCGCCAAACCCCTATTGAAGATACCGGTCCCATCACTATCGGACCATTAAAACTTGAACCTAGCTCCCATAGAGTGTTCGCTATATGGCCAAATCATGATCCTAAGCCTGTATCACTAGGTCCAACTGAGTATCGCCTGCTACAGTTTTTCATGTCTAATCCTGAGCGTGTTCATTCTCGTACCAGTTTATTAGATAACGTCTGGGGAAACGAGGTCTACATTGAAGAACGCACTGTAGATGTGCATATCAAGCGCTTGAGGGCTGCGCTTGCCCCATTGGACTGCGATCGATTTATCGAAACGGTCAGAGGTAGCGGCTATCGCATTACCAAAACCCCCACAGATTCTTAAGGTTTTCGACATTATTGCCCCAGTATTTCTGACCTTGGGTTCAGAGATAGTCTAAGATGGTGGCATGATTTCTGCATTAACCCGCTTCATTCTGATACTTTGTGTAGCTTTTATAGCAGCCTATATAGCGCTTGCAAACTGGGGTTCAGATATCGCTATTGCCGTCGGAATTTTGATTTTAGCTATTCCCTTGATTTACTCGTACGTCAATCTTGCGCGCTTAGGTAAGTACATCCAAACAGATTCAGTTGAGAATATGCCACTTCCTAGCGGTTTATGGGAGGAGATTTTTTTTAGACTGCAGCGCCTAGTGAGGGCCTTAAAGCAATCAAATCGGCAAATTAAACAGCAGTACGATCACTTTATTGAGGCTTTCCAGGCATCACCAAATGGTATTGTCATGCTTGATGAAAATGACCAAATCGAATGGTGCAACAGTATTGCAGAACATTTTTTTGGGCTCATATTCAAGCGCGATGTTATGCAGCGAATTAACTTCCTAATTCGCCGCCCTGAATTTATTCAATATCTTGCTAAGCGTAATTTTGAAGAGCCATTATTAATTGAGCGTATGGGTCCTGACAGCAGCCTGAGCTTAATGTTGCAAGCTTTTCCCTTCGGTCAAAAACGGCATCTACTGCTTGTTCAGAATGTGACAGACCTTCAAAAAGCGGATGCAATGAGAAGGGATTTCGTAGCTAATGTCTCTCATGAAATGAGAACCCCCATAACAGTTCTGATGGGTTTTTTGGAGACAGTTCAATCCTTGGAGCTTGAAAAGACCCAACGAGACCAGTATTTCGACATGATGATGTCGCAAGCCCAGCGGATGAAATGTTTGGTAGAGGATTTGCTTACCCTTGCTAATCTTGAGGCCAATACTTTACCGGCGGCAAATAACCCAGTTCATATTGGGACCTTGATGGCGCTCTTGCGCAATGATGCTGAGGCGCTATCCCAGGGTAGGCATGCTTTCAGCTTTGATATTTCAACCACTGCAGACTTACTTGGTGATGAAAGGGAAATTCTTTCTGCTTTTAGTAATTTAGTGTCCAATGCTATTCGCTATACACCAGATGTGGGTGCAATCAACGTGCGGTGGTCTATAAATCAGCAAGGGCAAGGCGAATTCTCGGTATTAGATACGGGGCCGGGTATAGCCTCAGAACATCTCTCTAGGCTTACTGAGCGTTTTTATCGAGTGGACAGAAGTCGATCGCGTGATACTGGCGGAACTGGGCTCGGGTTGGCCATTGTGAAACATATTGCCAGTAGGCACCAAGCTCAACTAATGATTGAGAGCACTCCAGGCAAAGGTAGTATGTTTATGCTGCGCTTTCCAAAGGAAAGGATAAGCCCCTAGGAGCTCAATCCTTCTTCTTTTTCTTCTTTTTCTTAGATTCTTTAGCAAGTTTTTCGGGTTTACCGCTTGCATAGAGACACCAGACCTTGATCTCTTCGAATAATTCCACGAGATCGTCATGAGGCAGGCTTTTAAGGTCTACAAGTCCGATAGCGCCAGTCTCTTGCAGCTGCTTTACTGCATCTTCATATCGATAATCGCTCATAGTTTTAACTTGTTATTGTTGGGAATCGCAATCCTAGCAAACTAATATGACAAATCCCACTTTTTTGATAGTTTTAGTGGGTTTTAGTCTGGACCGCCTGAGATTTCGGAGTCTCTTTTGACGCCAGTTAGCCCAGAAACAAGCCTTTCTAGGGGGCCGCCAATTATCAGCGTAAGTAAAATGGCAGCCAGAGCTAGTCCTCCAAGGGCAAATTGTCCGGCGCCAAAGGAAGCGCCAATCAGGGCGCATGCCCAAAGACTTGCTGCCGTAGTAAGACCGTGAATCTTTTGTGAACGTTGTTCGCGAATAATAACTCCGGCCCCCAGAAATCCAAGGCCAGTAATGAGGCCCTGAAGCACTCGACTGACAGACTGGGCATCATCTTTTACGAAGTCGCTTATTAACATTACGGCGGTTGCTGAGCCAATCGAAACTAAGGAGTGGGTTCGTATGCCTGCGGACTTGTGGTGCAGCCACCGATTGAGGCCTAGTATCGCGCCAACCAATAAAGCCAATACCAGACGCAACGTAATGGCGCTATAAAGATCCCAATTCATCATTACTTAATCTCCTTGCATTTATGAAATGAGTGTATCTCAGGCACTTTAATCTGTCATATATTCGCCTGCTACCTGACACATGACGATTCCACAATAGGAAGTTGTAGAGATTAATTAAGCAGGTTTCTGTTTTTTTATCAAAAAAGGGCTGGTATATGAAAAAAATATTGTTATCAGTTTGGCAGGCTTGGTACGAGTCACGTCTAGCTTATGCCCAAAAATACGTAGTTCACCGTCTATTAAGAGAATGAGCTTGAGAAAAGCGCAATATTGCCTAATGCGTGTTTCATTACGCGTTTAATAAATCTGCAATAAACCTTATCTAGGATGTGAAGTTGAGTCACATTGAAAGGATTCAGCATGGAATCGAATTTAATTAAATATCTAGCTGAGGTTTTTAGAAATGATGTTCACAAATTACATCAGCCAGCTCCACTCACTGAAATCCATCAGCCCAATGTTTTTCTTGGCGACCAGAATGCGCGGCAGTTTTTAGTAGACAATAAATATTGCCTACGCTTTGATGAGATTATTTAATTATCTTAAATTTTCAAGGCGAGGCTTATGGCAAAGCCATTAAACATTCTATTTCTCTGCACTGGTAACTCAGCACGATCCATCATGGCTGAAGCCTTAGCAACCACCTTGAGTCACGGAAGGTTCATTGGCTATTCAGCTGGATCAAGGCCTAATGCATATATTCATCCCATTGCACTGAAGATTGTTAAAGAAATTGGTTATCCACTTACGCTTATTAGAAGTAAAAGTTGGGATGAGTATGGTCGCGAGGACTCTCCTCATATGGATTTCATCATTACGGTTTGCGACTCAGCCGCTGGAGAGGAGTGCCCTTATTGGCCTGGACATCCAGCAACAGCACACTGGGGGTTTGAAGATCCTGCAACAGTGATCGGCTCTGATGAAAAAGTCTGGAATGCATTTCGAGGAGTCGAGATGGGTTTGCGAAATCGCATTGAATTGCTCTTAGACATCCCATTGGATAAATTAGATCACTTGCAGATAAAAGATAGGCTGCATTCTATTCATCACGAATCAAAGTCATAATTTAAGGGCACCCATGGCCACCTACAGTGTTTATTTCGCTGGACTTTCTTTTGGAACGCATCAAAAGTATGCAATAGCTCAAGCGATAACCAAAATTCATGCCGAAGTTACTGGGGCTGAAGCCTATTTTGCTCAAGTGATATTTAAAGAGCTCGATTTACATGACTGTTTTATTGGCGGAGTTCTGCTTGAAGAGCCACATTTGTTTTTGAATGGGCAAATTCGCGCCGGTAGAAGCGAGCAAACAAAGAAGCAGTTATTGGTTGAATTAGAGATTGCCCTACAATCGACGACTAAATTAGCTGCTCATCAGATATGGGCTTATATCGATGAAATTGCCCCATGCCAGATGGTTGAGTATGGACAGGTACTGCCGGCGGTAGGGGATGATAGGGTCTGGTTTTCTACGCTGCCATCTAACATTCAAAAGAAGCTAAATTATCTCAATTCATAAACTTTTGAGTGTTTTTTAAGGAAGGTATTAAGATGATCGCTTGAAGACCAGGTGATCAATCAATGCCAAACCAAAAAAAGCCGCAATACGCTGTCTTAAGGCCAATAGAGTCTTTCGCGAATCCGCGTCCAAGCATTCAAAAGCGGATGGCTGATGGCAAGAAATTGCGCAAAGTGGTCAGCATCGCGTCACAAGGAGTCTATACGGCCCCTATAAATAGGCGTGATCCAGTTGAGATTCTAGAAAATCAAGCCAAAAGCAGAATCAAATCGCTGATTCCTATTCGCTACGAAAGAATGCTCCAATCACCCTTCGCTTTTTATCGCGGAGGCGCAGCGATTATGGCTCAGGATCTCTCAAATCAACCAACAACGAATATTACAGTTCAGTTGTGCGGTGATATGCATGTCTCCAATTTCGGTTTGTTTGGCACAGCAGAACATAGATTGGTTTTTGGTATTAATGATTTTGATGAAACATTGCCAGGAAGTTGGGAGTGGGATTTAAAGCGTCTCGTAGCAAGTGCTGTTGTTGCTTGTGAAAGTTTGGGTGGAAATAATGCATTAAGTAAGAAACTAGTATTTCGCATCTGTTCTGAATATCAAAAGCAGATGGCGCGCTATTCAAAGATGCCTTACTTAGACCTAGCTCAAGAATTTATTGGAGAGAAAGATATCCGCAATCACTTTAGTAAAGAGCATCAAAAGAAAATCGATGCGTATCTTAAGGAATGCAAAGGGCAAAGTAACATACAGGTTTTGCAAAAACTTACAACTTTAGTAGGAGAAAATCGCAAAATTATTAATAAACCGCCATTAATTGAGCACTTTAAGAAAAATGCGTATGGCGTTTCTTTGCGTACACTAATTGATAAGGCTTTATTAAACTACTCAAGCTCGCTCTTGGCCGATAGAAAAATCCTCTTTGAGAGATATACATTAAAAGACTTTGCTCGAAAAGTGGTTGGTGTAGGCAGTGTGGGGACAAATTGTATGGTTCTATATATGGAGGGCGATAGTCCTAAGGACCCACTTTTTTTACAGTACAAGGAAGCACAAAAGTCAGTTTTAAGTCCGTACCTTGGCGAATCTATTTATCGCGATATGGGTCAGCGGGTGGTAGCAGGCCAACGCCTCCTGCAAGGCGCCCCTGACATCTTTTTAAACTACGGCTCCATACAATTTGATATTAGCCGTGGCCAAGGTTTTTATTTACGGCAGCTCAGGGATATGAAGGGTGGCATCGAAATTGGCCCGGGTGGAGTCTCCTTAAAAAATTTCCCTGACTACGCTAGATTATTTGGTTGGGCACTAGCGCTTGGCCATGCACGCTCAGGTGATTCAGCCATGATTTCTGGATATTGTGGATCCTCTAAGGATTTTAGTCAGGCTATGTACCAATTTGCCAGGGCATATGCCATACAAAATGAGCAAGACTACGGACGTTTCTGCAAGGCAGTGAAGACAGGCAAATTGAAAGTTGCAAGCAAAAAAATGGCCCTTTAAAGCATTTAACGTCGAGAGTCATTAAGTTGACATTATTTTTGGGGATAGTTCAATCTGTACCCATTTTCCCAAATTTTCATCTTATGAAAACCTCTAGACTCCTTCAAGCAGTATTTGCAGCAACTGTTGCCTTATCTATTTCCATAGTTCATGCGGCTATCTACCCGATTGACCATGCGGCGATACTAGCAGGATCAGTTTTTGACATTAAAGTTGAATTCAATTCGGTAGTCCGGCCGGAAGAACTTCAAATTGAGCTTAATGGCTCTAACATCGCTAAAGTCTTCGGACGCAACTTTGAATTTATCCCAAATGAAAATGGTAAGGGTAGCTCCATCCTGTTTCGCGATGTCCAACTATCCAAACCAGGACTTTATAACTTAGTCGCAAAATCTCCTGACGAGACTCTGAAGGTATCCTGGGATATTTATGCTAGTGGACCACGCAAACTCAAAAATATCATTCTCTTTATTGGGGATGGAATGACGGTTGCTAATAGAACGGCAGCAAGGGTTCTATCAAAGGGTATTGTTGAGGGTAAGTATCAAGGCAAGTTGGCGTTCGATGATATGCCCAGTACCGCGATGATTGGAACATCTGGATCGGACTCTTTAATTACGGACTCAGCAAACTCTATGAGTGCCTACACTACAGGCCATAAAACTGCAGTAAATGCGATGGGTGTATATGTTTCACGATCTGCTGATAATCTCTCGCACCCCAGGGTAGAAACGATTGCAGAGTTAATTAAGCGCAAGACGAATATGGCAGTGGGAATAGTATCGGATGCCGAGCTAGAAGATGCTACTCCGGGAGCAATGGTTTCCCATACACGCCGTAGGGCAGATAAACAGTACATTGCTGATCAACTTTTTGCGAGCAAAGCTGATGTCATATTGGGTGGTGGTTCAGCATACTTTTACCCGGCGACAACCCCAGGCTCTAAGCGCAAGGATAACAAAAATCTAGTTGATGATTTTAAGTCAGCAGGGTATCAGCTTGCGTTTACAAAGCAGGAGCTCTTATCAGAGGCGCAAAATAAAAATACTAAGAAGCTGTTCGGAGTATTTCATCCTGACAATATGGACGGATCGCTTGACCGTTTATATTTAAAAAAGAATACGGTTGAGTTGTACCCCAATCAGCCAGATCTCACTGAGATGACTCAATCTGCGATTGAGGTTTTATCTAGAAATCCAAATGGATTTTTCTTAATGGTTGAGGCTGCATTGATCGATAAGTTTAATCACCCCTTGGATTGGGAGCGCGCCGCTTTCGATACCATCATGCTTAGTAATGCAGTTCAAATTGCAAAAGACTTTGCCAAGACCCATCCTGATACTTTGATAATTGTTACGCCTGATCATACTCATAGCGGCTCTATTAGCGGCGTAGTTCATGACGATCGCCCAGGCCCATTGCGTGAGAAAGTTGGTATCTATGCTGAGGCAGGCTACCCAAATTATCCAAAGGCAGATATGCGTGGTTATCCAAACAAGGTAGATGTATCTAAGCGCCTAGCTTTTTTTTACGGCAACTACCCCGATCATTATGAAACGCTACATCCAAAGCTAGATGGAACTTTTGTTCCTGCGATTAAAGATGCTTCCTCAAGCTATATTGCCAATCCCAAGTATCATCAGATTCAAGAGGATGCTATTCATGTAGGAGGTAATTTGCCTGTGCACCAGGATTCTGGAGTTCATACAGCTGATGATGCAGTTTTGAACGCACAGGGCCCGGGATCGGAAAAATTTAAGGGTTTTATGGACAATACTGAAGTTTTTAAAATCATGGTGGAATCTCTAGGCCTGGGATCCAAGTAATTACAATACATCAATGGAATCATTAAACAGCATTAACTATGCCTCCTTAGCTGATACTGCTATCAGCCTAGGAGCAGCCTTTTTATTCGGCGGTCTTATTGGTCTTGAGCGCCAATATCGTCAACGCACAGCAGGTCTTCGAACCAATATTTTGGTTGCTATCGGCGCCGCAATATTTGTTGATGCCGGCAATAGACTCACTGGTCATGATGGTGCTGTTCATGTGATGGCCTACGTTGTATCCGGCATTGGTTTTCTAGGTGCCGGCGTGATCATGCGGGAAGAGGGTAACGTCCGCGGCATTAATACCGCAGCAACCCTTTGGGCATCTGGAGCGGTAGGGGCTTGTGCCGGCGCAGACCTGATCCTTGAGGCCGGCTTGGCAACCCTATTTGTGTTGGCAACCAATACCTTACTGCGTCCTGTCGTAAGCTTTATTAATCAACAACCTTTAGATACTGACTCGGTTGAGGTCACAAACTCTGTTTACATTATTACGCCCAAGCATGCTCAGAAGCATGCTTTAAAACAATTTATTAAAACGCTTGAGGATGCTGGTTACCAAACACAAGATATTGAAGTGCATCAGTTTGGCAGCGACGAGGTTGAAATTCAGGCGGTTTTGACAGCATCCGCTGTGGATGGCGATGAAATGGATCTCTTGATCGCAAAGATTGCTGATCAAGAATTTGTGAATCAGGCTTTTTGGAGTCCAAGTACAACCGATTAAGTCTGTCATATTGCTGAAACATTGGTAGTTCAGTATTGACTTGTGAACAGACTTCAATCAACCGTTACCTGCCCGCATTGCCATGCCACTGAGACTATTGACTTTGAGGCAGGTACATCCCAGTATCTATATCGCTGTCCTGCTTGCGCCAATATTTTAAAAACCAAATCCGGCGATTGCTGCATCCTGTGTAGTTACGGCAGCCTAGATTGCTCAAGTTCTGAGCAAAATTTAGCTGCATAAATACAGTGGGCCCCCAGCGGCATTGGCTGGCTGTGGATTTCATCAATGTGTCATGCTTTTTACATAAAATAGACACAATTGATGCCGTAATCCATTTTGGGGAATATTTTGACCAGTCCTACCGTAGATCCTTTATCGAATTCTGCAGACCTCGTGGCCGCAGTAGATTTAGGATCTAACAGTTTTCGGATGTTGGTAGCGCAAGCAGTAAACACACCCTCTGGCACCCAATTACGACCCATTGATACCCTACGTGAATCCGTTCGCTTGGCAGCGGGCCTCACCGACAATAAGTTACTAGGTAACGACGCTTACCAAAGAGGTCTAACGGCTATCCGCAGGTTTGGCGAGCGCATCAGGGGGTTTGATCCGGCCAATGTACGAGCAGTAGCAACAAATACCTTGAGGGTTGCAAAAAATGCTCAGCAGTTTGTTGATGACGCGCAAGAAGCTTTAGGTTTTCCGATTGAGGTGATCGCAGGGGTTGAAGAGGCTCGCCTGATTTATATTGGCGCAGCGCATGAGGTGCAGGCTATACAAGGCAATCGCCTAGTTGTGGATATTGGCGGGGGCTCAACTGAATTTATTATCGGCAATGGCTATGAGCCTAAATTAATGGAAAGTTTGTATATCGGCTGCGTATCGCACAGCATGCGTTTCTTTCCTAAGGGCGATATTGATGCACACGCATTCAAAGAGGCTGAGTTAGCCGCTCGTAGAGAAATTCAGGTGATCTCAGGCGCTTACCTTAAAAGCGGCTGGAAGCAGGCCATCGGATCCTCTGGTACTGCAAGGGCTCTAGCGGATTTAATTGCTGCTAATGACTTTAATGGCCATGGTGACGGACTCACCATGGGCCGTGTAATTGCTGGTAGCGGCTTAATTACACGTGAGGGTCTGAAAGCCCTTAAAAAGCATTTATTGAGGTATGAGAATGTCAATCAAGTAGAGTTGGTCGGACTCAAAGACGATAGACGCTCAGTTTGGCCTGGCGGCCTGGCCATCATGATCGCCGTTTTTGATGAGCTTGGGATCGAAAGTATGGAAGTAACCGATGCCGCACTGCGGAGCGGTGTCTTATATGACCTGTTGGGACGATCGCAGCATCATGATATGCGCTATGTCACCGTTGAGCAGTTCATGCAACGTTATGCGGTCGATCGCGATCAAGCGAATCGTGTGGGCAAGCTTGCTGCAGATTTCTTGCTTCAACTTCCAAAGCCTGAGACTGAAAGTCGTGATGATAATGTCGCCTTATTGCAGTGGGCGGCCAATCTTCATGAAATTGGACTATCCATTTCCCATAATGGTTATCACAAGCATTCGGCCTACATTGCGGGTAATGCAGATATGCCAGGGTTTTCTAAAAACGATCAAGCACGCCTAGCTGCGCTATTAATTGGTCATGCGGGTAAGTTAGGAAAACTTGCCAATAATCCGAACTTCCAGGACTGGCGTATGCTGTTCTGTCTACGTTTAGCGCAAGTACTCTGCCGTGGTCGTAGTGATACCAACTTCCCAAAGGTTAAGGTTTCGGAGCGCGATGGATCTTATTTGGTCAGCCTCCCTCAAGAATGGGCTGCTGAGCATCCCCTGACAGAATTTAGCTTATTGAAAGAAGCAACCGAATGGGAGAGGGTTGGCCGCTCCTATCAAGTCAATCTTAAATAAAGTAATCTAAAGCAATAAAAAGCCGTTTCAGTGAAACGGCTTTTTTACTAAGTTACACCAGCATTCCGCTATTACAGACCTAAGAAATGCTTGGCATAACGTGGATTAATGTCGGACAAGCGAAGCATCGTGAGCAAGTCAGCAGTATTGAAGTCTGGATCCCATGCGGGTGAGCTGCAAATCTTCGCGCCTAATTTCAGGTAGCCTTTAATGAGTGGGGGGGCCTCAACATCCAAGCCCCCATTCAGCTTGTCTAAGGGGAGTGGCAAACGAGGAAAGGCGTGAAACTCTGTTGGCGCCATTTGTTCATTGCCCAGTGAGTTGTACAGGCTAGCTGCAAAGTGCCCACCGTCGGCCATCGGAATGCTGGCGCAACCGAGCATGATTTCATAATCATTTTTAAGCATGTATTGCGCAAGGCCGCTCCAGAGGGCCATGATGACTGCGCCTGAGCGATAGTCTTGGTGAACGCAAGATCTGCCTAATTCCACTAACTTTGGACGCAAATGATCTAACCTAGAAAGATCAAACTCAGAGTCAGAGTACAAGCGTCCAATCTCTAAGGCCTTATGCGGTGGAAGCACACGATAGGTTCCAACCACCTTTAAAGAATCTTGATCGCGGATTAGGAGGTGATCGCAATAGGCATCAAACTCATCAATATCCAATCCTTCAGCGTTCTGAGAAAGATTTGCACCCATTTCCTCTGCAAACACTTTATAGCGAAGTCTTTGAGCCTCTTTTATTTCACTTGAGCTACTAGCCCATTCAATTTGAAATGCTGGTTTTTTGGCCTTAGCAACTAGAGGAACTGCTGCAATTTCTTCAACAACACTTAATTGAGCGCGAGCTTTTGTTGCAAACTTTTTACCAAAGAGTTTTTTGGCCAGCTTTTTCGAAAGCTTTTTGAGTGGATTGAACTTGGAGCGGCTAGCTTCTTTTTTCTTTCTAGGCGAGAAAATCTCAAAAGCAGCGATTGGGTTGGGGATATCAGACATAGTTAGCCTTGTAGGAAGTTTTATTTATCGTAGTTTGTGATCATGACGATTTGAAGACAATTGGAAGACAAACCGCTGACCACATGAGTACAGCGATCAATAGCGCCAACATCACCGCTGCCGAACCAAAGTCTTTGGCCCGCTTCGATAGGTCATGGTGATCAAATGAAATTCGGTCAATAGCCGCCTCAACGCTAGAATTGAGCAGCTCAACTACTAAGACCATAATTAATGAAGCGATCAATAGCGCTTTTTCTAAATGGGTGACTGGTAAGAAGCAGGCAAGAGGAGCTAGCAATACAAGTAATGTCAGTTCTTGTCTAAAAGCACTTTCTTCCTGAAAAGCATATACAAGCCCACACCAGGAATTCTTAGCGGCATGCCAAGCGCGCGCTAGACCTCGATTCCCTTTATGAGGATTTTGGTCAATATGATAGGGGGCGCTCAATGTCATTCCTTAAGCTATAGCGGTAATATGAACTTCAGGAGTCGGCACAGGCTTTAAGTGCTTCGCAAACTCTTCCGATGCGGCCCTCCAAGAGAATTTTTCGGCATGCGCGCGTGCAAGCTCGCGCGGTATCTTCAATGCTTCGATACATGCTTCACGTAGATCCTCATTCATGGCGCCAGCCTTAGAGTTGCCCAAGACATCAATCGGTCCTGTCACTGGATAGGCGGCTACAGGCGTTCCGCAAGCCATTGCTTCCAGTAAAACTAGACCAAAAGTATCTGTTTTACTTGGGAATACAAAGACATCTGCAGCGGCATACACTTTTGCAAGCTCGTGCTGCTGCAAAACACCCAAATAATTGATTTCTGGGTACTTCTCTTTAATGCCTGCCATCGCCGGCCCATCACCAACAACCCATTTTGATCCTGGTAAATCTAACTCTAAAAATGCGTTGATATTCTTTTCAACCGCAACACGTCCAACATATAGAAAAATTGGATGCGCTGTATTTAAAGCTTTAGACTCTTGGACCTTAAAAATATCTAAGTCCACACCGCGTGACCAAAGCACCACATTTTGAAGTCCATATTGCTCCAGATCATTTTTCACCACAATGGTGGGAGCCATGACTGCCATAGAGGGGCCATGAAACCACTGTATAAATGCGTAAGTAATCGCAAGCGGAATACCTGTACGTGCTTTGACGTATTCTGGAAAGCGCGTGTGATAGGCCGTAGAAAAGGGGAGATTGTTTTTAACTGCATAGGCTCTAGCAGATAGCCCCAAAGGACCTTCTGTAGCAATATGCATGGCATCAGGGGCAAATTCTTTAATGCGACGGGCCACTTCCTTACCGGGGAAAAGGGATAGAGCAATATCGGGATAGGTAGGGCAGGGAATGGATTTAAAGCCTGTTGGAGTAATCATTTCGACTTCATGGCCCATGGATATTAATTCAGCGCGAGTTTGTTTTAATGTGCGTACTACACCATTAACTTGTGGATCCCATGCATCAGTGATGATCATAATTTTCATAGCACAGCCTCTTTTAAAGTGGACTCAACAGCAGGTTGGAAAGTAATTTCAAGATGTTCAGCAGGCTCGCCTTTAATAAACGGCCAATGCACGATTTTCAATTCACCTTCATGGGTTTCTACAAGAGCGGTTAAGCTTTCAACCCAATCGCCATCGTTGCAATAGAGCAGGCCATCAATTTCACGGATCTCTGCCTTATGGATATGACCGCACACTACGCCATCGCAGCCACGCAACCGGGCTTCCCTGGCCATGATGTGTTCAAAATCAGCGATATAGCTCACCGCATTTTTGACCTGGTGCTTTAAGTATTGGGAGAGGGACCAGTACTGCAGTCCCATCTTGACCCGCAACATATTGAAATAGCGATTGATGTACAAAATGCATGAATACAGTGTGTCACCTACATAGGCCAGCCACTTGGCATACTGCATAACACCGTCAAAAAGGTCACCGTGCGTTACCCATAATTTTCGACCATCTAAGGTCGTATGAATCACTTCCTCAACAACTTTGACATCGCCAAAAGAAAGTCCAAAGAATTGGCGAGCGCTTTCATCATGGTTGCCGGGTACATAGATCACCTCAGCACCTTTACGGGCCTTGCGCAATAATTTTTGGACTACATCGTTATGGGCCTGAGGCCAATAGAAGGATTTTTTGAGCCGCCAACCATCAATGATGTCGCCGACCAGATAAAACTGATCAGCTTCATTGTGTTTTAAAAAATCGAGAAGGTAGTTTGCCTGACACCCTGATGTGCCGAGGTGTACGTCCGAAATCCAGATGGCTCTGTAATGCATCATGAAACCGTATTAAGCACAAGCAGTATGTAAGGGTCATGACACTTTTAAGTCAGTTTCATGACGAAGCGGGTGATAAACATGCTTTATATTGTTAATTTATGAGCCACCATTCTTCAAATGCCGGTAGCATGCACAACAGCAAAATGATCCGCTGGATATCCATTTGGAGCCATGTAATTGCTGGGGTATTAACCTTGGTATTTATTTTTCCAAGATCTTCTAGAGATATTAAAAATCACCACATACAAGAGTGGTCGAAAAAGTTACTGACAATTTTTGGTATTGAGTTACGCATTCTTCATCCTGAAGTGCTGCCGAACGATTCTTATCTATTAGCCTCCAATCACATCTCTTGGATGGATATTCATGCGATTAACGCCTTTAGGCCCATTCGATTTGTAGCAAAGTCTGAGGTAGAGCAATGGCCAATCTTTGGCTGGATGGCCAAGCAGTTGGGTACCGTGTTTATTAAACGAGATAGCACGCGACATGCACATGTTGTGGTGGGTGCGATGAGTAAAGCACTCGAATCAGATTCTATTTGCATTTTTCCCGAGGGCACCTCAACCAATGGTGAGACGGTTCGCCCCTTTAAGCCCAATCTTTTTGAATCTGCACTGATCGCCCGCGTACCCGTGTATACCTTAGCTATTCGCTATATTTCTAAAACTACCGGCGAGCGATCAGATGCGGCTGCTTTTATTGGGGATATGGGCTTATTGGAGTCTATGGCAAATATTCTGCGGGCTCGTGACCTGGTAGTAGAGCTGAATTTCTTTGGCCCCGCAGGATCCGCCCCTAATCCACTCTCGGACCGCAAATGGCTAGCCCTGCATAGCCATGAGCTTATTGCCCAATACCTAGCTGGAAAACCCCGCTAGACGCCTGTAATAAATTTGTCATAACTTAGAGCGTAAACTATTAGAAATACTAGAGATTTAGAATGACTTCCAAGCACAAAGAGATGGCAGAGTGGTACCAGCGGGCTCAAGAAGAGATTCTTGATAGCATGGATGAAGAGCTTGAAATGGAGCTCGATGATGATCGCCTTTCTCAAGATGGTGATAGTGGGTCGCAGGTCCCCCGTAATGTGTACTTTAGAGAGCTATTTAGACTTCAGGGCGAGCTTGTCAAATTGCAAGATTGGGTTGTTGCCAACAATGTAAAAGTGGCAGTTCTTTTTGAAGGTCGCGACTCTGCTGGTAAGGGTGGTGCTATCAAGCGCATCACTCAGCGTCTAAATCCGCGTGTATGCAAGGTGGTTGCTTTGCCCGCTCCGAATGAACGTGAAAAAACCCAATGGTATTTCCAGCGCTATATTTCTCATCTACCTGCTGGAGGAGAAATTGTTCTGTTTGATCGCAGTTGGTATAACCGCGCTGGCGTTGAAAAAGTCATGGGCTTTTGTACGGATGATGAATACGAGGAGTTCTTAAGAACTGTCCCGGATTTAGAGCGCATGATGATTCGCTCGGGGGTCATTCTCATTAAGTATTGGTTCTCTATTTCTGACGACGAACAGTACAACCGATTCATGATGCGTATTCATGATCCCTTAAAACAGTGGAAACTTAGCCCAATGGACTTAGAGGCCCGCCGTCTTTGGGAGCAATATACAAAAGCCAAAGAGACTATGTTGGAGCGCACCCACATACCGGAAGCACCTTGGTGGGTGGTAGCCGCAAATGATAAGAAAAAGGCTCGTTTAAATTGCATCACCCATTTGCTCAATCAAATTCCTTATAAAGAAATTGATCATCCAGTTATTACGCTGCCTGCTCGAGTTCATAATCCAGACTACTTGCGCGGACCCGTGCCGCCGGAGATGTACGTCCCAGAAGTCTACTAATCTGTAGATTTAGGTCATAATCTCTAAAAACAGTAGAGGTTATTGTGAAAAAGATTCATCCTTCTATTACCAATCGGGAATTTAAGCTCCTTATTAAGCCTCAAGGCCTTGATCGTCGCAGCAAAATTGAAGAGCTTAGCAATCAAATTCTCAATTTCTGCAAAAAGAACAAAGTTGATTTTTTCCATCTCGATAACGCCTCTACCGGCTTGCGAAGCATTTACTTCTATGACACGCCTGGACAGGACTTTCGACTCAACAATATTATTTTGCGGGTAAGAGAGTCAAGACAAAATGTCTGGATTGATGACTACGCCGAAGTCACTCTGAAGTGCAGGGCGCATGACTTAGATTTGGCGTCCAAATTTAATCCCACGCCGCAAAAGAAGATCAAGTCTCGCATTCGTTTTAAGGAAGAAATCTTGCGTGGTGATGAATTGGGTTCTCGCCGTCAAATTTACTCTAACAATGCCATCTTAGACGCCGTACCGATTGATGATCTATTTGAAAGAACCTTGAGTAGTGTTTGCAAGTTCTTTCCAGGTCTAGACTCCTTGGCTATCGACAAAAAATTGCCGCTGCGTATTGTTGGCGGTAATACCAATAAGATTCTCGAGGCTTGTTTGCCTTTGGGCAACCTGGTGTTTGGCGATGGAGTGCAGGCCCATTGCGAGATCGCTATTTGGATGAAAAGCGTTGGCGACCCGATGGTGGGGGAACTTGCCTTCTCCTATCGCGTGAATGATGAAAACCGCAAGCAAGACAAGGCTCATAAACGGGCAGATAAATTCTTCAAAAAGCTGCAAATAGAGCTTTCAGATTGGCTCCAAATAGGGAGTACCAAAACCGCCTTGGTATACGGCAAGCCTGAATGAGTACACTGCAGACCAACGGCGGTAAGACGTCGGTAACGCCAGTCACATTACGTGACCTGTTTTGGCAGTTTTTGATTATTGGAGCAGTCAGTTTTGGTGGCGGAATTATTGCCTACGAACGCATTCTTTTAATTGAAAAAAAGAAGTGGCTAAGCGCCGATGAATTTATGGCTTATCTAGCGATCAGCCAAACTATGCCGGGACTTAACTCTGTCAACCTGGCTGTTTTAGCGGGAGATCATTTGCGTGGCATCTGGGGCGCAATTGCAGCAACGCTGGGCCTGATCATTCCGGGTTCCGCTTTTGTTCTATTAATTGGCATTGCCTATACCAACAATACCGACCATCCCTTAACTAATCTCCTGCTCACAGGGATTGCAGCAGGTGCCTGTGGCTTATTGGCCGCGATTACCTATCGTATAGGGGATCAACACTGGAAGCATTTAAAGTCCATCCTAATCATCGCCTGCACATTTGGCTTAATGAGTATTGCAAAGCTCTCTTTGCCACTCGTACTGCTCATCATGGCTCCGATATCAATCTATACCTATCGGCCTAAGCTTTCCAAATGAACGCATTACTACAGTTAAGTCTCACGTTTGGTCTCCTTTCCCTTTTGGCCGTAGGCGGTGGGACTGCTGTATTGCCCGAAATGCAAACGCTCTTATTGCATCAGTTTGGCATCACCCATACTCAATTTATCCATATGTATAGTATTGGCCAGGTTGCACCTGGCCCCAATATGTTGATGGTTCTTATCATCGGCTTTAAGATTGCTGGTCTCATCGGCGCGGGCATTGTATTAATTGCTTTCTTTTTGCCTTCTAGCGTGCTGTGCTTTTATGCTGGGCGTCTCTGGAGTCATTTTGGCGAAAGCCCATGGAGGCGTTGCATTCAAGATTCCTTGGAGCCCATTTCTATTGGGCTCATGGTCTCTGGCGTTTATGCGGTAGCAAAGGCTTCAATTGTGAGTCCAATCACCTTGGCACTCTCCTTATGTACTCTCTATTTGATTTTGCGCACTAAGATCAATCCAGTGTTTGTGATTTTGGCAGCGGGCTTAGTAGGTTTTGTGGCCTTACGCTATTTTTAGACAACCCTAAAAAGCAGCGCGAACACCTAGCATCAAACTTCTACCAGGCTGTGGAGCGTAAAGACGCACTGCCATTGGTGAGGTTGCATATCGGATATCTTCATTGAGTAGGTTCTTTAGCGCAAGATAGCCAGTCCAATTAATCTTTCCAATGCGTTCTGTGTAGGATAGGTTCGCATTGAGCAGGTTGTAACTGGGGGTAGGACCTACTTCCCAGGTCGCCAATCTATTTTGTTGGTAGCTATAGATGTAAGTGGCGCTTGTAAGCCAGCCTCCCTGTTGATAAGCGAGCTCTGTACCCAATCTTGGGGCTGGTTGCAGTGGCAGGTTGCCGCCGGCGTTAAAGCTGCCTTGGGAGACATCTCCAAAGAGACGTCCGCCAATGCCAGTTTGATTCCAGTTATAACTTATCTCACCCTCAGCACCGCGAATATTGGCGTTGGCTTGGGAGGCTTGGACTACTGAAAAGTTTTCATTAGCCTGACTATATGAGCCTGTGTAAAAGCCATAGATGTAATTTGAAAATTGGTTACGATACAAACTCACCTTGCTACGAACCAGGCCAAGGGTTTTCTGAAAACTCAACTCAATGTTCTGCGAGGTCTCTGTACCAAGATTGGAATTGCCAATATCAAATGTGGCTGTTGAATCATGCGGGCCATATGAATACAGTTCTTGAGGTGTTGGCGCTCTTTGCGAAACGGTATAGGTCAAGCCCAATCCATAGTCCTTGGCAACATCAAGCATGCCGCCAGCGGAATAAGACATCAGATTAAATTGTCGATTCTGAATAGCGGGGGGCCCGTATGTATTGGGGGTAAATCCTTGCGTGCTTTGAGCTGGAAATTGCGTGGCGGTATTGGGGTTTTGTGCTGTATAGCTATAACGTGCGCCAAGACTAGTTTTAAGAGCGCCATAACGGCCTTCCTCAACCCAAAAAAGGGCGGAAGCATTGGATTTGGTTTGCGGAACAATGGCATAGCTATTTGTGGTTAAGTCGCTTGCATTCAAAGTGGCACCAGTAACCTGGGCGCCAATAATCCCTTTTAATCCCAGCAGCTCCTTGTGAGCAAGCTCTAGTCTCGCTTCAGTTGCGGTGTTATTCCATAAGGTGGAGGCTATACCGTTGTTCGTAAATTCCGTATGTTGATAGTTCGTGTTTGCAGCGCTGATTTTGACTGAGGAGAAACCATCAAAAGGATCATTCGACTGATGCGCAAAATCATAACGATTCTGCGATTGCTGAATGAAGCCACCTTCAGCGGTTGGGATCCCGTAGTTATGATTCATTCGCTCAAGAGACACACCCGTGTAACCATCGGCGCGGATATAGGAGGCTCCCAGCCCTAGACTATTTTGATTGCTATAAGAGAAGGGTAGTTTTCCGCTGTAGGGGATGTTGACGGGATTGCCGGGATTGATGGCCCAATTGGCATTCGGACCGCCCTGTTCGGCATAACCGGGAATTTGATAGTTATTCGAATTACTGATACTAGTGTCCAGATGTAAAGCCAATGGTCCTGCGGGAGCATCGAGCTCTAAATTACCAGTCTTGCCTTGGTTTGCTGTTTCATAACTGGTATTCACGGCTCCAGACAGGGCATCGGGAAGGGAAGTCACAATGCGGTCATTCACTACATTCACTAAGCCGCCGCTTGAACCCGAGCCGTATAACAATGCTGATGCTCCGCGCAATATCTCAATTTGATGCGTATTCTGCATCGGGCTAGCTACAGCATGATCCGCTGAAATACTAGAAACATCGCCTACCGACAAACCATTCTGCAGGATCTGTACACGCGCACCTTCTAGTCCACGAATAACAGGCCTGGATGCACCAGCCCCATAACCAGTGGCAGATACGCCCAGCTCATTGGCAAGAGTTGCGCCCAATGTGCCACCC
Organism: Polynucleobacter sp. UK-Kesae-W10; assembly: GCF_018881575.1. Taxonomy (GTDB): domain Bacteria; phylum Pseudomonadota; class Gammaproteobacteria; order Burkholderiales; family Burkholderiaceae; genus Polynucleobacter. The sequence goes on along the minus strand of NZ_JACVQB010000003.1, from coordinate 102,857 downwards.
AACTTATTTTGTAACTCATCGCCCGTAAGGACTTTACTTGCAGATAAAAATCCTTGACCATCATCGCGTGCACCTGTCACATTGACTTGCAGAGAAGTCTCAGGTTCGGTTTGCGCACAGGCCAAGGAGTTGGCGCATAGTAGCCCTAGAAAAATGCCAATCGATTGATCCGTCACGTGCCGCCAGAAATTCATCTTTACCCAAACCCACCATTGAATTGGTGATTCTTAAAAATTTGCACCAAGCAAATGCTTGGCAGTGCGCTTTAAAGAATGAAGTTTGGTGGTGCCTGCGCGAGGTAGGTATAGACAGGCGTCAGAAAAGGCGCCGCAAATGGCCTGCTAATAATATTGAGACCAGCTATTGGGTGATTTATGATGCCAATCACTGTGCCTGGTGCAAATCCAGCCAAGCTCAGAGCATCATATAAATGACAACTATCTGAGCTATGACATAGGCTTGATGCTTGATCAGGAGTGGAATCTTGGCTCAATGATTGCTGCAGGGTATTGGCATGAGAAATGCTGTGGGCAAAGCCCGCCCAGTGGGTTCCCTGTAGGCAGATCGCGAGCAAAACTAGCGCAATCAGCGCGCTTGCTCGTAGATGTAATCTGCTGGAAAAATAGGCAACCATGGAACGAATCTTACAGGATTTGCCTGAAATAGCGCTCTCAGTGTAGAATATCGATTCCGTCGGAGTGTAGCGCAGCCTGGTAGCGCACCTGCTTTGGGAGCAGGGGGTCCAAGGTTCGAATCCTTGTACTCCGACCACTTTCCTATTTGCTTTAAATCAGTCCCAGTACACGCATACTGCCTATAGCTCAGCTGGATAGAGCAACGCCCTTCTAAGGCGTAGGTCGCACGTTCGAATCGTGCTGGGCAGGCCAAGCATTCTCCAATACCCTAGGTTTTCACTTTACCGATCTTCTTTTGAGGCAAAAGCTTCAAAATAGGGCCTAAATACGCAAGTTGGCCGAATAATTTGCTATAAATGCAAGTGTATCTATTGATAAGTAAAAAAACTGATTACAGGAGAAACAGAATGATGAGTAGCTCATTGATCAAAGCAGGGCTTTTAGCAACAGGTGTATTGCTTGGCGCAATAAATGCACAGGCAGCTAGCGCAACGCTAGATAAAATTAAATCAACAGGCGCCGTGACTATGGGAGTCCGTGAGTCATCCATTCCCATGTCTTACACCACTGGCGATAGTCGCTTTGATGGCTATCACGTTGAAATTTGCCGCATGATTCTTGCGGACATTAAGGACAAGCTTGGTGTCAATACGCTTCGTATTAACTATCAGCCCGTCACTTCTCAAAACCGCGTGCCTTTGGTGCAAAACGGCACTGTTGATATTGAGTGTGGCACCACCACCAATAATGTGAACCGCGCTAAGGACGTTGGATTTGCCAATACCTTATATGTTGAAGAAGTACGTATTGCGGTGAAAGCCAATTCTGGCATCAAGTCTATTGCAGATTTGAATGGAAAAAAAGTGGCCACTACAACAGGTACAACCTCAGTACAGTTATTGCGCAAGCATGAAAAGGCTACTGGCGTGAACTTTGATGAGGTATTTGGCAAAGACCATGCTGATAGCTTCTTATTACTTGAGTCCGGCCGTGCAGATGCCTTTGTGATGGATGGTTCGATTTTGGCAGGCAATATTGCAAACTCTAAAAATCCAAAAGACTACAAGATTGTTGGCGAGGTGTTGAGCACTGAACCGATTGCAATCATGGTCCGCAAGGATGATCCGGAATTTAAAGCAGCGGTGAATGCAGCTATCGCTAAGATTGTTGCTAACGGCAATATGCCAAAGCTTTGGAATAAGTGGTTCTTATCCCCAATCCCACCTAAGAATATTGTGGTTGGCCTTGAGTTATCCCCAGCAACTAAAAATGCATGGGCTAATTTGAATGACAAACCAGCTGAAGATTACAACAAGAAGTAATTCGCATCGTTACTATTGATCAAACCTTTCATTAAGCGATCGAATACATGGATTTAGGTATATTTTGTAAAAGCACTCTAGATGGAGAGTTAGTTGATCACTGCTTCTCCTCTCTATTGGGTATTGGTCAAAATGCAGACCCCAGCTATTTAGATTGGTTAATGAAGGCATGGGGATGGACTTTGGCAGTAGCAGGCCTTGGTCTATTGATTGCCTTGGTATTGGGTGCGGTAATGGGAACATTGCGTACCTTACCAGTCGATTCCACCTTGAGTCGTTGGCTTGTTCGTCTGGCGACTACATGGGTAGAGTTATTTAGAAATATCCCCATCTTGGTTCAAGTATTTCTTTGGTATCACGTTATTCCAGCATTTATTCCGCCTTTAAAGGCGTTCCCATCCTATTTATTAGTCAGCATTGCATTAGGTTTTTTTACATCGGCTCGAATTGCTGAGCAGGTTAGGGCGGGCATTCAATCTCTCCCTTCCGGCCAACGTGCTGCCGCTACTGCCTTAGGCTTAACGACCTATCAAAGTTATCGCTACATCATTCTGCCAATGGCATTAAGAATCGTTATTCCACCCTTAACCTCAGAGAGCATGAATCTGATTAAGAACTCATCAGTTGCTTTTGCGGTTTCAGTACCGGAGCTCACGCTCTTTGCAATGCAGGCTCAAGAAGAGACTTCTCATGGTGTCGAGATTTATTTAGCGGTAACGCTTTTATATGCATTATCAGCATTCGCCGTGAATCGTGTGATGGCTCATATCGAGAAACGGTCCCGCATTCCGGGCTTTATTGTTGCCAATTCAGAAGTGGCGGCCCATTAATGAATGCTAAGTTGAAAATGATGGTGACACGATGCTAAGCCTAGACCTCAGTTTTTATAATTGGGATTTATTTACCAACTACATTCTTAAGGGCATGCTGTTTAGCGTTCAGCTTACAGTGATTGCAACTGTTGGTGGAATTGTTCTGGGCACCTTTTTGGCGCTCATGCGCTTGTCAGGTAAGCCAAGCTTAGCTTATCCAGCAACGATTTACGTTAATACCATGCGCTCCATACCCTTGGTAATGGTAATTCTTTGGTTTTTCCTATTAATTCCGATGCTGATCGGCAGGCCAATTGGAGCCGATCTATCTGCCACGATTACCTTTATTGCGTTTGAAGGCGCATTCTTCTCGGAGATTGTGCGCGCCGGCATTCAGTCGGTGCCCAAGGGGCAGGGATATGCTGCACAAGCTTTAGGGATGACGTATGGTCAGAACATGCGCTTCATTGTTCTGCCTCAAGCATTTAGAAATATGATCCCTGTCTTTATGACGCAAACCATCATCTTGTTTCAAGATACGTCTTTGGTATATGCCATTGGTGCGTACGACTTGTTAAAAGGCTTTGAAATTGCTGGCAAGAATTTTGGGCGTCCCATCGAAACCTACATCCTTGCTGCCTTTACGTATTTCATTATTTGCTTCTCACTTTCCAAAATTGTGAGAGCCGTGCAGGCCAAAGTGGCGATTATTCGCTAACCCATTTATCTATTGCTCACTATTCTTCTAGACCATCATGATTGAACTTCAAAACGTTTCTAAGTGGTATGGCGACTTTCAGGTTCTGACTGATTGCAGCACCTCTATCCAAAAAGGCGAGGTTGTTGTGATTTGCGGCCCATCTGGGTCTGGTAAATCCACCTTGATTAAAACCATTAATGCTTTGGAGCCATTTCAAGCTGGTGAGATCACGGTTGATGGCATACGTCTTCATGATCCCAAAACCAACTTGCCCAAATTAAGAGCCAGGGTAGGTATGGTGTTTCAGCATTTTGAGCTGTTCCCCCATTTGAGCATTACTGAAAATTTAACCTTAGCCCAAATGAAAGTACTAGGGCGTTCGGTAGATGAGGCTAAAGCACATGGACTGCGATATCTTGAGCGCGTTGGTCTGATCGCACAAAAAGACAAGTTTCCCGGTCAACTATCAGGAGGACAACAACAACGGGTTGCTATTGCTCGTGCTTTGAGTATGGATCCCATTGTGATGTTGTTCGATGAACCTACATCTGCACTTGATCCAGAGATGGTTGGTGAAGTTTTGGATGTCATGGTGAAGCTTGCCCATGAAGGCATGACGATGTGCTGCGTTACCCATGAAATGGGATTTGCGCGCAAGGTAAGTAACCGCGTTATTTTTATGGATCAAGGTCGCATCATTGAAGATTGCAGCAAAGATGAGTTCTTTGGAAATCCAGATGCAAGATCACATCGTGCAAAAGATTTCTTATCAAAAATTCTGGCGCACTAATTCCGGCACACATGAGATATACACAAGCCAAGCATTTCCTTCTGACTTCTCTTGGCGTTGTTTTATTGGCTTCATGCACGGTCGCCAAGCTTGAGGCTCGGTTAGAGGCAAATCCTCAATGCAAAGACGTCATTAACCCAAAGACAGGTGCTGTTATGCCTTGCCCTGGTAGTGACAAGTCCTTTTATCGCTCAGTTGGCCTAGAGCCACCTAAACCAACGCCGGTAAGTGCTGCTGCAATCGCAGCTCCAGCAGCGACCAATTCAAGCCCTTCTCAGGGCGTTGCCCCTAGCGTTTCTAATGCTGGCTCTGTCACAGCAACCCCAACGCCCGTGGCAACAGCTTCGCCTGTCCCAGATTGCAAACCTCAAATCCATAAGAAAACAGGCGGCATGTTGCCATGTCCAGCTCCGGATTAATGAATTTACCTTTTAGGAACAATATGCGTATCTATCAAATAGCCTTAGCAGCAACGGTGATGGTTGTTGGTCTCATTGCCTGTAGCAACACACCAAGGTTAGCGTCAGAGCCAATGCCAAGATCTGGGTTTTTGCCAAACTACTCCGTACTGGTTCCTATGGCCACTAGCCAGGCAGATACACGCATCTGGAGATACCGTGTATCTGGCGTAAATCCAGCAAGCTATACCGCAGTTATTTTGGATCCCATTTATTTAAATCAAACCGCCACCCAGCAAGTTAGTCCAGAAGCAATCTCTCAGGCACAAGTGACATTACAAGATTCTATGGTTGCCGCAGTCAATGCTCGTGGCAATATTCGCATTGTTAACCAGCCGGGTCCTGGTGTCGCGCGAATCACGGTTGGCATCACTGGAGCAGAAAGTTCAGTAGATAGCCTGCAACCTTGGAATTTCACACCAATCGGCTTAGCCATGAATGCAGCTGCCTATGCTGGTGGCGTGAACTCCAAGACGCCTGCCTTGCTAGTAGAGAGCAAAATTACCGATAGTATGTCCAAAGAATTACTTGGCGAAGGCTTGGTGACTATTCAGGGTGAGTCGTTTAGAACGGCATCTGGATCAGTCAGCTCTTTTATTGAAATGGCTAAAAAGGTTGTCCGTGTTGCCATGGAGACTTCGGCCAATCCAACTCCTACTAGCAGATAATAATCCCCATCATGCGAATCAATATTTTCTATGCGGCTTGTTTGGGCTGTGTTTTATTGTTGCCAGCGATTGGCAATGCAGATACCGCAACCAAGGACCAGGAAATTGCAGCACGATTTGCTCAGTGCGATAAGAATCATGATGGTAAATTGACGCGTGATGAAGCTAAGGGTTGCATGCCTCGCATATACGATCATTTCAGTTATCTTGATTCCGATAACCGCGGCTATTTAACTGTGGCCCAAATTGAAGCAGTAGCAAACCGTTAATACAGAATTGATTTATTTGATTAAAGAGCCTCATCTGAGGCTCTTTTTTTGGAGTTACTATGGCAATTACGTTTCCTCAGTTTGAAAATAAACTCATCACCATTGCATCTGATGATGGCCCTATTGAGATTGCTTGCCAAGTTGGAGGGGAGGGGCCCGCCTTATTACTACTACATGGCTTTCCACAGACGAAGGCCATTTGGGAGCATGTAGCCCCAGAGTTAGCAAAACATTTCACAGTCATCGCTGCTGATTTACGTGGCTACGGAGCGTCATCTAAGCCGCACGGCAAGCCAGATCACTCAACCTATTCCAAGCGCTCCATGGCGGCGGACCAGCATGCCCTAATGAAGGCTTTGGGTTATCCGCAATTCTTTCTTTTAGGTCATGATCGTGGAGCACGTGTCTCGCATCGTCTAGCAATGGATTATCCAGAGAGTGTTTTAAAACTCCTGATGTTGGATATTTCTCCAACACTCACGATGTATGACAACACTACAATGGAATTTGCTAAAGGTTACTGGCATTGGTTTTTCTTAATACAACCCGAACCCGTGCCGGAAACGCTGATTGGTGCAAATCCCGAGTACTGGCTCAAAAATCATATGGGTCGTCATGCGGGCACTGGCATCTTCAGTCCTGAGCGCTGGGCAGAGTATCTTGCTGGTGCTAGCAATCCTGAAAGCATGCATGCAATGTGTGAAGATTACCGTGCAGCCGCTACGATTGACTTAGAACATGATCGCGAAGATCGTCGAAATGGAAAAAAACTACAAATGCCAGTAAGAGTACTGTGGGGTGAACATGGGCTCGTCAACAAATGCTTTAAACCAGCAGAAGACTGGAATCAGGTTGCAGCAATGCCCGTAAGCGGTAAGGCCGTCCCTAGCGGTCATTACATTCCCGAAGAGCTGCCTGAAGGCCTAATTGAAGAAGCTCGGCAGTTCTTTACCTAAACAGAATTATGGAGCTACCTTTGGGGATTTTTTTCTCAGTGGCGGACAGGGCATCACAATGCCTGAATCCAATTTGAGGATCTTTTGGTTTTTATCAGGGTAATTTACTCGCGAAAGCAAGTCTCTAATCAGGTTGAGATGCGTGAGTTTTTTGTTATTGGCATCCACAACAGTCCAAGGGGCATCTGCAGTACTGGTTTTTTTCAGCATTAGGTCGCGAGCTTCGCTATATGCCTTCCATTTCTTTTGGGCCTGCTGATCAATAGGGCTGACTTTCCATTGCTTTAGGGGATCTGTTTTTCTGCTTTCCATACGACGCACTTGTTCCTGCTTATCGATGTCCAAGTAATATTTAATCAGTTGAATACCGGATCCAACCAGAAGACTTTCAAATTCATTTACCGTGGCCATAAATTGGTCGTATTGGGGTTTGGTACAAAATCCCATCACCTTTTCAACCCCAGCACGGTTGTACCAGCTGCGATTAAATAAAATAATTTCACCAGAAGAGGGTAGTTCGGCTACATATCTCTGAAAATACCATTCCCCTGATTCATGGGCAGTTGGAATCCCCAGGGCAATCACATGCGCTTCACGGGGACTCAAGTGCTCAGTCACCGCCTTGATAGTTCCATCCTTGCCAGCAGTATCGCGGCCCTCAAAAATCACGAGTAGTTTTGCGCCACTAGAAATAATCTGACGCTGTGCTTTTACAAGCTCAATTTGTAAGAGGCGTAGTTCTGAATCATAGTCGGCGCTTGGGCCTTCAATTTTTTGGAGTTTGCCCATCTTTAATTAGCGTTATCTGTTTTAGGCGAATTGGCGATGGAGGCCTTCTTACTCGCTGGTCTCTTGCGTGTAGCTTTTTTAACCGGTGCTTTTTTAGAGGCTGGATTCTTTGTAGTTGCTGTCTTCGCAGTTTTTCTTATGGCTGTCTTTTTTGACGCCGCTTTCTCTGCTTGTTTTTGATCTAGCTTATCAAGCGCCTTAGCCAATTTATCAATCAGTTTTTCACGATCCGCTTCAAGGCGATCTAGTTTTTTGATTAACTGCTTTATTAACTTCTTCTGGCTCATATGCTTCCTATGGGTTATCTACGCTTCTGATCTATTTTGTGTGCAAGTTCATCCTACGATGGATGATGATTACAGGCAAGCGATTGCGCTTTATTTCGCAAGCCAATCAGTGTGGAGTAGTGAAAAACAAGAAGTATCCCTGGGTATCCAGGGATACAAGCTCAGGTGCGTACCAATTGTGAGGGGGTGGAAATGAAAAAACCTAAATAAAATCAATTATTTAGGTTAAATTTAGTAGCTATTCGATTACTCAGGGTGAAAATTATTGCTAGCCATAAAGCTAATGGTGCGCTCGAAACCTAAGATGCGGATGTAGCGCCAAGCGATATCGCGATATTTGCTATCCAGGTAGCCAATAGCGACCTCGGGGGTCCTTTTGGATAGGTCGATTTCTTGAATTGCACGAGCCCAACGTTTGAGTCTTGTTGACATATTTGTCACCTCCATGGCCATACAACGCCTTAGAAAGAGGGCAAGATGACAGGAAATACAAAAAATTTCACAAAAAAGCTAAAAAACGCTACTTTTTTTAAATTGAGACCACTTTATGGGGGTTGAGGATATTTTGGGGATCTAAGGCTGTTTTAAGGGCTTTCATGAGGTCGTGTGCTACCGACCCCTTATGAGCCCTCAGACCATCCAATTTAAGCTGCCCAACACCATGTTCTGCAGAAATAGAGCCATGACAAGCCTCCACTTGGGCATAAATCAAATCATGAATGGGTTTTTCATATTGGCGATTAAATTCCTGGGAATCTAAGCCTAGGGGCGGTGCGATGTTGTAATGCAGGTTTCCGTCGCCCAAATGGCCAAAATTAATAATTCTGATACCGGGATATTGAGCCTTCATGAGGGCGTCTGTTTGAGAAATGAAGCGCTCTAAGGAAGATAGTGGAATAGTAATGTCATGCTTCAGGTTAGCGCCTTCTTCAGCCTGAGCTAGCGTGATGTGTTCACGCATATGCCAAAACGCATTGGCTTGAGTCAAGTTACTGGCTATGACTGCATCGGTAATCAAACTACCGTCAAATGCTTCTTCAAGAACACTCTCCAAGAGTTGGCGAACATGCTCTTCGCTTTCATAATCAGACAACTCAATCAAGACTGTATACGGAGGCTTACCTTTTAGGGGGTTGGCCATCTGCGGAAAATGTTTTTCATTTAAATCCAAGGATTCTTCAGTCATCATTTCAAAGCCTGTGAGCAATGAAGTGGCACGCTTTTGAAACAAATTGAGGAGCGCAATCGAAGAAGCAATATTGTCCACCGCCACCAAAGTTGTCCATTGTGAAACGGGTAGGGGGTACAGCTTCATGACTGCTGCAGTGATGATTCCAAGAGTGCCCTCAGACCCAATAAAAAGATCGCGTAGATCATATCCCGTATTGTCTTTACGTAAGCCTTTGAGACCATTCCATATTTCGCCCTTGGCAGTAACCACCTCGAGACCTAGGCATAAATCTCTCGTATTCCCATAGCGCAATACATTCGTTCCACCTGCATTGGTGGCGAGGTTGCCACCAATCATGCAGCTACCTTCTGCACCCAAACTCAGTGGAAATAAAAAATCCTCCTGAGCGGCTTTTTCTTGAACAGTTTGTAAAATGCAGCCAGCCTCTAAGGTAATGGTTTGGTTGGCTCGATCAATCTCGCGGATGGCATTCATGCGCTTAAGATTGAGAATAATTTGTTTGCCGCTAGCGTCGGGGGTGGCGCCGCCACAAAATCCTGTATGCCCGCCTTGCGGAACAATAGAAATGTTGCTGTCGGAACAAAGACGCACAATCTTCGCAACCTCATCCGAGGTTTTGGGAAAAACTACCGCAAGCGCTTTGCCTGTGAAGCGTTTACGCCAGTCGGTCAGGTAGGGCGTTTTATCCTGATCAGCGGTCAGAATAAATTGCGGCTCCAAGATGCTGCCTAATTGCTCAATGAAGGTAGTGTTCACGTGTTCACTTCTCATTTTTCTTGGCAAGACTCTTGGCTTCTTTTTTGATGGGTTTGAGATAGATCAACAAACATACAAAACCTACTGTTGCCAAAATCGTCTCAAAAAGCGCCAGCCAAAAATTAGCGCCTTTCTCTAATATCCGTACCAACCCCTCTGTGATGTATAGCAGGATCAACATGGAGGCCCACTGCATGGTGTAAACCTTGCCCTTCCAAATTCCGGGGATAGCAAATAGCAACGGTATGCCTTTGAGTATGAGCCAAGATCCACCAGGGCGCAGTGGAGAAATCAACCATTCCCAAGCGACACATAATATGAAGAGGTCAATAAACGCCGCTGTTGCGAGCAGTTGGTAGGGATTTTTTGAAAGAATCTTTTTATACATAAAGGTGGTGCTCTTAAGGCCGCATGAGCTTTAGTGCCTTTTGTGCAAGGCGTTTACCTTGGGCTTTTGCTAGGCGTTGCTCTTCAGGGCTGATGGGGGCACTTCCATCAGCATGTGCTAAATGCGTCACGCCATAGGGGCTACCGCCGGTGGGGGTAGACATGAGGTCTGGCTCGCTATAGGGCAACCCAAGGATCATCATGCCGTGATGGAGCAAGGGAAGCATCATCGTCAGCAGAGTGCTTTCTTGGCCACCATGCATGCTCCCGGTACTCGTAAAGACGCAGGCCGGCTTGCCGATCAGTGCACCGCCAAGCCACTCTGATGAGCTGCCATCCCAGAAATACTTCATCGGCGCTGCCATATTGCCAAAACGAGTGGGTGAACCCAAGGCTAGGCCAATACATTGCTGGAGGTCCGCATACTCAACGTATGGAGCACCTTCGGAGGGTACGCCGGGTTGACTAGCTTCGCACACTGTGGAGACAGGGGGCACGGTTCTGAGGCGAGCATTAACGCCTGGAACGCTTTCAACACCCTCAGCAATGAGGCGTGCCAACTCCCTGGTGGCGCCATGGCGGGAGTAGTACAAAACTAAAATATCGTGTTGGCTCATATTCTTCTCTTATGATACGGCGATGCGCCTATTTCGTAATCCCCAATTATGGCTCTCTCTGGCTAAAGAGATCTGGGAGGGCAATCGCGACCTAAAACTGAACCAGATCGCTGCTAGTTTGGCTTACACCACCATTTTGTCCTTGGTCCCAATGCTGACAATTGCCACCATCTTGATTGGTTACCTGCCTAGGGTGATCCAAATCAAGAATGCCTTTAAAAATTGGCTCCTCGACACCTATATGCCAGGCGGTATCAACCAGCAAGTTTTCATTTACCTTGATCAATTTTCAGCACAAGCTAGAGGTCTGACCTTAATCGGCTTAGCTGGATTATTTGTCACCGCCATCATGACGCTATCGGTGATTGAGGGCGCATTTAATCAAATCTTTAAGGTCCAAGAGAATCGTCCGCTACATAAAAAAATAGCCATTTATGCGGCCGCAACGATTTTGGGTCCCATTCTTTTGGGCCTGGGAATCTATTTAAGCGGGGTCTTGTTTAGTGCGTCGGAGGGATGGACTGAAGCTATTTCAGTGGGCTTTAGATTGATTGCAACCATTGCCCCAATCATTCTTGCTGTGATGGTATACAGCGTGGTCTATAAGATTCTGCCGTACGCCAAAATTACCTGGGCGGATGCTATTTTTGGGGCATTCTTTGCGGCGGTGAGTTTTGAGTTAATGAAGTTGGGGTATGCCATATTTCTCACCCATACCGCCTTCTACAAGACCGTCTATGGCGCCTTTGCCATTCTGCCGCTAGCGTTACTTTGGATCTACCTGACTTGGTGGATTACCTTGGCCGGGGCCGTATTGGTTGCCAATCTCCCTGGCATTCGGAGTGGCGTCATTAGGGTTATTCGTTACTAAAACAGATACCTAGACCCTTGATTCAATGGTTTCTTGGGTCTATATTGAAGCTATAAATTCATTGCATTTGGAGACCACATGAAAGTTCGTGACATTTTGCGCGTAAAGGGCAGCACCTTATTTACTGTTGCACCTGACACTGCTTTGCAAACTGCAGTATTGGTCATGAGCGAACATGACATTGGCTCACTAGTGGTGATGGACTATGAAAAGCTAGTTGGCATCCTGACTTTCCGAGAAGTTATCGCCGCCTTAGCCAAACACCATGGCAAGTTAGATGGCTTGCAGGTACGTTCAGTGATGAATGAAAAGCCACTTACTTGCAATATGGAAACTGAAATTGACGAAGTTCGCCGCATGATGTTGGTTGACCATGCGCGTTATTTGCCCGTTATTGACCAAAAAATGTTGATGGGCGTGATTTCCTTTTACGACGTTGCAAAATCTGTCGTAGAAGCCCAAGATTTTGAAAACACCATGTTGAAGGCCTATATTCGAGATTGGCCAGAAGATGCTGAAAAGGCAGCCAACTAGGCTGTTTTAGCCCCAATAATCCCGACAAATGACATAATGTCGTTATGTCAGGAAATACTTTAGGCCTTCTTTTTACTGTTACCACTTTTGGTGAATCTCATGGTCCCGCCATTGGGGCTGTTGTGGATGGCTGCCCGCCGGGAATGCCTCTTACAGAATCCGATTTGCAAAAAGACCTCGATCGCCGTAAGCCTGGAACCTCACGCCATGTGACTCAGCGCAAAGAAGAAGATCGGGTTGAGATTCTGTCTGGTGTGTTTGAAGGAAAAACTACAGGCGCTCCAATAGGCTTGTTGATTCGCAATACCGATCAACGCAGCCAAGACTATGGCGACATTTTGCAAACTTTCCGCCCAGGTCATGCGGATTATGCTTATCACCATAAATATGGCTTACGCGATCCTCGCGGTGGCGGTCGCTCATCAGCGCGACTGACGGCACCTGTTGTTGCTGCAGCAGCTATCGCCAAAAAATGGCTGCATGAACAATATGGCACTGAGTTCTATGGCTACATGAGTCAGCTTGGGGAAATCGAGATTCCGTTTCAAGCCTTAGGTCAGGTAGAGCAAAATCCGTTCTTCGCTGCTAATGCACAAATCATCCCTCAGCTAGAAGGTTATATGGATGAATTACGCAAAGCAGGGGACTCTTGTGGTGCACGCATCGAAGTCCGCGCTCGGAATGTACCGATCGGCCTTGGAGAGCCCTTGTTCGATAAATTGGATGCTGATATTGCACACGCAATGATGGGCATTAATGCGGTTAAAGGCGTTGAAATTGGCGCTGGCTTTAAGTCTGTTGCACAACGGGGCAGTGTGCATGGCGATGAATTGCATCCAGATGGATTTGCTTCCAATAATGCTGGTGGCACTCTGGGCGGTATTAGCACCGGACAAGATTTACGCGTGTCCATTGCAATCAAGCCCACTTCTAGCATCATGAGCCCAAAGCAATCTATTGATGTAGATGGTAAGCCGATAAGCGTCCAAACCAAAGGTCGTCATGATCCTTGTGTTGGCATTCGCGCTACGCCCATTGCGGAAGCGATGCTTGCTTTGGTAATTATGGATCATGCTTTGCGCCATCGCGCGCAATGTGCAGATGTACGGTTGGATGTTGCACCCATTCCAGCTGCTCGCCCTGGTAGCGAGCGCGATTAACCTAGGTCTCCAATGACGCCAGTTCTTCGCTGGGCCTTCGGGTCCTTTTTCTTTTTATATTTTGCTTATGTTGGCCTGGTGTCACCATATGCAAGCCTATTCTTTTTAGACAGGGGTTTTAACGTCATCGAAATTGCGGTCTTGATGTCGATGCTGCAGATTACCCGTATTGTCGGCCCATTTAGCTGGGGTTGGCTTTCAGACTACCTTTCTAACCGTATCGGCATCATTCGGGTTTGTGCTTGCCTAGCAGCGCTAGTTTTTCTATGTATCTTTTTCTTGCATAGCTACTTCAGTTTCTTTATATGGATGTTTGTCCTCCACACCATCCTCAGTAGTCAAATGCCCCTCGGTGAAACCGCAACAATTCATGCTTTATACAAAGACAATTCTTTTGATAAACGTTATGGACGATTACGTCTTTGGGGCTCCATCGGATTTATCGCTATGGTTCTGGTTGCAGGAGAACTATTCCAGCGCCGCGGTATAGAGCTCTATCCCGTAGTTGGGGCCATTGTCCTATTTGCATTGGCGCTGATTACTTTCTGTCTTCATGAGCCCAAGATGGAACGCCGAAAAATGGTGAAGGGGGAGTTGCTCAATGTAATACTCGATCCTGATGTGCGTTGGTTCTTGGTTTCAGGGTTCTTCATGATTTTTGCCCACGCATCCTTGTATGTCTTTTATTCCCTCTATCTAGCCAATCTTGGCTATGACAAATTTCAAATTGGCCTATTTTGGGCTCTTGGAGTTGCCGCCGAAGTTGCTTTCTTCTATTTTCAAAACAAGGTGCTTAGTCGCTTGGATGCAGAAGTTATTTTGCAAGGCGCATTTGGGATTGGGGTTATTCGCTTTATATTGATTGCGTTTTTACCGATCACCTCAGTATTGATTTTTGCTCAATTGCTACACGCAGGCACATTTGCGGCACACCATAGCGCTGCTACAAAGCTTCTACAACGCTGGTTTACAGGTCCATTGCAGGCAAGAGGTCAAGCGATTATGGCAACCATTTCCTATGGATTGGGAGGGACCCTAGGCGGTTTATGTGCTGGCTGGATCTGGGATTTATCGCAGCCTCGGGATGTTTTTGTGATGTCCGCATTTGCCTGTGGACTGGCGGGAATGGCGATCCAAAAAATGAGACCTCGCCGCTACCCGCCCAGAAAAGATTGAGGCTCGTATTTACTGAATCCTCGCCTTAGTGCGTAGCTTTTGCATCATTTCAGAAAACTTCGCTTTTTGCCAATTCTGATCCGAGGCAATCATTTGCTTTAACTGAGGCTTAAGCTCTTCAAAGCTTGGCGCCTGCATGCTTCGCGAGTCCACCATCTTAATGACATGCCAGCCATACTGGGTCTTCACAGGCTTATCACTCACTTGACCATTTTTTAGCTGCACCATCGCTTTGGAGAATTCAGGAACCAATGATTTATCTGTAACCCATCCAAGATCACCGCCATTGGCTGCAGAACCTGGATCTTTAGATTTTGCCCGCGCAATCTCTTCAAAGTTACCGCCGGCTTTTACTTGAGCAATGATTGCTTTTGCATCAGATTCTTTATCAACCAGAATGTGTTCAACATGATATTCCTTGCCGGTATACTGGACTTTTACCGCATCATAGGCAGCCTTTAATTCGGCATCCGTTACGCCTTCCTTTTCAACATAGTCCTCAAATACGGCGGCCACCAAAATGCCAACCCGGGATTGCTCAAGTTGATCGCGCACAGATTCTTTTTGGGTGACGCCGCGTTTATCAGCCTCCTGAAGAATGAGTTCCTTGGTAACTAACATCTCGCGCGCCTGATCACGCACTTGTGGGTTATCAGGTTGACCAGATTTCTGTACTAATTTATCCAGCTGCGCTTTGGGGATCGGCTTGCCATTCACGATGACAGCATTTTGTCCAAAGGCCAAAGTTGAAAAGAGGCTTGTAACAATACACAGGGTAACGATTTTGCGATTCATGGTCATGGGGATCATTGGAAGGTTTAATAATAAGAAGTGTAAAACAGCTTAAGAGGCAAGCTCATCGGCGCTTAGGGCTGAAATAGTTAGGGCATGTATTTCAGAGGGAATATGTGTTTTCAAGGCTTCGTAAATAGCGCGATGTCTTGAAACCAAATTTAAACCCTTAAATTCTGGGGCAACAATGGTGACCTTGAAATGGCCGCCACCACTGGCTGCGCCTGCATGACCTGCGTGAAGATGACTCTCATCCTCGATTTCAAGATGCAAGATAGTAAATGCACGCTGCAGATCTTGTCTAAATAAGCTAATGCGTTGTTGATTGATGTTCATTGCGTAGGATGCTCCATATGACGCGCTAACCACACACCCTGGAAGATGACAAAGACAATGAGTAAACCAGTGCTTCCAAAGAGTTTGAAATTAACCCAGGTTTCTTCTGAATATTGGAAGGCGATATAGAGATTAAGGGCACCCATGAGAAAAAAGAATAGTGCCCAAGCGAGGTTAAGACGGCGCCAAACAGAATGCGCGCTCGCTGCTTTTAGCGTAACCTGCTTACCCATCATTACTTCAATCCAGTTTTTATTAAAAAACTGTGCGCTGATAAATAAGACTCCTGAAAATAACCAATAAAGCGCAGTTGGCTTTAGCTGAATAAAGGTCTTGTCATGTAAGAAGATGGTTAAGCTACCAAATACGAGAATCATGACAAGGCTAACCCATTGCATCGCGTCGATTTTGCGATGGCGGTAGTAAACCCAAAGAATTTGAATAATCGTAGCAACCATCGCCACAATCGTCGCGGTGTAAATATCGCCAAATTTAAAGGCGATAAAGAAGAGAATGATAGGGAAAAGGTCGAATAAGAATTTCATAAATGAATTATCCAGCTATTTTGTAGATGCCCCGGAATTCTTCAGCCCTATTTGGTGAGCTGAGCGTTATCGCTTGGTTCAAAATGCAGTGACGCCGAGTTGATGCAATAACGTAAGCCGGTCGGCATTGGGCCATCATCAAAAACATGGCCTAAGTGGGCATCGCAATTGGCACAACGTACTTCAGTGCGAATCATCCCATGCGTGGTGTCACGCACTTCCTTAATAGCCTCTGATTCTTCCGGCGCGCTATAGCTTGGCCATCCACAACCCGCATCAAATTTTGTGCTGGATTGAAAAAGCGGTGTGCCACAACAGATACAGGAATATTTTCCCTGGTCCCAATGGTCCCAGTATTTTCCTGAAAAGGGGTGCTCCGTTGCCGATTCACGCGTCACCCTAAATTCAATATCACTTAATGTTTTCTTATATTCTTGGTCGGACTTTTTCATCTTTAGCCTCAGTAATTAATCTGTAAATCAGCATTGATTATGATGAGCAACTCACTTCAATCTTGCTCATATCAAGCGGGGGAGTGAGGGCATAGTCTTCATGCTCAGGTTGCTCATCAAAGGGGCGACTCAAAATTTTTAAAAGTCGATGAGTCTCTGCAAAGTTTTTTGCTTGCGCTTTTTCAATTGCGGCTTGCGCTAAGTGATTTCGCAAAATATATTTTGGATTAATCAAGTTCATTGCAGCAGATCTTGCCTCATCACCCAATACCTCTCTTTGCAGGCGCTGCAGATATTCACCAAACCACTGATCTATGGCATTCCGATCAATAAATTGATCTCTCAAGGCAATCTGAGTAACGTGTTGATCTTTTTTGATTTTGCTTAAGTTGCGGAAAAAGTTGGTGAAGTCGACTTTAGAATCGTGCATAGCCTGCAATAAGCGCTCAATTAAGCGAATATCCCCATCTTCCGAGGAGTGTAAGCCTAACTTCTTGCGGAACAAGTCCTGCCAGGTTTGGGCGTATTCAATTGGAAACTGCTCCAAAGCATTTCGCAAAAGGGTTTGTGATTCTTCGGCAGTGTGGTTGAGCTCTAACAATGGCAAGAAAGCACTAGCAAGGCAGGCCATATTCCAGTGCATGATTTGGGGTTGACGATGATAGGCATATCGACCTGCCTGATCACTATGGTTGCAAATATGTTCAATTTCAAATCGGTCTAAAAATCCAAATGGGCCGTAATCCATTGTTAGACCCAAAGCGCTGATATTGTCACTATTCATAACGCCATGACAAAATCCTACCGCCTGCCACTGTGCGACCAAGGTGGCGTTACGTCGACAGATTTCACCAAAAAGCTTGAAATAAGGCTGATCATCGCTCTCGCAATCTACAAAGTGCTCGGCAATTAAAGCGTCTGCGAGTTCTTTTAACCTAGCACTGTTTTGCAATGAAGCAAAGTGCTCAAAATGTCCAACACGAATAAAGCTTGGCGCCAAACGTGCACAGACAGCAGCCGTTTCCATGCTTTCACGACGTACCGGCAAGTCTGATCCCACAATCGACAGCGCACGTGTGGTGGGGATACCTAGGGCATGCATCGCTTCACTGCAAAGAAACTCTCTAATAGAAGAGCGCAATACCGCACGGCCATCGCCCATACGGGAGTACATGGTTTTACCGGCGCCCTTTAACTGCAGCTCCTGACCATGGATTTGGCCAAGCAATATCGCGCGTCCATCGCCCAGTTGGCCAGCCCATACGCCAAACTGATGACCGCTATAGACGGTGGCCATGGGTTCTGAAAACTGATGGCCGTTGGTATTCAGTGTATTGCCGGCTAAAAGATCGAGCCAAGCGGGATCTTCTGGATAACCGTCTGGGGATAGGGGTAAATCAATTAGCTTAGCCGCAGAGGAAGAAAAGGCAACCCAGTAAGGGTGTGGAATCGGGGTAGGGTGGGTGATTTGACGGGCATCATCGCCGCTCAGGGTAAAGGCCATAGAGCTATTCTAGGTGTATTTCCAAATTGGCGTATTAGCCCCTAAAATAAAACGATGAGCAAACAAGTCCAAATTAATCCCCAAACTCAACTAGCCAACCTGGGCGAAGAGTTAAACGTTCCTTTTTTAAAGCTTTTAGGTGTTCGATTCCTAAGTGCAGAAATGGGTAAGGGAGAAATTCTCCTGGCGCTCAAGCCTGAACATACCAATACTTGGGCGGTTGCGCATGGTGGAGTTTTATTGACGCTGATGGATGTTGCCATGGCAGTCGCTGCACGCTCAGGCGACCCCTCTGATCGGAGTGTGGTGACAATCGAATTAAAGAATAATTTTATGCAAGCGGCCAACGGTATTTTGCGCGTAAAAGCCGATACCGTCCGCAGAACTGCCACCATGGCATTTTGTGAAGCAAAACTCTATAACGATCAGGGTGAAATCTGTTGCATGGCTACAGGTACGTTTCAGTTCATCAAAAGACTGCCTAGCAAGAATGCTAATGGTGAGCGCGTAATCAACGAAGACCTGCGTTCAAAGTAAATCTATCTCGATATCCTGTTCAAACGGATAGATTGGATCCAGGCGCCGTACTTAATGCGCCTGTAATGACATCGTGCCCGATAGTGCCGCTTGCATCGAAGCGACGCTCCACCATCTCAAACTGACCATCTTTTCGCACCCTTAGGACGGTGCTCGAGCGAGTTCCATAGGAAGGTGTTTTTATAAACGCAGGAGATAAAGCCTTTTCCCATTCTTTACTCACCCCAGTGCTGGGTAACTCATGATCACTAGCGTGATGAGTATCTGCCAATACCTTTAAGTAATGATCCGCACTTTTAAGCTGACCATGATCCATTGCCAATACTTGTGCAAATGCAGCTACTCGATGATTTACTTTGGGCCATGGGGTATCTAGCTGGGCATTTGATAGACCATAAACACCTGGGCTTAAAGGTTGATGGGGAAACACTTTTCGGGGACGTAGATTTTGACCCATGAACATCCGATTGCTGACCCAATGCATTTCCGCATTTGCTGGATCACTTAAATCAGCCATTAATAAATTGAAACCGTTGTATTGGTGAAAACGTTTCGCGTGCTGCCGAACAAACTCAGCTGGCCGATCGACGCTTGTTAAATACATCATGGATAGTTCACCGCGAGTGCGAGAGTCGGGATTTTTTTCGCTGGGTGCGCGCACATTCGTTAGCGCTGCAAATTTGCCAGCTTTTGTAAATCCCAGCCAGGTGCCAGGGCTTCCTAAAACATCTGCTCGATCTCTTCCAGCCAGTACGTGAGGATGTTCTGGCCAATAGGAAATCGCCTCGGTATCACGCTCATAAAATTCATCCCGATTAGCCGCAACCACTAAGGAGTAGTCTGGGTGTGAATTCCATGCGAAAAGGATGAGGCACATAAAAACGATCTAATCTCAAATTTCAATCAAAGGGTAAGGCAATGCATCCATTTGTAACACAGGCCCCTGACTACTACCCAGATGAATGTTTCCAGCCTCTAGAGCTTCTAATTTGCACTCTATCTGCAAATTAATCCTCCCTAACAAATGAGGGCAGGGGGCTGACAACACCACCATGCCGGCTGGCTGACTAGGATCTAGATCATGAAATAGTTCGGTGCCAGGGACAATCGGCGAAGAATCCTGATTTTCATGTACATAATGAGCCAGGAAAAGTCGACGCTTAATCGCGCCACGATATTGACTGCGTGCCACAATTTCTTGCCCTGGATAGCAACCTTTTTTAAAGTCGACGCCGGCTACGGACTCAAAATTAATCATCTGCGGTACAAACTGTTCTTGTGTCTGCAGAACAATGCGAGGAATTGCACTCAATACCTCTAGATTATTAAAGACCTTGAGACTGAGCACATCTTCAGCTGGGACTTGCCCTGTGTTTTCTTGTGCTAGCAACAGCCGGCCAATGGATTGGCCATTTGCCAAGACATCGGGCAGCCGAAGTGCAATTTGCCCATCCGCTACGGCAATTGGATCTATTTTTTGACTCAAATCAAACTGGCCAGAAATTGACCATTGAGAGGAGGCGTTGCAAACTTTTACCTTTGAACGCAGAACATACATTGAGAGACGTTTTGCAGTACTTTCAGCGATATCTTTGGAAATAAAGAGTACAAAACGATCTTCCCCATCTGGATTGTTTGGTGCCAATGCGAGCCATGCGCTGGCAAGTAATCTACCTTTTGGATTGCAATAGCCCACAAGTCTGGTGCAAGAGTGTCCAGCTGCAATCTTGGGTGGAAATATGCGATCTAAACCCAGAACGGAATTACTCAGTTGGTTTTGCAAAAAGCTTGCGGCGTCTGGGCCTTCAACAAAAATGATGCCCCATTGCGGTAAAAGGCTGAGGCCAGAGGAGGGTATTTGCCCTTGAATAGTCGTATTTTGGCTAGTAGTTGTCATGTCCCTTTTATCATAGCCTGATGCGCAAAAAAAATCAGGGGAGGTCCCTTTTCATCAGAAAGAAGGCAAAAGGACGCGGGCTGGGCTTTTATACCGCAAGCCTTCTGTTTCTCCTTGGGCTCTTTTATGCAGCAATCTTCTTGCTCCCGATTGTTCCATTGTCTAGCAATACTAGCGACCCCGCTGTTTACAGAGTAAAAATTGTGCCGCAGTCGAGTTTATCAAGCATCGCACAACAACTTCGCAACCAAGGCGTATCGATTCCTACGGCAGTCTTTCAAATCAGTGCTCGCGCACTTTTTGTTGGCAGCAAACTCAAGCCCGGTACTTATTTATTCCCCACTGGAGCTAGCCTTGGGAAATTATTGCTACAAGTTGCTCGAGGAGATCGGGTTAGAGAGAGTATTGCCATTATTCCCGGTATGAATATCTGGCAACTAAGAGAGTTGATAGATGCACACCCGGCATTAATACATCAAACAAAAGGCCTGAACTCCAAGGCTCTATTGCAAAGCTTAAATCTCAATTACCCAAGTGATGAGGGAATTTTTTATCCTGACACCTATGTATTTGACCCGGATGAAATTGATATCAACATCTATCGACGCGCCTCGCAGGCAATGCAAAAGCAACTGGCGGAGAGCTGGGGGCAAAAAGAGACAAATTCACCCCTGAAAAGTCCTTATGAGCTCCTTGTGCTCGCCTCTATTATTGAAAAAGAAACTGGGAGGCCGAGTGATCGAGGCTTAATTGCTGCAGTCTTCCTAAATCGCCTAAATCAGGGGATGATGCTACAAACAGACCCCACTGTGATTTATGGCATCGGCCCCCGGTTTGATGGAAATCTTCGTAAAGCAGATCTTCGGAAAGATACTCCCTACAATACGTATATGCATAAAGGTTTACCTCCTACCCCGATCTCAATGCCCAGCAAAGAGTCCTTATTGGCGGCTACTCATCCCACCCAAAGCAATGCGCTTTATTTTGTAGCCAAAGGGGACGGAAGCAGTCATTTTTCTCAGACCTTAAATGAACATGAATCTGCTGTTGATCGATATCAACGTAAATTAGCCCCAAAGACTAATTAATATGACCTCTATATATCCTGGATTTTTTATCAGCTTTGAAGGCATCGATGGTGCGGGTAAAAGTACCCACATCGAATCGTTTTGTAAATTGTTGCAACAACGCCATCCTGATCGTGAAGTTGTAGTCACACGAGAACCCGGAGGGACATCCCTAGGTGAGCAATTGCGCGGGTTGCTATTGGATCTTCCGATGAACTTAGAGACCGAAGCGCTCTTGATGTTTGCAGCGCGTCGTGAACATATTGCACAAATTATTGAACCTGCATTACTGGCCGGAAAAGTTGTGGTCTCTGATCGTTTTACTGATGCTAGCTTTGCTTACCAGGGCGGGGGCCGAGGACTTTCACTCGAAAAATTAAACGCCCTTGAGCAGTGGGTCCAGGGACGACCAGACGGCTCATTACTTCAACCCAACTTAACAATCTTGTTTGACTTGCCCGGCGAGGTGGCTGAAGCTCGACGATCCAAGGTTAGGGCGCCTGATAAATTTGAAAAGATGGACCTGTCTTTTTTTGAGAAGGTTCGCCAAGAATATTTACGTCGAGCTAAAGTGGATTCGGCGCGTTTTCATATTGTGGATGCTACTAAAACTCCTGAAGTGATTTGGGGTGAACTGCAGTCGCTAAAACTTGATTTATAAATGAGTGATCTGAGCATTCCCACCCAAACCAACCATCAAGTTGCACCTTGGTTGCAGGCCTTATGGTCTAGCTTAGATTTTTCTAGATTCCCCAATGCAATCTTGTTGCATGGTCAATCAGGTATTGGTAAGTTTGCTTTTGCTGTAGAACTTGCTCAGGCGCTTTTGTGCGAAGCACCCCCGGCTGAGAGTAAGCCCTGTAACCATTGTGAAGCCTGCCACTGGTTTCGCACTGCCAATCACCCAGACTTTATAGCCTTAGTCCCAGAAACGCATCGCAAGCTTTTGCCCCAT
Organism: Polynucleobacter sp. UK-Kesae-W10; assembly: GCF_018881575.1. GTDB lineage: Bacteria > Pseudomonadota > Gammaproteobacteria > Burkholderiales > Burkholderiaceae > Polynucleobacter. The sequence goes on along the minus strand of NZ_JACVQB010000003.1, from coordinate 80,393 downwards.
GCCGACTATGAGGGGGATGACGCGCCTAAAAGAGGCAAGTCCACTCGCGATGACTCTGATTCTGATGCAACAGAAAAAAAAGAGAAAAAAAATATTTCTATTGAAGAAACCCGCAGCGCTATTGAAAGCCTTTCTATAGGTTCTCATCGTGGCGGCAATCGTGTGATCTTGATTTACCCGCTTGAAATGCTGCGCTCAGACTCCGCCAATACTTTATTAAAGTCCCTCGAAGAGCCTCCTGCTAATACGATCTTTATCTTACTGGCTGATCGAGTAGATCGCGTATTACCCACGATTCGCTCTCGATGCCGTTTGCTTAACGCTCCAAGACCAGATCGTCAACAAGGATTGGGGTGGGTAAAAGCAACACTGGGCAAAATACCAGGCATCAAAATGAATGAGGCTGATGTTGAAAGCATTTATGACGAGCAGGGAGGGGCCCCATATGCTGTTCTAGAGTCGCTCATTGCCAGACATAACAAGGACGATAAAGACGAGCTAACGATGGCAATTGCGGCGTCTCGCTTCTTGCTGCAATCCATGGCTCAAGGGGGCCGCATCGCATGGCTAGAGTCAGCTGAAAAGATCCATAAGGTGCAGTATTCATTTTTATTGGCTACGATGCAACGCTGGATATCTGATCTACAGCTTGTATCGCAAGGTGGAAATCCGCGTTACTATCCAAAGCACATTTCAACCTTGAAGGGGTTGGCGCAGCAGGCTAGGCAGCCTAAATTACTGCAGTTTTGGAAATCCCTGGTCCAGGCTCGTCGCTCTGAAAATCACCCCCTGGCGAATCGCATTCAACTAGAGGCACTACTTTCTCAATATCAACAGGTGTTTGAAGCGTAGCCAAATGACTGAGTAAGCCTTGCTTTATCGTATTGCAGATTAAAATGCAGAGTCATGTTCATCGACTCACACTGCCACCTCGATTTCCCGGAATTTCAGAGCCGCCTCCCAGAGGTGCTGGCCAATATGCATGCCGCGAGAGTCAGTCATGCACTTTGCGTCTCCGTAGACCTGCCTGATTTTCCAAACGTACTAAGGCTGGCGCAAGACCACCCACATCTATACGCCTCTGTAGGGGTTCATCCGGACTATGAAGATACACCCGAACCAAGCCTTGAATTCTTGATCAGCACCGCCAACCAGCACTCCAAAATTATTGCTATTGGGGAGACGGGTCTGGACTACTACCGCATGGGCGATCGCAGCTATGAATCGATGGAATGGCAACGTGAGCGCTTCAGAACCCACATCAGAGCATCGCTTGCTACCAAAAAGCCATTGATCATCCACACCCGCTCATCCTCGGAAGATACTATTCGGATCCTAAAAGAGGAGGGTGCACACAAGATTGGTGGGGTAATGCATTGCTTTACCGAGAGTCTCGATGTAGCTCAAAAGGCGATGGAAATGGGGTTTTTCATCTCCTTTTCTGGGATTGTTACTTTTAAAAGCGCCAAAGAACTTCAGGAAACCTGCAAGCAAATTCCTCTGGAGAGAATGCTGATTGAGACTGATTCACCATATTTGGCGCCAATTCCATACCGTGGAAAAACGAATGAACCCGCCTGGGTTTCTAAGGTTGGTGAATTTATTGCGGAATTAAAGCAGATACCGCTTGAAGAGCTTGCATTACAAACTTCAAGAAATTTTTATCAATGTTTTCATATAGATAGAGATCATTGATGAAAAACTTATTTAAGTTTAAAAAGTCGATACTTGTTCTAGTCACATGCATCAGTTTGCCTGTTTTTGGGCAAACAGTAGATCAAATTACCGATTTCACAAAAGCCGCCAAGTTTGACGACATTTCAGAGGTCAAACTTCTTATTTCTAAAGGTGTTAGTCCCAATACCGTCGACCCCAAAGGCAATCCAATGCTGGTTTTAGCAATTCAGGAAAAGTCGACCAAGGTCACTGAATTCCTCTTGAAAAACAAAAATATCGATGTTGATTTGTCTAATAAGTATGGCGAAACACCACTCATGATTGCTGCGATTGAGGGTGATTTACCTACGGTCAAGACGCTTGTACTAACGAATAAGGCCATGGTTGACCATATTGGTTGGACGCCATTGCATTACGCCTGTACACGTGGCCAACTAGAGGTCGCTCAATTTTTAATTGCTAATGGAGCCAATGTGGATTCCATCAGCATCAATGGCAGCACGCCGTTAATGATGGCAGTTCAGTCTGGCAATGAAGACCTCGTAAAACTATTGCTAGATAAAGGCGCTGATATTCGATTGCGCAATACGCAGGGTTATTCAGCCATTGATATTGCTGAAATTTATGAAAAGCCATGGATAGCCAATGGCCTAAAGTCACGTTGGCTTAAGCTATATAAGGAGCCTTATGTAGGGCCGATTAAGGGACTTCCTACCAAAGCCTCATAATTGCTATCTGCGTATAATCATTATTATGTCAAACAAGATATTCATCTAGCCACTATCCTTAATTAAGCCATTCAATATGTTCCTCATCGATATCATTCATAACGCTGACCTACCCAGCTTTGGTACGCTATTTAATGAAATTAACACTGATATGGGTAATGGCCAGATCTGGTTTATGGTCGTTTCCGCCTGCTTAATGCTGGCGTTGCATGCAGTGGCTGTATTGGCAATTGCGGGTGCTTTTCATGCCATTGATAACGTCATGACCCGGAGACGGATATTTGGCGCCAGCTTTTTGTCGTACTTCATCGCCATCCTGCTGGTAATAGCCATTCATTTGGGCGAAATCGTGATTTGGGCATACATTTGCGTTGCACTCAAAGTCTTTCCAACCAACCCTCAAACCTTTTACTTTGCTGGCGAAATGTACACCACCGTTGGTTATGGTGACTACAAACTATCCGAGCAATGGCGGATATTGCCGATAATCATCTCGTTTTCTGGAATTTTTGCAGTCTCAATGTCAGGCGCTGCTTTGTATACGATGATGGGCGCCTTACTTGGACACAACAATAGCAATAGCAGCGATCCTAAGGATGACTACAAGCGCCATTAATTGGCGATAGATTGGGGTTTTAATGCAATGGGGTTCTTTTGCTTAAATACGAGCTCTAGGATCCGACCATTGGATTCTTGAGAGCGTATACGCCCAGGAAGCCATTCCAGGTCCTTAGCCAACCAAATGTCTACTTGACGTTTATACGGGTCATTTTCACGCTGCATTAAGGCGTAATGTCGATTTACAGACTTCCCAAGACTAGGAATGTCCTCTGATACCGCCTCACCATAGCTTTTAAATTGCCACATCTCTAGCGTGTTGTAGTCAACTACCGGTATTGCGCGAATACTGCCAGCCTCATCGGTCTTGGGATCGCCATTGAGTAATGATGCAAGCTGAAACATCAAACTAAAACGATCTTGAGTGCCTGGCAGTATGGGTGGGGTAAAGTCCGGCTTATCGGAGAAAAACATCTGCCCTGCTCCTTTTTCATCTCGATCAAAGCGTGAATACCGTGGCGGCTTAGTGCCGCGTTGTGACCAATAAATTGCCGGTGCAATCCCATAAGGATCAACTGTACCTCGCGACTCAAAGACAAAGGGACCCACAAACGCATAAGGAATATTTACATAGAGATGATATGAATTCCCCTCATTAATCCAATCAATCTCACCCGTTTGGTATTTTTGTCCATCTACATAGGAGTCGTAGTAAAGAGTGCCAGATTCTGGAAGCTTAAAGGCCACACCAGATTGATTGAAGGCACCACCCTGCTCGCTTTGTGCATCAACATTGCTCTGCGTATTGGTAAGTGATTTAGATTCAAACGGCTTTTTCTTTGGCCGTTGGGCCATCTGAATTTTTTTAGGAGGCTCAACCTTTAGTTCCGTCCGAATAATTAAATCATCGGGAATATCTATTGGGGGGCTATATGAAATAAAAGGGATGCCAAAGAATAAGATGAAGTGCCCAAATAAGGACAAAACCAATGCGAGTATTACTATCCGCCATGACTTGATGCGGATATGGGGATCAACATTGAAAATCACTAATTCACTTCTCGGATATAAGCATCAAGTAGGCGGCTATTTTTGGGAAGATTGGCGGCCAAAAAATCCATTTGATCGGCCAATATATTTCGACCCTTCAAAATCATATCCTCATATAAGCTAGGCATGTATGGGGTATACAAAAGATCCATTCCAGCTTGTTCTGGTGTGCGGTTACCTTTGTGCTGATTGCAGGGTCTACAAGAGATGACCAGATTCATCCAAGAGTATTTTCCGCCACGGCTATTAGGAATAATGTGTTCAGCTTCCGCTTGATTTTCATGAATAGCATCACCACAGTATGCGCATAATCCACGGTCACGTTTAAAAAGCTTGTGCTTCGTGATCACGGGCACTACATCAAACAAATTAATTTTGGCAGTGCCTCTGATGGCAATAATAGAGTGCAACTCAATTAAGGACTGAAAGCCGCTAGCGCGTGAGATTCCACCGCGCATTTGTATGATTGGCTCGCCCAGAGTCCACAAGACACTTTTTTCAGCGTAATGTTTGGTGGCTTCCTCGGCATTAACCCAACCCTGAGGAATGCCGCCGGCGTCCAATTTCAAGATGCTCAGCACAATCTCTCCTTTCAAGATCAAATCAGGCGGCTTGATCTTGAAAACATCTTACAGAAGAAGTGTGCCGCTAGCAATTGTTAGGCAGGCTGTCCTGTGATGAAGTTGAGTACCTTTGGCAGGTGATCTGAATAATCGGCGATGCCATGATCGCTACCATCCAATACCAGTTGATGGGCTCCAGAATAAAACTGGACCATTTCACGCCAATCTAGCAATTCGTCACCCTTGGCAGCAATCAAAAAATAGGCTTTCGGATTGTGAATCTGATTCACTTGAAGCGAATTCAGCTCCTCGATGTATTCAGGGCGAAAATCAAAAGGTTCATCACTATCGTAAGCAGTCATCATGCCAACATGTGGGGCCAATTCTTTGGGCGCGTACACAGCCGGATTCAAGACCACCGCCTTACATTTATATTTCTCAGCCAAGTAATTCGCATAGAAGCCACCCAATGAGGATCCAATGACAACAATACGATCAGCAGTAGATTTTTGGATATGCGATTCCACCATCTCCATACTAGCTTTAGGAGACGCAAGCAATTGAGGGCAATACCATTCAATCGGATTTTCCTTGCTAGATAACGCAGTAACAGCCTCTTGAGTCATAACAGCCTTGCTGGAGCGAGGCGAAGAACGAAAGCCGTGCAGATACACCAATAATGTTGAGGCCATTTCTATGAAGCCTTTTGTCCAATTTCAAAATTAGCGAGTGTCTCTAGGGCCTTGACCATTGCCGAGTGGTCCCAAGCTTTTCCTCCATGAGCTGCGCAAGAATTAAACAGCTCTTGTGCAGTAGCAGTATTTGGTAAAGAGATGCCTAAGGCGCGTGCGCTGTTGAGAGCTAAGCTCAAATCCTTTTGGTGAAGTTCTATACGGAATCCCGGATCAAACGTACGTTTGACCATGCGCTCGCCATGTACCTCAAGAATCTTCGATCCCGCAAAGCCGCCCATTAGGGCCTGACGTACCTTGGCAGGATCCGCACCTGCTTTGGATGCAAATAGCAGCGCTTCAGCAACCGCTTCGATATTGAGTGCAACAATAATCTGATTAGCAACCTTGGCAGTTTGACCATCGCCATTTGCGCCGACTAAATTAATATTCTTGCCCATCAAATCTAAGACCGGTTTTACCTTATGGAATACAGACTCATCACCTCCTACCATGATGGAAAGCGTGGCATTCTTTGCCCCAACCTCGCCACCAGAAACCGGTGCATCAAGATAGTCGCAGCCTAACGCATTAATCTTCTTTGCAAATTCCTTCGTGGCAATGGGTGAAATAGAGCTCATGTCAATCACAATCTTGCCCTTGGACAATCCATGCGCAAGCCCCTTATCACCAAATAAAACTTTTTCAACATCCGGTGTATCTGGAACCATTGTAAAAATCATGTCTGCTTTTTCGCCAACTTCTTGTGGGCTAGAACATGGAATGGCGGTAGATTGGGCAATATCAGTAGGTACCTTAGAGCGGGTATGAACAAACACCTGATGGCCAGCTTTAACTAGATGGGCCGCCATCGGCGCCCCCATAATTCCTAGCCCAATAAAGCCCACTTTCAATTGATTGCTCATCATTGATCTCCGTTCTATGTTTTAGTCTTTTTCTCCCATCGACTGCCAATAAGGGCACCTGGAAGCATTTAAGCAGTAAAAATTGGTTAGAAAGGATCTTAACAAAGAAGTTGATTCCGCTCTCAGGTCAATCACACCTATTCGAAGGCTAATATCTGCCAAAAATAGGCTAATATTGAAATAAGATACTTTTATCTATAAGGAAAATATTAAAAATGAAAATTACACAGATCTCTTTAGCGATTGCCACCGTTTTTGCTTGTGCTGCACCCGTTTTCGCCCAGACGGCACCCGCAAATGGCTCTCCAGATAAACCTGTTGTGATTGATGCCGCAGCTGTTGATAACAGCTACCTTCTGTATGAAGGTGATGTAACCAAGGTAGATAAAAAGAAGCGCACTATTACTTTTAAAAATAAAGAAGGTGAGTCCAAGTTTGTCGCTGGTCCAGAGATCACCAACTTTGATCAAATTAAAAAAGGTGATCATTTAAGCGTGACCTATCAAATGGCTGTTGCCATTGAGTTAATCAAGACAAAGAGTGACGGTATTCGTAGCAAAGTAGAAACCAATACAGTTACCAAATCCAAGGCAAACGAAAAGCCTTCCGAAAAGATCGCGAACAAGACCACCATCATCGCTGACATCGTCGAGGTGAATCGCGACAAGAAATTGGTTTCCGTAAAAGGCCCAAGTGGAAAAATTACCACTGTAACCGTAAAAAATCCGGCCCTATTAACGGACGTTAACGTTGGTGAGCAAGTTAAAGTGATTTACTACGATGCAATGGCAGCTTCAATTACATCGCCAAAGAAATAAGCTTTTCCACCCTACTCTTGACCTGAATAACCATCAGGTCAGGGGTAGCGAGAACCCTACTTATTCCAGCGTGGGTGACTTTGACGCAGCCTTTTTTAGCAAGTTGCGCATTTTTTGATCGCCTTCAACCATCAATTTAAAACGAGTTTCGCTGACCAATACCGCTAATTTAGCGTTGTACTGCTCGCGTCGCAAGAGCTCGACCAATACACCTGTCAGTAGCGTATAGGATAAGTAGACAAAGAGTGTGGTGATATCGCGGCTATCAATCACCGTAAATTGGCCAAAGGGCTCCATAAAGAAGAACATCAGAAACGGCATGCTCAAAGCCATACTAAAAAGTGCAGGCCCAATTCCAAAAAGGAAGGCGATCACAATCGTATTAATTTGGAAGAAAAATAGCGGCAATGAACCACCAAGATAAGGATGCAGCACATAACGAAGCGCAAAAGCCACCAACACACCGAAGACAGTTACGCCATAGCCTGCGGCTTTATTACTACACCAGCGTTTGGAATTAAGGTTTTGTTTCATGATTTAGTGTTCTTCAGTGTATGCTAACTCAATAATTAGAATAAAGCTAAATCTAGTATGTTAGAAGACAACAAAATACCTGAAAAACACGATTTAACCATCCTCCTTCCCGGCTTAAATGGCAGCGGCATGGAGCTCGGTCAGCTTCCACGCTTCTTAGAGGCGGCTGGCCACGACATTCTAATCCCAGAGGTCCCTGGATTTTTATTTGGTGAGCCTGCAAGCCACTTTAAAACCTGGATTAGCCGTCTTCACCAAATTATTGATGAAAAACGGCATGAGTATGAAATTATCAACATTGCTGGCATCAGCATGGGAGCAACCCTAGCAACGGTAGTTGCCTCACAAAGAACCGATATTGCCTCACTAGTGTTGATGTCCCCTGTTCTGAAATATGATGGCTGGTCTGTTCCTTGGTATCGCCCTATGCTGGATCTTTTGTATCTGTGCGGACTCAGAAACTGGGAGTACTCAGAGCGAGAACCTTTCGGAGTCAAAAATATTGATTTACGACGCAGAATTGCGGACAAATTTAAAACCTCAAAGGTATCTGAAGTCGGAGCATCTTCAATTTCTGCCAAACACCTTCATCAAGCTAAGGGCTTAATGTCTGCCGCTCATGATGGGCTGCATCAACTCACTGCGCGACTACTGGTTATTCAATCTGTGGAAGATGACACTTGCTCTATTTGGTCTGCAGAAGAAATATTAAGCCGATGCAGAGCAGAAATGCGCCGCGTTATTTGGCTAGGTAACAGCTATCACATTGTGACAATTGATAATGAACGCGAGATCGTTCTAAACGAAGTACTTCATTTCATCTCCCAGACCAGCGCAGTTGAAAGACACATTGTCGATATAGGTCACCACGACAACCGCAAGGTCTTAAAGCTAAGAGTGGGATACGAATAGGTAATAAAAAAGCCCCCTAACGGAGGCTTTTTTATTTGAATTTGGCGGAACGGACGGGACTCGAACCCGCGACCCTCTGCGTGACAGGCAGATATTCTAACCAACTGAACTACCGCTCCAAATTGCGTCGCTTCATACTATTTACTGCTACCAGAAAGACTGGCGTCCCCAGGGGGATTCGAACCCCCGTACTCACCGTGAAAGGGTGATGTCCTAGGCCTCTAGACGATGGGGACCTGGACTACTGCAACTACTAATGCCTTGAATACTTGGTGGAGATAAGCGGGATCGAACCGCTGACCTCTTGCATGCCATGCAAGCGCTCTCCCAGCTGAGCTATACCCCCGAAATCTCGCGATAAAACTACAAGACACTCAAAACAATCCAAGATTTTAGCCTATTTTTGTGCAAGTGCGCAAATTGCTTAAGAGACGACCCTGGAGAGCCTATTTATAGCCTCGTCTTTACCCAGAACTACCAATACAGAATCAATGGCTGGGGTCTGAGTTGTTGCAAAAAGTGCGTAACGAACCGGCATGGCCAGGGCTGGCATTTTGATCTGGTGCTGGGCTAAAACCTGTTTAAAAGCGGCGCTATAAGCCTCCTTTTTGGGTTCAGCCTGGGCAATTGCCGCAATCAAGTCCTTAAGCGCAGGAATAATGGCCTCCGGAATGTTTTGAGCGATTTGCTCAGCACTGAACTGTGGTGCAGGAAGATAAAACAACTTCGCACCTTCAGCAATTTCGATCAAAGTATTAGCGCGATCTTTTAAGAGATTGACCACTTGTACAAAGTCTGGCCCCTGCTCTGTATCCATTCCCAATTCGTGGGCAAAAGGTTTTGTAGCCTCAGCTAATGTTGCAGGATCGGCTTGCTGAATGTACTGATGATTTAACCAAAGTAGTTTCTCGGGATTGTGTTGCGCTGGAGAGCGGCCAAGACTGTCTAAATCAAACCAAGCAACAAACTGCTCTTTGCTAAATACTTCCGCATCACCATGAGACCAACCCAATCTTGCAAGATAATTCAAGATGGCTTCGGGAAGATAGCCGGCCTTCTGATAATCGCGCACGCTCATCGCACCATTGCGCTTACTCATCTTTTCGCCTGCATCATTTAAGACGGTCGGGAGATGAGCATAAATGGGGGGTGTACCCCCTAAAGCCTTCATGATATTGATCTGACGGGGGGTGTTGTTCACGTGGTCATCGCCACGGATTACATGGGTGATTTTCATATCCAGATCATCTACGACTACGCAAAAGTTATAAGTCGGCGTACCATCAGGACGAGCAATAACAAGATCATCGAGCTCATCGTTAGAAATTTCGATTTGACCTTTAACGGCATCATCCCAAACGACTGAGCCGCCAATAGGATTTTTAAAACGAATCACCGGATTTACATCAGCCGGAATCGGTGGCAACACCTTACCCGGTTCGGGCCTCCATAAGCCGTTATAGCGCGGCTTTTCTTTATTGGCCATTTGAGCATCTCGTAATGCATTTAGCTCAGCCTCACTCATGTAGCACGGATAGGCCAAACCAGCATCAAGCATTTGTTTAATGACTTCACGGTAGCGATCAATACGCTGCATTTGATAGATTGGACCTTCATCAATATCCATACCTAGCCATGCCATGCCTTCGATAATGACGTCGACAGCTTCTTGTGTAGAGCGCTCTAAATCAGTATCTTCAATGCGCAAAATGAAATCGCCCTGATTGTGTCGAGCAAAAGCCCACGGATAAAGAGCGCTACGCAGGTTTCCCAGATGTATAAAGCCCGTGGGACTAGGGGCGAAACGTGTACGAATATGCATAGTTGACATTATCTCAGGTCAGGCAAAAATGACGCCAATTTCAAAAAACGTGGATACTTTACGTTATGAATGAACTACTGGTATTTATGTGCGATGGCGCCCCAGTCCGCGGGGAAATAGTATCGATTGGATCAGCCTGGCAGGCCGTTTTGGAGCGCCGGAATGATCCGCCCGCAGTGCGTCGTATCTTAGGGGATTTTGTGGGTGCAGCCACCCTGCTAAGTGCTAGCCTGAAGTTTGACGGCACACTCATCATTCAGGCCCAAAGTAAGGGCCCAATTCAATTGCTTGTCGTCGAATGCAAATCCGATCTTTCTATGCGCGCCACCGTAAAACTATCGGTAGAACCTGAAGAAATCGCTGATAACGCAAGTTTGGGAGAGTTATTGGACGCCAGCAATACTGGTCGACTAGTCATCACTTTAGATCCCGCCAAGCGAGAGCCTGGTCAGCCCCCTTACCAAGGCATAGTTGCTCTACAAGAACATCGCGGCAATCGAGTGCAGCCTGTCTCATGTGCTGCGGAAGCAATTGCGCTGTATATGCAGAACTCAGAGCAACTCGAAACTAGAATTTGGCTCGCCTCGAACGACAACATGGTCGGCGGCCTATTATTGCAACGCCTGCCAGACTCTGGCGGCCATGCCCATTTAGATCCTCAAGTTGCAGCTGAGGGTTGGTCACGCATACAAACCCTGGGTGAGACCATTACAAGCGAAGAGCTTTTAACCCTTACGCCAGAAACTATATTACGTCGCCTGTTTCTAGAGGAGTCTGAACACAATGGTGTTAGAAGCTTTCCGCCGCGGCCCATTCGCTTTGCATGCCGCTGTTCGCGCACTAAGGTAGCCGACGTTTTGAGGATGCTCGGTGAGGAAGAGGTACAAAGCATCCTCGCTGAACAAGGCACTGTTGAAACGATTTGCGATTTTTGCGCCAAGCCATACCGTTTTGACGCAGTAGACTGTTTGCAAGTTTTTAAAACAGATCTTTTAAGTGACGCAACACGTCCACCATCCAGCGGTCACTAACGACGCATCATTAACGCATCTTGATTTATTGCTTGGTTGGAGTAACAGCTGCAGATTTTTCAGTCGGTAGTATTTGCACAAAGAACTCGCCTTCTTTGATTAATCCATGCTCAACACGGGCGCGCTCTTCGATTGCTCGAGTACCATCTTTCAGATCTTTAACGTCACCAGCGAGCTTTGCATTGCGGAGAGCCAAGAGACTATTTTTAGCCTCTTGAAGCTCAACCTGCTTCTCCATCTCATAGACCTTTAGCCACCCACCCTTACCCAGCCATAAGGGGTACTGGATTGCGATCAACAATACCAGCATTGAATAGATGACAATCCGCATCGGGCTTTAGCGCTTGAGGTTGTAGAACACTGACTTACCAGGATAAGTCGCTACATCACCCAAATCTTCTTCAATACGCAACAGTTGATTGTATTTGGCGATGCGATCAGAGCGAGATAAAGAACCCGTCTTGATTTGTCCTGCATTGGTACCTACTGCGATATCAGCAATGGTGCTGTCTTCAGTTTCACCAGAGCGATGTGAAATGACTGCAGTGTAATTAGCGCGCTTTGCCATTTCGATTGCAGCAAAGGTTTCTGTCAGCGTGCCGATTTGGTTGATTTTGATCAGAATCGAATTGGCAATGCCCTTTTCGATACCTTCTTTCAAAATTCGTGTATTGGTCACAAACAAATCATCACCAACCAATTGGATTTTTTTTCCGAGTTTTTGGGTAATGTCAGCCCAGCCATCCCAATCGCTCTCATGCATGCCATCCTCAATCGATACGATTGGAAACTGATCTGCCAAATTACCTAGGTAGTCAGAAAACTCGCTAGAAGTCAGTTGCAAGCCTTCGCCTGATAAGTGGTACTTACCATCTTTGTAAAACTCACTAGCTGCGCAATCCAAGGCCAAGAGAACATCTTCACCAGCCTGATAACCAGCGCCTTCAATGGCCTTCATGATTGTTTGTAGACACTCTTGGTTGCTTTTAAAGTTAGGAGCAAAACCACCCTCATCCCCAACCGTAGTGGGCATTCCCTGAGCGCCAATAATTTTTTTGAGCTCATGGAAAATTTCAGCCCCACAACGCAATGCATCACGGAAATTTTGGGCACCAACTGGCATCACCATAAATTCTTGAATATCGAGACTGTTATTGGCGTGTGCACCGCCGTTCACAATATTCATCATAGGCACCGGCAACTGCATGCCACCAGATCCACCAAAGTAACGATATAAAGGTAAGCCAGCCTCTTCTGCAGCTGCTCTGGCAACAGCCATCGATACGGCCAAAGTAGCATTGGCACCAAGGCGTGCTTTATTGTGCGTACCATCAAGCTCAATTAAGGTGTGATCCAAGAACGCCTGCTCGCTAGCATCTAAACCGAGAATGGTTTCAGCAATCTCTACATTGATGTTCTGTACCGCCTTTAAGACACCTTTACCTAAGTAACGAGACTTGTCACCATCACGCAATTCAATCGCCTCGCGAGAGCCTGTAGAAGCGCCCGATGGCACAGCTGCACGCCCCATCACTCCTGATTCCAGTAGTACATCGCACTCTACTGTTGGGTTGCCGCGTGAATCTAAAACTTCTCTACCAATGATGTCAACAATGGCGCTCATGCACCTTCTCCTTAAAACAATATGAAATGGGGTTAGCTAATTACTTAAGACTATCTTCTAAAAAAGAACCGCTGGATTTAACTACTGAATCAATTGCCACGAGTGATTCCAATAATTCCTTCATACGATGCAGTGGAACAGCATTAGGGCCATCCGACAGTGCTTTAGCAGGATCTGGATGCGTCTCCATGAAAAGTCCGCTAATACCGACAGCAACAGCAGCGCGGGCTAAAACAGGCACAAACTCACGTTGTCCGCCACTAGAACTTCCTTGGCCACCAGGCAACTGCACTGAGTGAGTAGCGTCAAATACTACAGGGGCACCAGACTCACGCAAAATCGCCAAGCTGCGCATATCTGAAACCAGATTGTTGTATCCGAACGATGCGCCGCGCTCGCAAACCATAAATTGATCCGCAAGATTTTTCTCAGCTGCAGCAGAACGAGCCTTCTCCACAACATTCAGCATTTCTTGAGGGGATAGAAATTGCCCTTTTTTAAAATTCACCGGCTTACCGCTTTGGGCGCAAGCGCGTATAAAGTCAGTTTGCCTACAGAGAAATGCTGGGGTTTGCAAAACGTCTACGACTTGGGAAACGGGTCCAATTTCACTAATGTCATGCACATCCGTTAGAACGGGGACTCCCACTTCCTTCTTGACCCTAGCCAAAATCTCAAGACCCTTCTCCATGCCCAGACCACGGAAAGAGTTTCCGGAGGAGCGGTTAGCCTTATCAAAAGAAGACTTGTAGATAAAAGGGATTTTTAGAGCACCAGTAATTTCTTTAAGCTCGCCTGCAATATCAATAGCAGACTGCTCTGACTCGATAACACAAGGCCCTGCGATGAGAAAGAATCGGTGATCAAGGCCAACGTCAAAACCACAAAGCTTAAATGTGCTCATAGCGCTCCTTAAGCTGGCTCTTTTAATGCAGCATGTTGATGCACTAATGCTGCATTAATAAAGGCTGAAAATAGTGGGTGACCATCACGCGGAGTAGACGTAAATTCAGGATGAAATTGCACACCAAAGAACCAAGGGTGCATTGAATCCGGAAGCTCCATCATCTCAGGGAGCGACTCATTAGGCGTTCTAGCAGAAATGATCAAACCGGATTGCTCAAGCTTAGGTACATAGACATTATTTACTTCATAGCGATGGCGATGACGCTCATTTACCTCGGCACCATAGATACGATGCGCCAAGGTACCGGCTTTTACAGGACAACGTTGCGAACCCAAGCGCATAGTGCCGCCCAGATCGGAGTCGTTAGTGCGTGTTTCAACTCGCCCTTCTCTATCTAGCCATTCAGTAATGAGAGCAACAACCGGGCTCTCTGTTTCAGCATCAAACTCAGTACTATTTGCCTGTCCAATTTGAGCAACATGGCGAGCAAACTCAATCACCGCTAACTGCATACCCAAACAAATACCTAAATAAGGAACCTGGTTTTCACGTGCATAACGAATGGCGGCAATCTTGCCTTCAGTACCACGTTTACCAAAACCACCCGGCACTAATATGGCATCGAGTTTTTTAAGGCACTCAGTTCCATCTTTTTCGATTACTTCAGAGTCAATGTAATTAATATTGACTTTTGTATGAGTGTGAATGCCTGCATGTCGTAATGCTTCAATCAAGGACTTATAAGATTCAGTGAGCTCTACATACTTACCAACCATACCAATCGTCACTTCGTGTTTTGGGTTTGCTAACTCATAAACTAAGTTAGCCCAAACTGATAGATCGGCTGGCTTGGCATTCAACTCCAATTCACGACAAATTAAATCGTCCATTCCTTGGGCATGAAGCATTTCCGGGATTTTATAAATCGTATCCACATCCCAAACAGAAATCACAGCCTCTTCTCGTACATTCGAGAATAAAGAAATCTTGGCGCGCTCGTCATCCGGAATCGGGCGATCAGCGCGACAAAGCAAGACGGTTGGCATGATACCGATCTCACGTAATTTTTGAACTGAGTGCTGGGTTGGCTTGGTTTTCAGTTCGCCCGCACTAGAGATAAAAGGCACAAGGGTTAAATGAACAAAGGCACAGCTATGCAATGGCAGGCGCAGACTCATTTGTCTTGCAGCCTCAAGAAATGGAAGTGATTCAATATCACCAACGGTTCCACCGATCTCGCAAATAGCAACATCTGCTTTGCCATCATGACTTGCTTTGGCACCACGCTCTACAAATGCCTGAATCTCATTAGTAATGTGCGGAATGACTTGTACCGTTTTACCCAGGTATTCGCCGCGACGTTCTTTGCTGATGACGGACTCGTAAATCTGACCAGTAGTGAAGTTATTACTCTTACGCATCTTTGCTGAAACAAAGCGCTCATAGTGACCTAAATCTAAATCGGTCTCGGCGCCGTCTTCGGTAACAAAAACCTCTCCGTGCTGGAGTGGACTCATAGTGCCCGGGTCAACGTTGATATAAGGGTCTAATTTTAGGAGGGTGACTTTCAGGCCGCGGGATTCGAGAATCGCGGCAAGCGAGGCAGCTGCGATTCCTTTCCCTAAAGAAGAAACCACACCACCAGTGACAAAAACGTATTTGGTCATCGCTTAAGCTCTGTTGGAAAAAGTAATTATAACGATAGCAATGGTGGATTTTGCAAAAACAAAAAGGGTAAGATCGCTACAAGCTATGAAAAAACGCCCTTTTATTCCTTCAATTGCCCTGCTGCTCAGTCTATGGGCATGGAAGATACTGGCCCAGACGCCAGACTCCATCACCGGGATCTGGAAGACCTTTGATGATGACACCCAGCAACCGGCAGCGATTGTCCAGATTTCTGAAAAAAATGGTGTTTATTCCGGGGTTATTTTGAAGATTCTGGACCCAAGCGCCCCATTAGTTTGCGATAAATGTACTGATAATCGCAAAGGCAAGCCAATTACTGGGATGGAAATTTTGACTGGCCTGAAAAAGGCTGGTGACTCCTATTCCGGCGGCCTGATCCTAGATCCAGATGATGGAGAAATCTACCGTGCCGAGATGAAACTTAAAGATCAGGGCTCTAAATTGGACCTGCGGGCCTATATTGGCATCCCCCTGCTGGGACGAACCCAAACCTGGATTAGAGAAAAGCAAGGACTATGAGACTTCTATTTGCTGTAATCATTACCATTCTGTCCCTTTTTTACTTTTTGCCATTTGCCATTGCATTCAATAAGAAACGGGCTAATACCGGTGCCATTTTTGCCCTAAACCTCTTTTTGGGCTGGTCCCTCATTGGCTGGGTGGTGGCTTTAGTTTGGGCTCTAAAAGAGGAGCAGGTCGTTTAAGTTCTCTATTCAGGCATTTGCCTAAAAAATAGGCATATATTTACCCGATGAATTTCTTAGGGTTTAAACTCTTATATAAGACTTAATTAAGTAACTATAATGAGCGAAATCGGGTGAAAATCCCAATTTGGCCTTTCTATTGATCACTTTTACCTCATAGGAAACACAATGTTAGAAGCCTATAACGCGCAAGTTGCTGAACGTGCAGCTCTCGGTATTCCAGCCCTCCCCTTAACCAAGGATCAAACCGCAGAACTGGTGAAGTTGCTCAAAAGCCCACCAGCAGGTAAAGAGGCGGAACTATTAGAGTTAATTACTCATCGCGTACCAGCCGGAGTGGATGATGCTGCTAAGGTAAAAGCAGAATTTTTAGATGCTATTGCCAAGGGTACAGAAAAATCACCTTTGATCTCCCGCATTAAGGCAACCGAATTATTAGGCACCATGCTTGGTGGCTACAACATCAAACCCTTGGTTGAGCTTTTAGCTGATGCCGAGTGTGGCGCTGCAGCAGCAGCAGCATTAAAGAAAACACTCTTGATGTTTGACTACTTCAATGATGTTCAAGAGCTTGCAGAAAAAGGTAATGCCAATGCCAAGGCAGTAATGCAAAGCTGGGCTGATGCCGAGTGGTTCACTAGCCGCCCTGCCGTCCCAGAAAGCATGAAGTTAACAGTTTTTAAAGTGACTGGCGAAACCAATACGGATGATCTATCTCCAGCCCCAGACGCTTGGAGCCGTCCCGATATCCCTTTGCATGCAACGATCATGCTCAAGAACCCACGCCCAGGGATTGAGCCAGATGAATCTGGTGTGCGCGGCCCAATGAAACAAATTGCCGCCCTGCAGAAAAAAGGCAATCAGATTGCTTACGTTGGTGACGTTGTTGGTACCGGCTCATCACGTAAATCTGCTACAAACTCTGTTCTCTGGTGGACTGGTCAAGATATTCCGTTTGTTCCTAACAAACGTTTTGGTGGGGTCTGCCTTGGTGGCAATATCGCTCCGATTTTCTTTAACACCATGGAAGACTCCGGTGCATTGCCAATTGAGTTAGATGTTTCCCAGATGAATATGGGCGATGAAATTGAGCTGCGCCCATATGAAGGTAAAGTATTTAAGAACGGCACAGAGATTGCCAGCTTCTCACTGAAATCTCCAGTAATCCTGGACGAAGTACGTGCCGGTGGCCGTATTCCATTGATCGTTGGTCGTGGCCTTACAGCCAAAGCGCGTGCTGCCTTAGGTTTACCAGCTTCTACTGAATTCCGTCTGCCAGTGAGCCCACCTGACAACAAAAAAGGCTTTAGCTTGGCCCAAAAAATTGTTGGTCGCGCCTGTGGTTTGCCAGAGGGCCAAGGCGTTCGCCCAGGCACCTACTGCGAGCCTCGCATGACAACAGTTGGCTCACAAGATACTACTGGTCCAATGACACGTGACGAGTTGAAAGACTTAGCATGCTTGGGCTTCTCTGCTGATTTGGTAATGCAATCTTTCTGCCACACCTCTGCATATCCAAAACCAGTTGATATCCGTACACAGCACGAATTACCACCGTTTATGACCAATCGTGGCGGTGTAGCCCTGCGTCCAGGTGATGGCGTTATCCATAGCTGGTTAAACCGCTTGCTATTGCCTGATACATGCGGCACTGGGGGCGATAGTCATACTCGCTTCCCAATCGGCATCTCATTTCCCGCTGGTTCAGGCTTGGTTGCTTTTGCGGCAGCGACTGGTGTAATGCCTTTAGATATGCCTGAGTCTGTATTGGTTCGCTTTAAGGGCAAGATGCAGCCTGGCATCACTTTGCGTGACTTAGTAAACGCCATTCCTTTGTACGCAATTAAAAAAGGGTTGCTTACTGTTGAGAAGCAAGGCAAGAAAAATATTTTCTCTGGCCGTATTTTGGAAATTGAAGGTCTGCCTGATCTGAAGGTTGAGCAGGCATTTGAATTGTCTGATGCATCTGCAGAACGCTCCGCTGGCGGCTGTACAGTTCACCTCAACAAAGAGCCAATCATTGAGTACATGCAATCGAATATCACTTTGATGAAGTGGATGATTGCTAATGGCTATGAAGATAAGCGCACTTTAGGTCGCCGTATCAAGGCTATGGAAGCATGGATTGCAAATCCTCAGCTGTTGAAAGCGGATGCGAATGCAGACTATGCAGAGATCATTGAAATCAATATCGATGAAATCAAAGAGCCGATTCTGGCATGCCCGAACGATCCAGATGACGTCAAAGTTTTGTCTGAAGTTGCTGGCGACAAGATTGATGAAGTCTTTATTGGTTCATGCATGACTAATATTGGCCACTTCCGCGCTGCAGGTCAGGTATTGCAAGGCAAGAAAGACATGCCAACCCGTTTATGGGTAGCCCCTCCAACGAAGATGGATGCCATGATTTTGATGGAAGAAGGCTACTACGGTATGTTGGGTGCAGCTGGTGCGCGCATGGAAAGTCCTGGTTGCTCACTGTGCATGGGCAACCAAGCGCAGATCCGCAAAGGTTCCACAGCGGTGTCGACATCTACACGTAACTTCCCTAACCGTCTTGGTATTGATACACGAGTCTATTTAGCCTCAGCTGAATTAGCCTCTGTAGCAGCACTTCTCGGACGTTTACCAACTCCTAGCGAATACTTGGAGCAAGTGAAAGCCCTTGAAGCCAAATCTGGTGAGGTTTACAAATACATGAGTTTTGATAAGCTCAAGTCATTTAGCGACGTAGCCGATACCGTAACTGTGTAATCGAGGCACTTCCCAGAATTACTCTGGGGAAATAAAAAAGGCGATCAAATGATCGCCTTTTTCTTTTGCTGCCCATTATTAAATCGACAGCTTATCTTCTTGTCTGGCATTTTCTCGGCTGATACCAGAGACCCATTTGTTTGTAGGTAGGCCTGTTTTTTCGAGTATAAGTTTTGCACGCTTGGATACATCTTTCCATTCGGCTTCCAGCTTTGGGCCTTTAAAGGCAATAGCAACTACATTGCAATCGTGAGATTCGGGAAATAACAGCACGCGATTATCAAAGGCTTCGCAGATGTTCATTAAGTTCACATCAAAACTTTTGTGACGTGAAAATAAGTTCACCGTCATGACACCAGGGCCTTTCAAGATGTCGTAACAACCTTTGTAGAAGTCTAATGAGCTAGCAACTGGCCCATCACATATCGCATCATATAAATCTACTTGGACTGCATCGAATTGCGCTTTGTTTTTACGATCCCGAACAAAGGCCTTGGCATCAGCCTGCAAGGTTTCCAATCTACGGTCGTCATCTGGCATAAAGAACATGGATCTGGCAGCAACAATCACTGCTGGATTAAGTTCTACAACAGTCGTTTTGACTGCTGGGCAATAGCGATGATGAAATTTAGCCAATGCGCCAGTACCCAAGCCCAATTGTGCAATTTTCATACCTGGCTTGGTTTCTAAAAATAGTAGCCAGGCCATCATTTGCTGGTTGTACTCTAGGTATATCTCATCTGGATCGCGAATACGCATTGCGCCTTGGATAAGCTCGCTACCAAAATGAAGATAGCGAATGCCACCACTCTCAGAAAACGTTACCGGCTCCATTGCAAACACGGATTATTTAGCCCACACACGAGCATTACGGAATAATCGCATCCACGGACTTGCGCCATCCGGCGTATTCAACCACTCAGGTGGGCACCAGCTCATTTGCGCGGCACGGAATACGCGCTCTGGATGCGGCATCATCACCGTAAAGCGACCGTCAGGCGTAGTGACACCAGTCAACCCACCCGGAGATCCATTTGGATTCATTGGATAAACTTCTGTTGGATTGCCTTGGTGATCTACAAAACGCAATGCGGCTAAGCCCTGCTGATCAATCTTCAACAGGTCACCCTGCTGACTGAAATTAGCAAATCCTTCGCCATGAGCAATCGCAATCGGCAATTGACTTCCTTCCATGCCTTGAGTGAAGATCGAAGGTGAGGCCAAAACTTCGGCCATGACTAAACGGGCTTCATATTGCTCTGATTGATTGCGTGTAAATTTTGGCCAAGCTTCTGCACCAGGAATAATAGTTGATAAGTTACTCATCATTTGACAACCATTACATACACCCAGCGCAAAGCTATCTTGTCGGGCAAAGTAGCTGGAGAATTGATCACGCAACTGTTGATTAAACAGAATCGTCTTCGCCCAGCCCTCACCTGCCCCGAGGACGTCGCCGTAGCTAAATCCGCCACAAGCAATCAAACCACGGAAGTCTGCCAATTTCGCTTTGCCGTTTAATAAGTCAGACATATGCACGTCATAACTATCAAACCCAGCCCAATTTATCGCATAAGCCATTTCTACATGGGAGTTCACACCCTGTTCGCGCAAGATTGCAACTTTGGGTCTTACGTTTTTGTTAATGAATGGAGCAGCAATATCTTCGGCTGGATTAAAGCTTAGCTTTGGTGTCATGCCGGGATCGGACAAGACATCTAATAAGGCAAACTCCGAATCAGCGCATACCGGGTTGTCGCGTAAACGGGCAATTTGATAGCTTGTATTGGTCCACATCTTCTGCAGCACCTCACGTGGCTCTGCAAAGATATTTTTAGCGTCGCGCCAAATCTCGATGCGACCATTAGTGTTAGGCTTACCAATTACATGACTATAAGCACTCAATCCAAATTGACGCAATAACGCAAATACGGCATCACGTTCAGAGCGACGAATCTGAATGACAGCACCCAGCTCTTCATTAAATAACGCGCGCATAGTTTGCTCGTGGCGACGACCTGAAACTTGTTGAGCCCAGTTCTTGGCATCCCCATGATCTGGTTCTTGACCAACATCCACTGCAATCATGTCGACATTAATCGATATCCCAGTATGCGAGGCAAAGGCCATTTCAGCTACACAAGCCAACAAGCCGCCATCTGAGCGGTCATGATAAGCAAGCACCTTGCCCTCTTGTCGCAACTGAATCATTACCGATGCTAAGGCCTTGAGATCATCCGGATGATCTAAATCGGGAGCAGCTTTGCCAGATTGGCTGAGTACCTGTGCCAAGATACTGCCGGCCATACGATTCTTGCCGCGACCTAAATCAATCAGGATGAGCTCAGTCTCTAGAGAGGAGCCGTCTGTATTTTTGAGTTGGAGCAAAGGGGTATTGGTTTTGCGTACGTCTTGGACAGCAGCAAAGGCAGAAATAATGAGCGACACGGGAGCGACAACCTTTTTCGCCTGATCTCCATCCTTCCACTCAGTAGCCATGGACAAGGAATCTTTGCCAACCGGGATAGAGATGCCTAGAGCTGGACATAGCTCCATGCCAACTGCTTTGACAGAATCATATAACTTGGCATCTTCACCCGGAGCACCGCAGGCCGCCATCCAGTTCGCCGAAAGTTTGACGTCTTGCAGTTGACGAATATCTGCTGCCAACAAATTGGTAATAGCCTCACCAACAGCCATTCGCGCTGCTGCAGGCGCATCAATCACGGCCAATGGAGTTCGTTCACCCATGGTCATGACTTCGCCACGGTAACCCTTGTAGTCCATCAGAGTAACCGCGCAGTCCGCTACAGAAACTTGCCAAGGCCCCACAAATTGATCTCGGGCATTCAGTCCGCCAACAGTTCTATCACCAATCGTAATGAGGAAGGATTTGCTAGCAACCGTTGGTTGTTGCAATACCCAAGCAATCGATTGAGCAAGATCTGCATCCGTTACATCTAATTCAGTAAAAGATTGAGTAACCCTTTTAACGTCTCGGTGCATGCGTGGTGGTTTGCCTAGCAATACTTCCATCGGCATGTCGATCGGCAGCGCCGGATCTGATCCAGGAGCTTGCTTAGAATCCAATAGCTGCAATTGACGTTCAGCAGTAGCCTCACCAACTACAGCAAAAGGACAACGCTCACGCTCGCAGAAGGATTTGAATAAATCGAGATCCTTCGCTTCAATTGCCAGTACATAACGCTCTTGTGACTCATTACACCAAATTTCTGCAGGACTCATACCGCTTTCTTCAAGCGGAACATTGCGGAGCTTAAAGCTAGCCCCAAGACCAGCGCCATCTGCCAATTCAGGGAATGCATTCGATAAACCGCCCGCGCCTACATCATGAATCGAAACGATAGGATTGTTTTCACCTAATGCACGGCAAGCATTAATCACTTCCTGCGCGCGACGCTCCATCTCTGGGTTGCCACGCTGAACAGAGTCAAAATCTAAATCGGCTGTATTGGTACCAGTTGCTACGGAGCTACCTGTAGCGCCGCCCATACCAATACGCATACCTGGACCACCAAGCTGAATCAGAAGATGTCCGGATTGAATTTGTTTTTTCTCAGTGTGAATTGAATCAATACTTCCAATGCCACCCGCAATCATGATCGGCTTGTGATAACCGCGACGCGTACCGTCTAAAGTTTGCTCAAAGACTCGGAAGTAGCCACCGAGAATAGGACGTCCAAATTCATTATTAAATGCTGCACCGCCTAAGGGGCCATCAATCATAATTTGCAGTGGCGTCGCAATACGCTCCGGCTTGCCATACTGCTCACTTTCCCACGGAAGATTAGTTCCAGGGATATTCAGATTTGAAACAGAGAAACCAGTCAAGCCCGCCTTTGGCTTACCACCAATACCTGTTGCGCCTTCATCACGAATCTCGCCACCAGCGCCAGTAGAGGCACCAGGAAAAGGAGCGATTGCCGTGGGGTGATTATGGGTCTCTACCTTCATTAAGGTGTGAACCAAACGGGTATCTTTTTGATATTGATGCTCAGCACCCCGAGGCACCCAAGTTTCAGACTCGCAGCCAACCATCACTGCAGAGTTATCAGAGTAAGCAACGATGGTTCCTTCTGGTTGCAACTGATGGGTATTGCGGATCATGGCAAATAATGAGCGCTCTTGATCATCACCATCAATTGTCCAGCTGGAATTAAAAATCTTATGGCGACAATGCTCACTATTTGCTTGCGCGAACATAATGAGCTCCACGTCGCTAGGATTACGCCCTAAGCGAATGAAGTTTTCTGCAAGATAAGTCACTTCGTCATCTGACAGCGCTAAACCAAGCTCTTGGTTGGCTTTATCTAAGGCAGCCTTACCTTCGGTAAGAACGGGAATGCGCTTTAGAGGACGATCGTCCAAAGTTTGATAGAGCGCATTTGCCGCCTCAACAGATTCAATCACCGCTTCAGTCATGCGATCATGCACTGCCGCCAGAACCAATTGAACCTGATCTGCATTTAAGGTTTTGTTAGACTTCCATGCAAACTGCACACCACGCTCTATACGCAGCACATTCAGGCCGCATTGTTTAGCAATGTCTGTTGCCTTACTTGCCCAAGGCGATACTGTGCCTAGACGTGGAATGACGACAGCGCCCTGCACTTCGCTTGAGCCACTCTTGCCAATAGCAAACCAAGATTTTCCCTGGCTGATTTTGGACTGGAATGGTTGGCCATAGGTCAGCAGGCTGGCCAGGACCGTTTGATCGTCAGCACTGAGCTCAGACTCCGACCAAATAAAATGAAGATATTGCGCCTCAATCGACTCCAGCTCAATTCCTTGGGCCGATAAGGATGCTAAAAGTCGCTGTTGACGGAACAGGGAAAGCGCGTCAGCGCCAGGCAAAAAGTGGAAGAAAGACATCCCTAGATTATAAGGTTTTGCCTACAGCAAGCGTCCACCTTGCAGCCGTATCTGGCGCTGGCACCGGCTAGCCAAGGCTGGGTCATGGGTGACCAAGACTAGGGTCGATTTGCTGGCTAGATTGAGCTCAAAAAGTAGCTCAATCACCCTATCCCCACTTGACTCATCTAGGCTGCCCGTAGGCTCATCCGCAAACAGGATGTCGGGCTGGGTAATAAAGGCCCTTGCCAGAGCGACACGCTGCTGCTCTCCGCCAGAAAGGGTCTTTGGGAAGTGGTTTAGACGCCCCTGAAGGCCCACTTTTTCCAGCCAAACTTGAGCCTGCTCTTTAACCTTGGGTAATCCTCGCATTTCGGCCGGGAGCATCACATTTTCAAGAGCAGTTAAATGCGGCAGCAACTGGAAAGATTGAAAGACAAACCCAACATGGGAACCGCGTAATTGAGCCCGCCCATCTTCATTTAAATCACTGAGGTTCTGATCCATCAAACAGACATAACCAGAGCTGGGAACATCTAAACCGGCTAAAAGGCTCAGTAAAGTGCTTTTACCAGATCCAGAGGCTCCTGTAATAGCCACACTCTCTCCCCGCGCCAATTCAAAATGAATGTCGTGCAAAATGGATAAAGTGCCATCGTTAGTCTGAACGTTTTTACTAAGATGGTTTGCGCTGAGAACGGTTGCTGGAATACTCATAGATGAATC
This sequence comes from Polynucleobacter sp. UK-Kesae-W10, assembly GCF_018881575.1. GTDB lineage: Bacteria > Pseudomonadota > Gammaproteobacteria > Burkholderiales > Burkholderiaceae > Polynucleobacter. The sequence goes on along the minus strand of NZ_JACVQB010000003.1, from coordinate 55,827 downwards.
AAAGTGCTTACATGCCTTACATGATTAAAAATACCCTAATAGCAGGCTTATTTTGCCTGTTAATTTCCTTTATCACAGCAGCGCATGCAAATCCGGTCATATTGGTCATGGGCGACAGCTTGTCAGCTGAATACGGCATCACTCGCGGTACAGGCTGGGTAAAGCTACTGGAGGACCAGCTTAAAAAACAATCAAGCCCCTGGACCATATTTAACGCTAGCATCAGCGGTGAAACTACCGCTGGAGGGGCAACCCGACTGCCTGCTCTTTTAGAGAGCAAAAGGCCTGGAATTGTCTTACTAGAGCTGGGCGCCAATGATGCCTTGCGCGGGCTTTCCATAGAACAAACACAGCAAAATTTACGCAAAATGATTTTGATGTGTAAACAATCAGGATCAAAGGTACTACTCTTCGGAATGCAAATCCCGCCAAACTATGGACAGAGCTACACAAGCCAATTTAAAGATCTTTATCCAATGCTTGCAAAACAAGAAGGTGTTACTCTGCTACCCTTTTTTATGGCCGGAATAGTTAATAACAAATCGCTTTTTCAGGCAGACAACATTCACCCGAATGAAGCGGCACAAATTATTCTCTTTAAAAACGTATGGGGCTCAATGGCCCCATATCAATCGCTCCTGCAACGTTCGCAGCAAGTGAATTAACTGCCGACCCCACTTGAGAGTGGCTTTAATGGGTTGATGACTTTGACTGCGGCAGCATCACGCCAGTAACCCATAAAGCTGGCAAATTCAGCTTGAGCATTTAAGGCTTGGATTTGCTGCGCTTGTGCTTTATGAATCTTTGTATCCACACCAGCAGGCTGACGCACTTGATCCACGCGATACAAGGTAGTACCAACTCCAGGATTGCTCACTGAAACGACTGCCGGCAACTGATCTGAATTAATAGACATCACATCATCAAGGGCTGGGCCAATTAAATTAGCGGGCTTGTTGCGAGACACCCAGATAGGGGCAGCAAATCCGCTGGAAACTTTAGGGTCCTTCTGTAAAACAGCAAATCGCTCTGCTGCTGCAGCTACCGCTAGCTTTTCTGCTGCGCGTTGACTAACTTGACGTTTCACTTCCGAGGCAACCTCTTTGTAAGGCATGATTTGCGCGGGGTGAAAGGTAATAACCCGAGCCGATACAAAAACACCAGGAGCGGTTTGCACTGCTTCAATATTTCGCTTGTTCTTTAGCGCCTCATCACCAAAAAGTGACTGAACTACTTTAGGGCTTGCTAAAGGGTGATCTTTAGAGACACCCATTGGGCCAGAGCGAGTCAAACCCTTTTGGGTTTGTACATTAAGCTTTAATTTGTCAGCCGCAGGCTTGAGGCTGTCAGACTGGTCATAGGTCAAATTAGCAAATTGATCTGCTTTATCGCTAAAAGACTTGGCATCTTCTTTGGGATCTGCTTTCAACACAATATATTCGACATCAACATATTCCGGACTCTCAAAGAGTTTGGTATTTGCATTGTAAAAAGCCTGTAGCTCTTCCTGGCTTGGATTCACCTTGCCAAGGAAGTCTTTGGCATCAAAGGACATTGCTTGTACCTGACGTTCTGTTTCATACAGGGTTGACACGATCTCAGCAAGCTTTGGCGTACCGATTTCAGTGCGCGCTACTGAGTTTACTAGCTGGCCAATTTTTAAATCAAAAGCCTGACTGGCATAAAACTGCTCTTCATTGATGCCATTGTTGGCTAGCAATTGTTTAAAGCGTGCGTCATCAAAACTTCCATCTTGACGATACATCGCGCGAATCTGTGGAATATTCTGCAAACTTTTAATGAGAGCTTCTTTACCCACTTGAAGGCGTAGATTAACTACAGCAAAACCTAAAATACGCTGCTGCAGTAACTCATTCAGAATCGCTTGACGAAATTGCAAGCTTTGGGCGATTTGCAGACTACCGCCCACACGTTCGGCCTGGCGCTTGGCTGCCGTATCAACTTCTTGAGCGGTAATTGGCTTGCCGTTCACTTTGATCAGGTCAGTTTCTTTATCCAGAAAACCGGAATAGCTTGAAATACCAAACATCACAAAGGATGGAACAATGAATAACATCAGTACAAGCTGAAGTATTTTTTGATGCTTACGTACGGTATCAAACATGAATAGGTTCGCTAGTAATTAAAAATAAAATTGCGTGGAATGACGCTAGTTTACTAGGCACAAAGACTTTGGGAATGGAAAGCCAAGAAAAGGCTAGAAGATGTAAACATTTTGGTGGGCGCTGAGAGGCTCGAACTCCCGACATTCTGCGTGTAAGGCAGACGCTCTACCAACTGAGCTAAGCGCCCCAAAATATTACAGCTGAGATTGTAACCTAAGCATGGAAATCGGGCATCAATTCCGTTAAATCTGCCCTATTTTGCTAGGCAAATTCAACGGAATGACAACTTTTACCCTGAGGAATTAGTGCTTTAGCACGTCCCCAGAAGGGGCGCTGCCCGTGGCTTTGCTTGCTTCAGCAGCCTTTTTGGCCAACTCCTCAGGCGTAGGCTCAGGCAAGGCTTCAGGCATACGTTCAAGAGCAAGTTCAAGCACCTTATCAATCCAGCGAACCGGAATAATCTCAATGGCATTCTTGACGTTGTCAGGAATATCAATCAAATCCTTCACATTTTCCTCTGGTATCAAAGCTAACTTAATGCCGCCACGATGCGCTGCCAAGAGCTTTTCTTTTAAACCGCCGATCGGAAGCACTTCACCACGCAAGGTAATCTCACCAGTCATAGCAACATCGGAACGAATTGGAATACCAGTGAATACGGAAACCAATGCAGTAGTGATTGCAATACCTGCTGAGGGACCATCCTTTGGAGTTGCACCATCCGGGAAGTGAATATGAATATCTTTCTTCTCAAAAGACTCATCAGCAATCCCTAGGCGCTTTGCCCTGGATCGAACCACGGTGCGAGCGGCTTCAACGGATTCTTTCATCACGTCGCCAATCGAACCGGTACGAGTAATCACACCCTTACCAGGCATAACAGCCGCTTCAATCGTGAGCAAATCTCCACCCACTTCAGTCCAAGCCAAACCAGTCACCTGACCAACTTGATTTTCTTTGCCAGCCAAACCAAAGTCGTACATGCGAACAGATAGGAACTTCTCTAAATTGTCTGCATTGACAACTACAGGGGCAGCCTCTTTTTTCAAGAGCAAAAGCTTGACTACTTTGCGGCAGATCTTGCTGATTTCTCGTTCGAGAGAGCGCACGCCAGCTTCTCGGGTGTAGTAGCGAATCATATTTCGAACGGCGCTATCCTCAATCTTGAGCTCGTCCTTCTTCAAACCATTGTTCTTGATTTGTTTGGGAATCAAATAATTTACCGCGATGCTAGTCTTCTCATCTTCGGTGTAGCCAGCCAAGCGAATAATTTCGAGGCGGTCCAATAGCGGGCCAGGAATATTCAACGAATTTGAGGTGGCAACGAACATCACATCAGAGAGATCGAAGTCCACTTCTACATAGTGATCTTGGAAAGTATGGTTTTGCTCTGGGTCCAAAACCTCCAGTAATGCACTAGCAGGATCGCCCCGGAAATCCATGCCCATCTTATCTACCTCATCCAACAGGAATAATGGATTACGGACACCAACTTTAGTTAAGCTAGTCAGGATCTTGCCAGGCATAGACCCAATATAAGTACGGCGATGACCGCGAATTTCGGATTCATCACGTACGCCTCCTAAGGCCATACGCACAAATTTACGATTAGTTGCGCGAGCAATCGATTGACCCAAGGAAGTCTTACCAACTCCAGGAGGACCCACTAAACACAAAATGGGCGCCTTGACGCGATCTACTCGCTGTTGCACAGCGAGGTACTCCAAAATACGTTCTTTAACCTTATCTAAACCATAGTGATCTTCATCCAACACCTTTTCAGCGTTGGTAAGATCGTTATTGATTTTGGTCTTTTTCTTCCAGGGAAGATTGACCAAGGTATCAATAAAGTTACGAATCACGGTTGCCTCAGCAGACATGGGTGACATCAGCTTCAGTTTTTTGAGCTCAGACTCGGCCTTTTTTAAAGCCTCTTTTGGCATACGGGCAGCTTTGATACGCTTTTCCAATTCCTCCAGGTCAGCGCCCTCTTCTCCTTCGCCCAATTCCTTCTGAATGGCTTTTACTTGCTCATTGAGGTAGTACTCGCGTTGGCTCTTTTCCATTTGGCGTTTAACACGGCCGCGGATTCTTTTCTCAACTTGCAAAATATCGATCTCACTCTCGAGATCAGCCAAGAGGCTTTCTAAGCGTTGGACAACATCCGTCATCTCTAACAAGCGTTGCTTTTGCTCCAGCTTAACTGGCAGATGTGCGCAGATGGTGTCCGCCAAACGGCTCGGGTCATCAATGCCGCCTAAGGAAGACAGAATTTCTTGGGGTACTTTTTTATTCAGTTTTACGTATTGATCAAACTGTGCCATGATGGCGCGACGTAAGGCTTCTGTTTCATGTGCATCGATTGCATTCATTGCTGTCGGCGTTGCTTCACAATTGAAGTAACCGAGCGCATCTTCAATTTGACTCACCTCTGCACGTTGCACACCTTCAACAAGCACCTTCACAGTGCCATCAGGAAGTTTGAGCATTTGCAAGATATTTGCAATGCAACCTACCTCATACAGGTCTTCAATTCCAGGCTCATCTTTAGCCGCCGTCTTTTGAGCGACCAAAAGAACATTCTTGCCAGTTTCCATGGCAGCTTCGAGCGCTTTAATCGATTTAGGACGTCCCACAAACAATGGGATCACCATGTGGGGAAATACAACGACATCCCGCAGGGGAAGTAACGGTAGTTGAATCGGCTCAGAGGGTAGTAATAAGTGGCCAGGCATAGGGCAAATCCTCCAAAGTAATCAATTCTCAAGCGTCTTATCTAGTGACCTGCAAATGCATAACCACTAAATAGCGACCTTATTCTTGAGTAGCATACTACCTATATGGGTAGCACTTTGTGAAATTCAAGGGGAAAAAGGGTAAAAAAGGGGCAAAAATGCCCCAAAAATAGCAAAAACCCTAAGAAATTAGGCTTTTTTGCTCAAATCGGACTGATCTAGATCTTGTTTGTAGACCAATAAGGGCTTACCACCCTCCGCAATGCTCGCCTCGTCAATAACGACCTTTTGCACGTTTTTGAGAGATGGAAGGTCATACATTACGTCCATCAACGAGCCCTCAAGAATGGATCGAAGACCACGCGCACCCGTTTTACGAGCAATCGCCTTCTTGGCAATCGCTGAGAGGGCTTCACGGCGCACTTCAAGCTCTGAGCCTTCCATGGTCAGTAAAGCCTGGTATTGCTTTACTAAAGCATTCTTAGGCTCAGTCAAAATTTGAATCAAAGCCTCTTCATCAAGTTGCGCCAAAGTAGCAACAACAGGTAAGCGACCAATTAACTCCGGAATTAAACCAAACTTAATCAAATCCTCGGGTTCAACCTCAATCAACAAATCACTTACGCCACGATCATCTTTACCAGGAACAGATGCATTAAAACCAATACCTGTTTTAGCGGTGCGTTGTTGTATCACTTTTTCAAGACCATCAAATGCACCACCACAAATAAACAAAATATTCGTGGTATCAACTTGTAAGAAGTCTTGGTTTGGATGCTTGCGTCCACCCTGTGGTGGCACCGACGCCATAGTGCCTTCAACTAGTTTCAGCAAAGCCTGCTGAACACCTTCGCCAGAAACATCACGCGTAATAGATGGGTTATCTGATTTGCGAGAGATCTTATCAATCTCATCGATATAAACAATGCCACGCTGCGCTTTTTCAACGTTGTAATCACAAGCCTGCAAAAGCTTTTGAATAATATTTTCAACGTCTTCACCAACATAGCCAGCTTCTGTCAAAGTCGTCGCATCAGCCATGACAAATGGAACGTCAAGCATGCGAGCTAGCGTTTGCGCTAACAGTGTTTTGCCTGAACCAGTTGGGCCAATGAGCAAGATATTACTTTTAGCCAACTCCACACCATCCACAATGGCCTTAGCAGGGGTCTTAGAATCTTTCTTATCAGCCGCCTCTACAGGCTTGCCATCCTTATCCAACTTCTCTTTTTTGGGTTTTGGCAAATACTGCAAACGCTTATAGTGGTTATAAACCGCAACTGCCAAGGTTTTCTTGGCGTGATCCTGACCAATCACATATTGATCGAGATTTTCACGAATCTGGTGAGGTGTAGGCAAAGAATCGTCGCCCTCTTCCTTAGGAAGCTTGGCGATTTCTTCTTGAATAATGTCGGTACAGAGATCAATACACTCATCGCAAATAAAGACGGATGGTCCAGCTATCAGCTTTTTGACTTCATGCTGACTTTTTCCACAAAAAGAACAATGCAAAACTTTATCTGTGGAATTGGTGCTGGTAGTGTCGGTCAAAGTATTCGCTCGATATCTATCTATTGGAAAAAAGCATTAAGGACGCTTTTCAATAACCTTGTCAATTAAGCCGTACTCTTTAGCCTGCTCTGCAGACATAAAGTTATCACGGTCAGTATCTTTCGCAATCGTCTCAATAGACTGGCCAGTACGATCAGCCAAAATCTTATTCAGACGTTCACGCAAGTAAAGAATTTCACGTGCTTGTATTTCAATGTCAGACGCCTGGCCACGAGCACCACCAAGGGGTTGATGAATCATGACACGGGAATTCGGCAACGCATAACGCTTACCCTTTTCACCTGCGCACAAGAGGAAGGCACCCATGCTAGCAGCCATACCCATGCACAATGTGCTGACATGGGGTTTGATGAACTGCATAGTGTCGTAGATCGCCAAACCAGCTGAAACAGAGCCACCTGGAGAGTTGATATACAAAGAAATATCTTTATCTGGGTTTTCGCTCTCTAGGAACAAGAGCTGGGCAATCACCAGATTAGCCGTTTGGTCATTGACTTCGCCCACGAGAAATACAACGCGCTCCCTTAATAAGCGCGAGTAAATATCATAGGCGCGCTCACCACGTCCTGAGGTCTCAATCACCATAGGAACCAAACCCAAACCTTTAGGTTCTAAATCTTCGGATTGAAATTGGTAGTGGTTCATATCAAGACCTTTTATAAATAATGAATGGACGTCTTAGTTTAGCTTGCTTAACTCTTCAAAGCTGATCGGCTTATCACTCACCTTGGCTAAGGAAGTGAAATGCTTGATCACATTGTCTTCCAAGACCAAATTCTCAATATCTTTCAATCGGCCTGGGTTGCTGTAATACCAGCGCACTACCTCTTTTGGATCTTCGTAAGTAGCAGCCTGCTCATCAATCTCAGCTTTAATTTGGTCGGCGGTAGCAGCCAAATTGTTTTTCTTAACGAGATCACCCAAGATCAAACCAAGGCGAACGCGCTTGAGAGCCTGTTCAGCAAAAATCTCTGGAGGAATTGGCGCGTCCTTTGCGTTAGGCACACCACGTTGCATTAAATCTTGACGCGCACCCTCTACTAAACGCTCTTGCTCAGAAGCCACCAAAGATTTTGGTACTTCAAGTTCGCACAATGCATTTAACTTATCCATCACTTCATTTTTCAACAAGGAAGTAATACGACGCTTCACTTCGCGATCTAAATTCTGCTTCACTTCTTCACGCATCTTGGCAACGCCACCTTCAGTAACGCCTAAAGATAATGCGAAGGCATCATCTACTGCAGGTAAATGCGCCCAGTTAACAGACTTCACGGTAACCGTAAATTCTGCTGTCTTACCAGCAACATCTTTGCCATGGTAATCAGCCGGGAATGACAATGGGAAAGTCTTGCTTTCACCCGCTTTGAGGCCTAAGGTAGCTGCTTCAAACTCAGGCAACATACGGCCCTCGCCCAATACGAATTCAAAGTTATCAGCCTTACCGCCAGCAAATTCAACGCCATCTAACTTGCCCACGAAATCGATTACCACCTGGTCACCCGTTTGGGCAGCAAGATTAGAGCCGCCGTCACCATGCGCGCCAGCCTGGCCACGTGGATGGTAATGCACTTGCTGCTTGCGCAATACATCAATTGCACGGTCAATTTCTGCTTCACCAATCTCAGTTGTGTACTTTGTTACTTCAGCTTTACTAAAGTCACCAATTTTGACTTCTGGCAATACTTCAAAAAAAGCATCGAATACGATTTTGTCGGCATCGAGCTCACTCTTTGGCTCGAGACGTGGCTGCCCAGCTAATTTGACGCCCTCTTTTTGGCTCAGCTCATAAAAGAGTTCAGAAGCTTTATCAAATTGCAGTTCGTAATCCACTTGCATGCCGTATTGCTTTTCAACCATGCTCTTTGGAACTTTTCCTGGACGAAAGCCTGCTACTTTCATGGTCTTACCAACTTGAGCCAAACGCGTTTCACGCGCTTTTGCCAAATCGGCACGAGCGAATTCCAAAGTCATTTTGCGGTCTAACGAACCTAAATTTTCTATCTGCACAGCCATTCTCGTCTCTTAATTGAAGATCTGGAAATGTGAAGTCCAAGCCAAGTAGCAATCTTGTGGTGCGAGGAGGGGGACTCGAACCCCCACACCATTTCTGGCGTCAGGACCTAAACCTGGTGCGTCTACCAATTTCGCCATCCTCGCGAATATCCGCAAACACTGCCAAGCTAAGACTTCACTCTAAAGACCATAATTCTACAATGCTTAGGGCTCTAGAGGATCGTGCAAGCCTCATCAAAGGATGGGCGGGGTTGACGTGGCAATAGGCTGGAGCTATCACCATAGCCAATATTGATCAAAAAGTTGGCTTTTACCCGTCCATTTGGGAAAAACTCCTCATTTACCTTGTCGGCATCAAAACCGCTCATAGCGCCACAATCGAGGCCAAGCGCCCTCACCGCCAAGATTAAATAGGCTCCTTGCAAGCTAGAGTTCCTAAAGGCCGTGGATTGGATAAAGTCCTCCTTGCCCACAAACCAACTTCTTGCATCGACATGGGGGAATAACTTGGGGAGCTGCTCATAAAAATCCAAATCCATCCCCACGATCGCCGTTACCGGAGCACTTCTTGTTTTATCTGCGTTGCCAGGACTCACGCAAGCCACTAAACGCTCTTTTTCTGTCGAACTTTTGACAAAAACAATCCGCGCGGGATTGCAGTTAACAGAGGTGGGTGCATATTTAAAAAGATCGTAAATCTGTTTAAGCTGTTCATCGCTCACCGATTTGTCTTGCCATGCATTATGTGTGCGAGCATCAATAAATAATTGCTTTAAGACTTCTTGACTAAGTGCCTGACTCATTTTGACTCCTGGATAATTTAAGCTTTATAGATTAGTGCAACTGCATGCACAGCAATACCTTCACCCCGCCCCAAATGACCGAGCGCTTCATTGGTTTTAGCCTTCAAATTGACATGACTCGGAGTAACCGCTAAATCTGCTGCAATATTACGAACCATCTCCGGTAAAAAAGGTGCCAATTTTGGCTTTTGGCAAATGATCGTTGCGTCTACATTGCCAATATGGAATCCAGCGGCCTGGACTTTCTGCAAAGCCGCTCGGAGCAATATTCTGCTATCCATATCTTTAAATTGAGGATCGGTATCTGGAAATAACTGGCCAATATCATTTAAGCCTGCTGCACCAAGCAAGGCATCAGTTAAAGCATGCAACAAAGCATCGGCATCGGAGTGTCCTAACAAGCCCTTATCAGAGGCTATATGAACACCCCCCAGAATCAATTTTCTATCAGCCACTAAGGCATGCACATCATAGCCTTGGCCTATTCGAAATTGCGGAATGTGGGGATTGCTTTGAGTCATATTCTGTCTTTACTATCAATTACGAGGTTGCAGGAGCAATTGCATCAACTCCCAGTCAGCCGGATGAGTGACTTTGAAGTTGCGAGTGGCGCCTTCGATTAACAATGGCTTAACCCCAGTCAACTCCATTGCACTGGCCTCATCTGTCACATCCGCTTCTTGCCTAATAGCCTCCTCTAAAGCGCTGTGTAATTTTTTCAATCCAAACATCTGTGGGGTTTGTGCCTGCCACAGATGCTCACGAGGAATCGTTTTTTCTGCATGCGGCAAATTGCCTGCAATCGCAGAATCTAAATCTGCTTGCTTGAGGGTATCAGCTAATGGCATTGCCAATAAGCCGCCAGCACTTGAACCCTGCACTGCTGCTATCAACTTACTAATTAATGACGGCGTAATGCCCGGTCTTGCAGCATCGTGCACCAAGACCCAATCATCAATAGCAATGCCCGCCTTAATCATGGCATCAAGGGTATTTCGCACGGTTTCTTGGCGAGTGGGACCGCCAGTAGGCAAGAAATGAATCGGCTTATCAGCCCTACATAAGCTGTTCAAAATGGGGTTATCAATAAACCCCGGAGAAACGCCAATCCAAATAGAGGCAATCTGCGGGGATTGAATGAAGGCTTCGAGCGCATAAGCCAGCATCGGTTTGCCTGCCAGTTGCTGAAACTGCTTAGGCAGATCCCCACCCAGACGGGATCCTGTACCTGCAGTGGGTAATAAGGCATGGCACTGAAGCGGCACTTGGTTTCCAGAGTTCATGCCTGATTCTATAATGAGCCCAGATGTCTGATGCATTAAATCTAGCACCCCCTATACCCGCGCCGCGGGCTGGGCAGCGCTTTACCTTCTCGGGGCTAGTCGGATCAGCAGATGCCGCCTTATTAGCGCAATCCGCCTTACGCTTTCGCAATGATTTCTCAGTCATGGTGGTCTTTTGTGCACAAGCACAAGAAGCCCAGAGGTTGGCAGAAGAAATCCCTGCCTTTGCACCCAAACTCAAGGTACGCCTCTTGCCGGATTGGGAAATCCTGCCGTACGACCATTTTTCACCGCACCAAGATCTTGTCTCGGAACGTTTAGCTACTCTATACGAGCTATTAAATGGTAGCTGCGATATTGTCTTGGTCCCCGTCACTACAGCTTTACAAAGACTTGGGCCCCCGCAGTTTTTATCAGGCCACACCTTTTTCTTTCGACAGGGCGATAAACTCAATGAGGCAGCACTGCGTCTGCAATTGCAACAAGCGGGTTATGACCCGGTAAGTGCAGTGATGCGTCCGGGTGAATACAGCATTCGAGGCGGCTTGATTGACTTATTCCCTATGGGCTCTAATTTGCCCTATCGCTTAGATTTATTCGGCGATGAAATTGAACAAATTCGGGCTTTTGATCCCGATACTCAACGCAGTCTGTACCCTGTCAAAGAAGTCCGCTTGCTACCGGGTCATGAATTTCCATTTAATGATGAAGCCCGTACCGCCTTTAGAGGTCGCTGGCGCGAGGTATTTGAAGGAGACCCTACTCGCTGTTCTATTTACAAGGATGCGAACCTAGCTATACCCAGCGCGGGCATAGAGTCGTATCTCCCACTCTTCTTTGCAGAGCAATCCAATGTATTTGATTACTTTCCAAGATCAGGCGATCCAGTTTGGCTAGTTAGCATTGGTAATGTTGAGGAATCGATTCGTGGATTTTGGAAAGACACCCTCTCCCGTTATGAATTCTTAAAGCATGATTTAGATAGACCCATTCTTCCGCCAAAGGAATTGTTCCTAGACGTAGATGAATTTTTTTCTACGGCCAAGCCTTATGCAAGACTCGTCTTAGAAAATGAACCGGATGAAGCAAAACAGTTTGCACAGGTTCCCGATATTGCCGTACATAGACGAGATCATGATCCGCTGGCTCGCTTACGGAAAGTAGTTGCACAAGAAAATTTACGCGTTTTAATATGCAGTGACAGCGCGGGTCGTAAAGAATCTATTCGCCAACTGCTCGATGAAAGCAATGCAGTAGCTGGTCAGGATGGCAAACCACTCTACCCACTGAAGCCCGAAGGCTTTGAGAGCATCGCAGACTTTATTAAGGGCGGCGAATTATTTGGCCTAGTCACTGCGCCACTTTTTAATGGCTTTTTATGGCAAGCCGAAAATCTACTGGTACTGACTGAGGCCGAATTATTTACCTCGACTGCGCGTCAACGACGCAAGAGTAAAGGTTCTGAAAATGCAGATCCGGACATGTTGTTCAAGGATCTATCGGAGCTGAAAATTGGTGACCCAGTTGTGCACGCAGAACATGGTATTGGTCGTTATCAGGGTCTCGTATTGCTAAACCTTGCACCCCCCAAAGAGGCACCCATCTTTGAGGAATTTTTGCATCTGCAATACGCCGGTCAAGCAACTTTATACGTACCCGTCCAGCAGTTACAAATGGTGACCCGTTATGCCGGCTCAGACCCAGATTCAGCCCCTTTGCATCAATTGGGCTCCGGACAATGGGATAAAGCCAAACGAAAAGCGGCTCAACAAATTCGCGATACTGCTGCCGAGTTATTGGGTCTTTACGCAGCCAGAGCCATCCGCAAGGGTCATGCCTTTGAATTTTCTGCCCATGACTATGCCGCGTTTGCCGAAAGCTTTGGATTTGAGGAGACACCTGATCAAGCCAATGCTATTGCGGCTGTTATAGGTGACATGACAAGTGGCACACCTATGGATCGCCTTGTATGTGGTGATGTCGGTTTTGGAAAAACAGAAGTCGCTCTACGCGCTAGCTTTGTAGCGGTTATGGGCGGCAAGCAAGTTGCCATCTTGGCGCCAACCACCCTCCTGGCAGAGCAACACGTAGCTACCTGGAAAGATCGCTTTGCTGATTGGCCCGTCCGGATTGTTGAGTTATCGCGCTTTAAAACCACCAAAGAAATTAATGCAGCGCTTGAAGCAATTGCTAAAGGCGATGCAGACATCATCATTGGCACTCATAAGTTACTCTCAAAAGAAACCCAATTCGCTAATTTAGGCTTGGTCATTGTTGATGAAGAACATCGTTTCGGGGTGCGCCAAAAGGATGCGCTCAAGGCCTTGCGTGCTGAGGTAGATATTTTGACGCTAACCGCCACGCCGATACCGCGTACCTTAGGCATGGCTATGGAGGGACTACGTGAGTTCTCGATTATTGCCACTGCACCTCAGAAGCGTCTGGCGATTAAAACCTTTGTGCGCCGCGAAGGCGATGGCGTTATTCGTGAGGCAGTTTTACGCGAAATCAAGCGCGGTGGTCAGGTTTACTTCTTGCACAATGAAGTTGAGACCATTGAGAACCGCAAGCATGCGCTCCAAGAACTTATTCCAGAGGCGCGCATTAGTGTTGCGCATGGCCAGATGCATGAGCGCGAACTGGAATCAGTCATGCGTGAATTCGTTACGCAGCGCACGAATATCCTCTTGTGTACAACCATTATTGAAACTGGTATCGACGTACCTACTGCAAACACCATCATCATGCATCGTGCTGATAAGTTCGGCTTGGCGCAATTACATCAGCTGCGTGGTCGCGTAGGAAGATCGCATCACCAGGCTTATGCGTATTTGTTAGTACCTGATCCAGAGGCATTGAGTAAGCAAGCACAACTTCGATTAAATGCTATCCAAGCTATGGAAGAATTGGGCTCTGGCTTCTATCTTGCCATGCATGACTTGGAAATTCGTGGTGCCGGCGAGGTATTGGGCGATAAACAATCCGGTGAAATTCATGAGATTGGTTTTCAGCTCTATACCGAAATGTTAAATCGCGCCGTCAAATCATTACGTAGTGGTAAAGAGCCCGACCTACTATCACCCCTGCAAGCGACAACAGATGTCAATTTGGGAGTGCCAGCCTTACTACCGGAGGACTATTGCCCAGACGTGCATGAGCGCCTCTCTCTTTACAAACGCTTTGCTGGCTGTAACGACTTTTCAGAATTAATGGGTTTGCGTGAGGAACTAGTTGACCGATTTGGCGATCTTCCCGATCAAGCAAAATCATTTTATGAAACCCACCGTCTGCGACTGGAAATGACAGGTTTTGGAATTAAGAAAATTGACGCTACTCCGAGCTCAATCCAGATTCAGTTTATCCCTAACCCCCCGATTGACCCTATGAAGATCATTCAATTGATTCAGTCTTCAAAATACATTCAACTCAATGGCCAGGATAAGCTAAAGGTATTGCCCCAAAAAGACCGTGAATTCGAGAAACTAGAGCAGCGCTTAGACGCTATTCGCCAAGTTTTACGACGTCTGAATGAGTCTGCCGTACTCAGTAGCGCCAAAGCAGGCTAAGCATCCACTATCATTTAGCCATGTCTGATCATCCAACACTTGTCGCCATTTCGCGTCAGCCAATTTCTGAAAAGCTCGTATTCGAGCTTAAAAACCATGCGCTTGGCTTTGATCTCGCCCTACATACACTGGGTTTACAGCAATCTAATGGCAGCTACTTTTCTGAGCGCTGGGAGACTAAACAGCCCATACCTGTTGCACAAAGAGAATCGCTACGCGCCATTGCCGGTCAATACCAAACCGATTTGTGCTTCATCAAGCCCAATCTGATGCCAGGCGACATCCGAGTATTGGCAATGGATATGGACTCCACCCTGATTAATATTGAGTGCATTGATGAGATTGCTGACTTTACTGGTAAAAAATCTGCAGTAGCCCAAATTACCGAGGCAACAATGCGGGGTGAGATTCAAGATTTCAAAGAGAGCTTGCGTAGACGAGTAGCGCTCCTAGAGGGAGTTCATGCCGATGCTCTTGAGGCGGTGTATCGCGAGCGTTTACGCCCTAATCCTGGTGCGATAGAACTGCTTGCAGGCGCAAATCAACGCGGCCTTTATACGCTGCTGGTGTCTGGTGGTTTTACGTTCTTTACCGAGAAATTACGCGCACAATTAGGCTTTAAACAAACCCAGGCCAATACTCTAGAAATTATTAATGGCAAGCTTACTGGCAAAGTTTTGGGAGATATTGTGGATGGGTCTGCAAAAGCAGCTCACCTAGATGAAGCTTGTCGCCTACTCGCTTGCTCCAAAGAAAACGCCATCACCATGGGTGATGGCGCTAATGATCTCATCATGATGAATGGATCAGGCATCTCTGTTGCCTATCGCGCTAAACCGGTAGTCAAAGAAAAAGCCGATGCGGCTTTTGACCACGTCGGCTTAGATGCTGCTTTACTACTAATCGCTTAAGTTTTTCACTTGCGCGATTAGCAGGTAACTCGATTACAGGCGCTCGAAAATCGTAGCAATACCCTGTCCGCCACCGATACACATGGTGACCAAGGCGTATTTACCTTGCACACGTTGCAACTCATGAATGGCTTTAGTAGCAATCGCCGCACCTGAGCAACCAATTGGATGCCCTAAAGCGATAGCACCGCCGTTAACGTTAGTCTTAGCCGGATCTAAACCCAGGCCTTTAGTAACCGCCAAGGCTTGTGCCGCAAAGGCTTCATTGGATTCGATCACGTCCATTTGATCCAACTTCAAACCAGCACGCTCAAGCGCAAGTTTAGTTGCAGGAATAGGACCCTCACCCATGATGTGGTTTGGTACACCAGCAACAGCGTAAGACACTAAACGCGCAATCGGTTTATGCCCTGCTTTCTTGGCTGTTTCAGCATCAGCCAAAACAAAGAATGCCGCGCCATCATTAATGCCAGATGCATTACCGGCAGTAACAGAACCGCCCTCTTTCTTAAACACCGCCTTCATCTTGGCCAATGTTTCCATAGTGGTGTCTGGCTTCACATGCTCATCAGTATCAAACACGATGTCGCCTTTGCGAGTCTTAATCGTAATTGGCACGATCTGTGACTTAAAGCGACCTTCTTTGATTGCATTTGTAGCACGGCGATGTGACTCAACCGCTAAAGCGTCCTGCTCATCACGAGTTAATTTCCACTTTTCAACGAGGTTTTCTGCAGTAACACCCATATGGCCTACGCCAAATGGATCCGTTAAGACCGCCACCATCAAATCAAGCATCTTCGTATCGCCCATACGAGCACCACTACGCATTGCGGGTGAACCATACATACCGCGTGACATAACCTCTACACCACCACCAACACCGTAGTCACAATCACCCAACATAATTTGCTGAGCAGTTGTCACGATAGCTTGCAAGCCGGAGCTGCATAAGCGATTTAATGCCATTGCCACAGACTCCATTGGCAAACCTGCCTGAATAGCAGCAACACGAGCAACGTAGGCATAACGGCTATCTGTTGGAATAGTGTTTCCAACAGTTACATAATTAATGAGCGCAGGATCAACACCGGAGCGTGTTACCGCCTCTTTCATGACAATGCCACCCAATTCGGAAGGCTCAAAGCTGCTGAGCGAGCCATTGAAGGCGCCAATTGCGGAACGTACTGCACTTAAGACAACGACATCACGACTCATATCAATCCCCTTAGCTTGGCCTAAAAATTAGGCTTAATTTGTACTAAATCAGTAATTCAGACTATCTTTTTATAACAATCGTCAAGTTTCGGCTATTAGGTCATGCCCTTGGGAGCCAATAACGCTAACCCGAATGATTTCACCGGTTCGATAGCGTTTAGAGGGTTTGCTAGGTGGCAAAACCCTTACCAAACCATCAATTTCAGGGGCATCACCTATGGTTCGACCAATTCCACCGGATTCATCTACCCGGTCAATTAATACCTGAATACGCTTACCGACCTTTTTAGCAAGGCGATTGATGGAAATTTCTTCCGCTTTTTCCATAAAACGGGCCCGACGTTCTTCACGGATTACATCGGGTACTGGGCTGGGTAACGCATTGGCTAAAGCCCCCTCAACTGGGGAATAGGCAAAACAACCGGCGCGGTCAATTTGCGCCTCATCCAAGAAATTCAATAAATACTCAAATTCTTCTTCGGTCTCGCCGGGAAAGCCGGCAATAAATGTGCTGCGAATGACCAGATCAGGACAAGCTGTACGCCAAGCCAAAATACGCTCTAAATTTTTCTCACCACTGGCGGGTCGCTTCATTCTTTTAAGCACATCGGGATGAGCGTGTTGCAGCGGAATATCCAAGTACGGTAATACGCCATAACCATGTTCTGAAAATTCAGCCATCAAGGGCAAGATATCGTCAACATGGGGATAGGGATAGACGTAATGCAGCCTCACCCAGGCCTGATGTTCGCGAGCAATTTGATTGAGGGCATTTACGAGATCAAACATTCGCGTCTTCACGGGCTTACCATCCCAAAATCCGGTGCGGTATTGAATGTCAACACCATAAGCACTGGTATCTTGCGAAACCACTAATAATTCTTTGACGCCAGACTCGAATAAGCGCTTTGCCTCTAGCAACACTTCACCAATAGGACGCGAGACTAAGTCACCCCTTAGATTGGGGATGATGCAGAAAGTACAACGATGGTTGCACCCTTCCGAAATTTTGAGATAAGCATAATGCTTTGGCGTTAACTTCACACCAGTGGGCGGCACTAAATCTGTAAACGGATCATGAGGTTTTGGTAAGTGCAAATGAATGGCCTGCATGACCTCATCAGTAGCATGTGGCCCTGTAACAGCCAAGACTTTCGGGTGAATGCTTTGAATTAAATCGCTTCCATCGGCATTCTTTCGAGCCCCCAAACAGCCAGTCACAATGACTTTACCGTTTTCGGCTAAGGCCTCACCAATAGCCGAAAGACTCTCTTCTACTGCAGAGTCAATAAAACCACAGGTATTGACGACTACAAGATCGGCGCCAGAATAATCCTTAGCGGTCTCATAGCCCTCTGCACTCAGTTGCGTGAGGATAAGTTCAGAATCTACCAGCGCCTTAGGGCAACCCAAGGATACAAAACCAATTTTTCCAGCCACAACTATTCTTTTTCAGTTTTGTTAGGCTGTGGTGTAAATGGAAAACCACCAAACATATTGTGTGAGCCCTGCATCTGCTCTTGCATTTTGACAAACAAGTCTTTGCTCTGATCCATATAGTTACCCATCAGATTTTGCATCAGTGGGTTTTGGAGGTTGAGCATCTGTGACCAAGCTTCTGGAGTGCTGCCAGCACCAAGACCTTTAGTTTGATCACCGAGTTTATTGTGAATATCCACAAAAGACTGCATGGTCTTTTCAAGGTAATTTCCCATCAAACCTTGCATGGAATTTCCATAAAAGCGAATAATTTGGGAAAGCATCTGAGTAGAAAATACTGGTGCACCACCAGCCTCTTCTTCCAAAATAATTTGCAACAAAATATTGCGCGTTAAATCTTCATCAGTTTTGGCGTCAACAACTTTAAAACTCTCGTTGTTCATCACTAAATTTTTGATGTCGGACAAAGTCACATAAGTGCTTGTCTGAGTGTCGTAGAGACGGCGATTGGGATACTTCTTAATGAGCCGATCTTCACCAGCTTTTTTGGTACGGGTAGCCATGGTTTTCCTTACTATTTACTGCAACGCAACATCGGCATAGTTTATCCCTAGTTTGACCAAAAGGTAAATAAGCCGAGTTGCGCCCCATCAATACTGCATTTTTGGCCAAATTAGCCAGTGTGAATACCGCCATTGAGGGAGAAGTCTGCCCCGGTAGCGTATCCACCATCCTCGGATGCAATCCAGCAGCAAATCGAAGCGATTTCATCTGGAGTACCCAAACGTTTGACTGGAATACCAGCAACAATCTTCTCCAAAACATCTTCACGAATAGCCTTAACCATATCGGTGCCGATGTAGCCAGGAGAAACCGTATTGACAGTAACACCCTTAGTAGCTACTTCTTGAGCCAAGGCCATAGTGAAGCCATGTAAACCCGCTTTAGCGGTGGAGTAATTAGCCTGACCAAACTGGCCTTTTTGTCCATTTACAGAGGAGATATTGATGATGCGGCCCCAGTTGTTGTCAACCATGCCATCAATCACTTGTTTGGTAACGTTGAACAAAGAATTTAGGTTGGTGTCGATCACAGCCTTCCAAGCATCAGGGGTCATCTTGCGGAATACGCTGTCACGCGTAATACCAGCATTGTTTACCAAGACGTCGACACGGCCGACTTCCGCTTTTACCTTTTCAAAGGCAGCGACAGTGCTGTCCCAGTCAGAAACGTTGCCTTCGGAGGCAATGAAGTCATAACCAAGGGCTTTTTGCTCTGCAATCCAGCGATCTTTACGTGGTGAATTTGGACCACAGCCGGCAATCACCTTAAATCCATCTTTTGCCAAGCGTTGGCAAATAGCGGTACCGATACCACCCATACCACCAGTTACGTATGCGACTTTTTGAGACATCACTTTCCCCTTGTTAATGAGCTGCGTTAATTGTTGATCTGTTTATGCTGCTTTTTCTTTGACGTACACGCCTGGAGCAGCCTCCAGCTGTTTGTATTTAGCGTTACCAAAAGTCTTGCTCGCTGGCTTTTGTTCACCGCCAAATTGCTCAAGCCATTTGGTGTAGTTGGGCCACCAACTACCTGGAATTTGTTTCGCACCCTCTAGCCACTCTTCTGCTGTTGGGGCGATGGCATTATTTTCAAAGTAATAGCGTTTATTTTTAGCGGGTGGATTAATTACACCAGCAATATGACCCGAAGCGCCTAATACAAAGCGATTCTTACCCTTGAGGATGTGTGTCGATTCGTAAGCAGACTGCCAAGGAACAATATGATCCTCATGCGAAGCATATAAATAGGCAGGGCATTTAATTTTTCCCAGATCAATTTTCTCGCCACAAATAGTGAGCTTGCCCGGCTTGACCAAGTCATTTTGCAAATAGGTATGACGCAAATACCAGCAATACATATTGCCCGGCAAGTTGGTTGAATCCCCATTCCAATACAGCAAATCAAATGGCGGCGGAGAATTTCCTTTGAGGTAATTCTCTACAACATAGTTCCAAACTAAATCATTGGGGCGTAAGAATGAAAACGTATTGCCCAAGTCCAGGCCGGACATCATGCCGTAAGAGCCACCCTTACCGCCGATGGTGTTCTCGCGCATCTCGACCATGCCCTCATCAATAAAGACATCTAAGACACCGGTATTGGAGAAGTCCAGCAAAGTGGTAAAGAGCGTAAGGCTTGCAGCAGGATGTTCATCCCTTGCGGCTAATACAGCTAATGCCGATGTGGTGAGGGTTCCGCCTACGCAAAAGCCCAGAATATTAATCTTCTTAGACTCGCTAATATCTTTAACTACCTCAATGGCTTTAATCACACCTTTACCGACGTAATCTTCCCAGCTGACTTGCGCCATCGCAGCATCGGGATTTTTCCAGGACACCAAAAATACGGTGTGTCCTTGAGCAACCATATGACGCACCACGGAATTATCCGGCTGCAAATCGAGGATGTAATACTTGTTGATACATGGTGGCACCATCAGATATGGACGCTCAAATACCGTTTCAGTTAATGGCGTGTATTGAATCAACTCAAACAATTCATTCCGAAAAACGACATGACCTTCAGTGGTGGCGATGTTCTTACCTACTTCAAAGGCGCTCTCATCGGTTATCGAGACTTTCCCTTTTTTCATATCCCCCAATAAATTCACAATCCCTTTTTGAATGGATTGACCTTGGGTACTAATAATGTTTTCTAATACTTCTGGATTGGTAGCAATAAAATTAGATGGGGACAAAGCATCAATCATTTGCTCTGTTGTGAACAAAATCTTTTGACGTGATTTTTCGTCAGTTTCAACCGCTTTTGCAAGCGACATCAGATGCTTTGAATTGAGTAAATAGGTGGCCGCAATCACTTTGCTCCAAGAGGAATGCCAGGCCTTACCTGCAAAGCGACGATCTTTCACTTCAATCGCTTCTGGATTAGTGGCAATGTGCGCGAGCTCGGTAAAATATTCTTTCTGAATTTCTGCCAAGCGTTCCTGCGGAATTAATGCCATATGGTGTGGCGCCAAAGAAGGCGTTGCACCGGGATTCATGCCTGCAAACATAGTAGTCTCTTGAATTAAGTAAAGACATTCTCCATCCATAAGACCCATAGAGTTATACGCAATAACCCTAGCCTGAGGAATAAGCTAGTAGTAACCCTCACTAATTAGATGAATAAATCTAACTGTTGGGTCAGTCAATCCAAATGAAGCTAGCAAATCTACCAGTTACGCCATCACGACGATAAGAGAAAAATTGTTCAGACTGAGACACAGTACAAAAGTCACCGCCATAAATTGCTGTCACACCACTGGCCTCAAGTCGTGATCTGGCAAGCAAATAGATGTTGGCCAAATACTTTCCTGGCTTTTGATCGATCGCAATAAATGCGTTTGGTTTTACTGCTACTGGATGAGCATGAAAAGCATCAACAACATCCTGACCAACCTCAAATGCAGTTGGGCCTATAGCTGGACCCAGCCACGCGAGAATTTCATCTGCGGGAGACTGCGACGTTAGCTTTCTCATTTCGGCAATCGTGTTTTCTAATACGCCAGCACATAAACCCCTCCAGCCAGCATGGGCTGCCCCAATCACAGTGCCAAAACGATTCGCAAAAAGAACGGGTAAGCAATCAGCGGTCATGATGACCAATACATCATGGGGAATATTACTAACGCTAGCGTCAGCCTCCGCAATTCGCATTTGAGGTGTGCTGACTTTGGTGCCGTGAACTTGCTGCAACCAAATCGGCTCAGCAGGTAGTTGACTGCGAATATGCGCACGATTGATTTTGACATTGCGAGGGTCATCACCCACATGATCGCCCAAATTCAAGGATGCATAGGGACTTGGGCTGACACCACCAAGACGAGTGCTCACCAGCGATTGCACTGCAGTAACTACGGGCCACTGGGGCACGATAAACCCCTGCTCTATATCACTCATGAAGATGCGGGAATCTCGTGATGAATTGAGGCCAATGTGGCAGCCTCTTGCGGAAGGTCAGATTCCGTCATCCCTAGCTGGGGAATTAGCGTCATTAAATCTGTGGGTGGCAAGCGAAACCAGCTCACTAGCTCATGATGCACTGGGTGCTGCAAACTTAATGCAAAGGCATGTAAAGCTTGGCGCTCAAACGGCAAGGTCTTGGCAGCACCAGGGGTTTTTTTGCGATACACCGGATCACCCAACAAAGGAAATCCGAGGGATTCGAGATGGACGCGAATCTGATGCGTGCGACCTGTCTCCAGTCGACACTCCAGTAAGGCAACGGGTGACTCTAAAAACTCACCCTTAGCCAAACGTCGAAAGACCGTAGCAGCCGGCTTTCCCTGAGGCGAGCCAGCTGCCATTTTGAGTCGATCGCGTTGATCACGTCCCACAGATGCCAGCACTTTTCCCTGGCTTGGCGCATTTCCCCATACCCAAGCTAAATAACGTCTACCGACTGTTCTTTCTTGAAGTTGTCGCACTAAGGCAGTCTGAGCTTGTGCAGTTCGAGCAACTACCATCAACCCAGAAGTATCTTTATCAAGGCGATGCACTATGCCAGCGCGCGGCAGTGATTTGAGCTCTGGGTAACGAAATAGCAGTCCATTTAGTAAGGTGCCAGACCAATTGCCGGCAGCTGGATGCACCACCAATCCAGGGGGCTTATTGATCACAATGATCGAATCGTCCTCATAAACCACATCCAAAGGGATGTTTTCAGGACTAAAAGCAAATTGCTCCGGCATTTCCTGAGGAAATACCTTAATACTCTCACCACCCCTTAATAGATAGCGCGCCTTGGTCACCTTGCCATCCACCATGACAGCACCAGCTTCAACCCAGGTTTTGAGCCTATTTCGGGAATAATCCGGCAAAGACCCAGCCAGCACCTTGTCCAGACGTTCGCCGGCCATCTCCATGGGTATATCCAGGGAGATGAAATCCTCTTCATCGATATAATCAATGGGATTCGAATCAGGAGTTTGCGGCAATGCCACGCTTAAAGAGCCTTTCAGTTATGTCCGACGTAATATCAGACGCCAGTTTAAGGCTTACTGGGTCATCTGCGGCCCAAAGGCGATTTTCCCTCTTTAGCTTGGGTACATCTGCGCTAATCATTGCCTTTGTGAGCGCCCTACTGTTATCCGGCTGCGCGGGTAGTGATGGTCAAAAAGACGACACCGATATTTGGTCAGAATCGAAGCTGTACTCTGAAGCGACTGACAAACTCAATGATGCCGACTATGCCAAGTGCGGCAAATACTTTGACAAACTCGAGGCCCGCTTTCCTTTTGGACCTTATTCACAGCAGGCGCAAATTAATGCGGCTTACTGTTATTGGAAAGCACAAGAACAAGCACAAGCATTGGTGGCTATCGACCGCTTTATTAAGTTACATCAAGGCAGTCCTACTTTAGATTACGCCTATTACCTCAAAGGCCTAATTACCTTTAATGACGATTTGGGTTGGCTGGGTAAATTTACCGGTCAAGACCTGAGTGAGCGTGACCCTAAGGCTGCAAAAGAGGCGTTCGAATCATTTAAGGTTGTTGTTGAACGTTTCCCCGACAGTAAATACGCCCCTGATTCTTTGGATCGGATGCGCTATATCGTGAACTCGCTGGCTGAAGCGGATGTAATTGTGGCGCGCTTCTACTATCAACGCGGCGCTTACCTGGCTGCAGCCAATCGTGCTCAGCTCGTGATTCGGGACTACGACCGTGCCCCTGCCGTAGAAGAAGCGCTCTACATTCTGACGAAGTCTTATGAAAAATTGGGCATGACTCAATTGAGTAATGACACTGCACGGGTATTTAAACTGAACTTCCCGGATAGCCCAATGCTGGAAACTGGACAGCGTGTGCAAAAAGAGCGTAGATGGTGGCAGATCTGGAATAAGTAATACCTTACTGAAGATTGTTTTACCAATAAAAAATCCTCTACTGCTAGAGGATTTTTTATTTGGACATCACCAAAGTGGTGATCGCATCTTTTTGCAAGTGAGTACCCTACTTAATAGCAACTGGCACACGCGGCGCAACCGCACAAAGTAATTCGTAGCCAATCGTGTCACTACTTTGCGCAACTACATCTACTGGCACCCGATCGCCCCAGAGCTCAACAACACTACCAATTTTTGCTCCCGGAACATTGCGCAAATCCACCGTCAACATATCCATCGAAACTCTTCCGACGATGGGGCAAATGGCGCCGCCATTGCCAATCGCATCACCCACCCATACCGGCGTGCCATCCTTAGCATGACGTGGATATCCATCGGCATAACCGCAAGCCACAATACCCACCCGCATCGGCTCAGCCGCTTCATAGCGCCCACCATAACCAATACGATCACCCTTCTCGAGCTCTTGAATATCAATAATTTCGCTATGCAGCTGCATCACTGCCTGCAAATGTGCATGTTCAATATCAGAAAATAAACCCGTTGGAGAGGCGCCATAAAGCATGATGCCAGGGCGAACCCAATCACCTAACGTATTGCGATGCCAAAGAATGGCTGCTGAATTGGCCAAGGAAGTTGGCCCCTCTAGACCATCAATCGTTTGATTAAATAACTCGACCTGACTATCTACCGTTGGCTGTTGACCAATCTGATCTGCATTTGCAAAATGGGTCATGTGGTGCATCCGATAGCCGCAAGCATGCAAGCGATGAAATGCAGTGCGATAGGCGGATGGCTTGAATCCTAATCGATTCATGCCGGTATTCATTTTTAAAAATAGGTTAAAGGGAGAATGCCCTTTTTCTGCATAGTGCTCCAGCCATTCGAGCTGAGCGTCACAATGCACCACTAAATCACAATGCAGTTCTTGGGCAAGATCGAGCTCATTCTCATGAAAAAACCCCTCTAAGAGCAAAATGCGACCCTGCCATCCATGCTCCCTGAGCCAAACGGCATCTTGAATGTCCAATAAGGCAAAACCATCGGTGGCAGTAAGGCCTTTTAGGGCAGCATCAAAACAATGGCCGTAGGCGCGTGCCTTAATGACAGCCCAGATTTTGGACTCTGGAGCGAGCTCCCGCACCCGGTTTAAGTTATGCTGAAAGGCCTGTGTATGAATAGATGCCAAAATTGGTCTATTAATCAAGCCACTAGCTGAAGCACCCATATCCACCCCTCCTTTCATGTTTTAATTGCAGTAATGACTAGATTGTACGAATGAACCGTAGTTTTTACATCATTATGGCGGCGCAATTTTTTTCGTCGCTTGCTGATAACGCCCTGCTCATAGCAGCAATTGCCCTCCTGGTCCAGCTCAATGCTCCGGCCTGGATGACTCCTTTACTCAAATTATTCTTCGTATTGTCCTATGTTCTGCTGGCTGCCTTTGTCGGTGCTTTCGCAGATTCCCGCCCCAAGGGCAATGTCATGTTTATTACCAATACGATTAAATTTGTAGGCTGTGTGGCTATGCTTGTGGGCGGCCACCCTCTCCTGTCTTATGCCATTGTTGGACTGGGTGCGGCTGCGTATTCACCTGCTAAATACGGCATTCTTACTGAATTACTCCCGCCCGAGAAATTGGTAGCTGCCAATGGCTGGATTGAGGGTTTAACCGTCAGCTCCATTATTTTGGGAACGGTTTTAGGTGGTGTACTCATTAGTACAACGGTTTCTCAAACCTTGCTTGCTTTGGACGTTCCTAACATCACTACCGGGATTGATACACCCGCAGAATCAGCCATTCTCATCATCATGATGATTTATGTTGTTGCCGCGCTGATCAACCTGAAGATTCCAGATACGGGCGCGCGCTACGTTTCCCAAAAAACAAACCCGATTGCACTCATAAAAGACTTTGCGATTTGCTTTAAAACCCTGTGGGATGACCGCTTAGGTCAGATCTCTTTAGCGGTAACCACGTTGTTCTGGGGAGCGGGAGCCACTTTGCAATTTATTGTGATTAAGTGGGCTCAGGTTGCCTTACATATGAATCTGTCTCAAGGTGCTATTTTGCAAGCCATCTCTGCAGTAGGTGTGGCCGGTGGCGCCGTCTGGGCTGCTTGGCGCGTACCCTTGCGAAAGTCGCTCAATGTCCTGCCTTATGGCATTGCCATGGGCTTAGTGGTGTGTGTGATGGCAGTCTATAACTCTGACATGCTGCCTGATACTTCTATCCTATCGATTGGCAAGTTTCAGATTTCACTCAATCTATTGCCAGCCTATTTCTTATTGGTTTTGGTGGGTTGGCTAGCTGGCTATTTTGTTGTTCCGATGAATGCATTGCTGCAACATCGCGGTCACGTTCTAATGTCTGCTGGTCACTCGATTGCAGTACAAAACTTCAATGAGAATATTTCTGTATTAGTCATGCTCATGGTCTATTCATTATTGATCTGGTTAGATGCACCCATTCAAGCGGTAATCATTGGCTTTGGTGTGGCAGTTAGCATCATCATGTGGCTTGTGATTAAACGACATGAGCGCAATCAAGCTGAATATGACTCCATGCACTTGATTGGTGAGCACAAGCATTGAAAGCTGTTTAGCCCATTAAAACAGGGCTTTAGGGCCTATCAGACAATCAAACAATTAACTGTTTTGCAGTACAGATTTTGCCAGCAGGAGATCTTGCCAAAGCAAGGCTTTATCTTTGGTCCTGCTTGCTAATGCAGCCAAATCAAACGTAGCGACAACCGGAATTTCTTCATCGCCATTGGTATTTAAGGCAAGAATGGTTTCGCGTAGCTGAGGAAGAGGATCACGCTCACCGGTAATTTTTTGAGCTACCGACCCACCAAAAGCAAAAGCTACAACTGGCAGCCCGCTATCCGGAAGTGAAAGTTTGGATAAATCCTCATTAGCACTTTTCCAAGACCAGTCATGGCTAGAGAGACCTAGAACACGGATGATATTTTGGAACAGAATTTGCGCCTCACCCTGGGGCTGCGATCCAAAGAACCACCATTGCCCTCGCGAGATGGGCTCCCGAGGTTCTGAAGGCTCTGTATTGACAGGAGAAGCCTCTATCACGGTCACGCTTGATGTGGGCACCGCATCGCGAGACGTCCACTCGGTGATCCCCATCTCTTTCAAGAAGCTTGAATGTGTATTGCTCATGCCTCTAGCTTAATCGATTTGGCCATCACGATGGCATCTTCGCGAATGCCCGATTGAGGGTTAACAGGATAGTAGTTTTTCCGTAAGCCAATTTGCTCGTAACCCAGCTTTTGATATAAAGCGATTGCAGGGGTATTAGAGGGTCTTACCTCCAAAATAATGCGGGGCATTTGCTGTTGTGCTGCCACCCCTTCGATGGCCGCCATCATGCGTGAACCCAATCCGAATTGGCGCAATTTGGGTGAAACCGTAATGTTGAGGAGGTGCAACTCATCCACCGCTGGAAACAAGATGCAGTATGCCCAGAGTACCTGCGGGTCCAAATAAGAACCTGGTTGAAGGGCGCCTTGATCTGCTTGAGGTCGAATGCAATATGCCCAATGGCCTGCTGACAATGAATCTGAAAAATTACCCCTAGTCCAAGGGTGAAGGTGAGAGATGGACTCAATCGCTAGAACCGCATCTAGGTCGGCAACCTGCATTGGCATGAAAGAGAGTTCAGCCCTACCTTCAGAGGCATTCATGATGTGGCGCCTTTATTAAACAGCGCATTTCGCTCGTCTGTGGTTAACGCTACTTTATCCCGGACGTATAACGGTTCAAGGCGGTGAACATCTACTGCCAAATGATGTTTGAACATCTGTTTGGCACAAGACAAAATTCCCGAAGCAGATATTCCCAAATCGGCATCTTGAGCATCAATCGAAATATCCTCTTGGGCAAATAAACGTGTGCCATAGGCTTTGATTGCGCTTCCGGCTATATATTGAGCGCCAGAGAGGTCTATTTGCTCAGGTTTACACAGATAAATCTGACCTAGCCGTGTTGCACTAGAAGGATTGTTAGCATCATAGGCATATTTAGCCCAGTAAACCTCATCCATGCGAGCATCAATAGCAATCACAAAGTGCTTTGCTTGTAGCTGCAAGAATCTTGGCGAATGGATCACTTGGGCAGCAATTGCATCTAGACTTGCTACTGGCAAAACTGGCAGCTTGGAAGCAATTGCTAACCCTTGCGCGGCCGCAATACCCAAGCGCACGCCAGTAAAGGCACCTGGCCCAATACCGACGGCGATAGCATCCAGGTTTTCTAAGCGCAAGTTTGCTTGTGTGAGCAAATCATTGATCCACGGGAGCAATAGTTGGCTAGCGCCAGCCGACACTGACTCATGTCGAATCCGGGGGGCTTCCTCACCCAAAGATAAAGCCACCGAACACCACGCAGAAGAAGTGTCGATGGCTAATAGACGCGTCAATTCAAGCTCTTTAATTTAGTAAAAACTAAATTATGAACGCAATTCCGCAATGACCTCAGGAGGCGCTTGAACGAGCTCAATGAGAACGCCCTCCCCGCTGATCGGGAACTCATCATTACCCTTAGGATGCACAAAGGTAATGTCATAGCCAGCAGCCCCCTTACGAATACCCCCAGGGGCAAAACGCAAGCCATTTGCGGATAGCCATTCCACCGCTTTAGGCAGATCATCCACCCACAAACCGATATGGTTCAAGGGGGTTTGATGAACTGCAGGCTTTTTTTCGATATCAAAAGGCTGCATGAGATCAACCTCAATCTCATGCGCACCAGAGCCAATCGCGCAAATATCTTCATCTACGTTTTCACGCTCAGAAACAAAAGTGCTCTTGTATTCGAAACCCAACATATCAACCCAAAGCTTCTTGAGGCGATCCTTATTTTCCCCGCCAATAGCAATTTGCTGTATGCCGAGAATTTTGAATGGCTTAGCTGTCATGTACTGAATCACCTTCCTATTCAAAACGAATAATCAACTGATCAACTGCCAAGCTATCACCCTCTTTGGCGCAGATTTCAGCAACAACACCATCTTGGGCGGCAGAAATAGTATTCTCCATTTTCATTGCCTCAATAGAGGCCAATTTCTGACCGGCTGTTACCGCTTCACCGACTTTGACGGCAATCTTGGTTAACAAACCTGGCATCGGTGACATGACTAACTTAGAGGTATCTGGCGGCAACTTCACTGGCATACGCCGTTGCATCTCCGCACCTAAAGGACTTAGCACCATGCACTCATAGTGCGCGCCATCAAGGACTAGGTAAAATTTCACGCCTTTTCTTTCGACCTGGGCGGTGATTTTGCTAGTGCCATTAATCGTAGCGTGCAATGTCAGCTGACCCGGACGCCAGTTGCTGACGATATCGTAACGACTTACGCCATCTGCATCATCAATATAGACGGAATAAATTCCATCCTTCAACTCGATACGCACTGGCTCTTCGCATGGGTCTGCCATGGAGCCGCATTTCTTACCAGTGACTACAACAAATTTCTTTGCAATCACCATCTCATGGCCGGCCAATTGACCATCAATCATCTTGATATGCTCAAGGTAGCGATAGCGCATAAATGCAGCTAACGCAGCCAGACGCTTTGAATCAGCAGGCTGTACAGAATCTTTCTTGAAGCCCTCTGGATACTCTTCTGCAATAAACCCAGTAGTGAAATCACCGTTCACAAAGCGCGGATGCTGTAACAATGCGGCCTGGAAAGGAATATTGGAATGAATGCCACGAATGACAAAGTCATTCAAAGCGGCGCGCATCTTGTCGATCGCTTCGCTGCGATCTTTACCATGCACAATCAACTTCGCAATCATCGAGTCGTAATACATAGGGATTTCTCCGCCCTCGTATACGCCCGTATCTACACGCACCCCATTCACAGACTCTGGAGGACGGTATTTCACCAAACGTCCAGTTGAAGGCAGGAAGTTGCGGAACGGGTCATCCGCATTGATACGGCACTCCATAGACCAGCCATCCAACTTCACATCTTCTTGCTTAAATGCCAGCTTTTCACCAGCAGCAATCCGAATCATTTGCTCAACTAAATCCAAGCCAGTAATGCTCTCAGTGACAGGATGCTCAACTTGTAGGCGGGTATTCATTTCCAAGAAGTAGAAAGACTTGTCTTTACCCACCACAAATTCAACAGTACCAGCAGACTGATAATTCACCGCTTTGGCAAGTGCAACAGCCTGTTCGCCCATCGCTTTTCGGGTCGCAGGATCAATAAAAGGAGATGGAGCTTCTTCAATCACTTTTTGGTGACGACGCTGAATGGAGCAATCACGCTCATTTAGGTAGACCACATTGCCATGGGAATCACCCAAGACCTGAATTTCAATATGGCGAGGGCCTTCGACAAACTTCTCAATGAAGATGCGGTCATCGCCAAAGCTATTCATTGCCTCGGTCTTACATGCAGCAAAACCTTCAGCAGCTTCTTTATCATTAAATGCGACGCGCAAGCCTTTGCCGCCACCGCCGGCAGATGCCTTGATCATGACTGGGTAACCAATACCCTGAGCAATTTTCACCGCCTCTTCATTGGTGTCAATCGCTTCGTTATATCCCGGAATAGTGTTGACCTTAGCCTCTAAAGCCAACTTCTTAGAAGCAATTTTGTCACCCATCGCAGCAATAGATTGATGCTTAGGGCCAATAAAGACAATTCCTTCCTCTTCGCAACGCTTAGCGAATTGCTCATTCTCAGACAAGAATCCGTAACCAGGATGCACTGCTTGGGCGCCGGTATCTTTGCAGGCCTGAATAATGCGATCCATTACCAGGTAGGATTCACGAGAAGGTGCAGGTCCAATACAAATCGCCTCGTCAGCCATTTGCACATGACGCGCTTCTTTATCCGCCTCTGAATAAACGGCGACTGTCTTAATACCCATCTTCTGGGCAGTTTTCATTACACGGCAAGCAATCTCGCCGCGGTTAGCAATCAAAATTTTCTTAAACATTTTCGTAGTCATAATGTGTCAGCGCCTTTACAGAGGAATATTGCCGTGTTTACGCGCAGGATTTTTTAAATCTTTATCTTTGAGCATTGCCAATGAACGCGCAATACGCTTGCGGGTTTCGTGCGGGAGAATCACGTCATCAATATAGCCACGACGGCCTGCAACAAAGGGGTTTGCAAATTTAGACTTGTATTCAGCTTCACGAGCGGTAATTTTTTCTGGATCCGACTTTTCTTCACGGAAGATAATTTCAACCGCCCCTTTAGGACCCATCACCGCAATTTCAGCAGAAGGCCAAGCAAAATTCACGTCGCCACGCAAATGCTTAGACGCCATCACGTCATAAGCACCACCATACGCTTTGCGGGTAATTAGGGTTACCTTAGGTACTGTGCAGTCTGCATAGGCGTATAGCAATTTGGCACCATGTTTAATGATGCCGCCGTATTCCTGCGCAGTACCAGGCATAAAGCCTGGAACGTCAACGAGAGTGACTACCGGAATATTGAAGGCATCGCAGAAGCGAACAAAACGCGCAGCTTTAATGGAGGCCTTAATATCCAAACAGCCCGCCAAAACCAGTGGCTGATTAGCTACGATGCCAATAGAGCGACCTTCCATCCGGGCAAAGCCAATCACAATATTTTTGGCATAGTCTGGCTGCAACTCAAAGAATTCACCATCATCGACAATCTTCTCAATCAACTCTTTCATGTCATATGGTTGATTTGGATTAGATGGAACCAAAGTATCCAAAGAAAAATCGGGTTCTTCTGTGCGGTTGGCGCCCTTAATCAAAGGCGGCTTTTCGCGATTAGAGAGTGGCAAGTAATTGAAAAAACGACGCAACATCATAATGGCATCTACATCGTTTTCAAACGCTAAATCACAAACGCCCGAAACGGTGGAGTGCGTGACCGCACCACCCAACTCTTCAGAGGTGACATCCTCATGAGTCACTGTTTTAACGACTTCAGGACCAGTAACGAACATGTAAGAACTGTCTTTCACCATGAAGATGAAATCCGTTAAGGCTGGGGAATACACCGCGCCACCTGCGGATGGGCCCATGATTAGGGAAATTTGTGGAATCACGCCAGAAGCCGTGACGTTACGCTGGAATATCTCTGCATAACCACCCAAGGAAGCAACGCCTTCTTGAATACGTGCACCACCGGAGTCATTCAAACCAATCACTGGCGCACCGACTTTGAGCGCTTGATCCATGATCTTGCAAATCTTTTCTGCATGCGCTTCAGATAAGGAGCCACCCAGAACTGTGAAGTCTTGTGAGAAAACAAATACCAAGCGGCCATTAATCATTCCGTATCCAGTGACCACGCCATCGCCAGGAACGGTTTGGTCGCCCATGCCAAAGTCATGACAACGGTGCTCGACAAACATATCCCACTCTTCAAAAGTGCCAGCATCAAGCAGTAGTTCTATACGCTCGCGGGCAGTCAATTTACCCTTTGCATGTTGCGCTTGAATACGCTTTTGGCCGCCACCCAAACGGGCTAGCTCGCGCTTTGCTTCCAGTTGTTGAATGATTTCCTTCATTACCTACTCCTTAGAAAAATTCATGTCCCATGGACTCCAATAGACGTCTTGCTGCTACTGAAGGCGCCACGGTTCCTTGATTTACTTGTGCCACTAAACTTGGTAGAAGCGCTTGCACAGCTTCATTACTGCGAAACGCATTCTTTAATCCTGCATCAATACGGTCCCACATCCACGCGCCAGACTGCTGCTTGCGACGCGCATCAAACTTGCCATTTGCCCTTTGCAGCTTTTCGAAATGGGTTATTTTTTCCCATAACTCAGGCACGCCTCTACCTTCTAATGCGCTTAGTGTGAGTACTGTGGGGTGCCAAAAATCAACATCATGAGAAGCATGGTCAGGATTGCCTTGAAAGCCCAAAAGTCGTAATGAGCTGGTAATGAATAGCTGAGCACGCATTGCCGCATCCGGATCCAGATCCACTTTATTGATGACAATCAGATCCGCAATTTCCATTACGCCTTTTTTGATTGCTTGTAGATCATCGCCTGCATTGGGCAATTGCAAGAGCAAAAACATATCGGTCATACCAGCTACAGCGATTTCGCTCTGACCAACACCGACGGTCTCAACAATGATGATGTCAAATCCAGCGGCCTCAGCCACCAACATGGCTTCACGGGTTTTTTCAGCTACACCACCTAAAGTCAGCGATGAGGGGCTTGGGCGGATAAATGCATTTTCCAAAACAGATAAGCGCTCCATACGGGTTTTATCCCCAAGAATGGAGCCACCCGACAAACTAGAAGAAGGATCAATCGCTAAAACAGCAACACGATGGCCTTTTTCAATTAAATAGAGACCCAGGGTTTCAATCAGAGTGGACTTACCAACACCAGGCACCCCAGAGATACCCAAACGAAAGGACTTCCCGGTCTTAGGAAGCAAAGTATTCAGTACATCGTCAGCGCGTTTACGATGATCAAGACGCGTAGATTCCAGCAAGGTGATGACCTTTGCCAATGCACGTCGCTGCTTGAGCGATGGTGCATCGGTGAGATCGCTCACCAAAGCCTGATCTGCTGCTTCGAGCATCATCAATGACTCGGTTTAAATTGGTTTAACGGACTTACGAATTTGCTCGAGCACATCCTTAGCCGAAGCTGGGATTGGCGTACCCGGTCCATAAATACCCTTGACCCCTGCTTCATAAAGGAATTCATAGTCTTGTCTTGGAATCACGCCACCAACGAACACAATGATGTCGTCTGAGCCCTGTTTCTTCAATTCAGCGATGATGGCTGGCACTAATGTTTTGTGACCTGCCGCCAACGTAGAAATACCTAAGGCATGTACGTCGTTCTCAATTGCTTGACGAGCGCACTCTTCGGGAGTTTGAAATAGCGGTCCAATGTCCACGTCAAAACCTAAGTCAGCATATGCTGTGGCAACCACCTTGGCTCCACGATCATGGCCGTCTTGACCAAGCTTGGCAATCATCACACGTGGGCGACGTCCAAAGTCTTTAGCAAAGTCGGCAATTTCTGTTTGTAGTTTTGCCCAGCCTTCGGCTGAGTCATAAGCAGCTGCGTACACTCCGGTCACCTTTTGCGTATCGGCGCGATGGCGCCCGTAAACTTTTTCCAATGCATCAGATACTTCACCAACTGTGGCGCGCAAACGAATTGCATTTACTGCCAACTCCAATAAATTTCCGGAGTGATCTTCTGCAGCCTTAGTCAAAGCCTCTAATGCAGCCTCTACTTTTTTACCATCACGCTTTGCTTTAATGTCTTTTAAGCGCGCAACTTGGCCCTCACGCACTTTGTCGTTATCAATCATCAAGACATCGACCAAATCCTCTTTGCCAAGCTTGTATTTATTAACACCAACAATGACGTCTGAACCTGAGTCAATCTTGGCTTGCTTTTCAGCAGCAGCGGCTTCGATTTTGAGTTTTGCCCAACCACTCTCAACCGCCTTCGTCATGCCACCCATGGCATCCACTTCCTGAATAATTTCCCAAGCTTTATCAGCCATCTCTTGCGTCAGGTTTTCCATCATGTAGGAACCAGCCCAAGGATCAATCACGCTAGTGATATGAGTCTCCTCTTGAAGAATTAACTGGGTATTACGTGCAATGCGGCTAGAGAACTCCGACGGCAATGCAATTGCCTCATCCAAAGAGTTGGTATGAAGTGATTGAGTGCCACCAAAAACAGCGGCCATTGCTTCTACAGTGGTTCGAACAACGTTGTTGTAGGGATCTTGCTCAGTCAAAGACCAACCTGAAGTCTGGCAGTGCGTGCGCAACATTAAAGACTTCGGATTTTTTGGTTCGAAGGACTTCATAATGCGCCACCACAATAATCGCGCGGCACGCAGCTTTGCGACCTCTAAATAAAAGTTCATGCCAATTGCAAAGAAGAATGACAGGCGACCAGCAAAACCATCCACATCCAAGCCCTTAGCAAGAGCAGTTTTTACATACTCTTTACCATCAGCCAAAGTAAAAGCCAATTCCAAAACCTGGTTAGCACCAGCTTCTTGCATGTGGTAACCCGAGATCGAGATCGAGTTAAATTTAGGCATGTGCTTAGCGGTGTACTCAATAATGTCACCAATAATGCGCATGGATGGCTCTGGCGGATAAATGTAGGTATTTCTCACCATGAACTCTTTCAGAATATCGTTCTGAATAGTTCCTGATAAAAGCTCCTGCTTCACCCCCTGCTCTTCACCGGCCACAATATAGCCAGCCAATACCGGTAGTACTGCACCGTTCATCGTCATTGAAACGGATACCTTGTCTAGAGGGATGCCGTCGAACAAAATCTTCATATCTTCGACTGAGTCAATCGCAACACCTGCTTTACCAACGTCGCCAGTTACGCGTGGATGATCAGAGTCATAACCACGATGTGTTGCCAAATCGAATGCCACGGATACACCTTGACCACCCGCATCTAAGGCCTTGCGATAAAACGCATTCGATTCTTCTGCGGTAGAGAAACCAGCGTATTGGCGAATCGTCCAAGGGCGAACGGAATACATGGTGGCCTGAGGTCCACGTACAAATGGCTCGAATCCCGGCAATGTATCGGTGTATTTCAGACCTTCAGTATCTGAGGATGTATACAACGCTTTGAGTTGAATTCCGTCGGGGGTATTCCAACCCAACTTATCCACGTCGCCATTAGGGGCAGACTTTTGAGCTGACTTTTTCCAGGCATCAACATTTACCTCTGGAAACGTTGGCCAATCTGTGGATGAACTTTTCTTTTCTGAACTCACAAAACACTCCCTGGTTAGGCTTACCGCGTTGCATCAATATTTGCTAATTCTGCTTGACTATTTGTCTTTTGTCTAGATATCATGTATTCATAATTATGAATACAAAACTGAATAATCGCCCTTTATACGAAGACGTAGCGGATCGCTTGCGGGAGCAGATCTTTAGCAAGCAGCTAGCCCCAGGAAGCTGGCTGGACGAGCAAAGACTAGCTGAGCAATTTGGCATTAGTCGCACCCCCATGCGTGAAGCAATCAAGGTTTTGGCCTCTGAGGGCCTGATAACGATGAAGATGCGGCGTGGCGCCTACGTCACCGAAGTCGCCAGAAAAGATCTAGAGCAGATCTTTACCATCCTTTCTTTGCTCGAAGGTGAAGCAGCAAGAGAAACTGCCATTAAAGCAACGGAAGATGAACTCAACCTCTTGGATCACCTGCACCACCGACTAGAAAAGGCTGCTGCAGATCGAGATTTAGAGCAATTTTTTGAAACTAATGGCAAATTTCATGAATTAATTCAGGAAATTGCTGGAAATCGCTGGATGAATGGCGTCATTGCCGATCTGCGTAAAGTGTTAAAACTACACCGCCGTGACTCTCTCACCAGCACTGGTCGACTTCAAGCTTCCCTGGTGGAGCATCGCGAAATACTCAATGCTCTGCTAAAGCGGGATGCCACAGCAGCAGAGGCTTCCATGAAAAAACACTTGGCGCGGGGTTTAGAAGCGGTACGTTAAGTCAAAAAACTAATAAAAATAAAGGCTTAGAAGAATCTTCTAAGCCTTTTTATTTTGTACTACCGGGTAACTGGCGATTACTTCTTGATAACGAAGTTTCCAGGCAATGAAGAAACATAAGCAGCAATGTCATGCAAGTCTGCATCGGAGAAAGCTTGAACTTGCGAGCCCATAACGGCATTGTTGCGGCCATACTGAGCATTGCCATTGCCGACCTTGTAGGCCTTCAATGCGTAGTAGAGATAATCAGGATATTGGCCAGCCAATTTAGGGTAAGCAGGCATGATGGGGGCATTCAAACCAGCGCCATGGCAAGAGGCGCAGTTAGCCTTCTCTACCAAAGCCTGACCTTTATCAACGCTAGCGGCATTGGCTACATTGACTAGGCCAATCGTAGATAACAAAGCTGCTGTAATTAGTGCAAATTTCATAAACGTGCCTTTATCACTTCAATGGGTTGTTAGGTGAGCTGGCAGTTTGCGCAGCATAGTATTCGCCAATATCAGCCATATCTTGGTCAGACAAGCTGGCAGCAATTGAACGCATTGTTGGATGCTTTCTTTCGCCCTTCTTATATTCAGACAAAGCAGTAGCGATATAGGCAGCATTTTGACCGCCCAACATAGGCACTCGATATACCAATGGATAGTCTGCACGGTAGTCGGGAATGGAATGGCAGCCGGTGCAAAGCCAAACTTTGCCATTACCTGCAGCAGCGTTGCCTTTAACTTCATCAGCCTGAGCTGCAAAGCCCGCAAATGCCAAACCAGCACAGATAAGCAATCGAGGAAGAATTGAGAGTTTTTTCATAAAAATCGCTATTAATGAGTTTGATTTAGATCAATTTGCAAGAGTATAGCGGAGAGCAGCCTGCTTCACCATTCTGAGGGGCAAAATCAGTATAAATACTGAAAAATTGGCGCTATTTACCTATACTTAAACGTCCCCTAAAAGCCCTTTTGAATGCCAATAATGACCAAGCCATCCCAACAGTCCCAAAAACGCTTTGACGGCAGTCAAAGCTACGTAGCCACAGATGACCTTAAATTGGCGGTTAATGCTGCGCTCGCCTTAGAGCGACCACTGCTAATTAAAGGCGAACCGGGCACTGGAAAAACCATGTTGGCCGAAGAAGTGGCTGCAGCACTTGGTCGACCCCTCTTACAGTGGCACATTAAATCCACCACAAAAGCCCAGCAAGGTTTGTATGAGTATGACGCAGTCAGTCGATTGCGCGATTCCCAGTTGGGCGATGAAAAAGTCAAAGATATTCGCAACTACATTGTTAAAGGGGTTCTATGGCAAGCATTCCAAGCTGATGAACCGACAGTCTTATTAATTGATGAAATTGATAAAGCGGATATTGAATTTCCCAATGATCTTTTGCGTGAAATTGATCGCATGGAATTCTATGTATATGAAACACGTGAACTGATTAAAGCCAAGCATCGCCCCTTGGTTATCATTACGTCGAATAATGAAAAAGAATTACCGGATGCCTTTTTGCGTCGTTGCTTCTTTCATTACATCACCTTCCCAGATGCGCAAACGATGCAAAGCATTGTCGATGTACATCACCCCAACATCAAACAAGATCTTCTCGAGGCCGCCCTCAAGGCCTTCTATCAAATCCGTTCGCTTCCAGGCTTAAAGAAGAAGCCCTCCACTTCCGAGCTCATTGACTGGCTCAAACTCTTGTTAGCTGAGGACATCCCTCCTGAGGCGCTGTATAGCCAAGACGACAAGATTGTGGTGCCGCCATTACATGGTGCCCTACTCAAAAACGAACAAGATATTCACTTGTTTGAACGTTTGGTGATGATGAATCGCAACCATCGTTAAGTACCGCTAAACAATTTATGCTCATTCAATTCTTTCTCAACCTGAAAGAGGCTAAGGTGCCTGTTTCTGTGAGGGAATTTTTAACTTTATTGGAAGCACTTAAATCAGGCGTCATCAATCCATCGATTGATCAGTTTTATCAACTCTCGCGCATGACTTTGGTAAAAGATGAGCAGCACTTTGATCGCTTTGATCAAGTATTTGGCGCCTACTTTAAAGGAGTAGAGCAAATCATTGCTCTCTCCCCAGATATCCCCATGGACTGGCTGGAGAAAAAGTTACAGCGAGTATTAACCGACGAAGAGAAAGCAGCCCTACAAAAATTAGGTGGTCTTGAGGCCCTCCAAAAACGCCTTGAAGAGCTCCTCAAAGAACAAAAAGAATGGCATGGTGGCGGCAACAAATGGATTGGCGCTGGTGGCTCATCCCCATTTGGTCATAGCGGCTACCACCCCGAAGGCATCCGCATTGGCGGTGAAAGCGCCGGTAATCGAACCGCAATTAAAGTTTGGGAGGCGCGAGAATTTAAAGACTATGACAGCGACCTAGCGCTTGGCACTCGCAACATCAAAGTGGCACTGAGGCGTTTGCGCCGCTTTGCCCGCGAGGGATCTGTGCTCGAATTAGATCTCGATAAGACCATCCACTCTACAGCTGCTAATGCGGGCATGCTCGATATCAAAATGCGGCCTGAGCGTCATAATCAAGTCAAGGTTTTGCTCCTCATGGATGTAGGCGGTTCTATGGATGATCATATTCAGCGTATTGCTGAATTATTTTCGGCTGCCAAAGCAGAATTCAAACATTTAGAGCACTATTATTTTCATAACTGTGTCTATGAACATTTGTGGCAAAGCAATCGTCGAAGACGCGACCAAGTGACTGCGACTCAAGACATCATCAACAAGTATGGCCCTGATTACAAGTTGATTTTTGTTGGTGATGCCACTATGTCGCCCTACGAAATCTTAAGTCCTAATGGATCTGTCGAATACAACAATAAAGAGGCTGGCGCAGTCTGGATCAATCGACTGATTGATCACTTCCCCCACTTTGCTTGGCTCAATCCCGAACCTGAATCGATTTGGGAATATCGCCAATCGATCGACATTATGAAAAATCTCATGAAAGATCGCATGTATCCCGTTACTCTGAACGGCCTGGAAAGTGCTATGCGGCAACTATCTAAGTAAATTAGGTAAGATTACTGATTCATTTAACCATTCATCAAAGCACCCTATGAGCTCTATCAACGACCGTTTAAAAACCCTTGGAATTGACTTGCCTCCTGCAGGTCCTCCTGCTGCAGCCTATGTCATGGCAGCCACGACGGGGAATACCGTTTTTTTATCGGGTCATATTGCAAAGCGTGATGGCAAACCTTGGGCAGGTAAGTTGGGTTTAAATATGGATACCGATACAGGCAAAGCAGCTGCACGCTCAATTGCCATTGATTTGCTGGCAACATTGCAAAATCACTTAGGATCCCTTGATAAAGTGAAGCGTATCGTCAAAGTCATGGGTCTTGTGAACTCTACAAACGAATTTACAGAGCAACATCTCGTAATCAATGGCTGCTCTGAACTGCTGTTTGAGGTGTTTGGCGATGCCGGTAAGCATGCTCGTAGCGCTTTTGGCGTTGCGCAGATTCCCTTGGGTGCTTGCGTTGAAATCGAATTGATCGCCGAGATTTAAATCAGCGAGATTTGGTGACCCCGAGCTTTTGGATGTCGGCCTCAGTATCGGCATCCATTACATATGCTGTATTAACTGTCTCAAATAATCGAACCAACTCGGGATGCTGGTCCATATAAGGTCGGCACACCATTGCCGGTATTGCCCTAATCGCATCTATTACGGCCTTCGAAAACAAAACTGGGTTACCGCGTTGTCCCTGGACTTGAGGAAGCACAATCGCCTCCTTGAATTTGCATTGCGCAAATTGCGATAGCAATGCTGTCCACTCCGCCATTGCCATATTGGGTTGATCACACAATGCCACCGCCAACACATTGAAATCACTTTGTAAAGACTCCAAACCCAAACGCACTGAAGAGGCTTGACCTCGTTCCGGGTTTGTATTGCGCACGATCTTCACTGGCAATCCTATTGCCCCGCTTTGCCCCATCACCTCGGCTTCAATGGCTTGATGGTGATACCCCGTCACAATCACCAATTCCACTGGTTCAAGCGTCTTCATGGTCAGGCAAAAGTGCTCTAAGAGGCTTTTGCCATCTTTCATTAGCAAGGCCTTAGGAAAACCTCCCATGCGGCTGCCTTCGCCGGCAGCCAATAACAACACGGCTAAACGGAGGATTTCGGTACTCACGGGTTGGGCGGATGCACTTGCTAATGTCATTAGAGTGATAATAAATAAGAATTGAAATAATAGATAAAGACACCGCATGAATAGCACCGATCTAAGCGTTCTTCAATCGGCAGTGAGCTGGCTTAAAGCTGGACATCCTGTTGCGATTGCTACTGTAGCTCAAACCTGGGGATCAGCGCCCCGCCCTGTTGGTTCTTGGCTCGCCATTCGTCAAGATGGCCAGGTAGCCGGCTCGGTATCGGGTGGTTGCGTTGAAGACGATTTAATTAGTCGTGTACAAACAGAAATTCTGACTCGCAATACCCCTGAAATGGTGGTCTATGGTGTTAGTCAGGAAGAGGCGGCGCGCTTTGGTCTCCCCTGTGGTGGCACCCTACGTTTACTGGTTGAACCTAGGCCTGAGCTAGCTATTTTGGAATCGCTGCTGACGGCAATCTCCTCTCACCAAATTACCAGACGTACCGTCAATATTGCTGACGGTAAATCCACCCTAACTCCGGGCAATCGCAATGATGAATTTGCTTGTAATGATCAACAGATGTGCACAACCTATGGCCCACGCTGGCGCATGATCATCATTGGTGCTGGTCAGCTATCGCTCTACACAGCCGATTTTGCGTTGGCTTCTGATTTTGAAGTGATTGTGATTGACCCACGAGAGGAATATGCTGAAGGCTTACATCGCGATGATGTAACTTTCATCAAAGGCATGCCTGATGATGCGCTTCTAGAACTTGGTGTTGATCCTCACACCGCTATTGTTGCCCTTACCCATGACCCAAAGTTGGATGATATGGCTCTGATGGAAGCCTTAAAGTCTTCAGCGTTCTATGTGGGCGCCTTAGGCAGCAGAAAAAATACTCAAGCTCGCAAAGAACGCTTACTCGAGTTTGATGTTACCCAAGAAGAGGTTGAGCGATTGCACGGCCCAGTGGGCCTTGCGATTGGGGCACTCACCCCACCAGAGATCGCAATTTCGATTCTGGCGGAGGTGATTGCCGTGAAGTACGGAATTACCGTACCGAAGAAGACTTAGTTCGCAATCTTACGAGTTTGCCTTGAGCTTGCCGTCTTTGAGCCGCGGCTCAACAAAGTGTCCTTTGCGCGCACGATTACCTGCAAATGACTTCAGGGTTTTGGCATCTAAGCTCAATTCTGTAGGCTTACCGGCACGACCTGCGCCTGAATAAGTAGCGCCATTAGGACCAACCGCAATAGCCGATGCTAAGGATTCTTTATCGTCTAAGCCCATCAAAATCACGCCTTTGCCTCCTGTAGGCAGGCGCTTGAGCTCATCTAATGGGAAGACCAATAACTTAGAGGCTTCAGACAAGCAAGCCACTTGTTTCATTCCTGTCTGCACTTTTGCCGCACCTAATGGTGCATCACCAGAATGTTTTGCATCAACACTGATGAAGGATTTACCAGCCTTGTTGCGCGTACTCATATCCGAGACATTTGCTAAGAAGCCGAAACCCGCTTTAGTGGAGAGTAAGACCAAATCATCCGGTTGACCAGCGTAGTAAGCGACCATTTGCGAGCCAGCTGCCAGATTCACAAAACTGGTTAAGGGCGAGCCATCACCGCGAGCACCGGGCAACTCGCTCACTGGCACGGTGTAGACACGGCCATCGCTACCAAAGCCCTGTATCACGTCCACCGTCCTTACCTCAAAGGTGGCATAGAGTGCATCGCCCGCCTTAAAGCTAAATTGGGTTGCATCATGCTCGTGACCTTGACGGACACGGACCCAACCCTTTTGCGAAACAATCACGGTTACAGGTTCATCAATCACTTTTGTTTCAGCAATGGCGCGCTTGTCTTCCTGAATGAGGGTACGACGATCATCACCAAAGTCTTTAATATCCGCTTCGATTTCTTTAACGATGCGCTTACGCAAGACTGCATCGCTTTGCAAGAGGCCTTCTAGATCATCGCGTTCAGTCTTCAGGTTCTTGAGCTCTTGCTCAATCTTAATACCTTCAAGACGGGCTAACTGACGCAAACGTATGTCCAGAATGTCCTCGGCTTGACGGTCGGTCAGCTTAAATTCTTTAATTAAGTCTGCTTTAGGCTCATCGCTATTGCGAATGATCTTAATCACCTTATCAATATTGAGAAGGACTGTTAGGCGCCCTTCTAATATATGCATCCGGTCTTTCACTTTACCTAAACGGAATTGTGTACGGCGAGTCACAGTATTGACTCTGAACTCAATCCATTCAGAAATAATCTCTTTCAGACCCTTTTGACGCGGGCGACCATCATTGCCAATCATCACCAA
Source organism: Polynucleobacter sp. UK-Kesae-W10 (assembly GCF_018881575.1). GTDB lineage: Bacteria > Pseudomonadota > Gammaproteobacteria > Burkholderiales > Burkholderiaceae > Polynucleobacter. Next base: position 13,283 of record NZ_JACVQB010000003.1, on the reverse strand, counting down.
ATTCATTGGCGCATTGGACTCCAATGAGGTATGCGCTAACAGTAAGTTAACGAACTCATTGACATCAATATTCTTACTCTTGGGCTCAAAGACTAAACGTACTGCTGCATCTTTACTCGATTCGTCGCGCACGCCATCTAAGACATTCAAGATAGTGGATTTAAGATTATTTTGTTCTGGCGTTAAGGTCTTCTTGCCAACCTTCACCTTAGGATTAGTAATCTCTTCAATCTCTTGCAATACGCGCTGTGAGGAAGCTGAGGGTGGCAATTCGTTGACCACAACCTGCCACTGTCCACGCGCCAACTCCTCTACTGACCAGCGAGCACGGACTTTTAAACTGCCGCGACCCGTTTCATAAATCTGGGCAATTTCTGCTGTAGAAGAAATAATCTGGCCACCACCAGGATAGTCAGGGCCCGGCATGATCTCCAGTAATTCTGCTGTAGAAAGCTTGGGAGACTTCATTAACGCAATGGCAGCTGAAGCTACTTCACGTAAATTATGCGAAGGGATTTCGGTAGCCATACCGACAGCAATGCCAGAGGCGCCATTCAATAAAACGAATGGTAAGCGCGCTGGTAATAATTTAGGCTCTTGAAATGAACCGTCATAGTTCGGCGCAAAATCAACTGTACCCTCATCAATTTCACTTAAGAGCAAGCCAGCAATCTTGGTTAAACGGGCCTCGGTATAACGCATCGCTGCTGCGCCATCACCGTCGCGAGAACCAAAGTTACCTTGACCATCAATTAATGGGTAGCGCAGGGAGAAGCTTTGTGCCAAGCGCACCAGTGCATCGTAGGCCGATTGATCGCCATGCGGATGGAACTTACCAAGAACATCACCAACAACGCGAGCGCTCTTTACGGGCTTAGCATCTGCGCGTAAGCCCATTTCGTTCATCGAGAAGAGGATGCGACGCTGTACTGGCTTTTGACCATCAGCTACTTCAGGTAACGCACGCCCCTTCACTACGCTAATCGCGTAGTCCAAATAGGCGCGTTCAGCGTATACCGCGAGCGTTAAGCTGTCTTTATTGTCCTCGTTTAGATCCATCGTCTTGGGATCATGGGGATCTTTCGGACCATTGCCACTGGAGCCAACAGCTGGTTTTACAGGCGCCTCTGCCACTTCCACAATGTCCATCTCTTGAACAGCGTTTGAAAATAAATCAGCCTGCTCTGCTGCAGTATTTTTTTCAGGAGTTTTTTTCGTAGCCATTAGATATCTGCCTCTACTTCGTTACCGCGTTCTTCCAGCCAATCACGACGCGCACCTGACTCTGATTTACCCATCAACATATCCATGGTTTTAAAGGTTTCATCCTCAGTCCAGGAACCCAACGTTACTGGCAATAAGCGGCGGGTATCTGGATTGAGGGTGGTATCCCATAATTGCTCTGCACTCATCTCGCCCAAGCCCTTAAAGCGGGAAATCTGCCATGCAGAGTCTTTGACTCCATCTTTACGCAACTTGTCTTCGATCGCTTGTAGTTCGCTAGCGTCTAGTGCATAGATTTTTTGCGCTGGCTTCTTGCCTCGTGCAGGAGCATCAACCCTAAAGAGTGGTGGGCGAGAAATATGAACATGCCCAAGCTCAATCAATTTCGGGAAATGCTTATAGAACAAAGTCAGCAGCAATACCTGAATATGCGCGCCATCGACGTCCGCATCGGACAAGATGCAAACCTTGCCATAGCGTAGATTCGATAAATCAGGATTGTCATTGGGGCCATGTGGATCGACTCCAATGGCTACTGCAATGTCGTGCACTTCATTGTTGGCAAAGAGGCGATCCCGCTCTGCTTCCCAAGTGTTCAGCACCTTACCGCGTAAGGGCAAGATCGCTTGATATTCCTTATTCCGACCCATCTTGGCTGATCCGCCTGCAGAATCACCCTCCACTAAGAAAATCTCGTTTTGTGCGATATCTTCACTTTCACAATCGGTTAGCTTGCCCGGTAATACAGCAACGCCAGAAGACTTTTTCTTTTCAACTTTTTGGCCGGCACGGGTTCTTGCTTGCGCTTGTTTAATGACCAAGTCCGCCAACTTACGACCGTAGTCCACGTGCTGATTCAGCCAGAGCTCTAATGCAGATTTTGCATAGCCTGATACCAAGCGCACTGCATCACGTGAATTCAAACGCTCTTTAATCTGGCCCTGGAATTGCGGATCTAATACTTTGGCTGACAAAATAAATGAGGCGCGCGCAAAGACGTCTTCCGGCATCAACTTCACACCCTTGGGTTGCAAAGCGTGCATCTCAATAAAGCCTTTGACTGCATTAAATAGGCCTTCACGAAGACCGCTTTCATGCGTACCGCCAGCAGGTGTTGGAATCAAGTTCACATAACTCTCGCGGACAGGCGCACCATCTTCAGTCCAGCACACTACCCAGGCTGCACCCTCACCCTCGGCGAAGGAATCATCCTCCCCCGTACCGGTTGCGTATTGCTCGCCCTCAAACGGAGGTATTACTTCTGGGCCATGTCCAGCTTGGGCAATCGCCTCATTGAGGTAACCGCGTAAGCCTTGTGCGTATTGCCAAGTTTGGCTGTCGCCCGATTTTTCTTGTATGAGCGTGACTTTAACGCCAGGCAGAAGAACTGCTTTTGATCTCAAGAGGCGAATGAGGTCTGCCATGGGGATTGCAGAACTATCAAAATACTTTGCATCCGGCCAAGCACGCACACGCGTACCATGAGATTTATCGTCTTTAGAGGAAGGTTTTGATTTGAGTTTTTCAATTACCTTACCGTCAGCAAATGTCAGCGTAGATACTTGCCCATCACGCCATACCGTGACTTCCAAACGCTTAGACAACGCATTGGTAACCGAAACACCAACACCATGCAAACCGCCCGAGAAGGCGTACGCACCGCCAGTACCTTTTTCAAACTTGCCCCCAGCGTGCAACTGTGTAAAGACGATTTCTACAACGGGTAATTTTTCAGTGGGGTGCATGCCAACCGGAATGCCGCGGCCATCATCTTCCACACTCACACTGCCGTCTGTGTGCAAAGTCACAATAATTTGCTTGCCAAAACCGCCTAGCGCTTCATCAGAGGCGTTATCCAGAACCTCTTGAATGATGTGTAAGGGGTTATCGGTGCGGGTGTACATTCCAGGCCGTTGACGGACTGGTTCTAGCCCTTTGAGGACCTGAATCGATGATTCGCTGTATTCGGAAGTTTTACGGGTAGCCATGCGCGCAAATTGTAGTCATGTCTGGACGCAAGACCGAACTTTTCCTGAAATCCCCTGCCATCCATGCCAAAATTAGGTCATGGGAGCCTTAAGTCATATTCGTGTTTTAGACCTCAGCCGTGTGCTTGCGGGTCCTTGGTGTGCGCAAAATCTGGCGGATTTAGGCGCAGACGTGATTAAAGTGGAGCGCCCGGGCGCTGGGGACGATACCCGCCATTGGGGCCCTCCCTTTGTAAAAGATGCCCAGGGTCAAGAAACCGCTGAATCTGCCTATTTTATTTGCATCAACCGCAATAAACGCTCAATTACTGTCGATATCAGCAAGCCAGAGGGTCAAGACATCATTCGCCAGCTGGCAGCCGAATCCGACATTGTTCTAGAAAACTATAAGGTGGGTGACCTGGCCAAATATGGTCTCGATTACGCTAGCCTGGCTCAATTCAAGCCTGATTTAATTTATTGCTCCATCACCGGATTCGGTCAAACAGGTCCTTATGCTCACCGCCCAGGATATGACTTCATCGTTCAAGGAATGGGTGGCTTTATGAGTGTGACCGGCGAAGCCGATGGGGTGGATGGCAGCAGCCCGCAAAAAGCAGGTGTCGCCATTGCCGATATTTTTACTGGCATGTATGCCTCAACCGCGATCTTGGCAGCAGTCGTCCACCGAGATCAGACTGGCGAAGGTCAATATATTGATATGTCCTTGCTCGATACACAAATTGCGGTGATGGCCAATGTTGCTAGCGCCTACCTCAGCTCCGGAGAGGTACCCCGTCGCTTGGGTAACGCGTCCTCCACCATCGTTCCCTATCAAACCTTTCCTACATCTGATGGCTGGATCATTGTTGCGGCAGGCAATGACGGTCAATTTCGCCATTTTGTCAGCGCTGGGGGTGAAGAGCATCTTGCAGATAATCCTCGCTACAGCAGCAACCCCCTGCGTGTTCAGCATCGCCATGAGTTAGTTCCACTACTAGAAGCCATGACGCGCAAGAAAACCAAGGCCAAATGGATCTCTTTATTAGAGCAAGCCAAGGTACCCTGCGGTCCGATCAATAACTTCAAAGAAGTGTTTGAGAACGAACAAGTAATTTCAAGAAAGATTGAACAAGATATTGCTCATCCCGGCACTGGCAGCATGAAACTCGTTGCCAGCCCGATGAAGTTATCTAAAACCCCAACCGAAATTCGGATGCCCCCTCCGATGTTGGGTCAACACACAGATGAAATTTTGCAAGAGCAACTCAAACTCGATCCTGCTGCGATCGCAAGCCTGCGTCAGAAAGGAATTGTCTAATGAACTCCGCCGCCCCAAAGGCTTCACTCTCTATGCAGCAAGTGCTGATTTTTGGCGGACTAATGGTAACCCTCTCCATGGGTATTCGACATGGTTTTGGCTTATTTAACCTGCCAATCACAATGGCAAATGGCTGGGGACGAGAAACCTTTGCCCTCACCATTGCCTTGCAAAATCTGATTTGGGGTGCAGTGCAACCGATCACTGGCGCATTAGCGGATCGCTATGGTGCATTCAAAATCATGGTTGCCGGTGGCGCACTCTATGCGCTGGGATTGGCCGGCATGGCAGTTTCTACAGATGCCCTCAATTTCACCTTAGCCGGCGGTTTACTCATCGGCTTAGCGCAAACCGCTACCACCTATAGCGTGGTGTACGGAATCCTAGGGCGCAATGTGCCGGCTGATAAACGAGTATGGGCAATGGGAATTGCGGCGGCGGCAGGATCCTTTGGTCAATTTTTAATGATCCCTACTGAACAGGGATTACTTAGTAGCTTTGGCGCACAAGATGCATTACTACTCTTAGGCCTGATGGCGAGCTTGATGATCCCGACTGCGTTTATGTTGCGGGAGAAAAATTTTGTATACAATCACACCTTAGGCGATCAAACAATTAAAGAAGCCCTCAAGGAAGCAATCAGCAATCCTAGCTTTCGCTTTTTGACGCTGGGATATTTTGTGTGCGGCTTTCAGGTGGTATTTATCGCGGTGCATTTAGCACCCTATCTCAAAGATCTCTCCGCAATCTATCCCGCTGTGGGAGCGCCAGCCGTTGCTACAACCGCCCTAGCCTTAATTGGCTTATTTAATATTTTTGGCACCTATAGTGCAGGCATGCTAGGGCAACGCTTACCGAAACGCTACCTGCTCTCTGCGATCTACCTAGGACGCTCGGTTGCGATTACCGCCTTTGTTTTGCTGCCGCTAAGTCCAACTAGCACTTACATCTTTGCAGCAATCATGGGCTTTTTATGGCTCTCTACGATTCCATTGACTAACGGCATCGTGGCGCAAATCTTTGGCGTCAAATACCTAACCATGTTGTCCGGCCTCATCTTCTTCTCGCATCAACTGGGCAGTTTCTGTGGCGCTTTTTTGGGTGGCTACTTGTATGATCACACTGGGTCCTATTTAATTGTTTGGCAAATTGCGATTGCATTAGGTGTATTTGCCTGCTTGGTCAATCTTCCTGTAAAAGAGCGCGCCATTCATCGTGTTGCCAATGCTTAAAAATGTCCAAGACTAAGTCACGCAATATCTCATTCTGGAAACTCATTGCTTATGGCTTTGCTGCATTTGCTTTGCTGTTGATTTTTTCAGCGTATTACGCACCCGATATGATGGTGGCTATTACCAATCAAGTTTGGGCGCTGTGTGGTTGGCAATAAATGCTTGTCACATAGTTTCCTAACACATTTAACTATTGATACTCGCCGTAGCACAATGGATAGTGCACATGCCTCCTAAGCGTGGGATACAGGTTCGATTCCTGTCGGCGGGACCACTTTGATTGGCGAACTTATCCACAGGCTATGTGGATAAATCGGCAAAAGTTTTCGTAAGTCGTGGATTTGTATAGACTGACCTGGCGTGCTTAATTTCTGTGCAAGAAATCCGATATATCCATCTGCATTTTCTTACTAAGTTTTTGAATAATTTGTGGTATTGGGGCCCTTTTAACTATCACCAATGGCGGTAAGTTCCCTTACACTTGCAGCAATGACATCTTTATCGACCAGCACGATTGCAGCCCTAGAGGAAATGCTTCAAAACGCGGCTAGGCCCGCACCTGCCGATTACCTGCCGATTTATTTCTCCAAGGGAGGCTCTGATGCGCAAATCATTGGCTATCTCAGTCCAGACTTCATTCCCTTCTTACAAGACTCCTTAAAAAAGGAATCCATCCCGCTGATTTCCTTAACGCATGATCAACTCCATATTGCGAACGCAAAACCCCGTGCACTCTCGGCAAGCTTGCACCAGTTGGCAGATCGCATACGTATTGGAGGATTCATTCCCGGTTGGCGCAACGAAGACTTTGCTTGGGTAGATCAAAATGGTCATCAATACTTTCGCCTAGAACGCGCCGCATTTCGTACCTTTGGTTTTCGCAGCATGGCAACGCACATCAATGGCTATAGCCATGAGCAGCGCATTTGGTTAGGAAGACGCAGCGAATCTAAATCAACCGATCCTGGCAAGCTTGACAACATTGCAGCCGGCGGTATTGGAGCTGATGAAACGCCGTGGGTATGTGCACGACGTGAACTCTGGGAAGAAGCTGGGGTGCCAGAGCAAATTGCGAGTGAAATCGAACCTGTTGGACGCATTCATATGCGTCGACCCGTTCCCGGTCGCGGCTTTCATGATGAGCAATTATTTATTTACGATTTAGAGCTGCCTCACAACTTCATTCCCACCAACCATGATGGTGAAGTGAGCGGTTTTATCGAGGTTTCCTATGCCGAAGCTGCAGCCCGCATCCTGGCAGATGAATTTACGAGCGATGCTGCCTTTGTGACAGCCGACTTCATATTGCGACGCAATAAGTAGGCTTACTGACCGCTGAGCTAGCCCTTTAAGCGGTCTTGATCGGCATCATGTGCCAAACCACCGATTCGTGGTTAAATCTGTCCTAAGGATGAAACAGGGGTGCCCTCGAATGCAGAATTTGCATAGAGGCGCTGAGAAAGACCCTAGAACCCGATCCAGGTAATGCTGGCGTGGGGAGTTACATCAGACCGACACCCGGTTTCGTCCATCTAAAACAGTTAGGAGATGGACATGAGTACAGGCAACCCCAAGACCACTAAACACGAAATCCCAAGTCTTAAAAGCTTAGAACGCGACTTCGGACAAAAGTTCGCCTACCCCGCATCAACCAAAACCTATTTACAGGGTTCGCGCGCAGACATTAAGGCGCCGATCCGCATGATCGAACAATTACCAACGCGTGTTGGTGAAGAATTGGTCGCCAATCCACCGGTTCCGGTCTACGACACCTCTGGCCCTTACAGCGACCCAGAAATTGTCATTAACCTCGAAAAAGGTTTGCCACGTTTACGAGAAAATTGGATTAAAGAACGTAATGACACAGAGCAGTTAGCTGGACCAAGTTCCGAATATGGCGTTGCTCGCTCCAAAGATGAGGCTACACAAAATTTACGCTTTGCCCACATTAGCGCGCCACGCGTAGCCAAGGCTGGGCAGAACGTCAGTCAAATGTATTACGCACGCAAAGGCATCGTCACCCCCGAAATGGAATACGTTGCCCTGCGCGAGTCCATGGGTCTAGAGCAGCTTCGCAAGGACCCAGCATACAAGCAACTATTGAAACAACATCCTGGCAAAGGCTACGGCGCCAATCTGCCTGAGATCGTCACTGGTGAGTTTGTTCGCTCTGAAATTGCTGCTGGTCGCGCCATTATTCCAGCCAATATCAATCACCCCGAACTAGAACCAATGATTATTGGTCGCAACTTCCGCGTGAAGATTAACGGCAATTTAGGTAACTCAGCCGTGACCTCCTCCATCAACGAAGAAGTTGAAAAAATGGTTTGGTCTATTCGTTGGGGTGCAGACACCATCATGGATCTATCCACCGGTAAACATATTCACGAAACTCGTGAGTGGATTATTCGTAACTCACCAGTACCGATTGGTACCGTACCGATTTATCAGGCGCTGGATAAAACTGGTGGCATTGCAGAAGACCTCACCTGGGAAATGTTCCGTGACACCTTGATTGAACAAGCAGAGCAAGGCGTTGATTACTTCACTATTCATGCAGGCGTACTGCTGCGTTATGTACCACTGACGGCTGATCGCATCACCGGCATCGTGTCACGTGGTGGCTCCATCATGGCCAAATGGTGCTTAGCCCATCATAAGGAAAACTTCCTGTACACCAAGTTTGATGAGATTTGCGAAATCATGAAGGCCTATGATGTCTCGTTTAGCTTGGGTGATGGCTTACGTCCTGGTTGTATTGCAGACTCCAATGACGCCGCCCAGTTTGGCGAACTCCATACTTTAGGTGAATTGACTGCGAAAGCCTGGAAGCATGACGTTCAAGTGATGATTGAAGGTCCTGGTCACGTTCCAATGCAACGCATTGAAGAAAACATGACTGAAGAGCTCAAGCATTGCTTAGAAGCCCCCTTCTACACACTCGGACCACTCATCACCGACATTGCGCCTGGCTATGACCACATCACTAGCGGTATCGGTGCAGCACAAATCGGATGGTATGGCACGGCCATGCTTTGCTATGTCACCCCTAAAGAACATTTAGGCCTTCCTGATAAAGAGGATGTGCGCGAAGGCATCATTACCTACAAGATTGCCGCCCATGGTGCCGACCTTGCAAAAGGCTTACCTGGTGCTCAAGTACGTGACAACGCCCTATCAAAAGCGCGTTTTGAATTCCGCTGGGAAGATCAATTTAACCTGGGCTTAGATCCTGAGCGTGCACGCGAATACCACGATGCCACTTTGCCAGCTGAAGGGGCGAAGATTGCCCATTTCTGTTCTATGTGCGGACCAAAGTTCTGCTCTATGAAGATCACTCAGGAAGTACGTGATTACGCAGCTACTTTGGATGCTGATGGTAACCCTAAAGAAGGCTCTAAAGTCATTCCGATTGCTCAGGTAACTGACGCTACTAAAGGCATGGAAGAAATGTCAGCAGAGTTCCGTAAGCGCGGTAGTGAGATTTATCAGTAATTTTTAGAGAAAGCGCAATGGGTCAATCCTTCTTCTCGCAACGCAAGTACGCCATTGTCGGTGCCGGCCTAATGGGTCGGTTACTGGCAGTGGCACTCGCGCAGCGTGGAGCACGGGTCGACCTTTTTGATCGTGGGCCAGCAGATGCCAGCGGTTCGGCCGCTCGCATCGCCGCTGCTATGCTTGCGCCCTTAGCAGAATCCACAATCACCGAAGATTCGGTAGTGCGTATGGGTATCCACAGTTTGCCGCGCTGGAAAGAATTGCTTGGCAAACTCTCTACTCCTGTATTTTTTCAACAGGATGGCACTTTAATCTTGTGGCACCGCCAGGATGCAAGCGAAGCTGAGCGATTTACAAAGCACCTTGAAAAAAATTGCCTGCACAACTCTTTGCTGACACTGCCGCAAAAACTCTCCGACCAAGAACTTCGCCATCTAGAACCCGGTGTTGCTGATCGCTTTATGCAGGGCTTGTTTTTACCGCATGAGGGGCAATTGGATAATCGCCAATTACTCGCTGCCTTACTAAATGAGTGTCGCCACTTAAAAGTGCTGTGTCATTGGGATCACGCAGTCGATCCGGAGCAGTTGCGTCACACCAGTGGATATGATGCGGTGATTGATTGTCGCGGTAATGGTGCCAAAGCGCATTGGAATGATCACCCCAATACTTTGCGCGGCGTCCGTGGTGAAGTAATTCGCCTATATGCACCAGAAGTCAAATTGCGTAGACCAACGCGCTTGATTCACCCGCGTTACCCAATCTACATTGCACCCAAAGAAAATGATGTCTATGTTGTTGGCGCGACGGAAATTGAATCAGACGATACCTCTGAGATGAGTGTGCGCTCCGCTATGGAGCTCTTGAGCGCCGTCTATACCGTACATAGTGGCTTTGCAGAAGCCCGTATTTTAGAAATGGCTACACAATGCCGCCCCACCCTGAAAAATAATCTTCCTGAAATTCGGGTGAATAAAGACAAAGGGTTGGCCGATTTGATCTTAATCAATGGCCTCTATCGCCACGGCTTTATGATTTCTCCAGCAGTATTAGATTCTGCGCTAGAGCTTTTAGAGCAAGGGCAAAGTAATACCGCACTGGAATTGGGTTTAACGATCTCCAGTATGAATAACAATAGCTTCGAAACAAGTCTATGCGCGTAATCGTTAATCAAATTGAATATGAGCTACCAAACCAGAGCATGGTTTCTGATGCGCTCATGGCAATTGATGCGAAGCCTCCATACGCAGTTGCTGTGAACTTGCATTTTGTTCCAAAGACAAAATACGCTCAACATCCTTTAAAAGAGAATGATCAGATTGAAGTAATCGCTCCCGTTACTGGCGGTTAATCCTGCATCCAAAATCTATGACTGCTCCTTTACCAAGCAACTTGAATAACGCTGACCCATTAATCTTGTATGGCGAGAGCTTTCCGAGCCGCTTACTTTTGGGTACCTCACGCTACCCATCGCCACAAGTTCTTGAGAATGCAGTGGAACTGGCTAAACCCGCCATGATCACCGTAAGTTTGCGGCGCCAGGGCACAAGCACCACTGAAGCACATAGCGGTTTTTGGGATCTTTTAAAGAAGATGGCAGTACCCGTCCTGCCCAATACAGCGGGATGTCATAGCCCCCAAGAAGTCATCACCACAGCTCAAATGGCGCGCGAGGTTTTTGAAAGCGATTGGATTAAGTTAGAACTCATTGGCGATGACTACACATTACAACCAGATACGCTACGCCTAGTAGAGACTGCGCAAACGCTCATTCGAGATGGATTTAAAGTTCTCCCATATTGCACAGAGGATCTGATTTTGTGTCAGCGTCTAGTAGATGTAGGTTGCCAAGCCATCATGCCCTGGGCCGCCCCCATTGGCACAGGCCAAGGTCCGCTCAATCCCTACGCCATGAAATTATTGCGTGATCGCATAAAAGTGCCTCTCATTGTGGATGCCGGCCTGGGTTTACCTTCTCATGCTTGCAGCGTAATGGAATGGGGCTTTGATGGAGTCCTACTTAATACTGCTGTAGCTTTAGCAAACGACCCCATTGCCATGGCACGATCTTTTGCAATGGCGGTCGACGCTGGCCGTACTGCTTATCTCTCTGGCGCCATGAAACCTCAGGAATCTGCGCAGGCAAGCACCCCATTAGTGGGCACCCCTTTTTGGCATCAAGCTTAAGTTGCACTAAGCTATGTCTAGATCAAAAAATATGAAACCAATTAAATGAGTCTGATTCGCGACCTTGCCGATCAAATTATTGCAGCCCACCGCAATGATGACTTGTGCATTCCCTTGCCGACATTCTCAATGAGTTCACCGCCTCCTCGGATTGATAACGAGGCAGCTGCTGATCATTATGAATTGGCGGGTGCATTGGCTGCGATTGAAATGGGCTTTATTGAAGCGGATGCCAAAACATTAGGGAAAGCTTGGTCACGGATGGCCTTGCAAGATGGCGGCTTTAATCCTTTTAAATGGCCTAGCCGACCAGAGCATTTTGATTTACTGCCGTGGACGCGCAATATGAATCCCAAAGCGTTTAAAGAATGTCCAAAGCGTTTGGGCCTCTATGGCGTAATGCCTGACGCAGACTGGGTAAAGCGTATGGTCGAAGCAGAAATTCCGACCGTGCAACTACGCTTCAAATCGGAAGATCGCTACAAAATCCGTAAACAAATTAAAGAGTCTGTCAAAGCAACGGAAGGTAGCAAGACCCTCCTCTTTATTAATGATTACTGGGAGGAGGCTATCGATGCAGAGGCCTATGGCGTTCATTTGGGCCAAGAAGATATTGCCACTGCCGATATGGATCGCATCCGTGAAGCGGGCCTTAGATTGGGGCTGAGCACCCATGGTTATGCTGAATTAGCCTACGCCGATCGTTTTTGCCCAAGCTATATTGCAATGGGGGCGGTTTTTCCAACCAATTTAAAGAAGATGCCTACAGCCCCTCAGGGCCTAGGAAGACTCTATCAATACGCCAAGCTCATGAGTCACTACCCCTTGGTTGCCATAGGTGGCATTGATCAAGATAGCATTCATGCAGTAGCAAAAAGTGGCGTTGGTTCTGTAGCTGTCGTTAGGGCCATTACTCAAGCAAAAGATCCTAAGACAGCCGTACAGCACTTACAAGAATTAATGCGTGCTTGATTTAGAAATCGCCAGTGCGCGATTGCCGATGATTAACTTTTCAACCGTTGGGCAAATCAAAACGTCTTTGTAGCGTGATGGTACGTATTCGTACTGACCGCCTGAAATAACTTTCCACGTCGTGTTATCAAAGAGCGTAAAGACATCCCCCGCATTGCCATAAAACACAGAGGGTTCTTTGATGGCCTCTTTGTAGCAAGTTACACCTTCGCCTTTGGCGGATTGAGCATAGGAAAAGGATTGGGTGAAGAACCCTACCAAAATCAACAGCATGCCAACATAAAACTGCTTTGGCATTACTTTTTACGTATATTGGTTAATAAATCAGCGTGATCACCAAGCCAATTAAGACCGAGCTTCGTCGGCAGTACATGCTTACGGCGACCATCTGTTTTGCTGGTCTCAGTTTTGATCAGCTTTTTAGCAATTAAGCCTTTCATTACAGAATGCAAGGTTGCTTGAGAGGCAATTTTCTTTTGCAAAATTAAATCCAGGACGGCAAACTCTTCCTGGTTTATGTAGGCGCCTAATACCGCCTCTAGAACTAGCAGTTCCTTGCAGTCAACGATCTTGTATCGATCATTTACCTTGTGAACCGACTGCGCGTAATGCAGGTAATCTGACAAATTTTTTGACATGCCGCAATGCTATTCCTTATTAGCGGAATGTCCTAGAACAATCGAAAACAACTTTTATATTTAATATTTATAGATTTTCTGGCGATTGAATTAATTTATTGAGATCTGTCTACCAAATCAATCCCCTACAACCACGAAGGGAGCCCAGAACAAGGGGTGAGCATAGGCGTATTTCATACTCCCGCCCTCACTCATACCGCCTTGATCAATCTGGTTGAGCATCGCTTGGCGGAGTAATTCGGCT
>NZ_JACVQB010000002.1 GCF_018881575.1 Polynucleobacter sp. UK-Kesae-W10 | reverse complement strand
TTGGCATTATTAACAGTAGCGCTACTAATGGCAGTAATGGTTTCGCTATTGACTAGGCCATTAGTCGTAAAGGCTGTTGGGGTAATCGTAGTGCTCTTAGCATAGGTGCCGGTGATGGTGATGCCAAGAGGTGCTGCAGTGACTGTTGATGCTGCGCCAGCGTAGCTAATATTGTAATTACCCAAGTTTGTACCTACAGCAGCGCTTGGCACCGCATTGTAAGCGCCAACAATAGCAGCATTGCTACCCGTTAAGACTGTTCCAGAGCCAACCGTTGTACCGGTCTTAAATGCTTGGGTAACCGATGAAACAGCATCGGTAGTTGCCACTCCACCAATAGAGGTTACTAAACCTGATAGTGTGAATTGCTGATTTGCAACATAGCTCAATCCATTATAAGTATAGGATTGCGCATTATCAGTAATGGTGAGATTTGCCTTGGTAATTGTGTAAGTAGGCGTTCCAGATAAAACTACAATCGCACCATCGGTGGCAGTTAAGCTGCTGCTAGTTAATGGCGTACTAGTTTGAACATTATTTGCATTGAGGCTTGATGCACCAATAGTGCTATTAAATGTCAAAACTGTTAAAGCTGACCCAGCGCTTACGCCGAAGGTAGAAGAGCCTGAAATTGCGACACTGGTGTGCGCCTGTAGCCAGCTGGTTGCTGATGTGGAGTTATAGGCCGTGCCATAAGCTGCAGAGTAGTTGCCTGAAACTGTAGCAGTAATTGTGTAATTTAGAGTTTGACGGTAATCAATAAAATTAGTGCCGCTGAAATAGTTTGTAGCATTTGTGAATGTGCCCCCTACTATTCCATAGCTAACGTTTTTGCTTGCATCCGCATTGGCAGAGGTGATTCCAAGGATGTACTCAAGAGTTCCACTGATGCCAGGATTAGAGCTTGGCGCCCCAACGGAGAAACCAATACCGCCAGCAGTATTGGTCAAAGTGCCTACTGAGCTAATCGTGCCACCTGAGGTAGTACCAGCAGCAATATTGGCACCGCCAGCAATGCGAATGCCATTTGCACCTGAGTTGGTTACATTACCAACCGTGGTATTTCCTGTACTCTTAATAGTGACGCCTGTACCTGTAGTGCCGGTGTTAGTGATTGCCCCTGAAACTGTGACTGCCGCATTAGTGCCGCCAGTAGTACCCGTTCCAGTAATCAATACGCCTCCAGCTGAAGCGATCGTTGATCCACTAGAAGTTAATACGCCCACATTAGTATTACTACCTGAAGAGGTGGCGGCCAAAGTAGTTAATCCCGCTGAAGTAAGTGCTACTTCGTATATATGTATAGCGGTTGCGCTAGCTCCAGTTGCTGTTCCATTAATTGTAATTGCGCCAGTAGTTGATGTAATTGGTGCATAAGTCCTAAAAGCTGTTGTATTAGCACCAGTGCTGCTAGCCCCCATCAAAATATCACCCACCGCTTTAATTCCGGTGTAGTTCGTGCCACCGTTAGTTACGGTTACATTTGCAGAGAAAAACAGGCCCCAGTTACCACCAAAGTTAGCATTTCCTGCTGTTGCTGTTGCAACGTTAGAAATTGTAGTTCCAGATACACCACCATTTTGAGCGCTCAAGGTGGTAAGTGATGCGTTCTGGATGGTTAATGATCCACCAGCATAAATTGCAGTATTAACTAAGTAAGCTTCGTAGGTGTATACAGAGCTATTATTTGGTGAAGCAAGTCCGATGATCATATTGCCACCAGACTTCAACAAAGCATAGTTAGAGATATACATATCGTAGTAAGCAGCAGCAGTGCCGGTACCCGCCTGATATGCAGCAATATTGAGATTGCCGCCTGCCTTAATCACAAACGGTGTATTGGTAGCACCTCCACCCGATATAGTAAGAGCGTAACCATAACTTCCATTTGAATTACTTGCGTAAATATTGATATCGCCAGAGGCAATGACGTTGCTAGTAGCAGCGAAATAAGCGCCTGTACCAGTTGCACTAGCACTCGCACCAATTAGGGTAATACTTCCTCCGGTTGAATTAATGGAAGGCCCATTAATGTATAGACCGTTAAAGCCATTAACACCGCTACCTGTAGAACCAGCAATCCAGATATTTCCGGCGGCAGTAATATCGCTATAGCTTATTCCGTTATAAGTTACCGATCCAGCGCCATTGAGATAAACAGCATGTTGATTACCGCCATTTACAGCAGATCCAAGTACCGGAGAAGCAACGCCACTAATTGTGGTTCCAGATGAACCACCATTTTGAGCGCTTAAGGTTGTTGTGGTTGCGCCTTCAATAAAGTATGTCCCGCCTGCATTGACGACGTTATTCACTAGCCACATGGTCTGGCTATTTGAACTATTTGGTGTAGAGCCTGCAAATGTAATATTGCCGCCAGCCTGCTCATACGAGTAGGTTGTGATGTAGATAGCCTGAGCACTAGTGCCGGCTGCATAACCTGCAAAGGTTATTGGTCCAGTGGTGACAAAGTAATTTGGTGAAGCACTGCTGGATCCGTTGATTTGTATACCAACACCACCTGTGGTGTGACTACTGCTACCGTAAAGGGAAATAGCGCCATTGGTGGATGTTGTAGTCGAGCTTACGGACACAGAATTTGTGAACGTCAAATTACCTAGGCCATAACCTGCTGCCGTTCTGGTATTGGCTGTAGAACTTGCTGCACCAGAATTCCACAGAGTTAATAAGTTAGTTGTACCGCCCAATAAATTGGTAGCACCACCAGTTGTCAAAGTGCCGGTGTTGTATTGCGCATTAATTGCAGCCGCATAAACAAGATTACCAACCAATGTAAGACGTAGCTCAACCATCTTGGTATAAGTAGTTCCGCTTAAAGGAACATCAACAACGCCAATAATATAGTCGGCAGTATTTAGGCCGGTAGCGTAAGTTGCAATAGCGGTTGCAGCCCGCCCGCCAGCCGTATTGGTTCCCGCTGCATTAACAGAACCTCCCGCAATCGTTGCAGCACTGAGGGTTGGTAATGTTGTACCGCCAACCTGGCCAATTAATGTGCCAAAGCCAGCATTAGAAATCATGGCTGGAGCAGTAAGTGCGCTTGCACTTGTATTGGCTGAATAAACGAGTCCGCCAGCAGTGCCTGAAGTAATAGAAGCACTTGCGCCCAACTCGACACCGTGTGCAGTATAGCCACCCGTGGTGCCAATTAAGGTGACAGAACCATTAATTGCAGTTATTGGAGAAAGTTCATAAATACCATGGTAACCACCAGAGCTAGTGCCCGTAGAGCCCGCAATCCAAACATTTCCACCAGCCAAGATGCCAATATAAGAAAGGCCTCCACTAGTAATGGTGACTGTATCGTTAATCCAAACGGCATACTGAGTGCCACCATTAACAGCGGCACCCTGAACAGTGGTAGCTACGTTAGCAATAGTCGTTCCAGATACGCCACCATTTTGCGCGCTCAGAGTTCCTAGAGTAGCCCCTTGAACGGTAATGTTCCCCACTGCCTGAAGCGCCACATACGTCAGGAGAATTCCTTGAGAACCAGCACCATTTGGCGTAGAACCTGAAACTAATAAATCAGAACCTGCCCTAATGACGCTGTAAGAACTATTAGCCCAAATGGCAAATGCACTGGTGGTGCCGGCAGCGTAACCAATAATATTGGTGGCAGCCGCAGAACTAATGACAGTTGGCGAGCTTACACTTGAGCCCAAAAGATACACACCATAACCACCAGTGGCATTAGTGCTAGAACCATAGACATTAATACTGCCGTTGTTCGGACCTAAGGTCGTTAGACTGCCAGCGGCTGCTATGTAGACACCAACTCCACCATTTCCACCGCTTGTACCAATTAGGGTAATCGAACCATTATTTGATGTCACGGGTGCCTGTAGAGTAATGCCGTAGTAAGCACCAGTCGTAGCAGCACCCATCCATACATTGCCGCCCGCAACAACTCCGCTATAGGTTCCTGCGTTGACTTGTCCAGCTGGTACGGTCATCGATGCGGTTGATATAGTGATGCCATGACCCCCAGCAGCAACAGCAGATCCAGCCAATCCAACCGGTGCGGAAGCGGGTTGATTGACTGAGAGCACAACATTAGAAGCACCATATCCGTTTGCCGAAGTAGCGCCAACCAACGTTTGTGCTGTGCGAGCATTCCATGCTTGGTTTACTGTAGAAATAGTATTACCAGAATATCCAGCAAATGCGGTATTCGTTACAAAGCCAGCTGCAGCAGGAGTCATCATGACAGTATTGCTACTAAGCGATAGTGTCAACTCAACCATCTTCACATAGGTACCATCCTGATAGGCCAAGATCCACTGGTTATTAACTCCAGCAACAGGAACAATAAATGTAGTGGCAGCAGTACCCGGGATATAGGCTCCAGTTAGACTGGCAGAACTAATAGTTACATCGGATAGATTAGAGGCCATAACTCCGCTTGAAGTAGCTGGCGTTGTTGCTAATACACCTGATGCCGCAGAAAGAACTGTACCCAGAGATGGTAAGTAAGCGCCCTGCACTGTGAAGTTACCGCCTGCATTAATTGCGGTGTTACCTAAATACACTGCGGTACCACTAGCACCGCTACCGGATGCAGAAATTGTAGTGTCACCACCCGATGCCAAGACGGCATAGGAAGTAGATATTAATGATGTACTAGATGATGCTGCATAGGCTGTCAAATTAATATTGCCGGAAGCGCTGATCAATAATGGTGAGGCCGCTGAAGAACCAGCAATTTGCAACATCACACTAGTAACAGCAGGATTCGAGTTGTAGGCATTGATATTGATATTGCCTGCAGGGGCATAAATGCTTGAGCCCGCTGGGATATTGACGGCAATACTTCCGGCGGCAGTTGTTGCTCCTGTGATGGTTACATCTCCAGAATTGGCGGTAACCACTCCACCCAAGACCACGCCGTTGCCGCCACTTGATATTCCTTTAATGGTGACGGATGTACCTGCTGTTAGGGCACCAGTTGTCGTGACGCCTACCGAGCTTGTGGCATAAGTGGGGGCATTAATTGGTGTAATAAATCCACTGATTGGTGTACATGAAACACCGGTGCAACCGTAAGTATTATCAAGAACAATGGCGCCTGAAACAGAAACAGCCGGATCTATTGAACCACCAGCGGCCAACATGGAGTAATTAACAGGCTTAGTACTATTACTATTATTTAGTATGCCAACAGTAATCGCTGAACTCTTATTGCCTGTTGTATTGTCATAGAGCACAGTTGATGTGGCCGTAGTGTTAGAAGCCAAGGTAATAGTGCCGGACTGAGTGATATTGTTATTAGATGCAAATGTGATGTTGCCTCCATTAGCGTTATCGGTAATAGCACCTGTTTGCGTAATGCCGGTGCTTGATCCAGCGGTGGAATTATTTGCCGTTACTGAAATATCGCTGCCACCAGCATTAATAGTGATGGCACCTAAAGAAGCAATGGTTGATGCTGTAGTGGCATTTGCTGTTACTGTCAGCGCACTACCTGAGATTGCACCGGTTGCGGTGACAGCGGTACCAGTGCTTGAAGTGCCGTTAATGGTGATGGTACCCGAAGCACTTAATGTGCCAGTGTCATAGAAACCTCCGGTAACGCCATAAGCAGCAATGGCACTATTACCGGTGGCAAATACTGGTGTACCGGCTGTTGCAGCAGCTACCAAGGCTGATGTCGCATTAGTATTGGTTCCTGCAATACCACTCAGACTAGCGCCTTCGGCAACGATATTACCGCCAGTAGTGCGAATATTAATACCGGAGTCATAGATGCCGTAGCTTGCTGAAGCGCCGGAGTAACCAGCCAGAATAATATTCCCGCCGGTAGAGCTAATTGCCGGAGTAAGGCCGCCTACCGTGATGTATAAACCATTACCTGCTGTTGAATAACCAGCTAAAGAAATATTACCTCCAGCAGAAACTGAAGGTGATGCCCAGTCTAAGTAGAGACCTGCAATATTACCGGCGCCACTAATAGTGATAGCGCCATTTGGAGCACTAATTGCATTACGGATATAAGTTCCTGCATAGCTTGCAGAGTTACTTATTCCGTTAATGATGATATTGCTAGTTTCAGAAGTGACGCCACCGTTGGTGCCAGTATTGGTAATGGTTAGATAAGCACCAATGGTTGGCAAATCAATACCTGTAATGCTGACAGAATTTTTTGCCCGTATGAGATCGGAGTCATCGTAGAGGGTAACGCCACCTGAAATATAAGGCGATGTCGTCGTGTTATTTGCAGTACCGACCAAGGTAATGGCGCCGTTATAACTCCGAATCTGCTGGGAGGTGCCATTCATCATAATGCCCTGCCAGGCACCAGCGCTATTTACGCCATTTGGTGTGCCGTTGGCATTGATGGTGATATCACCCCATGCACTCATGATGGATCCATTGCCATTCAACTGGAATCCAGTAGCAGCTGCACTGGTTGCAGTATTGGTTGGGTTCGAATTAATAGTAATTGTGCCGCCGTTTGTGGCTGATGCTGGCGTGCTGTTGTTCAGAGCATACATACTGCCATTCCAAGCGATACCATTTAAGGAGCTCACTGCAGAACCCGCTGCACCTGCTGTCGCAAAGACAGAGTTAGTTACTCCATTTGCAAGTGTGCCTGTGAATGCCGAATTTCTGAAATCAATACTACCGTTGTAGGCATAAATCGTATTAGCGATATCTGTATAAATGCCTGAGCTTGCAGCAGCATTAGCAGCAATAGTGATATTGCCATTGATTAAGGATGAGTTTGCTGAATTGGCGGCTAGTAAATATCCTGATGCATTGTTGGCCATGTGCAAGTAAACACCGTAACCAGCTGTGGAATAGCCAATTAAAGTAATATTTTGACCAGCAGCAACTGATCCGTACCAACCATCAAAAGCTAGACCTCCAGTGGAGCCAGCACCCGATATCGTTACCGAGCCTAAAGTAGCAATGACAGGCATGCGCACATAAGTTCCGTAATTAGGGCTATTGCTTACACCTTTTAGGTTGATATTGCCGGTATCAGACTTAATAAACCCGCCGGTACCAGACGCATAAGTCAAAAAGACTCCAATACCGTTTGTTGAATTAGCGCCAGTACCGTTGATATTAAGATCACCATTCGCCCTAACGCTGGATGAGCCGTCATAGAGCTGCACTCCATAGCCACCTACTCCGGTCATGGTGACCGTGCTACCTGTTGAAGTGACACCCACTGCGCTAGCAATATAAATGCCGTTATAGGATGAGCTTGAGCTACCTGTGCCGCTGATGATAATTGCGCCAGTTGCATTTAAGTTATTACTAAAACTAATGCCTGTACCAGACGATGATGTCGCTGTCAGCGTAACTGCCCCACTACTATTGATACCAGCATACGCAATGGAATTCAGGGTGACAGAACCTACGGTTAAAGCAACAGAATCAACCAGGTTCAGAGCACCGATCGTAGTTGCGCTTACACCGCCGATAGTGGCAATGGAATTAGAGGTATTGGTTAATGTGTAGGAACCCGTTCCAACAAAGGCAATGCCATTAGTGGAAGCAGAAATTGCATTGCTAATAGTTAAACCACCTGAGCCACCGAATGAGAAAGCAGAGCCAACGGTGATTGCATTACCCAGGGTCACCGCAGTTGAGCCATTATTGGCAATCGCGCCAAGCGCTCCACCGCCATAGACCGTCAAACTATTGGCAATCGCATACCCGTGCACATCAACAGAACCCAGAGAGTTAACACCGGAACCAACTGTGATTGCACCCGTACCAAACGCAGTAGCACTTCCAGCCTGCGCAGTGCCTGCAATTACTGTTGTACCACCGCTGTATGTATTGGTATTAGAAAGCACCAAGACTGGGGTTGCAATTGTTGTGTAGCCAGAACCATTGTTATAAGTCAATGAAACGGGCCCAGAAATCACCCCAGCAATTGAGCTGGATGCACTCTTCGAATTAATGACTAAATTGAGGTTGGTGACATTACCAACCATGCTGACCGCACCATTACCAGCATTAATGGTGAGCGATGTAGTTGTAATCGCATTTGGAATGGAGAGTATGACTACACCCGCACTTCCAGATGGTGATGGGGAACCATTATCACCTGCCCCTGCGCCTGTATTGGCAACGATGTTGGCTACGGTGCATGCGCTGCTGGCGCAAGACCAACCACCAGTTCCATAAGTTACTGCGGTACCAGTAATTGAAGATGAAATCCCAGCTCCTGCTGCAGTGGCAGTACCAACGCCACCTGCACCGCCGCCGCCGCCAGCGCCACAACCTCCGGCGCTACATACCGAGCCCTGAACATAAGCATAAGGGGCTCCACTGCCTGTGCCGCCAGCATAGCCGTTACCACTCGCAGAACCTATTGCGCTATTAGCAATACTGCCCAAACCGCCGTTTGCAGTAATTGAGGCAAAAGATGATGCTCCTCCCTTACCGCCGTTGTAGCCGGATGAGGCACTAGTAGTAGCTGGAGCTGATCCTGCAGCAGCACTAATGGTTGCTGCAGTTCCCAAAGATTGTCCAGCGCCACCCACACCAACAGTCACGCTATAGCTGCTACCCAAAACCAAGGAAGTAGCTCCAGACAGGACTGCGCCACCACCTGCCCCAGCGCCATAGTAAACACTGTTAACGCCTCTGCTACCACCACCGCCGCCGCCGACAACTAAATATTGAGAAGAGGCGGATGATCCTGCTACAAAGGTATAAACACCAGTAGAGCTGTTATAGGCAATAGATGAGCCATCAGCAAATGTAGTTGCTGTACCTGTAGCGGTTCCTGCAGTTCCTGCGAAGTTATATGAACCGCCTCCCAAGAATTGAATTACCTCGGTAAGCGTTACCGATGAAGAAACAGTGCTGCCAAATGAAACTCCAGCATTTGTAGTGTTTAAGGTGGTAGCGCCGCCCACCAATACTGCACCCGTATAAGTCTGCGCACCGCTGGTGGTTACCGTACCAAGCAAGGTGCTTGTACCAGAAACAGTCAATGCACTGTTAGTGGTGGTATTAGTGATAGAGCTTCCTGTTGCCATCACTAATGAGGTCAAAGTGATAGTTCCAGCATATTGCAGGTCTAATATTCCGGATGCGCCAATATTGACGACGCCACCAGAAGAGCCGCCCAAAGCATTAGCGCTTGTGACAATAATTTTGGATGATGGGCCAATAAAGGTACCACCTTGATAAGAGTTGTCACCTGAAAGCGTTAAGGCACCAGAACCCAATTGCGTAACTGATCCAGCACCAGTCAAATTGGAGCCAATGCTCAATGCACTGCTTAAGTTAAAGCTAAGGTTACCGCTATTACTGAGGGTGCCGGAACCCAAAGTACCTGCAGTACCGCCCGCCCCAACCTGCAAAGTTCCAGACGTAATGGTGGTGCCATTGGTATAAAGGTTTGTACCGGTCAGAATCAATGCTGAAGTACTGCTGTTTTGTACAACACCTGTATTAGCAGTGCCAATGGCTATGCTAATTAAAGAATTGCCGGTTCCATTACCGCTATTTGTAATAGTGCCAGTGTTATTTACATTGGTAGTTGATAAAGTAATTCCATTAGCTGTATTGCTATTGTTGTTGAGAACTAAATTACCAGTCCCAGTTACTCCTCCAGAGACTGTTAACGAACCAGCTGTATCTGTTAAGGTGGTTCCAGAGCTATTTACAGTCAACGCAGTAGTCGCAATAGACAATGCTGATGTTGCGCTATTTTGAATAATTCGGGTGACATTGGAACCTACCCCGCCACTAATAAGTGTTGCACCAGTACCAGTTCCGCTATTCGTGATGGTGCCAACGTTATTTACACTCGCTGTAGAGATAGTGAGCGCATTATTGGTCGTTGTATTGTTATTCAGCACGAGATTGCCCGTACCAGTCACGCCTCCAGAAATCGTCACTGTGCCCGACGTATCGGTAATGGTGGTACCACCAGAATTAATATTCAACGCACCACTAATTGCTAACGGTGCACCACCATTTTGAATAATTCCGGTAACGTTTGAGCCAATCGCGGCTGTAATAGATACTGGGGTTGCACCCCATGCAGCAGTGGTATTGGTAATAGTCCCGCTGATATTAATTGGATTGGTGGTGAAGGTCATGCTACCACCAGATACACCACCAATAATCAGATTGTTGTTCCCAGTAATACCGCCGGTATAGATCGGATAGTAACCAGCGCCATTTGAGGAGAAGCGGTTACTTACCGTTAGAACGCCATAAGGGTTAAGTATGATTCCATTAGTGAGGGTGGTTGTATTCAGTACATTTAAGTTCACTGCATTGCTACCGCTCACGGTATCACCCAAAGTGATAGTTCCCGTTCCAGCGCTGTAGGCAGAATAAAGATCAACAACACCCTTTTTAATAGTGGTGCCACCACTGTAATTACTATTAGCACTCTGAGTAGAAAGCGATAGTAGGCTTGTCGATGTATCCTTTAGAATTGATCCGCCGCCAGTAATGCCACCATATAAGTTTTGATCGGCAGAAGAGGAATACTGCAATACAGCGCCTGTAGCAATAGAGATAGAGCCTGTACCATAGCTTCCGCTATTTAAGGTTCCAGACCCACCAACCTGCAATGTTCCAGCACTAATGGTGAGATTGCCTGTATGCGTGTTTGCTCCAGTCAAGCTAACCTTGCCGCCCTGTCCTGCGCTATTTATCAATAAGGTATTAGTACCCGTTACTACTCCAGAAACTACAAGAATATCCGTATAGTTAGTATTGCTAGTTGCTGCTAAGCCGGCTGTATTGGCGGATACCGTAATACCACGTAAAGCGTTGAGTGTTACGGTAGTCGCACTACTCTCATTAGACGGGCCATACGCTTGTAAAGTACCGCCAGTTAGACTAATGGAGGCAGCTTGAGCTGCTGAAGGCAATGTTCCCAAACTTCCATCTGCAACAATGGCCAAGATACCAGCCTTAATTGTGGTGGCTGTTGTTAAGCTAGTAGTGCCATACGTATTGGCAGAATTAGTTAAGAGAACAGTACCGCCTTGACTTGCACCATTAATAGTAAGTGCCCCTGCCCCAGTGACGACGCCTGGAATTGACAAGACATCAACATAAGTTGTTCCGCTAGTAGTTGTAGTACTTGCAGCTAAGCCGCTAGCTGAACTTAAAGTAATGCCGCGATTTACATTCAGAGTGACAACAGTTGGACTTGTTTCACCTGTTGCGCCAATAGCCTGCAAAGCACCACCTGACAGCGTAACTGAGGCTGGTGTAGCTATTGATGGTACGGCACCTAAGTTGGCATCAGCGCTAATAGCCAAAATACCACCGCTGACGGTAGTGCCGCCTGTGTAGGTATTGCTACCAGAGAGCTGAAGCACGCCTGCAGAAGTACCATTAAATGTTAACGAGGATGTTCCGTTAATGTTTCCACTAATAATGCTTGTTGTGTTTGTAGAAGCAATTGAGATCGACTTCAGATAGTTTGCATTTGCAGTCGTAGGATTCACATTATTGGTGATCGATACTTTTCCGCTGCCAGCGTTAATAGCAAATGTATAGGAGGCATAGTAGGACAAGATCACTGTACCCGCTGATCCATTAGCCCCATTGAGGATCGTGCCATAACCACCACCACCACCACTTCCATAGCCCGACCCTGCGACAGCAGCGGAATTAGCGCCAGCAATGATGTAAGTGCCGCCGTTGCCGCCACCACCTAGGCCTCCGCTACCGCCATATGCGCCACTAGATCCACCGCCACCCGCACCGTAATAAACAGTGCTTCCGGTGATATTTGAAGCGAGACCAGGGCCACCATTTCCACCAGCTACCGCGCCAAGCGTGTAACTATTATTGCCAGCAGATCCTGGGCCGCCAGCACCACCGCCACCACCAGCTGCAGCAAGACTAGAAGGAGCTGCACCGCCGGCATTCCCTTGCCCAGAGGTACCTGAGCCACCAGAACCAGCGCCACCACCTCCAGCGCCGCCGCCTGATCCACCCGATAAACCGTTATTCGAGTAATAGGCGCCGCCGCCGCCGCCAACAGCATCCACATTTAATGAAAGTGTTGCTTGGGTTAACTTAGAATCACCACCCGCACCGCCTCCAATCTGGTTGACATTGATACCGCTTCCTCCGGCGCCCACGATAGCTGTATAAGTCAGTGCGGTTCCGCCTGTAAAGGTACCAGCAACAACGCCGCCGCCGCCACCGCCGCCACCAATGTTTCCACCACCGCCGCCACCGCCAGCCACAACCAAGTATTGAGCTTGGACGTTGACGGGGGCAACCCAAGAGTAAGCGCCAGCGGAATATGACAAATTACCACCGCCACCAGGCAAGGCAGTGGCAGAGGAGCTAACAGTACCAGTGTATGTAGAGCCGCCAACAGTATCGCTATAAGCACCAGATCCTGTTAGTTGCAGAATATTGAGGCCTTGAGGAATGGTGATCGCACCATTTACTGTGACTGAACCATTGTTGCTATTGAGCGAAATGTTGCCGGCAATAATTAAATCACTACTCCAGAGTTGCCCGCTAGCCCCGTTTGTTGTGACAGAACCCATCAATGTACTAGCACCAGATACTGAGATCGTAGATAAAGGAGTGGTGCCCCCTACTACTCCAGCAAACGTATTACTACCGCTTCCATTGGTAATAGTTAAAGAGTAATTCGATCCAGTAACGCTATCGATAGTTGAGCTAAATGTAACTGGGGCTGCGGTAGCGGTAAGACTTGTGTTGGCTCCTAAAGTTACAGCTCCAGTGTAGGTTTGCAAGCCATTAGTGCTCACACTTCCACCCAAGCTGCTTGTACCCGATACAGTCAAGGCACTATTGTTAGTGGAATTAGTGATGGCACCACCAGAAGCAATAGATAGGGTTGCCAGAGTAACTGTGCCAGCGTACTGGAGATCCACTGTTCCGGCCGCACCAATCGTCAGTAAACCACCTGTTGAACCACCCAAGGCGCTAGGGTTTGTTAGCGCTAAGGTACCAGCATTCGCATTTACTGGGCCAGTAAATAAGGTGTTCACGTTTGAGATCGTTAACACGGATGTGCTGGTATCTTTAGTGAGGGTGCCCACTCCTGAAATTGCACCAGAGAGTGTTTGTGCTGCAGATGACGAATATTTAAAAGTTGCGCCTGTGGCGATGCTGATGTTTCCAGCATAAGACCCGCTGCCAAGAGTACCCGCCGATCCAATTTGCAAGGTACCGCCGTTAATCGTGGTGTTGCCGGTATATGAGTTCGCGGCATTCGAGAGAATAACGGTGCCGGTATTGCTACCTGCATTAATCGTGAGCGTGTTGGAGCCAGATATCACTCCGGCAACAGTTAATGTGTAAGTTGTGCTGGCATTACTGATAGAGCCACCACTAGAGCCGATCGCGATACCGCGGTTTGCGCCAATCGACAATGCGCTAGTTTGTCCGCTGGCCAACAATCCGCCACCGTTAATAGTGACGTTAGTAGCTGCTGAGCTTGGTACAGCGCCTAAATTGCCATCAGAGCTAATTTGTACTGTGCCAGCATTAATGAATGTGCCGCCAGAATAGGAGTTAGCTCCACCAAGCGTCACTACCCCAGTATTAGAGTTGGTTAAGCTGTAAGCGCCACTAATGACGCCATTCAAAGTGATGTTACCTGTGCCGCCAATATAAGAATTGGCTGCCAGCACAATATCTCTAGTGGGTGAATAACTCATTGTCACAGTAGCTGCTGTTGCTGAACTATTGGACAAAGATCCACCGTTAAGTTGAATTGCATAACCAGTTGATCCACCGTCAATCCAGCCTACGCCATTCAGATCCAGCGTTCCACCACTATTTACAACGAAGGTGTAGCCATTAGTAGAGTTATTTGGAAATCCATTTGTAGAGAGAAGCTTATAAGTACCGCCGTTATTAATAATGAAGGTAGCAGTTCTTGTGCTAGATCCGGATACTGTATTGGCTAGAGTACCTGCATTGATTGTTGTATTACCAGTGTAAGTGTTCGCGCCACCTAGCGTCGTAGTGCCTGTGCCAGCCTGAGTAACCGTACCGGTTCCAGAAATAAGATTGTTATCTGTAAGAGAATCACTACGGTTGTAAACGAGCGCAGAATTATTCACTACCCCACCCGTACCCAGATTGCCGGTTGTACTACCTGCGCCAACCTGTATGGTGCCAACAGAAATTGTTGTGCCACCACTGTAGGTATTGGCACCCGTCAGGATCAGGGTTCCAGCACCAGTCTTGGTCCAAGAGGCAGCAACACTATTAGCATTTTCCAATATCGAGCTAATAGTTAGGGACTCACCGCTATTGGTCACATTAACCGTTGTAGCGCCCTGCGCTGCAATCGCTCCACCAGTGATTGAGTTACCAGTTCCGGTGGAATTAAAAGTTGTCGTATATAAAGTGAGCGAACCCCAAGTATCACCGACTCCAGACAAGCTAACCGTTGCATTGCCATTGAGGTTAATGGTGGAGCCTGCGCTAAAGGAAGCGCCAATTCCACCGGTGCCAGTTTGTTGGTTAGCAAACGTGCCATTGGCAATGGTTATAGTAACGGCTTTACTAAACGGATTGTATCCACCGCCAGTGATTGCTAATGTGCCGCTACCAGAGATGCCAATAGCAGTCACACCAGATAAAACTCCACCAGTAGTGTAGGCAAGTTTTACTGTGGCACCAACCACAGACATGTTTCCCGTGAAGGCTTTAATAGTAGATAAAGAAACAATTCCATTATTAGCGCTCGTACCAAACTGAATAGCGTTGGCTCCAGTCATAGTTCCGGATAAAATTAAGGTATTGGCCGGGCCATTGACTGCGATGACACCGCCGCCCGCTCCTAAAACAATATTATTGGCAAGAGTTACGCTATTCGCTGTATCTAGAAGAGTTGCGCCGTTGGTTAATGTGACAGTATTTCCACTGGGTAAATTGGTTTGTGCGCTGACACTTAAAGTGCCATAGTTCACAGTCGTACCACCACTAAATGCATTTGAGGTGTTGGATAGGATTACGGTACCTGTATTAGTGGCGTCACCAATATTGATGCCAGCAGTTCCACTAACGATATTGCTTAATGTTAGCGTCGAACCTGAGGTTGCCGAAATCGTTCCACCATAGACAGTCAATGCATTAGCAAGCGTGAAGGAGGAATTAGCTAATAACGTGCCTGCGTAGAGATTCAGGTTAGTAACCGTGCCGCTACTTGGCGCATAAACGATCGATCCAGTGTAAGTGCTGCTGGTAGATGATCCGCCAAGATTAATGGTAGTGCCGTTAATCATGGATCCACTCAGCGTCAAGGTTGCGCCACTTGCAACCTGAATATTTCCGCCAGTACCACTAGCGATAATGTTCTTGCTGGTGGTGAAAGAGGATGAGGCGAGCAGATTGCCCCCAATCAACCAAATAGGAGTGTCACCCCCAAGATTTCCGTCACCGCTAACCTGCAGAGTACCGCCATAAATCTGGGTCCCACTACCATTGGCGTACGTATTCGCTCCGCCAAGAGTTAAAGTACCTGAACCTTGCTTGATGAGCGTGCCACCGTTACTGGATAACGCACTATTCAAAGTGACTGACTGGCCATTGGTATCAATGATGTACGTTTGGAATATCGCATTGCTAAAACGACTCGAGTAGTCAGTGGTGTTACTGGAGCTGTACTGCAAAATACCGCCACCAGTAATCGAGCCAGAATTATTGCCAAAGGTAATAGTTCCAGTACTACCAATCGCATTTGCAGAGCCAAGATTCAGCGTTCCTGCATTTAGTACGGTGCCAC
Source organism: Polynucleobacter sp. UK-Kesae-W10 (assembly GCF_018881575.1). Taxonomy (GTDB): domain Bacteria; phylum Pseudomonadota; class Gammaproteobacteria; order Burkholderiales; family Burkholderiaceae; genus Polynucleobacter. Next base: position 300,455 of record NZ_JACVQB010000002.1, on the reverse strand, counting down.
CTGTATAGCTGTTATTACCACTCAAGGTTAATGTGCCTGAGCCAGCTTGAGTCAGAGTGCCTGAGCCGGAGATATTGTTGCTGTCAGTAATCGCATCACTTCTTTTAAAGATCAGCGCAGCATTATCTGTAACGCCACCGGTACCTAAGTTTCCGGTTGTACTTCCTGTGCCAACTTGCAAAGTGCCACCAGAGATCGTCGTGCCGCCGGTGTAGGTGTTGGTACCGGCTAGAGTGAATGTTCCAGAACCGTTGTAAATTAAATTAGTTACACCACTAATCACTCCGCTATTGCTTTGAGCTGAGGAACTTGAGCTTGATGTGATTGTTAAGCTGGTGAGCTTGCTTGATGACCCGATCGAAACCGCCCCGCTACCTGCATTAATAGTTAATGCATTAGAAGGTAAAGCCAAAACAACTGTTCCACCCACACCCGAACCAGCATTGCCCGTGCTGTAAGAGCCTCCACCGCCAGAACCATAATTGGTGCCAGAAACACCATTACTTGTGGCATTACCATTACCTGGGGCACCGTTACCCGCTCCAGTACCGCCTGAGCCAGCAGTTCCACCACCAATACTGTAGCCTGAACCGCCGCCGCCGCCAGAACCATAAACATAAGATGTGCCGGTGATAGAGCTGGTGAAACCATTGCCGCCGTTCTCAAGTGAACAAATGGAGCCGCAACTATTGCTGCCTCCATAGCCGCCAGCGCCACTGTTCGCATTACCTGCGGTGCCGCCAATTCCAAACCATGGATTCGAATTAACGGTAACAACACCCCCCACTGAACCCCCTCCGCCTGCCGCAGATACTGTTCCACCAACTAAACCAGTCATAGAAGTGGTACCGCCATTTCCACCATTTGCGACTACGCTTCCAGTTGCGCCGGCTCCAGCGTTACCAATTGTGATTCCATAGTTGGTACCAGTCGCTAAAGAGCTGTTTGAATTCGTAAGTACAGCGCCACCGCCACCGCCACCGCCACCGTTGTAGCAAGTACAACCAATAGAACCGCCGCCGCCGCCGCCAACAACTAAATACTGTATGCCTGATAAAGGCACTACGGTAGAGACTGAGAACAAGCCTGTGCCACTAGTCGTCACAATCAAACCAGCCTGAACGGCTGAGCTAGAGGCTGCGGTAGAAGTGCCGTTTAATAAATAATTGGTTGCAGCATAAGTAAATTGGAAAATTGCACCGGTTGAAATAGCACCAGTAATCGTCACTCCACCACTGCTGCTGCTCAATGTTGGTGAGCTACCTGCCACATACAATGCGCCTGCATATGTTTGTGAGCCAGCCGTAGTTACCGAGCCTATTAACACGGTGGATGCGGTGCTACTGCTGAAATTGAGAGATGATAGAGATACAGATCCTCCAACATTGCCACCCAACACAATAGAACCCGTTCCACTAGCAACCGTTAACGACTGCGAACCAGATGCCGTTCCGTCTACAGCCCCAGCAAAAACTACAGCACTATTGGTAGTTGTAAGCGTAGTATTAGCACCCAAAGTAACTGCACCACTATAGGTTTGAGCGCCGCTAGTAGTAATGGCATTAGCTAAAGTGGAGGTGCCGCTTACTACTAGAGAAGATGTGCCGGAACTGTTAGTGATGGCTGGGGATGTTCCAGACATAATCAGAGAGCCAAGTGTTACTGCAGTCTGCAAATCGAGAGTAGCGTTAGTAATAGTCATCGCACCTGTTGTTGCACCAGCAGTACCGCCGCTCGCAATTCTCAATGTGCCAGCAGAAACTGTTGTACCACCGCTGTAGGTATTGGCACCAGCAAGAGTTAATGTTGAAGCGGTGTTTACATCCTTAAGGATTGACCCCGTTCCGGAGATAATGCCAGTGGAAAGAGTTTGACTGTTGATTGAGGAATACTCAAAGATACCGTTATTAACAATTGCGGCAGTATAGGTACCGCCTCCTAAGGTACTGCTACCACCAATTTTCAAAGTGCCAGCACTGATAGTAGTGCTACCAGTATAGGTATTGGCACCAGTCAGAGTTAGTACGCTAGCATTATTCTGAGTTAGGGTCCCGCTGCCAGAGATAGCATTGCTCTCGGTATATGCATTGCTGAGGTTATAAATTAATGCCGCATTATTCACAATGCTGCCCGTACCCAAATTACCCGTTGCGCCTCCCGCCCCAACCTGTAAAGTACCAGCACTAATAGTCGTAGTACCTGAATATGTATTAGCGCCAGAGAGAGTCAAGGTGCTGGTACCAGTTTTTGTTAGGCTAATTGCATTGGATATAACACCGCTGAAATTGGTATTACTACCATTCCCTACGGTCAAGCTCGCTGCAGTATTCCCTTGAATCTGTGAAGCGCTCAATGCAGTGTTGTAGATTTGTACTGCATAGATATTTCCTTGGAAAAAGTTACTTGCGACGCTATTTGTATACATTGCACCAATTAATGTATTTGTAGTTGTTCCAGTGCTTGTTGAGCTAGTTGGTGATGAGTAAGAACCCTGGAAAGCGCCATTGATATAGGTATAAATGGTGGTATTGGTTGGGTTGTAGACCATAGTCACTTGTGACAACTGATTTGCCGTGACAGCCGAGGTAGTTTGAGCATTACCCCATGGCGCTACTTCACGATATCCAACAACACTACCGTTGTTCATATACATCAGATAATCGCCCTGAACGCTGGTATTCTGCCTAGAAATTAATACGCCATTACTACTTGCTGGAGTTGGTACGCTTATCCATAAGTTAAAAGTAAATGCACTGCTTCCATTTAATAAAAGAGAAGCACTTTGACCCAGATTGAAATACTGACTCGTTCCATTGAGCGTGAAATATCCACCGGAGGCGCTATATGTTGGATTACCAGAAATAGTCGCATTCAGCGCATTATTTACTAGGTTTGTCCAAGTTGTTCCGCTACCAGAATAAGAGGCTGGGTTTGCTGCATCTAAAGAAACAATTAGCCCACTTCCAGTTTGAACCGGTGTTTTTGTGGAGATAATGGATCCCGCACCAGATAATGAACCAACGGTAACAGGATAGCCCCACATATCCAAGGTAGCGCCCGTAGCAATTGTTAGGTCTGTAGAAGATGGAAGGGCACTAGATGAGCCGGCCTGTAAGGTGCCAGCATTGATTGTGGTGGTACCACCATATGTATTAGAGCCGGCGAGAGTGAGTGTACTGCTACCCGCTTTGTTTAGTGCACCCGTACCACTAATGTTGCCCGATAAAGTTTGATTGACAGAAGATTCATAAGAGAAAGTTCCGTACTGAATAGAAATATTGCCTGCGTAGCTGTTGCTAGTTCCCAGAGATCCGGTGTTCGCAACTTTCAGCACTCCAGAGCTAGAGTTCGTAAGCGCCAAGCTGCCACTGCTTCCAAGAGTCAGGTTATTACCTGCTACACCATATCTTGCATATAAAACTGTAGTGTTATTACTACCATAAATGACAAGATTACCATCACCTTGCATTGCCAACCAAGCTCCATTATTTCCACTGGTGCCCGTAGCATAGGCTACGGTGGAGAAACCAGAGCCGGTGTAGAGAACTAAATTACCATCGCCCTGCATGCTCAATCTATAAGAGCCGGATGTAATCGATTGACCAGAAGCCAAAGTTGTCCCTGCCGCCAACAGAGAGGTATATGTCTCCGTGGTTGGAGAGGCGCCACTAGCCGTATAAATTTGCGTTACGACACTAGTTAATATTGTGGCGCCAGTATAGGTGTTGGCACCCGTGAGAACGAGTCCACCTGTTCCACCGCTTCGAGCGGTTATGCCACCAGAACCGCTGATTATTCCAGTCAGTGTGAATGTTTGGTTTGTTGCGGAATTTAAAACCAGATTCGTGCCAGTTGAAATTGCGCCAGCAAACGTTGTTGTTGAAGTGGCTGCCAATATAAAACCAGTGTTGGCATAATTATTTTGGAGACCTCCAGTTCCGCTATATGTTGCAGCAGAAATATTGAAGCCACCCGCTTTTATAGTAAGGCCATTGACAATACTTATATTGCCTGTGGCAATCATGGTGAGTCCGTAACCAGTCAAATCAAACAATGAACTATTAACGGTGATGTTACCTCCAGCTATCATGCTGAGGTTATGGCTGTTCATTGAGACAATGCCGTTAATGGTGATATTGCCGCCAGCAGTTAAATTCAAGGAATTTCCAGCGCCTTGGGTGTAATCCCTTAAATCACCATTAATAACGATGTTTCCGCTGCCTGCAGTACTGTTGCCATTCAATGAGACGCCGGATGCAGAAGCATTTAGCGTATTAATGGTTACATTTCCACTATTAAGCGCAGTCCAAATGGAAGTGTCATTAGCAGCATAGGTATAGTCGTATGGATCAATTAACCAGTTGCCGCCATGGCCTACTGTGATAGTTCCAGATAGTTGCGTGACGTAATGGCCTGAAGTTTCAACGAAGCCGCCAGGGCCGTTACTTGCTTGAGTATTGATGACTGAATTAGCATCAATGTTGATGTATTCGGTAAAGGGTATTGATGTGTTACCAGTGGAGTCGTAACCGATATAAATACTGCCACCATGGGTACTACCTGTTGCTGCGATATTGCTACTTAAAATATTTGTGCTTTGTACGCCTGAGATTCCAATGCTTCCACCGCGACCATTGCCGCCGTTAGTCTGAATTAGTGAGTCAAAGAGGTTTAGGCTGCCTGATCGACTTGTTACATATATCAAGCCGCCATCAGTTGAGCCATTAGCGCTGATCTGCGCTTGGTTAATTTGAATATCGTGATTAGAGGTAAGCGTAATCGTGCCGCCAGGGCCAGCCTGGCCATTGGTTTGCACTACTGCTGCGTTATCCATTGTTAAGGTGTTTGCAGTAACGGCAAAAGAACCGCCATTGCTACCATTGGCCGCAACCGTTCCCGCTAAATGAATATCTGTACCGCTAACAGCAATCACGCCGCCGGGGCCGTTATTACCATTAGCCTGAATTAAAGATCCACTTTGGGCATTGAACTGCTGCGCCGATAAGGTAATTTGGCCACCATTTGTGCCATTGGCCAAAATTTGGGCGGAGCTATAGATTGTCAGATCATTTACCGCATTCAGGTGAATGATATTGGTCTGATTTGGATTGGCTTGAGCGCTGGCGCTTGAATCATTCGCTGCTGTAGAGGTGTAAACCACATCCAGTCCGCTTGCAACATTACCGTTTGGATTATTTTGCGCTGTCAAGAACGTTGGCAAATCTTCTTTGCGAATAATGTTGCCGTTATACGTTACCGATGTATTCGTGGTGTTGTTATTGGTGTTTGAATTGGTTGATGTACTCAAACTTCCAGAAACATAAATTGCCTGCGCAAGTAATTGAATGGCAGCACCAAGTGTTGCGCCATTACTTGCATTGATTGTGCCGTTTGAATAAATTGTTTGCGCTTGAACCGTAACCTGATTTGCGGTGATGCTCGTACCAACGTTCAAGTATGCAATTGAACTACTAATAATTACGCTTAAGTTTTGTCCGCTGATGTCAGCGTTCAAATTGAAAATACCAGATGATGTTAAGGTCAATGTTGTTGGTGTAGTGCCTTGCTTCAAAATGTTTGCGCCACTTGCAATCGTGAGTGACCCGCTACCCGCTTGTGTACAGCTACCAAGGCTTGGGCAGACATTGCCATGTACAGCAATGCTGACGTTATTGTTTGCTAACGCAAGAGAAATCACATTCGCTGCAGATGCATCAATGATTAAATCAATTGGATCTAAGAACCATAGACCAGAGCGACCTTTTGCAGCGCTTGTATCAACAAGCATTTTTGGCGCGAGGTTCACTGCACCCTTAGAACTCGTCTCTACAAATCCACCGTTACCACCGAGTGCACCACCAATTGCTTTGAGAGTTCCAGCAACAGTTGTTTTTACTTGCGACCAAATCGCGATAGATCCTGCGTTACCCTTTTGCGTGGCAGACACATCAATCACTGCACCCGCTTTTACGGTCACAGTGTTTGCCATTTGCTTTGCGTTCACTGCTTGCGTTGCATTACTTGCAACGACTGCTTGATTTTGCTCAGCCGTATTTGAGCTTGGTGTTTGTGCATTCACTTGCACGCCACCAGAAACTTGAGTTTGCGCTAAACCAACATTCACCTGTCCGCCACCAGCTGTACCCGTTGCAGTGGTTGTGGATTTCTTATTGATCTTGATATCGTTAGCGACCAGATTTACTTGACCGCCTGTTTTACCTTGGGCTGTACTGTTTGCCTCTACTGTGCCCGCTTGAGTAACGGTATTGGCCACCAACTCAATTACCCCGCCATTGTTCACAGCTGAGTTTGCGGAGATTTTTCCGGTGTTCTTTACTACCGAGCTCATGAGCTGATTCGCGGCTCCGGCAGCTAGAACAATCAAGCCGCCATCCGTCTCAACCACTTTCTTATTGGCTACGAGCGCCTTAAAGGCCGCTTTATCGACACTGATACCTACTAAGCTGTGGTTACCCTGGAAATTGAGGGTAATTTGCTCGCCAGCAGCCATGGCAACCGATCCGCCCATTCTGGCCAGGACATAACCCTGGTTTTGAACCTCTGGGGCTAATAAGGCAATAAAACCATCAGCCGTATTAGTGCTGATCGTCCCTTTATTGATGATTTTGCCGCTTCCACCGCCCTGATAGGTCGATTTCCCGTCCATAAAGTCTTTATCGGCAATATTGAGGGTGCTGGCAGTCACGGCGGCAGCGTCCACTTGGGCCCCCTTGCCAAAAACCACCCCATTTTGGTTCACTAGGAGGATTTGGCCATTGGAATGCATGGCTCCATCGATTACGGAGATGCTATTACCAGACACCCGGTTCAAGGTAACCGCATTTGACCCTGGAGTATTGAAGTTTACGGTGGCATTTTTGCCCACATTGAAGCTATCCCAGTTAATCACCGCACGCTGCGTGCTTTGATTAACCGTCATCGTGTTTGATGTTTGCGAAATTGTTGCAGAACCTGCAACCACCTTGCCATTAGTAGGCAATGCATTGAGGGGTTGCGCTACGACAAACTCCGTTTGGAATGCAATTAAAACGAAAAAACCCAAAATGGATTTGGGTTTGAGTGAGATGCCAGAAAAAATCGTCGGCTGAGCAATTTTGTGAGTAAAAGAGGAGTTAGTCTTCGCTCGGAAAGATTTCTTTTTCAAAATGGCATCGACAAAAGTCTGGGCATGAAAAGAAAAAGAATCCAAAACATGGCTGGAATTAATTTGCCAATTTAGGGCAATAAATGCAGTCTTGATTTTTTGAGTCCTGACAAAAATTTTGGCTACTTTTGTAGCTGCATTCAGAGCAATCTTTTTGCCCCAATTTTTCATCACAGTAAGACTGAATTCTGTTTGCGAAAACACAGCAATTCCCCTGCACATTTGCTTGTGCATTTTTGCGCTACGCATAAGGAGAAAGTGTTTCAGTTTTTGCAAAATAATTTCAATAACATTTGTGTGTTTTTCATTTATACGACTCTGCTTTAAACCCTTTGTACATATAGAAAAACACCGCAGACGCCATTTTAGATAAGGGCAAAATCGATAGCAAATAATTGACTTGTCAAGGTCTAGGACCCCCGTCCGATCAAGGCTCTATTTTTTCCCTTTTTTCCATACGAGCAAATTTTGCCTAAAAACCACCATTTCTCTACCCCACCCCATCACTCCCATTCCCGCACTTGAAATCACCTCTTTTTGTACTTTTGTCATGCTTTTTTCACCATCATGAGATGAATTTTTTATTCATAAAAATCCTGAAATTTACTCAAATAGTTTGTAAATTTTGCAGAGATATTGAGCGCTCTTTAACTAAAAAATGACATTGATAAAGAGGCTAAAAATTGCTTCCCGAACACCTCAAAAAGAGCCTTCATTTTGAGTTCTTTGTAGGCGATCTTTTTAGTGGGTAACTTGAGAAAAATTGGCCATTTTTTGCCTTTGAATTGCGTATTCAGGATATGCGCTTTCGCTCTTGTTTAAGAATGTCATGAGCGTGTCATATTTACCCATCCGGTGATTTTTAAATCCATTCATAAGGAAGTTACCCTCCTCTTTTTTATAAAGTTCTCCCTATCAATTTTGATTATTTGCCAGTGCAATTTAGTGCGGATTTTCGCCCCATGAATCACTAGATTAAATCTGATTACAGTTGATCTGCAGATGAATGTGAGCTACACACACCTCGCTGATGATGCAAGAGCGTATAGAGTGCTGATGATTGAACTAGAAAGAATTTAATAATCAACTTCACTGTTTTGTTATTGCAAAACACATGCTGATATGCAATTAATTCATCAATTTTGTGTTGATGAATCTTGCTTGAAAAGTGCGCCTATTTTGAACTCAAAATAGACGTTTTTTAGGGGGTATTTAAGCCTGTTTTTGAGGCTTTTTTGCCATCTTGATAGACCTAGGTGGTCTTTGCTGGAATTGGGGGTGCAGGCCCCCAAAAATCCGTCAATTGCTTAAAAGTTGTAAGCGGCAGTGACCCAGCCTCTTGGCTGAGTAGTGGTCCCATCAGTATTTACAGGCTGACCATATTGGCTGTAGAGGGGATTTTTGCCAACCATCCAAGCAACTGATGCGCCTAAGTTCCACCCCTCATAATCCCACTTCACACCAAAACCAGCCCCCATTAAGGAATAGGTATTGTTGGCATTGGTAAGACCCTGCCATCCAGGGTACATAAACTTGTACTGCTGCACCACACCACCATCAAAGAAGGCAGATAGCGTCAACTTGGGCTGTAACTCATGGCGGACTTCCATTGTGAAGATGCCGCCTTGTGAGCCGCCAGATTGCGCTACAGGATAGGCACGAACGCCATAAGGGCCGCCTAAGTAAAACTGCTCGGCGGAGTTCAAATTGGTGGAGGCAAATTGGCCGGAAAGCGAGGTATACAAGCTGGTTGAGCCGTCTTCCACTAACTGTTGATTACGGTTACCTGAAAAGGTGAGCTTGCTAAAACTCGCCGGGGTAATGGGTTGATATACCACCGGAGTTGTATTGGGCACTGCATACTGGCTGTAATTCGCTCCGCTTGCGCCCAATATGTTGAGGTAGCCTAAAACGGCTGTTACTGATCCACTGGACACAGCACCATAACCAAAACTATCCACCATGTTTCCGGATAAGCCTGCAGAAAGGTTGTTGATGTTGTAAGCACTAATCGTCGTATTGGTGATCGTATTACGGTTGTTGTAACTCTTAACGTCGTAGTTCAAGCTGGTATTCAGATTACCGCCTTGCGAACGAATTAAGGGGTAAGCAGCGCTCAATCCTGTAGTCCAGGCATCACCCGCTCCACCGGTAGACGCATAATTACTCACATTTTTGTATTGCAAAAAAGTACCTGCCAAACCTAGGCGTAGACCATCTCTGGATCCTGGCAATGAGATAGCACCTTGCAGGTATTGCGAACCAACAGAAGCAATGCCATTAATCGAAGCAGAGTCGCCAATACCCAAAGGACCATTTAAATTGAGGGCAAAGACACCTTGGTTAGCGCCGGTTGTTCTGCTTCCGTAGTTATTTGCTTCGACACGTCCCTGTACTAGATCTGGTTGAGTTAATTGCAAGCGCAAGTTGGTGTCACCCTCTTTTTCACCAGGCTCTAACTGACTGGAAACCATGACGCCAGGAGTTTCATTCAAGATGATGATGGCGCGCTCAACGGCATCCATATTCAATGGATTACCTAATGGGTTCGCATAAGTTACATAAGCAGCAGCCTGCTCTTTGCTAAAGCGAGTTGGGCCTTGTGGATTTTCTACTTCGACCTTGCCCAGCTTTGCTTCGGTAATCAGAATTTTGACAACGCCATCAGCAATTTTTTGCGGCGGCAAAATCGCTTGAACGGTATAGCCTTTGCTGCGATAAAAGTTTTGAATGGCATCACAAGCTCTTTGCAGATCATCAAAACTCACTGGTACCCCAACCCATGAGCGGATGGCCATTTGCACTTCTGCTTCGGGCAGAATATTGACACCCTCGAGCACAAAAGACTTCACTGTAAAACGCAGCTCACCCTCTTTAGGAGCGCTCGGTTGAACTGGTGCTGCACGACCTGGCTCTGGAAGCGCTAAAGGTGACGGCAAAGGGAGTTGCTGCTCTAAACCCTGTTGCAAGGCACCGGCATCAACTTGTGCATAGGCCTGGCCAGTAGAAAGGATGCTGATTGCCGCAAAAGGCAGAAGGGATTTGGGAAATTGAGTAGAGATGGTCGAGTATTTCAAAGTAGGAGCCCGATGAAAGCAAAAGTTAGCTAAGTGCTTGATAAATAATGCTTAAATTATATAGCCAATACAGAGGTTAGAGATTGTCCTTGACAGGCCGTTTCATATCCCCAGCTCACTATGAGAACCCAGTCTTACTAAGCGCAAAACCTCAATAGTAGGCTTTTGATAAATCAATACCAAATCGGGTCGAATATGGCAATCTCGAAAGTCATTCCACTCCCCCGTCAAAGCATGGTCAAAATATCTTGCCGGCAAAGGCGCATCCCTTATTAATATTTCAAGTGATTCCATCAAGGCCTGTGCAAGATAGACGATGCCTTCCTTTTACCTCTCGCTTATAGTCACGTTTGAATTGAGTAGTTCTCTCAATCCTCCGCATTCAATTCCTTCATTAAAGCGCTCGTAGACCCAAATGCCATCAATTGCCGCTCTCGCGCCTCCCGCATAGCGCTAATGGTTTGTTTGTTTGGAACTAAAGGTTCAAAAGGCAGTGACTTTTCTGCTGCCACACGGACCAACATCATCCGCAATGCATCAGAAACCGTTAGACCCATGGCCTCTAAGACCAAACTGGCTTCCTTCTTAATTTCCGCATCGATACGTGCTCGCACCACAGCATTCGCAGTCATGGTGACCCCCTCCTAAGTTTTGGATGATGCCTATTGCTCATATTCTAGTTAAATTGTAGTTAAAATGTAGCTACATTGTAGCTACAATTTAACTACTAATGTATTGATCTTCAAGAGCATGTATTACTGGATTGAGGGCTAAAATTGCGTATGAGCTCACCAATTGCCTTTGATTACCCCCAGCAGGATGCTGCCGGGGTCACCTGTACTGCCCAGGCTTGGGCAAAAGTCCCGCCACACCTTGCTGGCCCTGAAAAAGCAGCTGTCATTGCACGAATTAAGCAATTGTTAGTCGAGAAAGATGCAGCCTTAGTTGCCCACTATTACGTCGATGGCGATATTCAAGATTTAGCCCTAGAGACTGGCGGATTTGTTGCTGACTCCCTAGAGATGGCACGCTTTGGTAAGAATCATCCTGCCAAAAATTTAATCGTCGCTGGTGTGCGCTTTATGGGGGAGTCTGCCAAGATTCTGAGCCCAGAAAAACGCGTCTTCATGCCAGACTTAGATGCCACCTGTTCCCTGGACTTGGGTTGCGATGCGCAAGACTTTGCCAAGTTTCGCGCTGCACACCCTGATCGTGTAGTCGTGGTGTATGCCAATACCAGTGCCGCCGTCAAAGCACAAGCCGATTGGATGGTTACCAGCTCTTGCGCTTTAGCGATCGTGCATCAACTGAAGGTAGAGGGCAAAAAGATTTTATGGGCACCAGATCGTCACCTCGGTCGATATATTCAGGAGCAGACTGGTGCTGATATGTTGTTGTGGAACGGCGCCTGTATTGTGCATGATGAGTTCAAAGCGGCTGAATTAGAAATCCTCAAAGCAGCGCATCCCAATGCCATGATTTTGGTTCACCCAGAATCTCCACAAGCAGTAGTCGATCTCGCAGATGTTGTTGGCTCTACCTCTGCCATGATCAAGGCGGTAGTCGATGGCACTGCCTCAGAATATATTGTGGCAACGGATAAGGGCATCTTGCATCGGATGCGCCAGTTGGCACCCAATAAAAAATTAATTGAAGCACCTACCGCTGGCAATAGCGCGACCTGCAAGAGTTGTGCGCACTGCCCTTGGATGGCAATGAATGGATTACAAGGGATCTTAGATTGCTTAGAAAATGCTTCTGGCGAAATCCTTGTTGAAGAGCCTACCCGCATAAAAGCACTGGGATGTATTGAGCGCATGCTTGACTTCACCACCAACCACCCCGATTTATTAGCCAAAGCGCAGCATGGCTTTGTGATAAATATTGGCGCGGCTTAATGCGCATTATTGAATTCTTTTTGAATGATCCATTTTCATGTTTGAATACAACGAATCTTTAGAGCAAGCACGTCAACGCAATATTCATGATGCCCTCATGGAGGATATTGGCACTGGCGATTGGACTGCAAAACTCGTGCCCAGTAAATCAGTGCAAGCTCAACTGATTGTGCGTCAAGAGGCGGTTTTGTGTGGTGTAGATTGGTTTGAGGGCACTCTTAAGAAGCTCGACCCCAATGCTAAAGTGACTTGGCATTACATCGAAGGCGACTTGATGCAGCCCGATACCAAGGTTTGCGACATTGAGGCTAACTCTCAAGCCCTGCTCTCTGCTGAGCGCACCTGTATTAATTTCTTACAAACCTTGTCGTGGACTGCGAGCATAACACGCATGCATGTCGATGCCATCGCTGGAGCTAGCCCAAATCCCAAAGGTTGCGCTGTATTGGATACCCGCAAAACCATTCCAGGATTACGACAAGCTCAAAAATATGCTGTGCGCATTGGTGGTGGTCAAAACCAGCGTCTTGCCCTATGGCACGGTATTTTGATTAAAGAAAATCACATTGCTGCTGCTGGCAGCGTGAGCGCCGCACTTCAAAATGCGCAGGCTCTCAATTCTGGGGTAGATATTCAGATTGAAGTAGAAAACTTTGCAGAGCTCGAAGAGGCCCTAGCCGCTGGCGCAAAAAGTATCTTGATTGATAACTTCAATACCGAGCAGATGAAACAAGCCGTAGCCTTCACCGCAGGTCGCGCCCTACTGGAAGCTTCAGGCGGTATCAACTTAGATCAGATGCGCGCGATTGCTGCCACTGGAGTAGATCGCATCTCCCTCGGAAAACTCACCAAAGATGTCATTGCGGTAGATTTTTCGATGCGCATTCTGGGGTAGCGTTACCTACCCCTGTAAAACATCTGCCTCTCAATAGCATTGCGGATGAATTCAATATTGTTTCGTAAGCTATAACACTCGGCGGTCGCCAGTTTGGATGCTTTGGAATTGAGCACTTTGTGCTCCATCGCATTCAGTGTGGCTATATATTCATCGCGGCGGTTTGGATCATATGTTTCCATCGTGGCCTTTTCAAACTGATCCAGCTCTTTATAGATGGAATTAATTTGCTTCTTTGCTAAATTCGTACGATAGGTCGGTATGGATTTCAGGATTGGGTAAGCAAATGCAGCAAACGGCAGTAAAAGTACAAACATCCGCTCCAGAAATTCCGCCAACCAAAACGGCAAGTACTTCATCAAAGGAGGTGCGCCATTTTGGTAGAAGTATTTCGCCTCGGCGCTTAATGGCGCCTCTGTATTGAGATAACTCGGAAATTGCCCCGCTTTAGAAAAGTATGACTTACCGCCATTGATTTCTTTAGCCGCCTCGAGAAACAGCGCCTGAATTGCTGGATGAAGGCGATCATCAATCAATAGATTGGTCGTAGTAGAAATCAATTGAATCGGATGGTCTGGATTGTTTGTTGCAAGATCAAACCCGCCCATGGGTACTGTGACCTCCTCAAAGTAAGGCATAAGTCGGGTATAGGCATCTGCCCTGACAAAATTTGCCAAATGAATATGAGGATCTTTGATTAATTTCTGCACATTCACGGATTCATAACCATCCACCAAAATCAGCGCATCAATTTCACCGCGCTGGAGTGCCGCTGTACCCTCTGAATTGGTCAACGTGAGCAGATTCGGGGTATTCGTTGGTAAATCATTTAACTTCAAAATGTTTTGGGCTTGTTTGCGTGTACCGCTACCCTCAGGACCGATACTGATTTTGAGCTTGCCAATATCGCGATCCAGAATATGGACTTTTTCATCAAACAACTTGCTGCGGTAAAAAACCCATACTGGTTCATAGTCGACTGTGCCGAGAGACTCTACGCCAGTCAGTGAATCTGATGCAATCATGCCGCCTTGTACTAAGGCTGCCTGAATAGGATCTTTACGGTCAATGAGATGCTGAATATTTTCTTGAGATCCTTGAGTGGGAATCAACTCAATGGTGATGCCTTTTTTCTCAAAAAAGTTGCGGTACTTTTCGCCCAATAACTTATAAGAGCCCCCGGTCCCGGTTGCCATCAGAACTTTTTTAGGGGGTGCAGGTTTAGCAAGCCACACCAAGAGGGTAAGACCTAAAACCAAGAGCAGTAGTAACGGCCAGATTTCTTTGAGAAGACTGAACCAGCCTTTTACTTCATCAGCAATAGTTTGATAGACCGCTGAAATATGCTCGAACAGATCTTCTTTAAAACCACTCATGCCAGTCTCCGCTTAGATGATTCAAGCTTACACTAAGCCCTCAAATACATGGGGTTCAGGCTTCTGGTGGACTTTCACCGCCCTCGGCTTGAGGAGTCAGAATCGTTGGATAAGAAACTGCCCAGGTACCCGGGTAATCACGACTGTAATGCAATCCCCTGCTCTCGCGGCGCATTAATGCTGAACGCACGATCAGCTCGGCGCACTCCAGCAAATTCCGCAACTCAATGAGGTCACGCGTGACCTTAAAGTTCGCGTAGTACTCCTGCACTTCGTATCTCAATAGCTTAATGCGGTGCAGAGCACGCTCTAAACGTCGATTAGTGCGCACAATACCAACGTAGTTCCACATTAATGAACGTAATTCATCCCAGTTGTGCGCGATGACCACCTGCTCATCCGCATCCTCTACCTGACTTTCATCCCAGAGCGGGAGTTTGGGCATCATCGGAGTTTTTAATGAGGAGATATCTTCAGCGGCTGCCTTACCGATCACCACGCACTCTAAGAGCGAGTTACTTGCTAAGCGATTTGCGCCATGCAAGCCGGTATAGGTTGCTTCACCAACCGCATACAAACCTGGCAAATCGGTTCTGCCCTTAAGGTCGGTAACCACACCACCGCAGGTGTAATGTGCCGCTGGCACCACCGGAATAGGCTCTTTAGTAATATCCAATCCCAGACTTAAGCAGCGCGCGTAAATCATCGGAAAATGTTCTTTGATGAAATCTTCGCCGAGATGGGTTGCATCTAGATGTACGTAATCCAAGCCATGCTTTTTCATCTCAAAGTCAATTGCACGGGCAACAATATCGCGCGGCGCTAATTCATTACGCTCGTCATGGTTTGGCATAAAGCGTGTGCCATCAGGCAACTTTAATAAGCCACCCTCACCGCGCATTGCTTCGGTAATTAAGAAGGTGCGATCACTCGGGTGATAAAGACAAGTAGGGTGGAACTGAATAAATTCCATATTGCCGACCCGACAGCCTGCACGCCAAGCCATCGCAATCCCGTCACCGGTCGCAGTATCGGGGTTGCTGGTGTAGCGATATACCTTACCAACACCGCCGGTAGCCAATACTACTGATTTAGCCTGAATGGTTTCAACGCGGTTATTTTTAATATCTAAAGCGTAGACTCCGTAACAACGATTGGGCTGGCTACGCTGAGTTTTGGCATCCAACTGACGGTTGGTGATGAGATCAAGCGCAATCCAATGCTCCAGAATCCGAATATTTTGATGGGCCTTGGCTTTATCCAGCAAGACCTCATGAATCGCCTTACCAGTAGCATCAGCAGCATGAGCAATACGACGATGGCTATGACCACCTTCACGCGTTAAATGCAAACCCATCGGACCAGATTTATCCGTAGTAAACGGCACGCCCTGCTCTACCAACCACTCAATTGCCTGAGCGCTTTCTTCAGCAATATAACGGGCAGTAGATTCCACGACGAGGCCTGCGCCAGCATCCAAGGTATCGGCAACATGAGAATCAATGCTGTCATGTTCTTTATCGACCACGCCCACAATGCCGCCCTGGGCCCAGGCAGTAGCTGCTTCACCTAAACCCCGTTTGGCCATCAAGATGACTGGCTGGGTTTCTGCCATATGCAAAGCAACCGTAAGACCGGCTAACCCAGCTCCAATAATGAGGACTGGGAGCTCGACTTGAGCTTGAGAGGGGGAAGGTGTTGAACTGGCCATAGAAGGATCATTCTAACGGGCAATGCAAATCCATGATGCCGATGTAAAAAGGCTCCCATTAGGAGCCTTTTTACAGCTAACTAAGCCTATTGAGTATTAGGCATTAGCAGTTAACTTCGCGCCACCGGCATCATTGGTGCCATAACCCATGATCTTGGCTGCTTCTCCACCCTTGGCAAGTTTGACAGCGCAGTACTTAAACTCCGGAATCTTGCCAAATGGATCCAGCGCAGGGTTAGTAATCAAATTAGCTGCTGCTTCATAGTAAGCAAACGGAATGAAGACTACTCCTCTTGGCGTGCCGTCATCGCGACGCACATGAATACCGACCTCACCACGACGCGACTGGACGGTAATCACGTCACCGGCAGATACACCTAACTGAGCCATGTCTTCACCATTCATAGATACAGTCGCCATAGGCTCAATCGCATCCAGAATAGTTGCACGACGCGTCATACTGCCAGTGTGCCAATGCTCTAACTGACGCCCTGTAATCAATACAAATGGATAGTCGGCATCTGGACGCTCGTTCGCCGGAATAATATCGGCTGGAACCAGCTTCACTTTCCCATCTGGAGTAGCAAATTGATCATCAAAAACGATGGGGCGACCTGGGTCTTCAGCGGAGAGACAAGGATAGGTAACGCTAGATTCTTTCTCAAGACGTTCCCAAGTGATCCCTTTGATAGCGCCATGCATTGCTTGACGCATTTCTTCATAGACTGCCGCAACACCCGCATCGGGGCCTTGGTAGTTCCAATTGAGACCCATTCGCTTAGCGATTTCTTGAATTATCCAGAGATCAGCCTTGGCTTCACCTGGAGGCTCGATGGCCTTCTTGCCCATCTGTACCATCCGGTCAGTATTGCTTGCAGTTCCGACCTTCTCTGGCCAAGCGCTAGCGGGCAAGACGACGTCAGCCAAGAGCGCTGTTTCGGTCATGAAGATATCTTGCACAACCAAATGCTCTAAGGAAGCTAATGCATGACGAGCGTGATTCAAATCCGGATCACTCATGGCTGGATTTTCACCCTCAACGTACATACCACGAATTTTGTCTGGATCACTATCCGGCGCTGTGATCTTATGCATGATCTCCACCACTGTATAACCTGGCTTCTTATCAAGCGGAGTACCCCAGAAGTTTTCAAACCAAGCATGGGCTTCCGGATTGTCTACACGTTGGTAATTCGGGAACATCATGGGAATCAAACCAGCATCACTGGCGCCCTGCACGTTATTTTGTCCACGCAATGGATGTAGACCAGATCCTGGCTTACCAATTTGACCGGTAATACTGACCAATGCAATTAAGCAACGCGCATTATCCGTACCATGAACGTGCTGGCTAACCCCCATGCCCCACAAAATCATCGCTGATTTCGTAGTTGCAAACTCTCTAGCCACTTCACGCAAAGTCTCTGCAGGAATACCGCAGATTGGAGCCATCGCTTCAGGGCTATAGCCCTTGATATTCTCTTTTAAGGCTTCAAAATTATTCGCACGATGGGCAATAAAGTCTTTATCTGCCAAGCCTTCTTCGATGATCGTATAGATCATAGCATTGAGCATTGCAACGTCAGTATCAGGCTTGAACTGCATCGTACGCCAGGCGTGCTTGCTGATTTCTGTTTTACGAGGATCGCACAAGACAATCTTGGCGCCACGCTTGGCTGCATTCTTAAACCAGGTAGCGGCAACAGGATGGTTTGCAGTGGGGTTTGAGCCAATCAACATAATCAAGCTAGAGTGCTCAACATCATTCACTTGATTGCTGACCGCACCAGATCCGACACCTTCAAGTAAAGCGGCTACAGAAGAAGCATGGCAAAGACGCGTACAGTGGTCCACATTATTGCTACCAAAACCAGTACGCACTAGTTTTTGGAATAAATATGCCTCTTCGTTGCTGCCTTTAGCAGAACCAAAGCCAGCCAATACTTTTAATCCATATTGGTCTTTGAGTTTTTTGAGACCACCGCCAGCAAAGTCCAGCGCCTCTTCCCAACTTGCTTCACGGAAGATGTCAGACCAGTCCTGCTTGCCTTCAAGAATCGACTCATCTTTGGGCACACCGGCCTTACGGATGAGCGGCTTAGTCAAACGCTGTGGGTTATGGATATAGTCCATACCAAAGCGACCTTTAACGCATAGACGGTTATGGTTAGCCGGGCCATCACGACCCTCTACGCTAACAATTTTCTCGTCCTTCACATTGTAAGTAATTTGACAACCTACTCCACAGAATGGGCATACAGAATCGACTTTACGATCTACTGTTTGAGAACCAATTAGTCCCTTAGGCATTAATGCACCCGTTGGGCAAGCTTGAACACATTCGCCACAAGCTACACAAGTGCTATCTCCCATCGGATCATTTAAATCAAATACGATTTCGCTATGGGCGCCACGCATTGCGTAGCCAATCACATCATTGACCTGCTCTTCACGACAAGCGCGTACGCAACGATTACATTGAATACAGGCATCGAGATTGACTGCCATCGCCGGATGAGAAATATCGCTACTTACTTTTTCACGGCGTAATGCCTTGAGCTCTGGGCGAACAGTCACGTCCATGCGGGCTGCCCAGGTACTGAGTTCACCGTGCTGATTCTTGAGCTCTTCTTCTTTGCTATCGCCTACCCACTTAAAGCCTTCATCTGGCATATCAGAGAGCAACATCTCCAATACCAACTTTTGACTCTTGAGAGCGCGCTCACTATTGGCCTTGACTTCCATGCCTGGCGTAGCACTTCTGCAGCAGCTTGGCGCCAAAGTACGTTCGCCATTAATTTCGACAACGCAAGCGCGGCAATTACCGTCAGGGCGATAGCCATCTTTAAAACAAAGATGTGGGATGTCAATACCGTGGCGTTTTGCCGCCTTCAAAATAGTTTCACCTTCGTAGGACACGATGGTCTTGCCGTCTAACTTGAACTCTACAGTTTGGAGTTCAAGCTCTTTTGGATTGGTTGGTGCGTTCATATAGTCTCGTTCTTCCCTGTTCTGGTATTACGCAACTTCTTGCGGGAAATATTTATGAATACAACGAATGGGGTTAGGTGCTGCTTGGCCTAGACCACAAATGGAGGCATCTACCATCACAGTAGCCAAGTCTTCCAAAGTTTCTTGATCCCAAGACTTCGCTTGCATCAATTGTGCTGCCTTACCAGTACCAACGCGACACGGCGTGCACTGACCACAGCTCTCATGTTCGAAGAAGTGCATGACATTCAAAGCCATATCGCGCGCTTTGTCGTGATCACTAAACACCATCACGGCTGCAGAGCCAATGAAACAACCATAGGGTTGCAAGGTATCGAAGTCCAGAGGGATATCATTCATCGTTGCCGGCAAGATGCCGCCGGATGCGCCACCCGGTAAATAGCCGTAGAAGCGATGACCGTCTTGCATTCCGCCGCAATATTCATCGATCAACTCTTGAATGGTGATACCTGCTGGCGCCAACTTCACGCCAGGTTGCTTAACGCGTCCACTGACACTGTAGCTACGCAAACCTTTACGATCGTGGCGACCATAGGAGCTAAACCACTCTGGCCCACGCTGAACAATGTCACGCACCCAATAGAGGGTTTCAAAGTTGTGTTCCAAAGTAGGTCTACCAAATAGACCAACCTGGGCAATATAAGGAGGACGCATACGCGGCTCACCACGTTTGCCCTCGATACTCTCAATCATGGCGGATTCTTCACCACAAATATAGGCACCAGCACCACGACGCAATTCAATATTGGGAATCGGGAATGGTGGATTTGCTTTGAGTTTTGCCAATTCCTTTTCGAGCAACTCACGGCAACCGTGATATTCATCACGCAAGTAAATATAGCAAGCATCAATACCAACCACATTGGCAGCGATTAGCAATCCCTCTAAGAAGCGATGGGGATCGCGCTCGAGATAAGTGCGGTCTTTAAATGTACCAGGCTCACCTTCGTCGATATTGACGGCCATGAGTTTTGGCGCAAGCTGATCTTTTACGATACGCCACTTCCGACCCGCTGGGAAACCAGCGCCACCTAGACCACGGAGCCCTGAATTTTCCATCGCCTTGATGATGCTCTCTGCATCGCGCTTACCGGATTGGATTTCAGCAGCAAGGCTATATCCACCCTTCGCGCGATAAGCTTCATAACCCACATAATCTGGAGAGACCGCTTGATTCTCACCCTGAGGAGATACGCCCTGCTCTGCCAAAGCGGCCGGCTCAAAGCTACCATCATCTTTGGCTAATGGCTGAGTCGTCAGCTTGTTATTGACAGCGGCTTTTACCTTGTCGGTGGTGGCAAACAACACTGGGTATTGATGCACCACTGCGACTGGAGCCTGCTCGCAACGGCCTACACAAGGAGCAGCAATGACCTTGACGTTTGGATTGCCCAATATTGTAGGCAACTTCGAAAGCAAGCTTTGCGCACCCGCTAGCTCGCAAGCAATGCCATCACATACACGCACAGTTATATCGGCAACAGGATCGTTACCGCGCACGACTTCAAAGTGATGATAGAAGGTAGCAACCTCATACACTTCTGCCATCGGCAAATTCATTTCTTTTGCTAGCGCAACTAAATGACGATCATGCAATGCGCGATAGGCGTCATTTAATTTATGAAGATTTTCAATTAATAAATCACGACGATGTGGCGCGTCACCAATAAGCTGTCGCACTTCCGCTATGGAAACGTCATCTGCTTGACGACCTTTCAATTTGCTCTTACGGCGAATGGTCTCCCTCAAATCATCTGCAGTAGCAACTGCAACTGCTTTGACTTCTCCAGAAGGCTTTGGGTGATTCATAGTCTGTAGTCTCTAATTTTTTATTCGTTTTGATCGCATGCAAATATCCCAGACACACTGTCTAGCATGCAAATATCGCTTGATTTTGGGTTATTTCACCCTCTAAGTCCTTGACGGCGCTCAAGGACTTATTCTAAGGGTAAACCCTGATATTAGATGACCGAAGGAGAAGGCCTATCACCAGGCGGTAATGAGTAGTCCAGCTTACGCTCATACAGTCGGGCTTTGTAGCAATCTTGATAACCTTTGCTGCCGATTTCCCAGCCAATGGAGGTGCAATCGTCTTGAGCAGCTTGCTCAACGGAGCCACAGCCCACAAGGGATGCTGCAGCCAAAATGACAGATATGAGTGGGAGACGCATTTTTGATGAATTCATGCCTCAAGTCTACTTGATTCTGAGCTCAACATCGAGGGGAATCCCCTCTTTACCAGCCTCTACAGCCTTCACATCGCCAATCGTGATGCGATCCTTCAGACCAGGATTTTCTTTCACCATGAAGGCATAGGCAGCTTGGGCTCGATTTTTGGCTAAAGACTGTAATTCGGCATTCGTAACCTCAATCCCAGCAATCAATTCAGAGTGCAATTGCTCATTGCGCGCTTCACCATCCGGAAGCATCAAAAGGCGTTGACCTAGTTTGATTCGACCAATGTATTGCGCATAGGCAGTCTTCAAACCAGACTGCACCCGAGGATCAGAAAAACTTGGGATAGGAATTGGCTCACCTGCTTCAATCTTAAATCCAGCATCTTTCAAAATAGCGCCATCGGCTTTTGCTCTTGCCATTTCCTGCTTATCTTGCACAGGATCGTAAGTCCCAATAATTTCCATACTGGAGTTGGGACGCTTGACCAGATACTCGCCAAATTGTTCAAGACGGTCTTGATCGGCTGGCAAAAAGACTGCTTCGCCCGGAACGGCATTAACCCCTTCATCTCCGCCCATGCCTAGGATAGAAGCTAGCGCCCTAAAAGGGGCTGTAGCTACGTTCGTCAGTACATTGCTAATAGCCTGCCATACGAGACCACTGGCACTAAATTGTGGTGAATCCACATTACCTGCAATGCGAATCGTGACATCAATGGTGTCGTCCGAATCCTCTAGCAAAGCGATTGCAAGGCCAAGAGGTAATTTCTTACCCTGAAAATCGGGAACCTCATCGCCAAGCTGCACGTTCTTAATGATGATTTGGTTGCTGCCATTGAGCTGACCATCTTTAGCACGATAGGTGAGATTCAGATTTAAATTGCCACCGGTAATTTGATAGCCCGCATACGTCATGACTGCCGGGTTAAAAGTGGATAGTGGCAAATTTTTAAAGCTCATCAAGATGTCGTGATTACGCCTTGGATCATCAAAGGATGCCTGGCCTTTAGCGCGCAAGCTACCCGAGTTAGCAACTACGCCATCCATGGCCACCGTGGCAAAACGCCCAGGAATGTTGCTCACCCCCAAAAAAGTGGCATTGAACTTTTTCACATCCACCTTAAAGTTGGGGCGCATAGCCAAGTCCGTAAAAAATACTTCGCCACCCTTGAGGTTGACTGAGCGAATATCCAAACCAACACCATCTGCTGCTTTTGATTTGGCGCCTGTTGCTACTGGCGCATCAACTGCTTTTTCCTCAGCCTGTGGCTTAGAAAATAAACGGCGGAAGTTGGATAAGCCTTGATTATTAATTTCAAAACGTAAGACTGGATGATCAACAACCACTTCATCAATCGCTAAAGTAGTGGCTTTAGCCCGCGGGGTTTTGCTCGACTTGTATTCAAATTGGTGAATATCTGCTGCATCCCACATGATCAACGGCGTCTTCTCACCCTTCTCCAATACCGCTAGATGCGCAAGCTGTGCATTTCCTGAAAGCACCTCCCCGTCGTTGCCCAGCTTTAAGAGCAGATCTGCATTCAATGACCCACTAGTGCCAAGCAGTTCTTTATTAGCAGGCAATAAAGCGATCAGTGGTGCAGTAGCAATATTCGCCAGGGTGATTTTTCCTTCTATTGCCTTGGACGCCGTATTTAAATCCCAATGAGAGCGAATGCTGCCATCATCTAACTGAAGATCTAGCTGAGCACCCAACTGATTGGGGCTGGGGTTATCAAGACCGCCACTGATTGCCACATGCGCAAATGCCACGGATTTGTTTAGGCCCGGGATCAATAATTGCAAAGAGCCTAGATTGAAGTCATATTGACCGCGTACCCCGGAGACCACGCCATTCTGATCGTAATTGGCTACCTCTAATAGCTTGATCGAAAACGGCTTGAGCTCTTCTTTGAGTTTGCTAGATTCATCCACCAGTGCTAAAGCGCCATCGGTGACTAAAAACTCGTCGATAGAAATCTTTTGAGGTTTTTTACTTGTATTGGGATCTTTAGGTGGAAGGCTTTTCTCAACCGCATGAATAAACTCTTGCCAATTCCATACTGCTTGAGCACTATGAGATTTAGTCGCCCTTCTCTCCACCAAGAGTTTGGGTTCCTCTAGGATGATTTCATCAAAGCCGATTTCACCGAGTACCAATTTGCTCCACTTCAAAGTGATGATGAGCTTTTTAAAGTCTAATAATTTATTACCGCCCTCTTTGGCCAAATGCAAGCCATCAATCTCTAGTCTTAAACGTAAAGGGGAAAGGCTCACATCACGGTAGGCAATGTCGTAGCCAATCTTTTCACCAAACTCTGCCGCAGATTTTTTCAGAAAGCCCGGCACAAATAGATGACAACCACCCCAAAATAAGATGGTTAATGTAACAAGCGCGGCTGCAATCCGCAGACTCCAAACTGGTATTCGAGGGTTTTTGAGGGAAAACATGGGCTTGTCTTAAGGGATCAATATCAGTAACAATGAAAATTATCACAGAACAATCAATATAACCCTGGTGGAGACCCCGATGAAATTAGCCCTTAAGCACATTGCAAGTGCACTCTTATGCCTGCAGGCCCTGGTTTTTAGTAATCTAACGCACGCTCAAAATTCAGATGGCTTTGTTGATCTAATTGATGGGGTTAGCCTCAATGGCTGGAATATCGTTGGCAATGCCAGTTGGGTTATTGGCAACGGTCTGGTTGAAGGCAATAAACCCAATGGGTTTTTGGTCAGCATCAAGTCTTATCAGAATTTCATTATTAGGGCTGAGTTCTGGGCTGAATCCAATACTAATAGCGGCATTTTTATACGCTGCCAAGATCCAAATAAAATTAGTGCTGCCAATTGCTATGAAGTCAACATCTGGGATACCCGCCCAGAGCAGGCATATGCCACTGGTGCAATCGTTGATGTGGCTAAAGTCGATCCCGTTCCCAAAGCAGGTGGCCGTTGGAACACCATGGAAATCGTCGCAAATGGCTCACACTTTAAGGTCAGCTTAAATGGCGAAGTGAGTGTTGCTGATGGACAAGACAGTAAATTTGCCAAAGGACCCATCGCACTTCAGTCAGCTGGAGGCGTAGTCAAGTTTAAGAAAGTGCAGGTTAAAGAGCTTTAGACCTCTATACGAAAATCTCGAATCGATCGCCACAGGCAATAGGCATCAAAGCACGATCCTGTTTTTTCATTTTGACAAGACCGTAATTTGACATCGTTTTGAGGGTTCTGGATAAATTCCCCTGCTTACGTCCAGTCAAATCAGCCAATTCAGATATGGATACTGGCTTCGAAGAGCGGATGACATCCAAAAGCGCACGATTTTCATCGCTCAAAACTTGCGCAAGGGATCTCATTGAAGTAAACCAAATCTTTGGATCACCACTTTTTGTCTTTAACTTGCCACTTGCAATCGCAAGCATACGTTTACGAATTTCCTCCTGGGGCGCAATGCCAATTTTGATCACTTTCATTTTTCTTTATCCGCCTTTAAAGACTTATCCAAATCCATAAAGATAAGGTGGAGATGCCTGAATTCGCCATCCCCTAACTATATCAACTAATGATATACCAAAAGTATCATCCTCACAAAGAGTCTGGGTAAAGTTTATTGAGCCGGAGGGAATCCTACCTTTTGCGCCCACATATTGGTAAAGACGTGAATCACCGGCTTTTCATAAACGCCAGCTTTAGTAAAAGGCTCATCTTTTAACCAAGCATCTACCTCTGCCCGGCTTGCAAAATCCATCGCCAACAAACTACCCACTGTTGTCTTGCCGTCTTCGGAGGTCAGCGGGCCTGCAAAGGCCATGCGATGCGCTTGCTGAGCCAAGTATGCGCGGTGCTCAGGACGAACTTGTACACGCAACTCAGCAGTACCAGGGCGATCCATTAATAAAATTGCAAAAATCATGTTTTCTCCGTGTTTATTGTTGTCGTAAGGAAATCTTACGCCATGAACGTCTTACCAAACCTGCTTCTTGCCATCAATCCAGGTTTCTTTAACCTGAATACTCCGAATTTCATCAACAGGAGTCTTTTTAGGGTTTGCCGACAATACTACTAAGTCAGCTTGCTTGCCCACTTCAAGACTGCCAACCTTATCGTCAGAAAACATTTCATAAGCAGGATTAATCGTCACTGCACGAATCGCATCATCTACAGTGACGCGCTCATCAGGACCCAATACCTTACGAGGTGCTTTTTGCCATAAACGTCCTGCACCTTCAGAGATGTAATTTAATGGGCCAACATTCGATACAGGGGAATCGCTATGGTAAGCAAAGCGTGCGCCCTCTTTTTTGAATGAGGCAGATGGATCAATTCGGTCCGCACGCTCTGGGCCGACGATGTGATTATGGAAAGCTTCACCCCAATAATCGACATGCCCAATAGTGAAGCCAGGAATAACGCCCAGCTTAGCCGCGCGCTTCACTTGATCCGGGGTATTAATGGTGAAATGCTCTATGCGTAAACGGCGTGATTTAGGATCTGGATTGCCTTCTAATAATTTGGCGTAATTATTAAGGGTTTGCTCAACAGTGCGATCACCATTGGCATGGATGGCCAACTGCCAGCCTTGGTCATAGATCGGCTTAATTTGCTTGTAGATTTCTTCATCTTGGTAATCTAGATTACCTCGGAATGTACTGCCCTTAGGGTATGTATATGGCTCATTTAAAGCTGCGGTGATACCTTGTGTGGAACCATCTGATACAAATTTCACGCCAACAAAACGCAAACGATCATCCCCTTGATTCGGCTTGATCGTATTCTTGCCGTTTGCTAAGAGAGGACCATAAAGATAGGCTCTAACCCGAATTGGAAAGTCTTCACTATGAGTAACTGCATTGAATAACTTCAACTCATTATCAAGACCCAGCATAAGTCCCAGAGTAATTTCAGCAGAAGTCGTAACGCCTTTTGAGGCAATATACTTCGCTGTTTTTTGCATGGCTCCTGCGAGCTCAGCGTCAGTTGGTGGCGGCATATTTTTTACGATCGACAGAATTGCCGATGCTTCAACCACTACGCCAGTCAGTCGCCCTTGGGCATCTTTCATGTAAATACCACCCTCACCTGGATTGGGTGTCTTATCGGTGATTCCCGCGATCTCCAATGCCTTATGGTTCACATAGGCAATATGACCAGACTGATTCATCACCAGAATAGGCACTTCTGTAGAGACCTTATCCAAGATATCTGCATTCAGCTCGGCCATAAATGGCACAGTGCGCGACGGATCAACACCAAATGCCGCCAACCATTGCCCTTTTGGCAAGGTCTTCAGTGCAGTTTTCAGTTTTTGACTTAGGCTATCTAAGGTGTCGTACTGTGTTGTGAAGTTTGACAGATTGAGCCACAAGACCTCAGTCATTGCAGTCATCAAAATATGAATATGTGGCTCCACAAAACCCGGCATCAGTGTTTGGCCATTGAGGTCAATCACCTTGGTAGCGTCACCCTTCCATTCTTTAGTCACAGCTTCTTTTTTTCCAACCGCGACGATTTTGCCATTCTGGACCGCAAGCGCCTGCACTTCTTCATTTTTGGCGTTGACTGTCAAAATCGGGCCGCCATAAAAAATGGTGTCTGCCGCTTGAGCCGCAAAAGCCGATTGATGGATCGCTATTAAACCCGCTGAAATCAGTGCAGCCTGAATAAACCGTTTCATAGATGAAGCCCTATTGTGAAAACGAAGTGGAAAGCCAAAGCTTAGCCTAAATGGAATGCTCTACCTATTCTGTAAAGCCCTAAAGAAAAACCACCCGAAGGTGGTTTAGGTATTACTTGGCGGAAGGGGCGGGATTCGAACCCGCGGTAGGCTATTAACCTACGCACGCTTTCCAGGCGTGTGACTTAAACCGCTCATCCACCCTTCCGGAACCGATGATTATACGATTGCCGAAAGGGCTTTACCCCAAATCCTGATAAAGACGGCTTATAAGGACTCTTTGAGCTGATCCAAGATATGTGGATTTTCCAAGGTGGAGGTGTCTTGAGTGACTTCCTCGCCCTTAGCAATCACACGCAAGAGACGACGCATGATCTTGCCAGAACGGGTTTTAGGCAAGTTATCGCCAAAACGAACATCTTTTGGTTTAGCGATTGGGCCAATCTCTTTACCAACCCAGTTGCGCAACTCTGTTGCAACCTTTTTAGCCTCTTCACCGGTTGGACGACCGCCTTTGAGAACCACGAATACGCAAATAGCCTCGCCAGTGAGCTCGTCTGGACGACCCACCACAGCTGCCTCAGCAACCAATGGATTAGCAACCAAGCAAGACTCGATTTCCATCGTGCCCATGCGGTGACCAGAAACGTTCAGGACGTCATCGATACGACCAGTAATAGTGAAATAGCCAGTGTCCTTATTGCGGATCGCGCCGTCACCAGCCAGATAGAGAGTGCCTCCCAATTCTTCTGGGAAATAAGACTTCACGAAGCGGTCTGGATCATTCCAAATCGTACGAATCATGGATGGCCATGGACGCTTCACAACCAAAATACCGCCTTGGCCATTGGGTACATCCACGCCTGCCTCATCCACAATCGCCGCCTGAATACCAGGCAATGGCAAGGTGCATGAACCTGGAATCATCGGAGTTGCACCTGGCAATGGGGAGATCATATGACCACCCGTTTCGGTTTGCCAGAAGGTGTCTGCGATTGGGCATTTGGAATTTCCAACATGTTCGTAGTACCACATCCACGCTTCTGGATTGATTGGCTCGCCTACTGAACCCAAGAGACGCAGTGAGGACAAGTCATAGCTCTTTGGATGCACTGCTTCGTCATTGCTAGATGCTTTGATCAAAGAACGAATCGCGGTTGGTGCTGTGTAGAAGATAGATGCTTTGTGTTTCTGAATCATGTCCCAGAAACGACCGGCATTTGGATAAGTTGGTACGCCTTCAAATACGATCTCAGTAGCGCCCACTGCGAGCGGGCCATAAGTAATGTAAGAGTGGCCAGTGACCCAACCAATGTCGGCAGTACACCAGAACACATCGTTTGGCTTAATGTCAAAAGTCCACTTCATTGTGAGAATGGCCCACAAGAGGTAGCCACCAGTAGAGTGCTGCACACCCTTTGGCTTACCAGTAGAACCCGAGGTATAGAGAATAAAGAGTGGGTGCTCTGCGCTGACCCACTCTGGCTCGCAAGTAGTTGACTCGTTCGCTACGATCTCTTGCATCCAGACATCGCGACCTGCCTGCATCGCAACATCTGTACCAGTACGCTTGCTGACGATGACATGCTTTACCTTAGGGCACTCGCCGGTAGAAAGTGCTTCATCGCAAATGGCTTTGAGTGGCAATGCTTTGCCGCCACGGAACTGACCATCAGCAGTAATCACTGCTACTGCACCAACGTCCATGATGCGATCGCGCAATGCTTGAGCAGAGAATCCACCAAACACCACAGAGTGAATTGCACCAATACGAGCACAGGCTTGCATTGCAACAATGCCTTCGATAGTCATGGCCATGTAAATGATGACGCTATCACCAGACTTAACGCCCATCTTGCGCAACGCATTTGCCATCTTGCAAACACGCTCGAGCATTTCTTTATAGGTAACTTTGGTTACTGTGCCATCATCTGCTTCAAAGATGATGGCAGTCTTGTCACCCAAGCCAGCTTCAACCTGACGATCTAAACAGTTATAAGAGGCATTGGTTGTGCCATCTTCAAACCACTTGTAGAAAGGTGCTTTGGACTCATCCAATACCTTGGTAAATGGCTTCTTCCAATAGATGTTTTCTTTAGCAAGACGACCCCAGAAACCGTCATAATCTTTTTCTGCTTCGGCACATAGCTTTTTATAGGCATCCATGCCTGGAATAGCGGCACCCTTAACAAAGTCTGCAGGTGGGTTAAAAACGCGATTTTCTTGCATTAACGGTTCCATGCTTCACAGCCCTCTATCTAATAATCAGTAGTCTTTTTGCGAAAATGCCGCAAAATGATGGGGTTCACCCACCAAGAGATATGAAGATAAGTGAAAACACCGGGGATTTGCTCTATGGCAAACCCTTAAAATAGGGGAAACCTTACTAATTATGTGGAAATTAACCAATAACCATGACACAAATTAAACAAAACGACCTCATTCAAAGCGTTGCAGACGCCTTCCAATTCATCTCCTACTACCACCCCAAGGACTTTATCGATGCCATGGGTAAGGCCTATTCCTTGGAAAAAGGCGAAGCTGCTAAGGATGCGATTGCTCAGATTTTGACCAATAGCCGTATGTGCGCCGAAGGTCATCGCCCGCTTTGCCAAGATACCGGTATTGCCGTGGTGTTTCTCAAGATTGGTATGAATGTGCAGTGGGCAGATGCCACGATGAGCGTTACTGAGATGGTGAACGAAGGCGTGCGTCGCGCTTACCTCAACCCAGAAAATATGCTTCGTGCTTCTGTATTAACTGATCCTGCGGGAAAGCGTAAAAATACTGGCGATAACACCCCTGCTGTTGTTCATTATGAAATTGTTCCTGGCGATGATGTTGAAGTCATTTGCGCCGCCAAAGGTGGTGGCTCAGAGAACAAGGCCAAGATGGTCATGCTCAACCCCTCAGACTCTATCGTCGATTGGGTTTTGAAAACCGTTCCTACGATGGGCGCTGGCTGGTGCCCTCCTGGCATCTTGGGCATCGGCATTGGTGGTACACCAGAAAAAGCCATGCTGATGGCTAAAGAGGCTTTGATGGGCCCAGTAGATATTCAAGAACTTATTGAGCGTGGCCCAAAGAATCGTGTTGAAGAGTTGCGTCTCGAGCTCTACGATAAAGTAAACAAACTGGGCATTGGTGCTCAGGGCTTAGGTGGCTTGGCTACTGTATTGGATATCAAGATCCTCGATTACCCAACCCACGCCGCGTCATTACCTGTAGCGATGATTCCAAACTGTGCGGCGACCCGCCACGTGCACTTCCATCTCCACGGTGATGGTCCTGCGAAATTAGAAGCGCCTTCTTTGTCTGATTGGCCAGATGTCACCTGGACACCAGATGTTCAAAAATCTAAGCGCATTAATTTAGATACATTGACTGCTGAAGAAGTCGCCAGCTGGAAGCCAGGCCAGACTTTATTATTGAATGGCAAGATTTTGACCGGTCGCGATGCAGCTCACAAGCGCATTCAAGACATGTTGGCCAAAGGCGAAGAATTACCAGTGAGCTTCAAAAATCGAGTGATCTACTATGTTGGCCCAGTAGATCCAGTGCGCGATGAAGTGGTTGGTCCAGCAGGTCCCACAACCTCTACCCGCATGGATAAGTTCACTGAAATGATGTTGGCTAACACAGGTTTGATTTCTATGATCGGCAAAGCCGAGCGTGGCCCAGTAGCCATTGAAGCCATTAAGAAACATAAGTCTGCTTACCTCATGGCTGTTGGTGGTGCTGCGTACTTAGTATCTAAAGCAATTCAGCACTCTAAAGTGGTTGGCTTTGCAGATCTTGGCATGGAAGCAATTTATGAGTTTGATGTTAAAGACATGCCAGTTACAGTAGCAGTGAACTCAGAAGGTATCTCCATGCATGAGACTGGCCCTAAAGAGTGGCAGGCAAAAATTGGCAATATTCCAGTCAAGATTGCCTAATCGATCACATTGGCACTGAATTGTCCCTAATTGGCGTCTTTGATTCTGGCGTAGGAGGTTTATCCATCTTGGATGAAGCTCTACGCCAGCTTCCACAGCACGACTATATCTATCTAGCCGATTCCGCAAACGCCCCTTACGGCGAAAAGTCGAGTGACTGGATTGCGCAGCGCAGCCTAAGCCTATGTACTTATCTAGCGAATGCTGGTTGCGATGCCATTGTTGTAGCCTGCAACACCGCTACCGCCCAGGCTATTGCGCAAATACGCGCCAGCCTGGATGTGCCCGTCATTGGGGTTGAGCCGGGGATCAAGCCCGCCTCGATGCAGACACAAAATGGCATTGTGGGCGTGCTCGCCACAGAGGCCACCCTTAAAAGCGATAAATTCAACGCTTTATTGGCCACCCTGCCAAGCGATTGCCGCTTCATCAAACAAGCGGGCGCAGGCCTTGTCCCGCTGATTGAGGCCGGCAAAGCTGACAGCGAAGAAACATTGGATTTATTGGCCAGTCATTTAGAGCCGATTCAGGATGCCGGCGCCGACACCATTGTTTTGGGTTGTACCCACTACCCTTTCCTTAGAAAAGCCATTCGCAAATTGTTAGGCGATAGCATTGCCCTGATCGACACAAGCGAAGCCGTTGTGAAGCAATTGAAACGCCAGCTTGAATCACTTTACCCCCAAGAGGTAAACACTGATCGCTCAAACGGCACAGTGCAATTGATCAGCAGTAAGGATGAAACAGTTTTATTGGCGATGGCTCAAGATTTGATGCGCAGCGATTTGGATGCTCATGCTATTCAAGCCGTTCTTTTAGGCAAGGTGTCATGAGCACTTTCCTAAAACGCTTAGACACACATCTGCCGTTTAATAAAACGGAACGCATCATCATTGGTATCGTGCTGTTATTACATGCATTACCCGCCCTAGAATTTTTGCATTGGACCGCAAAGCCGCCGCAAATGGACGATGCACGGGTAATGGCCAATTTAGTGAGTCCAGAAGCGGCTAATAAGAGCCAGCAAGCGCCAGCTGCCCCGCCCCCAAAACCCAAAGAAGAGCCGAAGAAGAAAACAGTAGAGGAAAAGTCCTCACAAAAGCCGGTTCCTAAGCAAAATCAAGAAAATACCAGCCAGCAAAGCCAACAAAGCAAGAGTGAAGCGCAAACCCAAAATGCAGCGGTTGCGCCCTCTACTAGCGGTGGGGCTAGCGGCACCCCGATTCAAACAGACATTGGTAAACTCGTAGTGCTCTATCAGCCAGATGCGGATGCCTACTACCCTTCGTTTTCTAAGAGGTCGGGGGAACAAGGAACAGCGGTTGTGCGGCTAATCATTTCTGAATCTGGCGATGTTGAAGATGTGGCACTTTTGCAATCGAGCAGCTTCCCAAGACTCGATCGCGCAGCGTTCGAAATTGGTAAACGGTATCGCTTTAAACCTTTTACGGTAAATGGTTCACCCCAAAGAATTTCCACTAATCTTTTAATTAAATTTAATCTGAAGAATTAATCACTATGAACACACCCTTTGGAATAGCAAATCTTTGGCTTGAAGGCGATGCCATTACCCGCTTTGTGGCGCTGGCTCTATTGACCTGCTCTATCGTGACTTGGGTGATTTTGCTCAGCCGCTTTTGGGAACTGCGCAATCTGCGTAAGCTCAAACCCGAGCTCGACAACTTCTGGCGCGCGACTTCCTATGAGCAAGGATTGCAGGCATTTAGCAATCACCAGCTCAATCCTTATTTTCAAATTGCTAAATCGGCTAGCTCCGCCTCCGTGCATCACCAAAGCCAATCCAATAATCACCGCGAATTACTGCAGACTTTGAATTATTCGGAATGGATGGCGCGCAGTATCAAAAACGGTATTGATAGTGTGGCTGCTAGCTTGCAAAAAGGCTTAACCTTCTTAGGCTCTACCGGTGCAGTGGCCCCCTTTATCGGTCTTTTTGGTACGGTGTGGGGCATCTACCATGCTTTGATTTCGATCAGCAGCTCCGGAAGTGCGCAGATTGATCAGGTTGCCGGCCCGATTGGTGAGGCCTTGATCATGACAGCCCTTGGCCTTGCGGTGGCGATTCCAGCGGTGCTCGGATTTAACGCCATTAACCGTGCGAACAAACTACTGGTAGCCGAACTTAATCGTTTTGGTAATGACTTGCTTGCCTACTTTGTAACTGGTGCACGTGTGAAGTCTGGAGAATAAGCATGTCTTTTCATATGCAAGATGATCAGAATGAAGACGCCATCATGGCGGAAATCAATATGACGCCGATGGTTGACGTGATGCTGGTGCTCTTGATTATTTTCATCATCACCCTGCCTGTCATTCAGCAAGCAGTAAAGGTCGAGCTGCCTAAAGCGAATAGCGTTCGCAATGAAGTGAAGCCTGAATCAGTTCAGCTCTCGATCGACGCTAAAGGGCAGATTTTTTGGAACAGCACCCCGATCGATCTCAAAACCTTTGACGGCTATGCTGAAAAAGCTGCTCAAAAAGACCCACAACCAGAAATTAACTTGCGTGCGGACAAGTCGGTTCAATATGAATACGTGGCTCAAGTCTTGGCTGCATCACGTCGCGCTGGCCTCACTAAACTGGGCTTTGTTACCGAACCCAATTAGCAATTACCGATGCTGGGCTCAGCGCCCAGAAACAGGTCGACAGAGTTCTTCGCTGACCCGAGTACCGTTCCCAAGGGTGGCACCCAAGATACCGCCGTTAATCGTCTCAACCTTCTTCATCACGCCAGTATTGCGGCTCAAGGTCATTTGCGTCATCACCGTACCAGCAGAATAGGGAGCGCCCTGCACCACTTCTGGATCAAAACGCGCTTCGATCGTCATCAATATTGCTCCTGGAGCAACCACAATGCTTTTGACGGTTTGCGTGCCATTGCTATCGGACTGATCAAGATCCCGATCATCTAAAAAGATTTTGGCTTTCTGAGTTGCGCTTGCAGGCAGCACTTTCATCTCATACTCTTCGACATAATCTTTTTCGGTGCGCTTGCACTCAAATAACAATGCGTCGGCACCGAAGGCAGTCATGGGATAGGCAACAAGCAGTAGTACATACAGAAATAGACAGCGCATCAATCCAAACTCACTAATCAAATTTAGACAAGTTTCCAGTAATGCTATTGAAGTGATCGCCAAGGCCCGGCTTGCCACCACCCTCCTCGTCTTCATGTTCGGGCTCATCATCCTCTGGCGTTTTAAACCACTTGAAGATCACCAGAGAAATAGACAGCAAGGTCATGATCAGGCCAAAGACGCCTTTGATCTGATCAATCATTTGATTGGTAATCAATGGCTGTTGGCTTGCAATGAACTTGCTAGTGCCTTCAGAAATTGGGAAGCCAGATGGGTTCAGCATCTTGTCTTGTGAGAGTGGCACGCCAAAGCGCGAGCTCACTTGGGGGCTATATAAAACATAGAGCAAGCGCGAGATAGCGCGTGGACTGACATCTTTATTAGCGAGTAAATTTAAATTGACCCCAACCACCCGAATATCGGTCTCTGGTACGGCTGGCGCAATCCGATACATATAAGCCAAGATTTTGGCATCAGATACCCAACCCATACGCATGGCAAGCGAAGGTGGAAATGGCATTTCCAGCAAATGGTAGTTCCGCTTTTGGACTAAGAAGTCCACAGTAGCGGATGGCGCATAAGATACTTGGACAATAACATCTGGCAACTTCTCTGTCTTCATTGTCAAAAGCTCTTCGTCCGAGTAGTTCTTTTCTACGTAATCAACCTCAGGAACCAAGCCCGAGAAGCGCAAGATTTGATTCGAAACAATACTCGTGCCGCCGTTTTTCTCACCCACATTCACGGTCTTGCCACGAATATCCCGAATAGACTTCACATCAGGCCTGACTAAATACTGAATCAGCTCGGGAGCAAGTGAAGCCACCTGGGTAACATCTGCATAACCTGTTGGCGCAATACCGCCCTGCACAAAGGCTAAATCTAAACGGCCATCATTGAGCTCATTGAGTGACTGAAAAGAGCCTGTAGTAGGGATAATATTGAGGGTAATGTTGTGATGGGCCGCCTCATCCTGCAAGACCTTCGTGAGGTAATGTGTCTTGGTGAGCATGCCACCACCGCTAATACTCAGGGTGTAATGCTGAGGATAGAGATCGTACGCAAATTTGCCTGCCAAGCCGAGTAATAAACCAATCACCACCAGGGCCAAGCCCTTACGAATGTGGTGCTTGCTTCTGAGCCAATCTAATGCGGCAAATAAGTGCTTTTCTATTTCGTTTTCTATACCAGCCATGAAGCTAAACCTCTATTTAGAAACCTGAGTTAAGCCATGCTTAACGAAAATATCTTGAGCAGGTGCGCTCAAGCTATAGCGAACAAAATCCTTAGCCACATCATTGGCGGTATTCTTGCTCACCAAAAACATATCTCTCGCTAAGGGGTACATTTTGAGCAAGAGCGTCTTATCACTAATTTCAATGCCATTAATAGCAACTGCTTTTAATTGATCGGTCAAATTACGCATAGTGAGATAGCCAATGCCATGCGGATCACCCAAAACTGCATTGGCAAGGTGCACGGCACTATCACACACCGTTAGTTTTCGATCAAAAGCTGCGCCGCGCATGACGACATCTTCGACAAAGCCTCTTGTAGTGGAACCTTCCGCCCTGCCATACAAATGAATGCGTTTATTGGGGCCACCCAATTCACTCCAATTGGTGATATTACCTTCAAAAATTTCACTCAATTTCTCTAATGTAATGTTTTGAACGCCTAATTCTGGGTGCACCACAATAGCTACGCCTTCGATGCCAATCAAATGAGAGCGCAGTTCTAAGTTGAACTCATCAAAATTGAGATCCCTAGACATCATGGCAACATCAATGCCGCCGTTTTGTAGGGCCACTAGACCCGCATAAGAACCTCCACCCTGAATGGCTACTCTGGCATTGGGAAACTTTTCAATAAACGGACCAATGAGCAATGCAATGAATCGCGAAACCGATAAGGAACCAGAAATCATCAGCTCTTTTTGAATCTTTGGAAATAACAGCGGGTAAGCCATCCAACCACCAGCACCAACGCAGACTGTAGCAAGTGATGCTATTCCAATGTTGCGGAGTAATTGACGACGATCCATCTTAATCTCCGTTTACGGGTACTAAGCCCGCATTTTTGATGAGCGCTTGGCCTTTGCTCGCATCCAAGCAGTACGCCAGGTAACTCTTAACCTCTGCGCTTGGTGAAGGTCTTGTGAGCAACTGTAAGGGGTTGCGCACAGGGTAACTTTCGCTCTTAATATTTTGGTAGGTAGGCAAATATCCATTAATGGCTATTGCTTTGACGGTGGCATTTTTTAAGAAAGTAGCATTTAC
The DNA here is from genome assembly GCF_018881575.1 of Polynucleobacter sp. UK-Kesae-W10. Classification (GTDB taxonomy): domain Bacteria; phylum Pseudomonadota; class Gammaproteobacteria; order Burkholderiales; family Burkholderiaceae; genus Polynucleobacter. Next base: position 264,152 of record NZ_JACVQB010000002.1, on the reverse strand, counting down.
ATAGCCGATGGCATTTTTATCGGCGCTAATCAAGCGAAATAGTTCTTGATGGCCGCTCACCACCGTCGCTTGCAAGGTAATGTAATCCTTGCCAGCAACCTGCCTCTTCCAGGGATCATAAGTGCCTAGCTGTGGGTTATGACTCACCACATTAATCAGGCCGGAATACTTCCCTACCTGCGACCAGGCAGTCACCTTGCCGGTAAAAATATCGTGCAATTGATCCAAACTCAAATCAGCAATGGGGTTTGCTGGATTCACAATCGCCGCTATGCCGTCTACTGCGATGGTGACCGCTTCATAGGCATATTTATTTTTCTCTGCCCAAACGTCGATTTCTGGCGAGCATTGTCCGGAAGCCATACCGATATCACAGCTACCATCTAATACAGACTTATATCCGACCGAGGTGCCGCCGCCGACCAATGGCAAACGAACATCCGGATGCTCATCCATATATTGCGAGCCAATACTTTGCATGATGCGCAGCACGGTAGATGAGCCCCGCAACTGAATATATTGCACGTTATCGCTAGGTGCTGGCGCTTGAGGCATCGAGCTATGCTCCTAGGTTTGGCAATATATGCAGGATTGCTTCAGGCTTGACTTGGCTCTCGCCCACGAATAATCCTTCTAGGGCAATCACCAAAGTGAGCAGGAGTGCCACGCCGATCGTGACACCGCCCACGTAGGCAACCATTTTGGGCAGCGGATTTTGGAGCCACCCAAAGACAATCAGCAAGGTAACCGATACTGTCAGCGCCTCCCAAAGGTAAGCTGGTAACTGAAGCCTTGCAGCCGATAGCCGCGCCTCTCGCACGTCTGAGAGTTGATTGAGTGTAGTCACAATCTCTGCACGAGCCATTTGCTGCACGGGATTTCTGGGATCCAGTAGACGAATGCCTTGTGTCAAATCCGTTAGCACGTTAGATGCCTCTTCGCTGCGTTGACCCTTAGCCATTAGTGGCCATTCATCATTCACGATCGCATTAGCATAATCTTTAAGATCGCCCTGCAACTCAGTAGCCTGGGCACCGCCAAAGGCGGCCAGCGAGCGGTTGAGTTTAAGCATTAATGCTGCTTCCCTAGATACTAAGTCTTCTACATTGCGATGATCGCCCTGTACGCGCACTAAAGAAAAAGCAATCAGCAAAAGCGTAATCGAGGTAAATAATTTGAAACCCTCTTCCGCGCCCTTTGCTAAATGCTCATCTGGATTGAGCTTATATTTCCAGCGAATGTAAAAAGGAATCGCTGTTGAAAATAGCAAACCAAAAAACATAATGCTCAGACCAATTGCTTCATTTGGCAATGAGTGAAAAAAGTTAATCATGTATTTACATTCCTATTGCCAAGCGGCATCTTTCAATTCAATTTGCAATGATTAGTGAACAATAAATAAATTCAGTGTTGACATCAGATTTACCGACTCTAAGCTTTCGTGATAATTCTCTGTATTACGGGAACGGCCTACGTTTGCAACCCCTGAATTACGTATCGATGGTACATCATCATAGGACTGGGAAAGGCTATCCCCGCCCCGTAAAACAGTAGGTACCGCAACCTCAACCGGAGCACCAGGTAAAGGAGGTAAGCCAGTTGCCGTTAGCTGGTTTTGCGCCAGCGGCATATTGACTGCCCCAGAATTCGCCAGGGCATTCAGGCGGTTACTGTACTTACCTTCTCTTGGCGGTGCTGCCTTGGCGGTATTGGTGCCAGGTTTAGCAACGCCCTCTTTAGCCCCCTCTTTAGCAGCTTCTTTGGTGGCAACCTTCTCTGCTGCTCGGAAGCCATTGGCATACTTACCAGCGTATTTTGCTGCTGTTCCAGTGCCCGATTTCTTGGCATCTGTTTTATCAGCCTCTTTCAAAGCAGCCAATTTCCTAGCATCGTATTTACCGACTCGCTCAGACTTGCCGTTACCATCTTTGCTACTTGAAGATTTGCCATCAGCAGAAGATGAAGCGCTAGAACTACTGTTTGAGCTTGAACTGCCGGCACCAGGCGGAGCTGCGGGAGGAGCGGATGCAGTAGCAGGAGCCGATGCGGCAGCAGGAGGAGAACTTGGTGGTGCAGCTGGTGGCGCAGCTGGAGCGGCCGCACCCAAGCTGACCGTGCCATCTGGAGCAACTACGGTCATCGTGGCACGAGGAGGTGGCATGACTTGACCGGGCGGCGGAGCAGCGCCTTCACTACCAACACTAGGCGGTGGAGCGACAACTACCATTACTGGAGGGGCAGCTGGCGGCGGAGGTGGGGCAACAACGGGCACAACGACAGGTGGTGGAATAAAGACTGGGACTAAAACCACTGGTTGAGGGGTTAGGACCAAATCTCCAGACGCATAGCTAATGGCATAGTTTTGACTAGTTAGACCACTAGGCACAATCGCATAAGTACCGGCGGTGCTTGCCCCTTGAGATGAACCAGAATACGTCAAGGTACCAGAAAGAACGGATGGGGTATCGCCATTTTGCAAACCAATATACGCAACCCCATTACCACCTGAGAATACCGCGCCTGCTTCACGCTTCGCACTAATTGCCTTAACAATTAATGGCGCTTTGGCAATCACGAAGTTTGCATCAGAAATGATTGGCGTGTTGTAGTTCACCAATGATGAACCCGTCACAGCCAAGTGCGATGAATAAGTCCCCGCATTTGATTCAGATACCGTACCAGTAATAGTAGCGTTATTGGCATCTGTTGCTGATAAGAATGTAGTGGTGTAAGTACTGGTATACGTTGCGCCAGTGTAGGTATTGCCTAGCAAGCTTGGTGTCGCAGTAATACGAAGATTGGCCTTAGCTACTGTATTGCTTGTTGGAGCGTAACTAAATAGATAGTTATTCGCATTTCCGGTAGATAAAACAGCAGCGCCCGGAGTACTCACGAATGTGCCGGCCTGAGCAATACCGCTAGCTAAAGCGCCGCTAATAGTAACCGTCTGGTTCAGGGCGCCAATAGCATCACCTCCAACCAATGGTGCGCTGAGACTATATCCAGCAGAAGCTACTAAAGCTGCATAAGAAGTGTTCGCATCGTAGGTTGCCGAGACAACATTGTTGGTAATCGTGATTGGTTTAGGAGCTAAGGCCACTAAATTGGTTCCGCCAAGATTGCTCGAACCACTCGGGATTCCGGAATAGACGGCACCGTTTTGTATACCAGCGTTACCTACTTCGTTTGCGTTATAGATCATGTAGTTGCTTGCAACAAATCCGCCAGTACCGCTAAGACTGGTCACATAGTTTCCAGGGCCTACTAGATTAGAGCTTGCTGACACACTAGTAATAGACTGCCCCGATACCAAGCCAGAGGTAGTAATTGTGCTGTTGCTTGGCGTAAATACATTACCGCCGTTATAAGTGGCATTCACCTGAATTCCCAATGGTGCAGGTGTAATAGTCCAGCTTTTACCGTTACCTGCGAGCAAGCTGTAGGAAGAATTGGAGATATTCAGTCCAGAAAGGTAGCGAACAACATATGACCCAACTGAAGAGCTAGCATCAGGAACAGTGCCGCCCCACACCACACTACCTGAAACTAGATTAGACAATGCTGGTGACACAATGCTTGTGCCGTCCGCAGAGTTATAAATTCCGTATGTGAAAGTCGGCGTTTGTCCGTATACACTACTACCCGGCACAAGCAATACATATAAATAGGTTGGAGCCACCTTGAGAGGGCTATAAATCATCAAGGAAGGCAATCCTGAGTTTATGGAACCAGAATAAGTCCAGGTATTGGCAAAATCAAAACTCGGAAATGAAGATCGGGTACCGAAGAGGACTGCGGTAAGACCGGTTGCGCCTGTAGTCGAGGCATTGCTAATATTTTGGCCAATTGCATTTGGCTCAAGATCGGTATTCCAATAGGTATTGGTAAAAATAGGCTGCCCTTCAGAGGCCCAACCCGATCCGGGCGTTGCATTGATATAACCAATAATGCCGCCTATGTTTGCAGCAGTAGGATTATTAATATTGACCGAAGAATAGACGTTGTTGTATTTGTAAGGATTGACACTGGCCGTTGAATTGAAATAACCCAAAATACCACCGCTATACCAGTTTGTACCCGTTGTGATATTGCCTACCGCATAACTATTAGCAATAGTTCCGCATAAGTTTGTATTTGCAGTGCAGTTAGCATTGCTACCCTCTCCAACCAAACCACCAACCGCTGCTGCTCTTGCGCCAGTGTGGTTACCAAGATTGATGGTTGTGCTGGAATAGCTATTGCTAATTTGTGAGGCGCCTGCACCCCACCACTCACCTACTAAACCGCCGACAAACATTCCAGCACCGGCAAAATTGTCTACTGTAATGGTGCCAGAGCTAAAGCTATTGGATAGAGGGTTTTGTACTAACCTACCCAGAAGGCCGCCAACATAGACGATGGCTGATGTCGCATTTCCAGGAATAGTGACATTGATAGTTCCTGTGAATGCATTATCTTTTAGCTGAGGCTTGAGAGCCTGATTTGTATCGGCTGCTAAACCGCCAATAAAAACATAGCTTGTAGGATTGTTGGTTGGCTCATACACCACTGAAGCTGAAGAATAATTTCCAACAAGGCCAACCGTTGACCAAGAGCCCACATAACCCACAAAAGAACCTATGCCCACTGTGGTATTCGTTCTCGTCTTAATCATGCCGCCATCTAAACCAAGATTCGAAATTTGTCCATTAGGGCCCAACTGTGTCACTAGTCCGATATATTGGCCAGCAGTTGCGTTAATGGTCAGATGGATAATGCGATTACCCAATCCCTGTATATAACCATCGCTAGTATTCCCAAAAATGCCGCTGGTGGCAGCACTACCAATTGGGGTGAAACCCGTACCGCTATTCCAGCTCGCGGTGGCATTAGCATCGATGTCATTCCCAATTGCGTAATAACCTGCGGAAGAGCTAGTGTTAATGCCTTGCAATGTCGTACCGCTGGTGTCGCCCTGGACACCCAAGGTATTAATGATGGTGTAGAGATGGTTGTAGAACGATGATGAACCTTGCTGAATAGATAAGGTTGAGCCGGAATCCATGCCAACACTACCTTTGACTAAGAAAGCGCTGCAAACTGGGTTAAGCGATGCAGTGCATCCATTGGAATACTGTCTACCATAGATCACATTCATCGTTCCCGCAGTGGATGAGAGATGCGAGTTGATATAGATATTGGCGTAGGCGCTCAAAGTTAATGTTGTTCCAGCACCCCAATTAATGCCAGAGTTGATAGTGATGTCACCACTAGTACTCTGCAGCAACATATTGCCCAATAGATTATTAATGGTCGCATTAACATTAATATTGCCGCCATAGACAGTGACTGCTCCAAATGGACTGACGTCCTGCGAAATATTGACATCATTGGTGTTGTTTGCAGCACCAATGGTGAGCGTATTAATACCCCGTACGACCAACATATTTGCTGCGCCAATAAAACTGTTGGCATCTGCCGTAAAGGTATTAATTCCGCCACTAGATACAGAATTTGTTCCAGACCAGTTAAAGGCAGTGCCAGACCAACCATTGCTCGTATAAGGAGCAATGGTCAGGCCTGCGGTGGTGTTAACTGTTAAAACACCATTCCATACATAAGCACCTACACTTCTTGAGTCGACATTGATCGTGACGCTACCCGAGGAATTAGTAACCGGCGTATAAGTATCCGAACCAATTGTGTAACTGGAGCAAGGGTAACTGCTGCCAGAGCAGGCACCCAAAAATGCTGTTGTACCTTGCATCACAAAAGTTGTTGCATTGAGTCGAACGGGTCCCCCGCTTGAAAGAATGGCGATATCACTTAAATAAAGACCAACTCCTGAGGTAGCATTAATTCCCGTGACGCTCACGCCACCACCGAGGCCAGTACCCTGAATCAACACACCTGGAGTATTTGAATCGGCAAGATGCACAGCCCAAAAACCCTCATACCCATAGCCAACCTCGGAGGTGCCGCTAATTTGAATAGCATTAGGCGATGTTGAGGCTGATGTAATGACAATATTGCTGTAAGCAGAGCCATAACCAAGCTCAATACCATGGCCACTGTGCGCTTTGCCTGAGATGGAAATATTGCCAGTGCCAGAATCAATCAAGAATGAGGACTGACTAGAAAACCCTGGCAATCCATCGCTGGTTGCTTTGGTCTCTGCGCCCGCGATCACAACATTTCCACCGGCTGATTTCAGAATGATCGGGTCAGAGCGGCCTGCGTAGGGTCCCAACAAAACCCCAGAACCAACTCCTACTAGTCCAGCAGCACTTGAAACCGTGGTTTGAGTTCCCGTAAATGCATAGCCAGTTGGATACTGATTTCCATTGGCAGTAGTTGTGCCAACCGGGGATGATGCTCCACCAGCAAGATAAATGGCGCCGCCATGGGTAAGCATTTGAGTGCCTGAATCCACATAGATGAAGTTGGCGCTTGTCGCACTAGTACTAGATACATTTCCGGAGTTAGACCAGAAAATGACATCTCCACCATTCGTTTGGAAGGTGTTAGCGCCATTAGTAGAAATATATCCACTCGCTTTAAGAGTGATTGAAGAGCCTACCCCAGTCAGCGTAATTCCAGCATTTACCTGAATGTTGCCGGAGCTCGCAACAATGGTTAAGGAGTTAGTCCCGAGAATCGGTCCATTAATAGTGATATCCCCAGAACTATCCGTTATGGTGACTGCAGCAATATTCAGCGCAGCATTGAGAGTCGAGTTGGAGATTGTTGTTAAACCTACAGAACCTATATAGGTATTAGTGGCAGAAGAACCATTGACGTTTTGGGCGCCTGTAATAGTCAGCAAATATGGGTCTAACAACCACATACCCCCTCTACCAGCATTAATTGAGGCTAGAAGATTCAGGGTCTGTCCTGAGGTCTCGATAAATCCACCATTTTTATTAGTCGCATTGGAGTCAGTTTGAGCAGCGCTAATGCTGGTGTATTGATCTAGGGAGGTTAATAAAGCAAAAGGCAATGTGCCGTGGTCCGCATCATTGCCTATCTTGATCGTGCCACCTTGGGTATTGCCGTTTGCATTGATCGCGGTATTTTGGAAGGTGACGTAATTACTTGCAGATGCACCAATGCTTCCGCCACGGCCATTACTGCCGTTGGTTTGGATTGTGGAGTTTTGGATGATGAGGTCACCACTGGCTGTGGTGATAGTGATGGCGCCGCCATCAGTAGTGCCATTGGATTGCAGTAATGCTTGGTCGAAATGCTGGTCGTTTGCTGCACTAATGGCTAGCGTACCTCCCCTGCCATTGCCGCCATTTGCCTGAATAGCAGCACCGCTCCAAGTAGAGTCATTGGCAGCAACTGTAATCTGGCCACCCTCTTCTGCGCTAGCCTCCAGTACAGCACCGTTTTGCAAGAAGATGGTATTGGCATCGAGCTTGATTGATCCCGCCACCCCTTGAGGTGCGTTAGCCGATAAACGTCCCGAGACATAAATGGCCTGGGCTAATAATTGGATGACATTACCAAGCGAACCTGGATTGGTGTTGCTCAGGTAGTTACTTGTTTGGATCGTGCCAGCGCTGTATATCGTTTGGGCCTGAACGGTTACTTTAGAGGCAGCGATGGTAGTGCCAACATTGAGATAGGCGATCGAAGAGCTGATGATGACATCTAAGTTCTGACCACTAATATTTGCATTGAGGTTAAAGATACCGGCAGAACTAAGGGTCAGGGTTGTGTAATTTGTTCCGGCTTTAAGAATATCTGCCCCACTAGCAATGGTCAGGCTAGCAGTGCCGTTTTGCGTACATGCACCAATGGGGCATGCGATCGTACTATTCGTCACCGCAATAGTGACATTGCTATTAGCCAACACTTGGGAAATCAGGTTCGCTGCTGCCCGATCAATCGTCAGATCAATGGGGTCTAGAAGCCAAGTGCCTGATTTACCGCTTTGATTATTGGCGCTGGTATTGATGCTCATGGTTGGGGCGATGCTGACTTGGCCTTTAGAGCTGGTTTCAATAAAGCCACCATTACCCGATAGTGCGCCACCCATCGATTGGAGGATGCCGGCAATCGTCGTTTGCACTTGAGACCAAATGGCAATCGTTCCGCCATTACCCGTTTTGGTGGCTGATGCGTCGATTACGGCGTTTTGTTCTACGGTAACTGTTTTGGCCATTTGATTGCTTTGGGCTGCTTGGCTTGAATTGGCGGCAATGATAGCTGGCGTTGGTGGGGTCACGGCATTCACTTGACTACCGCCACTCACCTTCGTAGTTGCCAAGCCGATATTTACCTGACCACCACCAGTTGCACCGGTAGCAGTGGTTTTCGAGCTTTGGGCTACGGTGATGTCGTTGCCCGCGATGTTGATCTGACCACCTTGAGCAGTTTGGCTATTGGCCACTGCCTTGCCCGCTTGGGTCACAGTGTTGGCAACTAACTCGATTACACCGCCGTTGTTCACCATTGAAGACGCTGAGATCTTGCCAGTGTTTTTGATTACGGTTGCCATCAGCTGATTAGCCGAACCTGCGGCAATAACCACCAAACCACCGTTGACTTCAACGACACGCTTGTTTTCGATTAAAGCCTGGTAAGCAGCTTTATCCACTTTTAGGGAAATAAGGGAGTTGCCCTTAAAGTCCAGCGTGATTTGCTCGCCAGAACCTAGCGCAACAGTGCCGGCACCTTTTTTGGCAATCAGATACCCATCATTGCGCACTTCTGGTGCCAATAAGGCAATGTAGCCACCATCGACATTGGTTTTAATCTTACCTTCGTTAATCACCGTGCCAGCGCCATTGCCTTGATAAGTAGATTTACCTTCCATGAAATCTTTATCAGCAATGTTCATGGTGGTGGCTACGACACCCGCAGCATTGACGGTTGCTCCCTTGGTAAAGGTCACCCCGTTTTCATTAACGAACACTACTTGACCATTAGCTCTGACAGCCCCCTCAATCACCGAAGCATTGCCACCGGTCACGCGATTTAAGGTCACCGCACTGGCATTGGGCTGATTAAAGTTCACCGTGGCATTTTTACCGACGTTAAAGTTATCCCAATTGATCACGGCGCGCTGTGAAGTTTGATTCACATTCATCGTTGCTGTACTAGCGGTTTGCGATTGAGAGATGGTGGCGCTACCGGAAACCACTTGGCCGTTGGTCGGCAAAGTCTTGGGGGCTAGTGTTGCAGCAGCGGCATTCAGTGCACTGGATGAGCAAACCAGAAAAATGGAAAAGGCAAAGGCCTTCTTCGCCCCTAAAGAAAAAGAATCAAAGCGTTTAACAAGAAGATGATGGGGCAACACCCCCGGGGAATTACTCAAGCCGTATTGATCTAGTAGATTAGTACTAGATTTTACGAGGAATTCCCTTAAAAATCATATAAATAGGCCCTAAAACCCACAGAAAATGCCTGTTTTAGGTGCAAATAGAGAGTGGATGGTGGTGCCCGAGGCCGGAATCGAACCGGCACGACTTTTTTGAGTCGGCAGATTTTAAATCTGCTGTGTCTACCGATTTCACCACTCGGGCCCGCACAAGCAGGAACTGCCGCGCTAAATAAATCAAGACAAGGCAAATTTTAGCATGCAAGCGTAAAAAGCGGCCTGGAAGACCCATTCCGGAGTGCTTGGGCTTTCAGAGGCAACAATACTAAAATATTATTCATGAAGCCCATTGGTAAATCAGCAGGACTGCGTAAGTTCTTACGCCCTCTTTCGTGGGTGAGCGGCATTATCTTAGTGCTCATACTGACTGTTGTTTTGGTTTACCTCTATTGCGCCAAATCCAATCCTTCTGGAAAGCACACCATCAAAAGTTTGGGTGACACGGTTGTCATCACATTTGATGAAGCTGACGTCCCCCACATTAAAGCCAATAGCCAAACGGATGCTCTATTTGCCTTAGGTTATCTACATGCTTCTGAGCGCTCTTGGCAAATGGAGATTAATCGTCGTCTTGCCAGCGGTCGCCTCTCTGAAATTCTCGGCAGCGAAACTGTCAGTATTGATCGCTTCATTCGCACGCTTGGGGTCAAGCGCGCAGCTGAACGTCAATTTGATCGTTACCCAGTTGCTGCTAAACGTTTACTCCAAGCATATGCAGATGGTGTCAATGCCGGTAATGCACAACTCGGCTGGGCGCTACCAGTTGAGTACCTTTTAACAGGCTCAAAACCAGGGCATTGGTCACCAACAGATAGCGTAGCTTGGATGTTGATGATGGCCTACGATCTTGGTGGTAACTGGCAAAAAGAATTGCAAAGACTTGAGCTCTCACAGTATCTGACCACTGAGCAAGTCTGGGAAGTGATGCCGCCCTTTGAGGTCGGTGAACCGGTCACTAGAGTCGATTTTGCCAAGCTCTATAAAGAGCTCAATATTTTCAATCCCAACCCATCTAGCAAAGACGGTAAATCCAAAAATCTTCCAGCTACCGAGCTTTCCAGTATCGATCTGCCAGGCGGCAAAGACGGTATTGGCTCCAATAACTGGGCTCTGAGCGGCAAATTAACAGTAAGCGGCAAACCCCTCCTTGCAAACGATCCTCATCTAGGCCTCTCTGCGCCAGCGATTTGGTATTTCGCCCACTTGGATGCGCCTGGACTCAACGTTATCGGTGGCACCCTCCCCGGAATACCGGCAGTCGTTTTAGGAAGAACCGATAAATACGCATGGAGTTTTACAAACACCAATCCAGATGTTCAAGACGTCTACATCGAACAATTGGATCCCAAAAATCCAGGTATGTACCGCGGTCCTGATGGCATGCTGCCCTTTAAGGTGCGCCAAGAAATCATCGATATTAAAGATGCGCCACCACTCCAATTTATTGTGAAAGAGACGCGTCATGGCCCCGTGATGTCGGATTCCTATGCTCGCGCAAAACGTGCAATTGACACTAGTCGTTTTGCGCTAGCACTTCGCTGGACTGCGCTTGATCTTGAAAATCAATCCGTCGCAGGTCTACTCGAAATGAACCGCGCTAAAGATATAGATTCATTTAAGACAGCCTTGCGAAAAAATTATGCTCCCATGCAAAACGTCGTGATGGCTGATGTCGATGGGAATATTAGCTATCAAGCAGCTGGCGTTGCCCCCAAGCGCGTGCTGCATCAAGGTTTATATGGGGTTGCCCCAGCCCCTGGCTGGGAAAAGCAATATGACTGGAATGGATACGTCCCATTTGAACAATTACCGGCCAGCAATAATCCAGAGCAAGGTTGGATTGCTACCGCTAACCAAAGAATTATTGCTAGCAATGATCCCAACCCCTTGACTGGTGATTGGGATTTATCAGCACGCTATGACCGCATCGTCGATTTGATCAAATCTAAAAATACGCATGATTTAGGTTTCATGAAAACGATGCAAGCAGACACCTACTCTCTAACCGCCGTCCCGCTGCTAGCACTTTTTAAATCCAGCACATCGAATCACCCCGTGGCCGCTCAGGCGCAAGAAATTATTCAGAGCTTTAATGGCGATATGAAGGTTGATAGCGCAGGTGCTCTGATCTTTAATGCTTGGGCAGACCAATTAACGCGTAATTTATTTTCGCGCTTAAGCTATTTGTTCTCACTCAATTATGGTGACCGCAATTACCGGGGCGCCTTGATTCATCAAGTACAAAATCCAAATAGCCCCTGGTGTGACAACCCCAAAACAGAGCAAGTAGAGAACTGTCAAGAATCTGCTAATGATGCCCTCAACAAGGCTTTGGATTATCTCAGTACGGAATACGGCAAAGACCCTAAAAAATGGTCCTGGGGTGAAGCGCATACTGCGATTTCTGAGCATCGCCCCTTAAGCAAAATCCCTGTACTAGGTAACTTCTTTAATATTCAAACACCGTTCCCTGGTGACAGCAATACGATCAATGTAGGCAGACTAGAGCTGTTGCGCTCTAAGAATCCCTATGAAACTTTACAAGCACCCAGCTTACGCACCATCTACGACTTATCTGATTTAGAAAAGTCTTTGTTTATTTATCAAGCTGGTCAATCTGGCTGGGTACAAAGTAAGCTCTATCGCAATATGAATCCACTGTGGGCAAACAATGAATATTTACCGCTGCAGATGAAATCAGAAAAGGTTGAGCGTTCCTTAGAGCTTCATAACAAGTGATCCCTCTCAGCCATCCTGTGAAGCTAGCGCGCCTACAAACCTTAGTGTCTTATTGCTTGATCGCTAGCGCCCTACTATTTCAGGGCTGCGCGGCACCACTTGTAGCGATTGGGAGTTCCACCTCTGCAGCAGCCAGCACGGCAGGCAGTACTGTGGCGGCAGCGGCAGTGGCCAACCCGATTACTGCCACGAGCATTGCATCAACTGCTACCACCGGAAAATCTCCTCTTGAGCATGCGGCATCTGCGGCTACTAAAAAGGAATGCAGTTTCTTAAATGTGGTCGGACCTAAACCAATTTGTGAGGAGATCACCTTGCCGCCAGTAACCGATTACAGCACTCCTTTGCCAGGCCCTTTGGATACAAAACAAGAGTCTGCCAAGCAATAGAACTAGGCAATGTCATACATTTTGGTGGGCTAGGACTAAAATTAGCCTCTATTAGCAATCTTGAGATGAATTGAGCAATGACAACAGAAAACTATTACCTCACCCTAACCTGCCCTAACAAACCTGGAATTGTGGCTGCCGTATCCACTTATATTTTTCAGGCTGGTGGCGATATTGAAGAAGCTCAGCAATTTGACGACAAAGCGTCTAAGCGCTTTTTTATGCGTGTGAGTTTTAGCTGCCCTACCGATGGCAATACATTGCGCTCAGGCTTTACCGAAATTGCTAAACGTTTTGAGTTGACCTGGAATCTGCGCGCAGTAAAAGATTTGAAGCGCGTCTTGATCATGGCATCTAAGCTTGATCACTGCCTGGTTGACCTACTCTACCGCTGGCGTATCGGTGAATTGCCAATGATTATTTGCGGTATTGTTTCAAATCATCCACGTGAGGTTTATGCCAGCATCGATTTTGCTGACATTCCTTTCTATCATTTACCGGTTACTCCAGAAACCAAGCCTGCACAGGAATCCAAGTTGCTGGAAATTATTGCTGACTCTAAAGTCGATATGGTGATCTTGGCGCGCTATATGCAAATCTTGTCGGATGATCTATCCACCAAGTTATCGGGCCGCTGCATTAACGTACATCACTCTTTCCTGCCAAGCTTTAAGGGTGCTAAGCCATACCATCAAGCCCATGCTCGCGGTATTAAATTGATTGGCGCCACTTCCCACTTTGTCACTAGCGACTTGGATGAAGGTCCAATTATTGAGCAAGACGTTACCCGCGTAACTCATGGCGATACACCGGAAGATCTTGTACGCAAAGGGCGTGATTTAGAGCGCACCGTCTTATCTCGCGCACTCCGTTATTACCTGCATGACCGTGTCTTAATTAACGGCACGACCTCAGTCGTCTTCTCTGACTAAGCGATTGTTTTCTAAGGCCTGACCCCTGGGGACTCCAGGGGCAGACCGCGCGCTCTCCAAGCCAAAAATAGTTCAAGTTGCGCCATCTCTGGCGAACCATATTCATACTGCTGCGCCCTGACGCCACTCATGCAGTTGCGCAAACGTCGCTGCAGTGAGCCAAGAGTTTGCCATTCCAGTCGATAGATGGGGTAGGCATTGGGATGCCCCTGCGGGATGGGGCTGCCCCCCAACTTAAGACCAGCACGATCTTCATGACACTGAGCGCAAGATAAATTGAGTTGACCCATACGCTCATAAAAAGATTGCCGCCCTTTTTGTAGATCTACCTTATTGCTAGCAGTTTCTTTAACAGCAATAGGCATTCCCTTCGACTGATTAGCTACTAAGGCCGTTAAAGATAACAGTAGCTTACTTTCATAAGCAAGTGCATTGGCACCCTGGGCCTTGGTACGACATTGATTGATTTGCCCTTCCAGGGTTTGCAACTTGCCGTGGATAATTTTGGGAAATTGGCTGGCTACCCCACGCATGGATTTTTGAACATCTCCATGGCATCCGGCGCACGATTGATTCTGCGTTCCCGTTTTTTCATTCCAGGCAGCTTCACCATCTACCACCCAGAACATGGCTGGATTAAGACTAGAATCATCTTGCATCGCCTTATTTTCCAGAGTCATCAGCTCGTAACTCGATTGAAGCTTTTGTTTAGCTGGGTTATCGGCTGCCATTACAAAGCCGGCAGCGCTAATCAGCAAAGGAATCAACACCCTTTTCATGAAACGGTGATGTGTGCCTGATTGATGGCCTCATAACCATCATCCCCTGACCACTTAAATTCGAGCGTGCCCGTTTCTGTGGCGATAGTTGTGAAAATGACTAAAGGATTGGCACCCATACCCGGGTAGAAATCCATCTTAAACACTTCAATATCGTTATAGGTACAGGCAAAGGTGCGAATGATGTCACGGGCAATGGGCTTACCACTCTCTGTGTAGCGAAATCCAGACTCCATATCGTGCTGAGCAATCGCACGAATTTCAATAATAGCGCCCTTCTTTGCGCTGGCGGGCATCGTAATCGAGGTTCGCGACGTTTTACTCATACCAACTCCGTGCAGGCAGAAAGGGTTACCAAGGTTTCAGCATGGCCACTCCAAAAACTACCATCATTCATTTGCGCAATAGCCCAGACAGTCTGACTATCAGCCAAACGAACACGCGTAGTAATACTGGAGGTCCCAGAGCGAGGAGTGAGATAGGCGGTAAAAATATTAGGCAGTGGATTGCCTTCTGCAATGACGTGGATTGCTTTGACGTAGTTAGTGACCGTCATCGGGCTCTCAACACTCACCTTTAACACCACGAGATTACCGTTCTCCACTAACGGGGGAATCACTATAGAAACCCTACCCTCTTGCACTGCTTTACCACCAGAGATGTCTTGAATTGCTTTAGTCGCATCTTCTTTTTTAGCAAATACCGTCAGAGGGCTAAACCATGTACCAATTACTAAGAGGCTTAGCTTTTGTAAGCGTCCGAGCCAACGTCGACGATTAGGCTGAAAAGAAAAGTCTAAATTCATTATTGAGCCTGTTTTTTTAAAGTTAACAAGAAGGACACCACATCTTCAATTTCTTGACCAGTCAAAATTGTTTGGCCCGCAAACTTTGGTGCCACTCGCTGCAAATGATCGGTACGGTAATACGCTGGCATGATGGTATTCGGATTAAAGTAGCTGGCATCGACTATTCTGGCGCGCAATTGTGGAGCCGAATACTGGGCAACACTTGCGCTGAGCTCAGGAGCCAAATTTCCTTGAAAGCGCTCCTCCGGAAATGGCCCGCTATGACAGAGAAGGCATAAACCGGTTTGACGACTGGCAACGATAGAACGACCGCGCACTGGATCCCCAGGGGTTGCCGTTAACGGCTCATTGATAACGCCACCAACAATCGTTTGCGCAAACACTAAATTGAAATTGAGGGCGACTAGCAAGACGCTTGCTAGTACGCACCCCTTTTTCATCATCGACGCTTCACAATACTTTGATGTTTAGACCAGCTTAATGCCGCTATTCTTCAAAGGTACTGTGCGGTAGCGTTTGCCAGTGGCGCGATAGATTGCATTGAGCACCGCTGGCGCTGCTACAGCAATCGTTGGCTCACCAACACCACCCCACTCTTTGCCACCACCCTCAATAATGATGGTCTCCACCTTAGGCATTTGCGCCAAGCGAATAGAGTTGAAGGTATCAAAGTTCTTCTGCACAACTGCACCATTTTCAAGGGTAATTTCTTCCTCGAAGAGAGCAGATAAACCATACACAAACGAACCAGATACTTGGCGATTAATTTGCGCTGGATTCACGGCGTAGCCTGGATCAGTGGCAGCAACAATACGATGAATCTTCACATCAGTACCATTGGTAACTGATAACTCACAAGCAGCAGCAACATAACTGCCAAATGAACGCATCTGTGCTACACCACGATAAACGCCTGGTGCTGCAGGCTTAGTCCAACCGATACCATCCGCGACAGCATTTAAGACCGCTACAGCACGTGGATACTCTTGCATATGCTTGCGACGGAACTCCACAGCATCCATGCCAGTTGCCTCTGCCAGCTCATCCATAAAAGTTTCAATAAAGATCGCGTTTTGGTTTACGTTTACGCCGCGCCAGAATCCTGGCGGGACATGCGTATTACGCATCGCATGATCAATCGTCAAATTCGGGAAGCTGTAAGTAATGCCATGCTCACCACTTGATTCAAGACCTTGGAAAGTCAGAGGATCCTTACCTTTATTCGCTGCTACAACCGCTGGACGCACCGCAGCCAAAATAGACTGACCAGATAAACGCATATTGATGCCGGTTACGTTCTTCTTGTCATCAATTGCAGCAGTCATCTTACACATCATGACGGGGTGATAGCGGCCCTGAGTCATATCCTCTTCGCGAGTCCAGATCAATTTGATCGGAGTACCAGGCATTTGCTTAGCAATATTGACCGCTTGCGTTGTGTAATCCTGGAATGCACCACGACGACCGAAGCCGCCACCGAGATTAACCTTGTACACATTACATTTTTCAGCAGGTAAACCAGAGGCTGCAATCACAGCTGCCAATGACGCCTCACCGTCTTGAGTAGGAACCCAAGCCTCACAAGAATCGGCAGTCCACTTTGCAGTAGCCGTTTGTGGTTCTAGAGTTGCGTGATTCAAGAATGGATAGAAGTAAGTAGCTTCAATTTTCTTAGAAGCGCTAGAAAGAGCGGAATTCACATCACCATTGGTGTTGTGCACGAAAGCATCATTTGCAGTGAGGCCCTCTTCTAACATTTTCTTGATCGATGCACTAGATACATTGCCATTTGCACCGTTATCCCAAACGATGTTAACTTGATCTAAGGCAGTCTTCGCTTGCCAGAACGTTTCTGCTACAACTGCAACTGCAGAGTCGCCCACTTGAACAACTTTCTTCACACCCTTCATACTTTGCGCTTTAGCAGCGTCATAGCTTTTCACTTTGCCACCAAAGACCGGGGACTCTTTGATGTTAGCTACCAACATGCCGGGCATCTTTAAATCAATTGCATACACCTGACGGCCAGTAACCTTGTCTGAAACACCATCAATGCGATTGACTGGCTTACCGATCAATTTCCATGCTTTTGGATCCTTTAATGGCACTTCCGTTGGAACCGCTAACTGTGATGCCGCTACAGAAACCTTACCGAATGTAGTTTTGCGACCAGAAGGTGTGTGGGTAATGACGCTATTGGCTGCAACGCACTCTGCGGCTGGCACATTCCATTGATCGGCCGCTGCCTGAATCAACATCATGCGCGCAGCTGCGCCACCTTTACGAACATATTGTTCTGACGTACGAATACCGCGACTGCCGCCAGTGGAATAACTTCCCCAAGCTTGCTTACGCTTCAAGCTTTCTGCTGGAGATGGATACTCATAGCTTACTTTTTTCCAGTCGCACTCTAATTCTTCGGCAACCATTTGTGCTAAACCGGTAATCGTGCCTTGGCCCATTTCGGAGCGCACGATACGAACAACGACATCATCATTGGGCTTTACTACAACCCACACACCGATTTCAGGTGTGGACAAAGGGGTCATTGAAGTAGTGCCAGTACCCATGGCTGCATTGGCTTCGGCCATGAAGACAAAATCAAAGCCAATCGCTAAGCCGGTAGCGATCGCTGTGGAGCCAACAACAAAATGACGGCGGGAGGTGTTAATAGTAGTAGTAGTCATCGTTTCCTCCTTAAGCCTTGGCAGCAGCATGAATCGCTGCACGCACTTGTTGGAATGTGCCGCAACGGCAAATATTGGTGATCGATTCATCGATCTGAGCATCCGTTGGCTTTGGATTGTTGCGCAACAAAGCGGTTGTTGCCATCACCATGCCAGATTGGCAATAGCCACACTGGGGCACTTGATTGTCGACCCATGCTTTTTGTACCTTAGAGAGTTGACCACTCTTTTCTAAGCTCTCAATGGTTTCAATTTTTTTACCTTCAGCAGCTGCAACTGGCAATGAACAACTGCGCATTGCTTGGCCCTCGAAGAGCACCGTACAGGCGCCACACTGACCTACGCCACAACCATACTTGGTACCTGTTAAGCCGATTTGTTCACGAATCACCCACAACAATGGGGTATCAGGATCAACATCTACTTTGTATTTCTTACCATTGACATTTAACTCAGCCATGAGTGGTCTCCTATTCGTCTCTGTTCTAGTTGCAACGCATTCGCGTATTTTTATATTCCAAAAGGTCTGCTCTAAAAACCCTTTGGTTTTCGTGTGTTTATCTTACTGAAGAAATGAATTATTGCTATGCAGCATAAATGAGAGCCTGTAAGATCGGAACATGATTTTCGGCCTTGTTCAAATCCTTTTATTTCAGAGTCTTGGGGAAATCATCTCCAAGTTCCTCTTACCGACCCTTCCTGGCCCAGTGATTGGGCTAGTACTTTTGGTGCTATGGCTTGTTATTCGCAAAGGAATTAATGCTGAGCTAGCTGCAGTAGCCGATGGGTTCAGTCAATACTTTGGCCTACTGTTTGTCCCGGCGGCAGTAGGGGTGGTGCTGTTTTTACCCCAACTTAAAGCCAATGCCTTGGCGATCATCTCTGCACTGGTAGCCAGCGTCATTCTGACAATTGGCTCAAGCGCATTGGTGGTGCGCTTCCTGAGCAAGGAGGTCCGCGATGAGTGAAAAACATTCCATCGTCGAGATTTGGGTCTATCTCTCGGGCAGCCCACTATTTGCGCTCTTCATCACTTTGGCGGCCTATCAAATTGGCCTCACGATTTATAAGCACTCCAAGCAAAATCCCCTGGCCAACCCAGTAGCCATTGCCATCTTAATTGTGGCAACGACCATTCAGGGTATTGATATGCCTTACTCAAGCTACTTCGAAGGCGCTCAGTTCATCCACTTCTTGCTGGGTTCGGCCACTGTTTCCTTGGCCATTCCGATTTATCGCGGTCTTAGCAGCCTCAAAGGCAGATCGCTTCCTTTGCTAGCCTCGCTTTGCACTGGCGGCCTCGTGTCGATTGTGAGCGCGGTGGAAATTGCCAAGCTGCTAGGTGCCGATAACAGCATCACTGGAGCGATGTACCCGAAATCGGTCACCGCACCGATTGCAATGGGTATTGCAGAACGCATTGGCGTCTCGCCCACCCTTACCGCTATCTTTGCAGTGAGCACCGGCATTTTGGGAGCGATTTTGGCCCCCTTTGTCCTCAATGCTTTAGGAATGAAAGCGTGGTGGCAACGCGGCTTTGCCATTGGTATTGGCGCGCATGGTATCGGCACGTCACGTGCGTTTAGCATCCACCCTGAAGCCGGCACCTACGCCAGCTTAGCCATGGGAATGAACGGCGTGATTAGCGCAGTTGCAATTCCGATCATCTACCACTTATTCAATTAGTTGCCTGATACGCAGGTGCCCCGTTATTCTGATTTCGTTTGGACTGATTTCACAATTGGGGCAAAGCGTACCAAATCAGATTTAATTTGCTCGCCAAATTTTTCTGGAGTGCCAGGTGATGGAAAAATACCCATCGCTAACAGCTTGGCTTTACCTTCCGGAGAATTCAAAATCTCATTTAAGGCTTTATTGAGTTTGTCGATAATGGGCTTAGGGGTTTTTGCTGGCGCCAACAAACCGACCCAATCATCAATCACAAAATCTTTCACGCCACTTTCAATAAAAGTTGGCACGTCTGGCATGCTGGGACTCCTTCTAGCGCTAGACACTGCTATGGCGCGTATCCGTCCTGTAGCGACATACTGATTCGCACCCGCAACAGCGGTATAGACGAGGGGTACATTGCCACCCAAGAGATCCAGCAAAGCTTGGCCACCACCTTTATAGGGAACATGAACTAAATTTGCGCCTGCTTTTTGCTTAAACAATTCACCCGCAATATGAGGTGTTCCACCAGAACCCGATGTGCCATAAGACAATCCGTTGGGATCTTTTTTAGAAATTGCAATCACCTCTGCCAAGGTCTTCCCTTGAAAATCATTGTTTGCCACCAAGATCAAAATAGCGTCACCAATTTTTCCGATGGGTGCAAAGTCTTTCACACTATCGAAGGGGACCTTATCAAATAAAGATGGGTTAATCGATAAGGTACCCGCATAACCTAACAACAAGGTGTATCCGTCGGGCTCAGCAGTAGCCACCATTTGAGTGCCAATATTTCCAGAGGCGCCCGGCTTGTTTTCCGCAACGACTTGTTGCCCCAACTTTAAGGAAAGTTGTTCAGCAATAAATCGACCCGATGTATCTGTAACGCCACCAGGCGTAAAGGGGATGATTAAACGTATTGGGCGATTAGGATAATTGGATTGCGCAAATCCCAACAATGGAACGCAGGCTGCCAATACAAAGGCAGCTGAGGATAGGTAACGTTGCAATTTCATAGCGAACCTTGATTTAGTAGATAGAGTTGTTCTAGCTTTACTTCGTTTCAACAAAACGCTTTTCAAATTCCCACACATCTTCAAAACCCATTAACTTAGATAGATCACCAAAGTCATATAAATCGACTGGGTTTTGAATCGATGAACCCGATTCTTTAAAGTGTTCATACACTTTGGTCATCGCTTGAACCGAAGCCAACAATGCAGTTACTGGGAAGATCGCAATCTTGTAGCCCAACTGCTCTAGCTCAAGCTTAGACAATACCGGCGTTCTCCCCTTCTCTACCATATTGGCAATCAGCGGATGATTGGGGAAGGCTTCGCCAATCCGTTTCATCTCCGCTTCATTTTCAGGGGATTCAATAAAGAGGATGTCCGCGCCCGCCTTGGCATAGGCTTCACCACGTCGTAGCGCCTCATCTAACCCCAAAGTAGTTCGCGCATCGGTTCTGGCGATGATCTTGAAATTCGGGTCAGTGCGTGATGCCACTGCTACCTCAATTTTTTTGACCATATCCTCCAACGGAATCACTCTTCGCCCAGGCGTGTGACCGCATTTCTTAGGAAACTCTTGATCTTCTAGCTGAATAGCTACCGCGCCGGCGGCTTCGTAGCCTCGGATCGTATGGCGTACATTTAATAAGCCACCGTAGCCAGTATCACCATCAGCGATCAAGGGAGTCTTTGCCATACCAGCCATTTGTGTCACCCTGCCTACCATCTCGGTATAGGTTGCCAAGCCAGCATCAGGCAGGCCTAACAAAGAAGCAACGGTGCCATAGCCTGTCATATAGAGTGCATCAAAGTTCATGCGATCAGCCAAGCGCAATGAAACCATTTCATAAACACCAGGAGCAACAATCAGTCCGGGTTGTATAAGGCGCTGATTAAATACGGTTCTTTGTGAAGTCATGTTTCTTCCAATGGATGATTAATTTTGTATTGGGTTCAATAGAGATGTCTTATGCGTGGATTTTCATTGCAGCGTCAACTGCATCACCCAACACGCTGCACAGGAATTCCACTTCTTTTGGCTCAGAGATAAATGGAGGCCCTACTGCAATCACATCTCCTGCCACACGCACTAAGGCGCCTCTCTCGATACACGCCTCCAAGACCTTCAACGCCCTGAGGCCAGGTTTACCAGCAACAGGCTCGAGCTCTACAGCGCCGGATAAGCCAAAGTTACGAATATCCAATATTCCAGATTTGCCCTTTAAGGCATGCAGACCATCTGCGAGAACAGGCTCAAGCGCTCTAGCCCGGTTCACTAAATCATCGGACTCAAAAATATCGAGTACGGCATGACCTGCAGCGGTAGGAATGGGGTGGCCCGAATAGGTATAGCCGTGAAAGAATTCAATCGCCTGCTCTTGGCCGCCATTCGAAATGATGCTGTCATAGATATCGTCTCGCACAATCACGCCGCCCAAAGGAATGACCCCATTGGTAATCGCTTTTGCAAAGGTAATCATGTCGGGTACTACGCCAAATCGATCGGCCCCAAAATTAGCGCCTAAGCGACCAAAGCCGGTAATGACCTCATCAAAGATCAATAAGATGCCGTGCTTAGTGCAGATCTCACGAATTTTTTGCAAATAACCTTGTGGCGGAACGATCACACCGGTAGATCCTTGTACCGGCTCGAGAATGACTGCGGCAATCGTGTTGGCATCATGTAAAGCAACAATCTTCTCTAGCTCATCTGCTAAGTGCGCACCCCAAGTAGGCTGCCCTTTTGAAAAAGCCATTTGAGAAAGATTTAAGGTGTGCGGTAAATGATCAACACCAGGCATCATCATGCTGGTAAAGGCTTTGCGATTGGCCACCATGCCGCCAACCGAAATACCGCCCATACCGACACCGTGATAGGCGCGATCACGACCAATCATTCGGATGCGCGAAGCGTTGCCCATCACCCGGTGATAAGCAATCGCCATCTTTAGTGCAGTATCCACCGCCTCTGATCCAGAGTTGGTAAAAAATACTTTGCCCAATCCTGCTGGCGCCATCTTGGCAATGCGCGTTGCCAAACTAAATGTAGCCTCGCTTGCCATCTGAAAAGCCGGGCAATAATCCATTGTTTCAAACTGTTTGGAGATGGCTGCACCAATACGTGGATCAGCATGCCCCAAGGGTGAGCACCAAAGACCAGAAAGACCATCAAACAACTTACGACCATGGTCATCATAGTAGTAAGCTCCCTTAGCAGACTGCATGATCTTCGGGTGTTGATGAAAATAGCGATTTGGTGTGAATGGCAACCAATAGGCTGACATATCAATAGCGGCTGGCGTCTGATTCGAAGCTGTCATCTGTCTCTCAATTTGTTTTATGAACTGCTTTTGTAATATCCAATACTATATAACCCATTGACCTTGTTGACCGGACAGACCTTGAGATGACTATTCAAAAATCCTTATTTCTCAGTATTTGCACCCTCCTTAGTATGATTGGATCGGCTTTTGCAGCCCCCGAGGGGGATTGGCCCAAGAAACCACTGGTGGCAATAGTCTCCTTTCCGGCAGGCGGCTCTACCGACATCTTTGCCCGTAGCGTGACTGCTCCCCTTGCAGAGTTACTTGGCCAGTCTATCGTGGTAGAAAACAAACCCGGTGCTGGCGGCATGATTGGTCTGCAAGCAGCTGCTAAAGCTGCACCAGATGGCTACACCATTCACATTAGCGCACTCACCAATCAATCCATTTCTTCTGCTTTGTTTAAGAATCCCCCCGCTGACTTACAAAAAGATTTTGTACCTGTCGCTCTGATTGGCACCATTCCGCATTTAATTGTGGTGAACCCAAGTGTTCCAGCAAAAAACCTGCCAGAGCTCATTGCCTTCATCAAATCCAAAAAGGGTGACTTTAATTACGCCTCACAAGGCAATGGCAGCCTTTCTCATCTAGAGTCGACCCTGTTCATGCAACGAATCGGTGCTACTGGCACCCATATTCCCTATAAAGGCAGTAGCTTTGCCCTGCCAGATTTAATTGCAGGCAATACCCTAATGATGTTCGATAGCGTGACCGCTTCTCTACCCCACATTCAAAGCAGCAAACTGCGCCCAATTGCTATTGCGGCAGCTGAACGCTCACCACTGATGCCCAATGTGCCTACACTCGGACAAGATGGTATGAAGCAATTTGATGTTGAGAACTTCTATGCGGTTTATGCGCCCAAGGGAACTTCCCCAGCCATTGTGAGTAAGTTAGAGCATGAGATTCGCAAGATTTTGACTAATCCAGACTTTAAGGCTCGGATGGCTGCGCAAGGTATTCACCCGCAATTTGCGAACTCCGAGAAATTAGCAGAGATTACCGCTAGCGAAGCGAGCAAATGGGAGAAGGTAGTAAAGTCTGCCAATGTCAAAGTCGATTAAACACATTATCTTATTTAAGCCATGTTAATTTCTCCCCCATTTGGTGGTGGCCGCGCGCCTGTTCTTGCTAGAAATACCGTAGCGAGCTCCCAACCCTTAGCGACACAAGCTGGTATCGAGGCCCTGCAAAATGGTGGCAATGCCGTTGATGCTGCACTGGCCACTGCGATTACGTTGACGGTCGTTGAGCCCACCATGAATGGACTTGGTGGTGACGGCTTTGCGATATTGTGGGATGGTAAAAAAATTCATGGGCTCAATGCCTCTGGTCGTGCACCCGCAGCCTGGACGCCTGAATACTTCGCAGGCAAAAAAGCGATGGATCTGATTGGCTGGAATACTGTGACTGTGCCAGGCATGGTGGCGGGTTGGATTGAGCTCTCTCGCAAGTTTGGTAAGTTGCCATTTGCTCAACTATTTAAGCGTGCTATCGACTATGCGGAAAATGGCTTCCCGGTTTCTCCAGTCATTGCACGTCAATGGCGTGAGGCCATCCCGATTCTTAAAAATCAACCAGGATTTAGTGAGTCATTTTTAATGGATGGGAAAGCACCTCAAGCCGGTCAAATTTGGCGCTATCCTGCACAAGCAAAAACCTTACAAGAAATCGCTGCTACTAAAGGTGAGTCTTTTTATAAAGGCGCCCTCGCCCAAAGTATGGTCGACTTTGCTCAAGCCACAGGCGGCTGTTTTACGATGCAAGACTTTGCCGATAATCAACCAGATTGGGTTGAGCCTTTGGCATTTGATTATGGTGATTACTCTCTTTTAGAGATTCCCCCAAATGGCTCTGGCATTGCTGCACAGATGGCGCTAGGTATTTTGCAAGCTGCCAATGTCAAACAATATCCAGCCAATTCAGCGCAGCGAATTCACTTACAGATTGAAGCGATGCGTTTAGCCTTTGCGGATGCCTATGCTTACGTCTCGGATGCGCACTCCATGCAAGTTCCTGCATCGAACCTACTCGACCGGGATTACTTAGCGGGCCGCGCTGCATTGATTGATCACGCGAAGGCAGGTAGCTATGGCCCTGGCGATCCTCATTCAGGCGGCACTGTCTATTTATGTGCGGCCGATGAATCGGGCATGATGATTTCCTACATTCAATCGAACTTCAAGGGCTTTGGATCTGGGGTAGTCGCTCCCGGTGGCATTGCTTTCCACAATCGCGGCATGAGCTTCAGTCTTAGTGCTGGACACCCCAATGAAGTAGCACCCGGTAAACGCCCTTTCCATACCATCCTGCCAGCTTTCTTAACCAAGGATGGCAAGCCTGCTATGGCATTTGGCGTCATGGGTGGCAATATGCAACCTCAAGGTCATATTCAGTTTGTGATGCGCTTTGTTGATGAGTATCTCAATCCACAAGCCTGTTCTGATGCTCCACGTTGGCGTATTGATGATCTGGGCAAGCTTACTGTTGAAGCAGCGATGCCTCAAAGCGTAGTGGATGGCCTAAGGGCTATGGGTCATGAAGTGGTTGTCCAACCTGCTAATAGCCTTGACTTTGGTAGCGCGCAGGCAATTGCAAGACTCACTGAAAATGCTGGCTCTGCTTACATCGCTGGAAGTGATCATCGTCGCGATGGATTGGCGGCTGGTTTTTAGATTACTTTGAGTTTGGCAAGCAATTTAAATAGAAGCGCTTGATCTCTTGATCACAGCTAACATCTCTGGGTTCAATCGGCCTTTGAAGAGAAATGCCTTCAATCGTTTTGCAGCGACTTAGCGCAACATAAACTTGCCCTGAAGCAAACGCACCAGATGATAGGTCTACCTTGACCTTGTCGAGTGTTTTGCCCTGACTCTTATGAATGGTGACGGCCCAGGCAAGCATCAATGGAATCTGGACATAGGTGCCAATAATGCTGGGGGAAATTTTTCCAGACATCATGTCATGGTCGTAGCGATACGACTCCCACTGATGCTCAGTGACTTCCACTGTATTGGAGTAAGGCCCGTCTTGCACCATGACTTTGATCTTATCTGGGAGCATTTCTCGGACAACGCCAATCGTGCCATTGACCCAGCGCTTGGGAAAGCCAGGATCAGTCGCAGTAAACATGACCTTTGCGCCGACTTTTAATACCAAGTTATTAGGAGATGGCAAATTTCGCTCATCGATATTGAACTTGCCCGTAGTTTTTCCTGAGTAGACCTTACCTTCTGCTGTAATAGCGCGCAGCCCTGCACCATTAATCTGATCAGCGCGCGCATTGGTTGTAGTCAATGTAATAGTTTGTTCATCAACTTGTTCATCCTTACGATAGCACTCAGCATTAAGGGTGTCGATGGCTTCGTCTACATCCTGATTGATGCGAATGCGGTTTAGCAGGCTTGCGAAATGCGCATCTTTTTGACGAAAGATCTTAGAAAGCTCTACCATCGTGACATCTTTGCGATGTAATGCCATTGCGCAGAAAAAATAAGGCCCTTCGTAACCGCGATCTGCAAGCACTTGCATATCGCCACTAGAAACAACTGGGGGCAATTGAAAGAGATCCCCCACAAACATCACCTGAATACCACCAAAGGGCTTGCCTTTTTGAGGGCCATTCTCACGCAAGAATAGATCCATGGCATCAACCACATCTGCGCGAACCATAGAGATTTCATCAATGATGAGCAGACGAATATCTTTATACAGTCGCTTATCCCGCAGCGGCTTGATGTCCTCCTCAGGGAAGATCAAGCGTGGCGGCAGCCTGAAGAAAGAGTGGATGGTGACACCCTTTACCTGGAGCGCAGCAACACCGGTTGGGGCAACTACGACCACATTACCGGGAATGGTTTCGCGCAAATAGCCAATCAGGGTAGTTTTACCGGTACCCGCTTTTCCACTGACGAAGATATAGGGATCATGGCGCTCAATGGCCTCAATGACCTCCTGGTAATCGGACGTAATTTCAATTTCAGGGGTTTGCGCTACTGAGGGGCTATTCATACCCCTATTGTTTCATGACCACAGGCTTTTGTAATAAAAGCTTGTTTTAGCTAATATCCTTAAAAATAGACTTGACCACGCCTTCACCGAAGATTTGGATCGCATTACGTCCATTCGATTTTGCTTCATACATCGCAACATCGGCATTATTCATGAGATCAGATTCATTTAAACCATGATCTGGATAAATAGCAACACCAATACTGGCGCTGGTAGATACCAACCCACCATCCGCCATGATAGGCGCTGCCAAGGCACTACGAATTTTCTCTGCGATCATCATGGCCGTCTTCTCCTCACCAACACCGGGCAGCAAGACAATAAATTCATCACCGCCAAGTCGAGCAACAGTGTCGGTGTCACGCAAGCACGCCCGCATTCTAGAAGCAACCTCTGTTAGTACAGCATCGCCGGCATGATGTCCGTTGACATCATTAATGGTTTTCAGATTATCCAAATCTATAAACAGGAGAGCCAATTGTGATTGATTGCGTTTGCATGCAGCCAGAGCATGCGACAGTCGGTCTGAAAAGAGTGTTCTATTGGGAAGCTTTGTTAAAACATCATGGTGAGCACGATATTGGTTTTCAGCATTTCGTCGATACGTCTTGAGCAAGAAGTAGGTGCCCACAAAGAGAATGATGATGCTCAAGATGGTGGCAATTAAGCCACCAGTCGCATTTTTATGCCAATTGGCCAAGTACAAAGTCTCGGGGACTACCGCTCCAACGATAAATGGATAACCCGCTACCTTTCTGTAAGAGATCATCCTTTCAACAGGCTCAGTATTTTGACGGGTAAAACCAGTGCGGGAAGCAAAGATCACCCCATTGCCCTTGCTTGCAGCGGCCAGCGATTCCTCTATGAGATTATTGTTATTCACTCGGCCAATGAGTTTCTCCACTAGTGGCCAGCGAGTTAAGAGCGTTTTATCCTCACGGTATAGCGTAATCGCTGATCCATCGCCCAAGCTTGACCCTAGCCTTTCATATAAAGAGGAAAAGACCTCAACCGAAACGCCCACCAAAATTAAACCGAGAAACTCATCATGCGCGCCATTCACGCGCCGGGCTAAATAAAAAACCCACTTTCCATTTCCTTTGTTTTGGACGGGGGCGCTATAGTAAGTTTCTAGGCTATTGTGACTTTTAAGATAGATAAAATAATCGCGATCTGCTAGATTAATTTCAGGAGCTGGATAAGAGCGAGAAAAGTTAAGTACTTTGCCATCATTAGCGACAAAAGTAGTGACGTCCAAGATGGAGTTGGATTTTGTTTTTTCCTCTAGTAACTCAAATTGATTTTTATTAGAGGTGAACTTGCGATAACTTTTTTCATCCTCAATTTTTGCCGCATACACCAAATCATCAATACTATTTAAAACTGTATTAGCAGACAAAATTACCTGTGAAGTGTGCTCAGCCAATATCAATGTCAAGGTGGCAAGCTGATCAGCGCGATCTTCGATCGTATTTCGTCGCAGCAAGTAACCCGAAATTACTGCATTTATGACGAAAATAAAGGCCAGAACAATCGAAGCACCAATAATGATGCGCGAATTTCGCCTGACATTAGAGCTGGGCTCAAAACTGATAGGCATTTAATCACCGTACATTTCTGAAATCTGCAAGAAATGATCTTTTTCCTGCAAAAAAGCTTCAACAATTCGAGGATCAAAACGCTTGCCTTTTAGACGGCAAATTTCGTCACACGCTTCTTCATGTGTCCACTGCTTCTTATAGACCCGTTCTGTTACCAGTGCATCGTAGGTATCGGCTAAAGACATGAGTTGTGCCGCCAAGGGAATCTCTTCGCCCTTCAGACCCAGTGGATAACCACTGCCATCCCAATTTTCATGATGGCAACCAGCGATGCTAATGGCAACATCCAATACGTGAGTATGCTTGGCATCCTTGAGCTTGGCAGCATTAAGCACATCTTTACCCAGCGATGCATGGGTTTTCATGATGTGCCACTCTTCTTCAGTCAATGGGCCTGGTTTTCTGAGAATCGTATCGGGTATGCCCACTTTGCCAATGTCATGCAAGGGCGCCGCTTTGACAAGATCCTCAATCGCCTTTTCGCTAAGTACCTCTCGGTAGACCCCGCTATGCCTTAGTCTCTCAGCCAAGGCCCGAACATAGTTTTTCGTACGCAGAATATGGTTGCCAGTTTCGTTATCCCGCACCATTGATAGCGCATTTAAGCTATTGAGCATCCCATCCTGAATGGCGTAAGAGCTTTTGCGGTATTCGTGCCAGAGCTTTTCCAGATAGTAGTTGGTTATCAGAATGCAGATGGTGACCATTGCAAGAATCGAAGCCACTCTCAACGCAAAACCGATGCCATCTTCTTGATATAGGGTTTGTAAAGTGACAGTTGGATCAGAAAATAAAAAAGCGGATCTAACAATCCGTGTTCCCAGCTGAAAGATGACTACGCCAAGCAGCAACTTGATTTGATAAGCATTATCTTTTTTTAATAATTGCGCCAGTGAAACTATTTGCCAAATACATAATGCGCCTAAGACGCTATTCATTAAATGAATGCGCTCTATCGTGGTGCCGAAATGTTGAAGATGAATATAGCCAAACGCAGTGGCTAGTAATGTCACGCAAGCCAGCACAACCGTCGTTTTGGTATTGGATTGATTCCAAAAGCTAAAGAGCAAAGAAATATTGATCATTCCTGCGATCAATAGGATATTGGCAGCCGCCAAGACAAATTTACCCCCCCATGGAACTAGGAAGAATGACAGCATGGATAAGGCCAAGAAACTCAGGCCAACTGGCCAGTACAGCACCTTAAACTGAGTGCGATCATCATCCTTGGTGGCTAAAAAACGGGCCATCAGCCCGACCAGGACAATGAATATTGCTAAGTAGAAGGTTTGATTGGCTAACTGCATTCCATCATCGAAAAAGGTAAGCTATTTAATGGCGAATACTACATAATAAGCTTATCGGGATATCCACTCAATAACCCAAGTCCAGTGTTTAGTGAACCCTCCTTATTTACCCTAATTTATGACTTGGTTCTACCCTCTCCGCATCCGACCCGCTTTCTGGGTTTTCTCTATTGCACTCATTCTCACCAGTCGCAGTGCTTTTGCTTTGCCTCAAGATTGGGATCTGTTTAAGAGCACTTTTATCAGCGAAGGTCGTTTAGTAGATCAAGCCCAAAATGGGATTAGCCATACCGAAGGTCAAGGCATGGCGATGCTGCTAGCAGTACAAAATAATGATCCCAACACTTTTCGACGGCTCTGGAATTGGACGCAGCACAATCTACAGGTGCGCGAAGACAAGCTCTTTGCTTGGAGCTGGTCACCAGACACTGGCGTTAAGGATAGGAATAACGCCAGTGATGGCGATCTGTTCATTGCCTGGGCCCTATCAAAAGCCTATACGCGCTGGAATGAACCAAGCTATTTGTATGAGGCAATCCGCATTAGCCAATCGATTAGACAAAAGCTATTACGTAAAACTGCTAAAGGTATCGTGATTCTTCCCGGCGAGATGGGCTTTGAAAAGCCAGATGGATTAAAACTCAATCTTTCTTATTGGGTCTTTCCGGCCATTCATGAACTCGCTATTTTGGATCCCGCTCCTGAGTGGGCGGATCTAAAAGCTACTGGCTTACAGTTAATCACCGAGGCTCAATATGGTCAATGGCATTTACCACCTAACTGGCTTTTGCTGAAAGATAATGCCCTCTCTCTGACCGATGACGATCGCTTTGGTTACGATGCCGTGCGCATTCCCCTCTATCTCATCTGGGGGCAAGAGGCTACAACCGAAAACATGAAGCCCTTTCAAGTCTTTTGGAAGCAATTTCAAGATGCAGCTGTGATGCCATCATGGGTAGACCTTCAGAATGGCAGCATGGGAACGTACAATGCATCCATGGGCTTTCACGATATCGCCAATCTCAGTATCTCCTTCCCCAAGTTAGGGTCAGTTCCACTTTCTGAATATGATCCAAATCAGGGCTATTACTCCTCAATGCTCTCCCTATTTACCCAATCTACCTTAGAAGATCTGAAAAAATAATATGGGCTTATGGGGCTTTTACTTCATCATCAAGGCAATCCTGTTTTATACAGGCTATATTAATTTTCACTTCTTTGTGAATGCCGCCTTTGCGATTGCCTTAATCTTTTCCAATGCCAACCCCACGCTCTTGAAAATTCGTCGCTGGGTAGCCATCCCAGTTGGCTTGGTGCTGTTTTACTTTGACAGCCAGCTACCCCCACTACGCAATGTCATCCCCAAAATTAGTCAGCTAGCTGACTTTAGCTTTGACTACTATCTAGAACTCTTTACGCGGATCGTAAACCTTCAAGTTGTGGGCGCACTGGTTCTGAGTTTTATTATTTACTATCTGGTTTCAAAAAAAATTCGCATGAGCACGATTGCCGTTCTTGCGATTATGAGTACGCTGCTTCCCTTCAAGCAGAATGTCAATATCTATTCTTACGATGCCTCAGGTCAAGTGATTGGTGCCCCAAGCGATGATGAGCTTACCGAATCCCTGGATGGTTTTTTTATCGATGAAATTGCTCGCACCACATTTAATCGCTCGCAAAAAGCGAGTGGTGCTCCTTTCGATATTCTAGTGATCAATGTTTGCTCATTGGCCTGGGATGATCTGAAATATGTCAAAGAGGAAGAGAACCCTCTCTTTAAGCGCTTTCATTACCTCTTTACCAGCTTTAACTCGGCATCCTCCTACAGTGGGCCCTCCATTATTCGGCTACTAAGAGCTAGTCATGGTCAACAAGATCAACGAGATCTCTATAAGCGGCCTATAGAAGGCTCGCTACTGTTTAATAATTTACAAGCTGCCGGCTTTGATACGCAGTTGGCGCTCAATCACGATGGCAAGTATGGCGATCTACTCCAGGAAATTCGCCATGATGGTGGCATGACTGCCCCATTGTTTGACAATACAAAATCTGCCCCTTATTTAAAAGGCTTTGACGGCTCGCAAGTCTACGATGACTATGCAGTGCTATCAAACTGGTGGGATGCCCGCATGAAGAGTCGCCAAGATCGGGTTGCCCTCTTCTACAACACCATTAGCTTGCATGATGGCAATCGCGCTTTAGATGGACGTTTGGAGAATAGCGTGGAAACCTATTCTCGTCGCCTACATAAATTACTCGAGGATGTGGATCGCTTTTATAGCAAGGTGAATAGCTCTGGTCGCCAAGTCGTGATTGTGTTTATTCCTGAGCATGGCGCAGCAATTCGTCGCAACAAGAATGAGATTGTAGGTATGCGAGAAATTCCAAGCCCAAATGTCACCAATATTCCTGTTGGCGTTCTATTTACAGGCAAATCGGATGCTCCAGCCAAAACCAAGATCATTGAGCAACCCACTAGCTATCTAGCCGCTTCAGAGATGTTGTCCCGCTTTGTGGCTAAGTCACCTTTTACTGCCGGCAGCATAGACCCTGAGTTTTATTCCAAAAATCTGCCGAGTACGCGCTTTGTAGCCGAGAATGAAGATTCGGTAATCATGAAATTTGGAGCGTCTTACTACTTCCGTTCGAACGATATCAACTGGAACTTGTTCGATACCGAAAACTAGTCCTTAATTAAGGCCTAGGCTCCGGCCAGATTCCCGGAACATTGCTTGCCTGGTTCTCCTGAATTGGATTTCCAATAGCATCTAGGTGAATCACCTCACCGCGGACCTCAACCGCTGTTTTCTCTTTGGCGATCTGCCGAACGATATCTAAATTGGCTTTGATATCTGGGCTATTGGGATTTAAACGATAAGCCCTCTCTAGCAAAATCAAAGCTGTACTCGTATCTTGCATCTGCAATGCATAGAGTGCACGCTCATTTAATTCGCCAGGCATGTAAGGATCAAAACGTGGGGCTTGCTCCGGTATTTGTGCAAAAGATACGACACTCATCGCGGTAGTAAAAATCCACAACAGACTGAAGATAGAAAAGCGCTTGATCATGGTCGGTCCATTCATCAAAAGTGAGATGTCGGAATGACGGGTTGGGTTTGTAACGGCACAGGATGTGGCGCAGTATCATCTAACGCAATCCGGACGTAGAGCACAAAGCTATTAGGCGCGTAGTACGGTGAACGCTCAAGCTTGAGGCGGTTGCCTACAAATACAGAGGGTGATACCTGGTACTCCCAAGCAGCCAACAGGGAATACGCACTACCTGGACCAGAGCTTGCTGAGTAGTAAGGATTGCCTGCAGCAGCCTGGTAGGAGCTATTTGTTGGGAAGTATGGAGCTGCATCCGTACGAGACCAGTTGCTTGAAACAGATCCACCCAAAACATAGGAGAAGCGAGTAAAGCGTTGAGAATAATTGAGGGGCAAAGTAACTGCGCGATAACTTTGTGGACTGTAATAACCGCCCTGCCCATACGTAAACTCGCCAGCATTTTGCTTAAAGCCCCAAAGCATTCCCGTAAGACCGCTCGACAGTTGGCGATCGGTTTCATTAATGATGCGCCAATTCAAGCCAGCCATAAACTGATTGTCACTATTACTTTGTACATTAGTCCCCGTCAAACTGCGGGCCCGGTAATAAGTCCATCCGCCTAGGGTGCCACCTTGATCAAGACTGAGGCCTAGCGTACCTCCAGTTGCCACCATGCCGCCCCAAATAGAGCCAGTGACCGGATCGCGCGTGCCGGCATACGAGAGTAAGGTGCTGGTCATTGGACGACGAGCGAGCTCTACCGAAAGACCAACCGGCCCAAGATCAAACTTTTGCTTTAGTCCGCCAATCCAATTCTGGGTTAAGAAACCCACTGGAGTTGTACCCACATCAGCTTTGAAGTTTTGCTTCTCATAGCCAATATTCAATGCTGTGCCTGCAGCAGATTGATTTGAAAAGCCCCCAGGGCATTTGCCAGTTCCAGGGCTATTGTTTTGACATACCGTCGCCAAAGTTCCAAAGGTGCTTACCTGATAAGCATTGCCAGCATCAATTGCGCCTGCATTGATATTGACCTGGTCAGCACGGAAAGTAACTCGCTCATCTGAACGCAGTGGCATTTTCCATTCCAGTGGAATTTCAGAAGCGCGATAGTAAGACTGCCCTCGGGTTCCGTTTAAGGATAGGTAATCGACCGCTCCATCAACCCAGTTCGTTCGCATATCGAGCATATCGGCCATCTGTTTGTATTGATAGGCGCTTCCAGATGAGGCGGCTGAGGGCTGCAAGACAGGCGCTTGAATTTGATAAACAGAAACCGCTGCTGTGGTGTCGGTGGACTTCAAAGTTGAAAGGCTTTGTTTGTTGGCAAGCGGCACAGGCGCCTGAGATAAGGCGCGCTGCTCTACATCGATCGCCTTGTCCAAATAGCCTTCCCTTCTGAGGATTTGACTATCCAAATACATCATCTTGTAATTCGCTGGCGCTGCAGTCATTAGAGGTGCCAGCATTTTTTTGGCTTGAGCAATATCACCAGAACGAATTGTTAAACCGATGGCTTGCAATTGCGCTGCCTGCTGAAGATCTGCATAATCCTGCTTTTGGGCTGGACTTAACTTCTGCCCAGCTAGAGAAGCCATCTCTTGTTTAAAAGCTATCTCTTGATCATGATTTAACAAGTAATTGGCATAGCGTAAATGCCAATCAATCGATAGGGTTGGATTTTGCGCTTGAATACTCTGAAATAAAGCATCGCCCCGTGCTTGTTGATCAATAGTCGCCCAAGTGCTAGCCACCAAGGCCAGCAAATCAGGGTTGGGACTTACCTCCGCTTGAACATCCTCCAGCTTAGCAATGGCTTTTGCTTGCTTGCCCTGACCATAAAGCGCTTTGACCTGGGTGACCTGCAAATCTGTCCAGACGCTTCTTTGAAAACGGGAAATCTTTGGGGTTCGCTCAGCCGATGGAATCTGGTCTAACACTTCTAAGGCGGCTTGGTTTTGTTCTAGACCCGACAAATACAGCGCATCAGCGTACAAAGCTTCAATATTTTTTGGGTGAGCTTGAAGATACTGCGTAAATAAGGCACTACCAAGCTTAGGCTGGTTGGTTTTGGCATATAGCCGAGCCAGATCCAGACGCAACCAGACATCGTCTTTATCTAATTCCAACGCGCGTTTTATTAACGCAATCGCTTGTTGATCGTCACCATTTTTCAGGGCCTGACGAATATCGTAATCCAGTTGAATGCGCAGGTATTTAATCTTGTCATCACCCGATAATTTACTTTTTTGGAGAACAAGTAAAACACTCTTGAGTTCTTCATCTCGATCCAAGCGATTTAATACATCCGCATAACTCAAGCGCAATGACGCATTTGCATTACCAGGCCTTGCCAGTGCCTGACGCATGAAGCTAAGCGCCTCTTCGGTTTTATCGGCATTTAATAGAAATAAGACATTGGCATTGATCATCTCTGGATCATTGGGGGCCTGTCTGAGACCCTCTTTCATGAGACTTAGGCCTTTGTCCACTTCACCCCCGCTCTCATAGAGGCCCGCTAACTTGAAGCGCAACCACGGGTTTTGCGGCTCTAACTTCAGTGCCTGCAACAATGTAGCAATGGCCTCATGGTTTTGGCCTTTAGCAATGAAGTCATCTGCTTGAGCACGCAGAATGTTGACACGCAAATAATCATAGCGCCTACCATCCGAACTATTTTGAGCAGCTTGTGCATTGATTAATACTAGCGCCTCTTCGCGCTTGCCCTCATCAATCAAAATCTGAACCAAACCACGAATAGCAATTCCGTTGTCTTTCTCTAGATTGAGCGCTTCTCGAAATTGCTTCTCCGCTTCGTGGGCATTACCTCGGTCGGCTTCAATCGTTCCCAATACGGCAATCGCTTCAGCACCCTGTGGCTCAAGGTTGATTGCCGCGCGAATTTTCTCTAGGGCTAGCGGATAGTTCTTTTTATCTCGCGCTTCTTCAGCTTGATGGATTTGCAACCAATATTGACTGGTGGCGATGAGGCTTTGCCATTTGCCGGCATTTTCTGGATTGAGTGCTAAAGCTTTTTGAAAATAGGCTATAGCCTCATCATAGCGACCCTGCCGCATCCGAATTAAGCCCAAGCCACCTAATGAACGATAGTCATTGGGTAAGATTTTGAGAGTCTCGGCCAAGGGGGCTTCAGCCCCAACAATATCCCCTTGATCCAATAGATCAAGACCGACCTGTCGGCGCCGTAGTACAGGGTCATTAGCAATTCGATTGCGTTCAGCCTGAGCCTCTTTAGCTGCCGCCCATTTAGCAGCAATTTCTTGGTTATAGGGATCAACGTCTAAATAGGCGCGATAGTAAGTGGCTAATTCTGGACTAGATTCTTGCGCATTTAAAACTTCACGCCAAGTTTGCAAGACACGTTGCTTGTCAACCTTTCGCTCGCTGGCCAATTCTGTCAGATTCTTTAGCGCGAGATCGCGCGTTTCCATTTTGGAGCCCAACAAGGAGTCTAGTGCTAAAGCGTATTGCAGGTTTCTGCGGTCGGATTTAATCAACGCCTCTAGTCCTTTACGTGCCTCACCCCATCCACCTGGTGTTACGGCAATAATTCGGTAATAAGCAACCGCTAAATCTCCTTGAGGAGGCCCATTAGGAAACTTCTCCTTTAAAAAAGCATTGGCCTGGTCAGGCTTGCCACTTTTTAATAAGATGGTTGCTTGGGTCAAGGCGCGCCTTGCCTCCATATTCTGTTGCCTACTCAGATCTTGGTCTGCAGAAAAAGCGCTGCCAGTGCAACTCAGTATTAACAGTGCTAGTAAGCTAGGAAGAAGTTTTGCTGGCGTCTTCACGGAATCACTTCGCAGACTTTGTAGTCGATTGGGTATGAGCCTTACGCTCATCAGAAACATCCCCAATAAAAAATAAGTAAGAAAGAATACGCTTGAGGTTTTTCAAGGCCAACGCTGTCACCATCTTGGAACCCTGACCATACACAAAGCTGACGATTTTGAAGAAATTACTGTTATCAACAATAAATTCAGCTCCTAAGATAACTGCCTCGCCATCTTTGATTACACGACGAATCACACAATCCATGCGATGTTGACCACGTGTAAGACCCCGCACTGAGACTTCTGCTAACTCATTCTCGTGAACAATGAAGGGCAAATTAACTTTAATACCAACGCCCGTCATCGAGATATCAAATCCCCAGCCTACTAAAGTAGCATCCAACTTAGGAAAGTAAATCGTCATCTCTTCACCGGCCTGCTCCCTTGGAAAGCTTCTTGAGGCCTGATGGTCAGTAATGCTAATCGTATATGTAATGGCGAGATAGAGAAGATATACCGACCAGCTAGCAATTCCAGCAACTAAATAGAACCAAAAATAAGGATTGAACATCATCGCCAAAAATGTCGCTGTACTCTTAGTGATGTAAGCAAAATAACCCGCTGAGTTCTCACGAATCGCTCGTAAACCAAGCTTCGTTAAAAGATATAGCTGTAATTTAGATTGTTTTAGCTGGGCACTGGCATCCCAGATGCGCTGCCAGCGACCGCTATCGCCATATACAAAGGCAATCGCTTCCGGGCTAGCAATTTGCTCAGGTGCAAATTGGGTGCCACAGAAATAATGGTCTGATTGCTTTTGCATCCGAACTACCTTGGCATTGAATACATAGTTCGCGCCATAACTATCAATGACTTCAATAGCAATGCTCTCCCCCACCTGAAGAGGGTTGTCGAGAGGAAGCTTAAAACCAATGCCGCTAACTGAAACATCTTCAACATCATCAACTAGGGTTCTTAGGCCATTAGCTTGCTGGATGACCAACTCTCCGCCACCGCCAATACGGTAATAGGCGCGAACCTGACGCTTTTCCCAAAAAGCACCCAGCGACATGAGGCCTAACCAGATATTGATACAACACCAAATTCCGGTAATCACAATGTTGTCATGCCAAATCGGCTCGTAATACCAGCGTATGCAGGCAATCGCGATTGAGACCGTATTGATCGTAATTAAGATAAATAAGGGAAATGCATCCCAACTGAGCTGCTCTTTTTCAAGTAACTTACCCTTTGGAGTAACTAAAAACTTTTGCTTCCAAGGGTTGAGGAGGACTGGCATCAACTCCCGAATCATCCTAAAACCTTTGACTGTCTCATAGATTTCGGAAAAGAATAGTTGGCGCGAGCCTGCAAAGAAGTAAGAAATCACCACCAAAATACTTAAGGCATATGGCACAGTGAAATCGACCATCTCATGCCAATTGGCCGCATAGACATTCAGTCCCAAAATCAGAAATGCCGATGGCGCCAAGAAGAAGATATAACGCGCAAAGCCAAATAACCATGAGTAGCAAGATGAGAAATACGCCAAGCGCTGGGGCAGGCTTAGACCTCGCATAAATAGCGGGTTGTAATGCATGAGCACTTGCAACATGCCCTTAGCCCACCTGGAGTGCTGGGTTAAATAATCTGTAGGGGTTTCAGGAGACAAGCCGCATACCATTGGTTTATTGATATAACTACTGTTATAGCCATGGGCATGCAAGATTAAGGAAGTTTCACAATCTTCTGTAATTGTTTTGATGGCTATTCCGCCAATCTCCATGACATACTTGCGCCGCAAGATAGCCGCAGACCCACAAAAGAATGCGGCGTTCCAGAAATTCATCGCCGGCTGAATCTTGCGATAGAACATCTCACTCTCATCAGGTCGATTCGAAACACCGGTGATGACGTTATTCACCGGTGTTTCATTAATGAAGAAATGCGGCGTCTGCACTAGGAACATTTTGGGATCGAGCAAAAACTGGCCAACCGTATTCTTCAAGATGTCCTGCGTTGGTACCTGATCACAATCAAGAATTAAGACCAAATCGCCATTAGTATGCTGCAAGGCGTGATTAATATTTCCTGCTTTGGCTTTTTGATTCGTTTCGCGGGTGATATACCCTACACCCAACTCTTTGGCTAATTTTCTGAGGGCGTAATGACGGCGCCAGGCCTTATCCCCCGCTTCTTTACCGCGGCGCTTTGCATGAGAACCACCATCATCCAAGATATAGACGCGTAACTTCTCTTTTGGATAATCAATTTGAGTGGCTGCAGTAACTGTCATGCGCACAATCGTCTCTGACTCATCGTAGGTCGGAATAAAGACATCCACCGATGGGTATACAGACTCATCCTTGGGCAAAGGTACGATCTCAGTCGACATGGGTGAGAAATTCACAAACATGTCTAGCAGGAATAAAGTAAAGCCATAAAGCTCTGCCAAGAAAAGCAAAGCCATACCGATAAAGTCAGCTAGGTTGGTATAGATTAAGGTATCAAAAATACGCCAAGCGATGTATCGGCAGCTAACAAACAGGGCGAGAATAATAAAAATAGTACGCCATGGCTGTTTTCCAAAAGCCTTGAACTTGGACATCAAATAGATGATGAAAAAAGTCCCCCAGCCCAAATACAATTGTCCGCCGAGATTTAATAACTCTTCTGCAAAAAAGATGGTGAGCCCTACCCCAAACCCAAAGAACAGTAAGGTGGCGGTAATTTTGGTATGGCGATCGTACTTCGGCATTATTTGTACACAATCTTGATGAAAAATGCCCAAACGGGTTGCCAACCAATCGTCAACATCAGCACAGCAAAGAATAAAAATAGAATACTGAAGAAAAGCTTCAGGCCAAACGAACGAATCGGCTGAATATCTTGATCGACTTCATTGGGATCTTTATCCAATTTACCCAGCTCCACTTCCGTAGGCACCCAAAAGACTTCATAGGCATTGAGAGCCCAGGTTTCTCCGGTCCTAATGAGTTGGCGCACAAATCGACAAGATAAAGACTCGGGGTTTGGTACGGCGTTATACGCCCCTTCTGATAAGTAGAGCTCTCCTGCACTAGCGGCTTTAGCCAGAAAACCCACTAGCTCAAGTGAACGTTCCTGCTCCACAAGACCAGTAAAGGGATTTACCAAAGAGACGATTCCCATAGCAGCCAGCTCAATTGGAGCAAGATGGTTTTGATCATTGCGTCCATCAAGCTGCTTTTGTATCGAGATTCCTGCCTCTATAGCCATGGCGATATTGCCATAAGAATAGACTCCATAATCTTCAGCCACCTGCACTAATTTTCCACCATGCTCAAGAGAAGTCTTGGCTATTAATTGCAAAAGAATGTCTTGAGCGCTCTGAGAAGCTAGAATGGCTCCGCCCTCCTCTCGGGGTATCTCATGCAACTGAAAGGCGGATAAAAATTGTGTCATCAGAAAAACGGCGATAAATATCGGATAAAGATGAGCGCTATTGTCAGCACAATAATAAATACCGCTGCTGCACCGAGATCTTTAATCTTCTTGATTTCGGGGTGTTGCTCCACCGTAATGAGATCACAGGTTTTTTCAAGCGCAGTGTTGAGCGCTTCGACGGCTAGCAATACTAAAGATAGAACCGCAATCAGGACGGTATAGACATTAGGCTTGTAACAAAAGAAGCTGACAGAAAGCACGATTAATAGCAACTCCCTGCGAGCAGACTTTTCTTGGATGAGCTCTTTTATCCCGTTCAAGGCATTACCTGTGGCATCCAATATATTTTTATTCTTATGCATTACTCTTTTACTCTAATCAATTTACTACTTAACAAGACCAACATTCAGTACGGTTACGACCTTTTGCTTTGGCCAGATACATTGCTTCATCGGCTTTTTGATAACAGGACCGCAGTATTAAATCTGCCGCGTTCTCACCATTGCGAACCGGATCAAAGCTTGCCACTCCGATGCTGATCGTAATAGAGACTTCTTTACCATTAACTATGGCAACTACTGAGGTAGCAATCTTTTTCCTCAATCTTTCAGCTACATCAAAAGCGAGTGACTCAGAGCTCTCTGGGAGGGCAATCAAAAACTCTTCCCCGCCTACGCGACCAAAAATATCAATGACGCGCAACTCTTCCTGGCAATACTTGGCCAGATTTTGCAAGACGATATCCCCTACGGGATGACCAAATTGGTCATTGACGTTTTTAAAGTGATCAATATCAAGCATCAGAAAGGCGATAGGCTTTCTGGAGCGAAGGGAACGTTCAATTTCCTGCTCTGCCCTACTAAAAGTCTCAGCACGACTTAAGATTTGAGTTAAAGAATCCGTTTTGGCAGTGTGATCTAGCCTGAAATTCTTCTCTTCTAACTCTAAGATGATCCTTTTGACTTGGGAGAGACCCAAGAACAGCAACATAGAAATGACAAAAGCCAACAAAGCATCAAATAAATTGAAATAGCCGTCAGCATAGTAAAGCAGCAAGGGGGCAATTCGTCTACCAATCATGAGACTAAAGCCCAATGCCAACACACCACTAGCTAAACGATAAGATTTGGAGCGGAAAAATAGGTTTACAGCGTATGCAGCAGCCACACATTGCGCAACTACGGCGGCACTATAAAAAATAATCGAACAATACTTAGCAAGCATCTTTACTGGGCATCAATCAATCTTTGCAGTTCATTTCCAGAGTTGAGCACCTTAAATGCGGCATCAACAACTCTTTGATCCAATTTTGTTCCTG
This sequence comes from Polynucleobacter sp. UK-Kesae-W10, assembly GCF_018881575.1. Taxonomy (GTDB): domain Bacteria; phylum Pseudomonadota; class Gammaproteobacteria; order Burkholderiales; family Burkholderiaceae; genus Polynucleobacter. The sequence continues at coordinate 222,938 of NZ_JACVQB010000002.1, read as the reverse complement.
CTTCCGATTTGATTTCATCCATGGCTGCAACCAAACCTTTTGCCGGGCGATAAGGACGATGTGTTGCCATTGCCTCAATAGTGTCTGCAACCGCCAATACTCTCGCTTCTTCACATATCTGATCACCCTTGAGACCTTTTGGATAACCACTGCCATCCAAGCGTTCATGATGTTGGTGCACCATTTCTGCCAGCGGCCAAGGAAACGGGATATCTTTTAAAATTTGATAACCAGCTTCGACATGACCCTGCACCAATTGCATCTCAAGATCATTTAGGCGGGATGGTTTGGTGAGTATTTCTGATGGCACAGCCATCTTGCCAATGTCATGAACCATAGCCGCCATATACAAAGCCTGTATGCGCTCATTTTCCCAGCCAAGCTCACGAGCAATTGCCATAGAAATGCTCGCAACCCGCTTCTGATGCCCAGCTGTATAGGGGTCACGCCATTCCATCGTCTTGGACATCGCCTCAATCGTAGAGCGCAAGGCTGTTGCTAGCCGCTCTTGAGTAAGTTCTTTGTCATAAATTTGATCATCTAATTTGTGCTGGCGCTCGATTGAGCGCAGGCCAAACCCAATTTCTTTTGCAAGACTTTCAAAGAGCTGAACTTCCGAAGCGCCAAATGTATTGGGAACTTTTGAGTAGACTAGCAACACACCAAAGGGCATGCCCGTAAGACCATCTGGAATTGGGCAACCTACCGCAGAACGAATTCCAAATGTTCTTGCACGTTCGCGCCAGGCAACAAATCCAGGGTCAATTTCACCATCAACTACTACGCTAGTTTGATTATTGCGAATGCATGAACCTGCTGGACCTCTGCCTGTAACCTCGGACTCAGACCAACTCACCACAATTTCTTGAATATATTCAACCGCAGTACCCGCTGCTCCGACTACTTTGACAGTCTTGAAAGCATCATGCTCCGCTTGACCCACCCAAGCGAGCACGTATGGGCCTTGGTTGGCAATTGCTTCACACACCTCTTGAACCAATAAATCGGTAGATTGAGCACGGGCTAATGCAGCCGCAGCTTCAGACAATGCAGATAAGGCCCAACCGCGCTTTTCTAACTCATGACGAATGGCCGTCTCAGGACTTACAACAGGCAATCCAATTGACTTTGATTTCATATCTTCATTATGAATCTAAAAATGATAAAAACCTTGCTATTTATGATAAATAGGCGGACTATGAATTTTCAAGCTAGACACTAAGGGCATATGAAAGAAGATATCGAAAAGATTTACTCAAAGCTCATTAGTCTTGAGACTGAAGTGAGCAATTTACGCCAGGGCTACATCACCGTAAACGCTCGGTATGCTGAAGCCTTAGGCACCCTTAAATCCTTGACCTCAAGCGCTCTAGAGGCCGCTAAGAGGGCTGCCATCTCTGCTGAGAAAGCCTCCCTTTCGGCCAAGAGTTGCGCCAAGGCTGCCAAACTTGCTGCCTCCGAAGCGATAGTCTCCGCCGCTGAAGCTGCTGCTGATGCCGCTGCTGCTTCTGCCGAGGCCGCTATTGAGGCTGCCGCTGCGGCATCAGCAGCTGCCGCGGCCGCTGCGGCTGCTGTTGCCCATCAAGCGGAAGAATCGTCGGTCCTTGCTTCCGCGGAAGCGGCTGAAGCTACCAAGAGAGCGGCTATGGCCGCTGCGGAGGCTGTCAAGATGTCGAATTTGGCTGCCGAGTCAGCCAGGAATGCGCGTAACGGGAAATAATTTGGATTGCTGAAAGAAAAAAGCGCCCTCGAAGGCGCTTTTGGATCTACAAAGTTTAGTGGGGCGAACGACGGGGCTCGAACCCGCGACAACCAGAATCACAATCTGGGACTCTACCAACTGAGCTACGTCCGCCGTTGTAGAAGGTCAGATTATAGCCTTTTTGGCTAAAAACCTACCAAAACAGCCCTAATCGGCTGTTTCTAGCTCAAAAGCAGCCCAATCTCCAAGGCATAGGCTAGCATCCAGAAAGAAGTCCGCAATAGCCGCCTTGCTCTGAACCTTAGCCAAAGCATGGTGATCCGAGAGTCGCTGGCGCCAATAACGCGAACCCGCCCTGCCATGCGCTAAGCCCAAGATGTGCCTAGTAAATGCGCCAATATAAAAAGGCTTGCCTTTGGCTTGGCACTCTTCAAACCATTTCGTCACTTGTTTTACTAAAGCAATCTGAATACGATGCCATTCCGTTTCGCTAAAGAGGTAGCCGGCAGCATCACCATCAGTGTTGATTAAATCATCCCATCCCAGAAGCAATGCCGGGAAATGATATGCAGCCCTTCCAACCATAAAACCATCAAAGTCATTCCAATGACTTGCAATCTGTTCGTTGGTTTCCAGGCCGCCGTTTAGTAAAACCTGAAGATTGGGGAATTGCTTTTTCGCATCCAATCGCAATCTTGCGGCAACCTCATAACGCAGCGGCGGTTTACTACGATTTTCCTTGGGAGATAAACCTTTCAGCACTGCATTACGCGCATGAATTGTCACTTGACTAGCGCCTGCATCAGCAACAGTCAAAATAAAGTCGAGCGCAAACTGATAATCTTTTTCGGAGCTAGCCGCATCCATGGAGTCAAGACCTAAGCGATGCTTTACTGAGATGGGAATGTCTACTGCATTTTTCATTGCCTTGACGCATTCAGCAACCAGATTGGGTTCGGCCATGAGGCAGGCACCAAAAGCACCGCGCTGCACACGCTCAGAGGGACAACCGCAATTGAGATCAATCTCGTCGTAGCCCCACTGTGCGGCCAGTTCTGCAGACCTCGCCAAATCATTGGGCTCAGAACCGCCCAGTTGCAGAACTACCGGGTGTTGATCTTGTGAATAATCCAAATGACGAGGCACATCCCCATGCATCAGGGCGCCAGTCGTTACCATCTCGGTATAGAGGACAGCTTCTTTAGTAAGCGTGCGATGAAAAGAACGGCAATGGCGATCGGTCCACTCCATCATTGGGGCGACTGCCAGACGTTTCTTTAGGGTATTGGACATTGATTTCAATCAGATTGATATGAGCAGTATTTTAAATGCATCAGGGCAGCCGAAGCTGCCCTTACCAATACCTCAAAGTAAAGCTTGTGACTTATTTACCCGATTTTGCAATCTTGGCTTCTAATTCCACCGCTAGATCTAAAGCGCCCATGTAACCGGATTTCAGATGGCTCGGTAGATCAGGATCACCAACCATAGCGCCTAGCGTTTCAACAATACTGAAAATTAGACCTTTGGCAGCACCAGCCGCAATGGTGTTATTGGCAACCGCTTCATCAATATGATTAACAGCATCTAAAAAGTAATCATGCCCTGGTAACCCATCCGGCCCTAAAGTTTCTTGAGTCATTGCGTATTCCTGTTTATTTAAAAATTACAGCATCTGATCTACTTTATAGAAAAACTTGCGCGCATAGGCAAGGATTTCTTTATCACTAGGATGATCAACGGTTTCTACACCAACAATCCTCTCAGCAATTTTAGCGTCATGATGATGCGCATGCTTAATCAACTCCAGCTTAGCTGAACCTGGCCCAAGGACGAGGATTTCTTTGGATTCATTGACGGCATTAATCACTGAATGTAGATACTTTTCATCTAGCGCTAATTTGCCACTACCTACTTCTCCACCCTTGTGATGCAAATGCTGGTGACTAGATTTGCTTCTAATGATTTCCGCTTCACTAGCAGACTCACTCAAAAACATAACGTGGGCTTCTTTATGATCAATCCAAATAACTGCGTGATTTAATGACATATCTCTTCCTGTAATTAATAAAGACTACTTTTTCAGGATACTCCTGCTATGGTGATAAGCCCTCGGGATTACTTGATATAGGTCAAATTAGCCTGTTTTGTATTACATTCGTATACTGAATCCTCTATTAATTGAGCTCCACATGGCCAACCCCTTTAATAAAGTCCTGCCAATCCGCTATATCCCCTTCGCACTTTGCATCATTGGGGCCATTGCGAGCTTTGCATCCTTCAAGCTTCACCCACAGGCCTGGAATTTTTTCCTGCTCTTTGGGTTTCTGAGCGCTGTTGGTATTTACGATCAACTACAAACCAAAGTAGCCATATTGCGAAATTACCCAGTGATTGGTCACCTACGCTTTATGTTGGAATTTATTCGCCCAGAAATTCGGCAATACTTTATCGAGGGCGATAATGATGAAACCCCTTTCTCCAAAGAGCAGCGCACCCTCGTCTACTCACGCGCTAAGGCAGTGCCCGATCAAATTCCTTTTGGCACGACTTTAGATGTCATGGCGCCAGGTTACCAATGGATTAATCAATCCTTTGCGCCTACAAAGATTCCCAATCACGACTTTCGAATTGAGATTGGCGGCAAGGATTGCAAACAAAAATACTCAGCCAGCATTTTTAATATCTCCGCAATGAGCTTTGGATCGCTGAGCGCAAATGCCATTCTGGCCCTGAACTTAGGCGCTAAAAAAGGCAACTTTGCTCACGACACTGGCGAAGGCTCCATCTCCCAATACCATCGGGTTCATGGAGGCGACCTTATTTGGGAAATTGGTTCTGGTTACTTTGGCTGCCGCAATCAAGATGGCAGTTTTAATGCTGATAAATATGCTCAAAACGCCCTAGACCCACAAGTCAAAATGGTGGAAATCAAACTCAGCCAAGGGGCTAAGCCTGGGCATGGTGGCATTCTGCCGGGCTCAAAGGTGACAGCTGAGATTGCAGCTGCGCGCGGTGTCAAGGAAGGCGAAGCTTGCATCTCTCCCGCTTCACATAGCGCTTTCTCCACACCCCTCGAGATGATGCATTTTGTTAAACAGTTGCGCGATCTCTCGGGTGGCAAGCCGGTTGGCTTCAAGTTCTGTGTAGGTCACCCATGGGAATGGTTTGGCATTGTCAAAGCCATGCTCGAAACCAATATTTATCCTGACTTTATTGTGGTCGATGGTTCTGAAGGTGGCACAGGCGCATCCCCTGTTGAATTTACCAACCATGTAGGAACACCGCTCCAAGAGGGACTACGTTTAGTACATAACACGCTGGTAGGCGTTAATCTTCGCGATCAAATTAAGATTGGTTGCGCCGGAAAAATCATCAGCGCCTTTGATATGGCGGTTGCCTTTGCCTTGGGGGCTGATTGGTGTAATAGCGCGCGCGGCTTCATGTTCTCGGTTGGCTGCATCCAGGCCCAGGTATGCAATACAGGCTTTTGTCCTACTGGCGTAACCACCCAAGATCCTGTTCGTCAAAAAGCCTTAGTAGTACCAAATAAGGCCGAGAGAGTATTCAATTTTCACAATGAAACCTTGAAAACATTGAAGGAGCTAGTGGAAGCTGCTGGCTTACATCATCCCGGAGAGATTGATGCGCCCCATATCATTCGTCGCATCAATAAACATGAAGTCCGGCTTTTGTCATTCCTTCTGCCAGAAATGCCCGCAGGACTCTTGCTCAAGGGCGAACACATTGATCCAGCCCTAAATTTACCAAGAGTCTTTGAGTTGTACTGGCACAAAGCACAGACAGCAAGTTTTGCCGCCCTGAAAAACTAAGATCAAGCCTAGGAAGGAATTGACCGGCTTTTGATTTCCATCTTTCTCTGATACATCGCCACATCCGCTTGGTGCAGCACATCAGAGACCGATAGCGGTGGCTGATGAAAAGTCACTGTGCCGATACTCAGAGAAACCGGATAGTTCAGATCCAGCATTTCCTGGTCAACTAAGCTAACCATCTCTTCGCAAACTGCTTGCATTTGAGCTTGGTTTTTTTCTAAAGCCAAAATGAGGAATTCATCTCCGCCTAAACGGAAAAAAGTTAAACCCCGAGGAGAAAACTTCAATAGCAAACGAGCAATATGCGTAAGCACCTGATCGCCAACTAGGTGGCCTAAGACATCGTTAATTTTTTTAAAGTGATTGACGTCAATTAAACCTACAGAGAAAACAGCACCATTCTCCGCAACCTGAGCAATGGCCTGCTCTAGGGAGATGCGGGCAAAGCGCCGATTCCACAAGCCTGTCAGAGAATCGGTATTGGCCATCAGATTTACGCGGAGCTGACTACGGCGAAGGGCTCGAGCGAGCCAGATGATTAGTAATGTAGATAAAAGACGGATTAAAAAGTCAAAAACGTCCTCCTGCGTATAAACCCATGCAAAATCATGCTCCTTAATCAGCAGGTAGTTCTCGCATGCAATCAACAATACCAATGCAGCAAAAACAACTTTCATGGATTTTGCATTGAGCGCAATAATTGCGGTAGGAAATAAATAGAGCGACACCAGTCGATACTCTAAGGGTGTAAGTACATCCACCAAAAGAATAATAAAGATAGCTATAAAGCTAGCAACAATAGCGACCATCGGCTTGATGCCAAACGGATTATCAACGCCATCAAAAATATCCTGATTCATTAACGATCTACCCATGTTGTGGAATGAATCATCTTTGGCTCCACACGATACACATAGGTAGATCGTGGAGCCACCATGAATCCGCTCAAATCATATAAATAGGAGCGTCTTCGTTTCATCAATTTGTGCTTCACCAGCTTGTCAAAATCACGACTGAGTTGTGGGCAGTGAGGTTGTTCATTGACCCTGTAGATAACCTTCGCTCCAGTCGCCTTAGCATACTCAGCCACCAAATCAGGATTGCATTCCTCAAGCCCAACGGACTGGTGTCTCAATCGATTTAACAACCAGCGGTAACGGAGTTTGGAAAGCATGAACCAAATACTAGCTGTAGAGCTAATATCTTGCTAAGTTTTAATGCTAGTTTTTAGTGCAGGTGGGCGTTTTTAGCCCAAAAACAGGGTTTTTAATCTAATTTAGAGCCGATCCAGACTGAATTCGCTGGAAAAGGCCCGCTTTTCTTGAGTAATGGGATCTAGAAAAGCCAAGTCCTTAGCCAATAACTGCAGAGGTTTTGAGAAATCCAAGTCATATTCTTGATAGGGCGTGAGAACCGGATAGATCTGATCAAACTTAATCGGAATACTTAATGCATTGAGATGACAACGCAATTGATGTTTCTTACCGCTACCTGGTGTAAGTCGATACCTAGCCCAGGGACCCTCATTTTCAACGAGCTCTATCAAAGTGTCTGAATTAGATTCGCCCTCCACTTCCTGCATTTGCAGAAAATGTTCAGACTCTTCAATACGACTTTGATAAGTCATAGGTAACCGCGTTGCCAATGCATCCGAATAAGGCGCAATTGCTTCATATACCTTTGTGACAGCACGATCCCGAAATAGATTTTGATATTGCGCCCTCTCCTCAGGATTGATGGAAAAGACAACTAGTCCCGCAGTATCTCGATCAATGCGATGAATGGGACTAAGTGCCTGAATGCCTGTCTTTTTCTTGAGGCGATTGAGCAAGGTCTGATGCAAATATAAGCCGCTTGGTGTCACTGGCAAGAAATGGGGTTTATCTGCAACCAGAATATGCTCATCTTGATACAGAATCTGTTCCTCAAAAGGAATCTCTGGCTCGCGAGCCAATCTCCTGAAGTACATCAAATGGGTATTGGGTTGATATGGATCATTAGCCGAGAGTGGCTGACCCTCTATATCCAGAATGAGGTTATCGTTAAAGCGCTCTTCCCATTCACTTGCTGGAATACGGGGAAATTGAGCAATGAAGAATTGCAATAAGTTTAGGTGAGATTGATCAGCAGGCAAAAATACCCGAGATGCTGATACTCCTTCGGCATTAACCTGAATACTCATAGCGCCCTATTAATTAGAGCTCTATTTTAGGCGATCGACTTGGTTAAACCCTGAAGAACCGATCTCTAATCGCTAAAGCTAAAGAAACCAAGCCAATCATGATGGGCACTTCCACCAATGGGCCAATAACAGCAGCAAAAGCTGCCCCTGAATTGATTCCAAATACAGCAATCGCAACCGCAATTGCCAATTCAAAATTATTGCTCGATGCCGTAAAGGACAAAGTGCAGCAACGCTGATAATCAATGCCCATTCTGGTCGTAATGAAAAACGTTAGCAGAAACATCACTGCGAAGAAAATCAATAATGGAATTGCGATAGTCAATACATCGCCAGGAAGTTGCAGAATTAACTTACCCTTCAGACTAAACATCACCACGATGGTGAATAACAAAGCTATTAAGGTAATCTTGCCAATCTTAGGCACAAAGTGCTCGTGATACCACTCCTTGGAAACAAACTTAAGCATCACAAAGCGTGTTAACAGCCCAGCAATACAAGGGATACCTAGATAAATAAATACGGTCTTGGCGATCTCGCCAATTGTCACGCTAACTTGCGTGCTAATCAAGCCAAAATAAGGCGGTAGCACCGTTAAAAATACATAGGCATAAAGGCTGAAGAAAAGCACTTGAAAGATGGCATTAAATGCGACCAGACCAGCTGCATACTCCGTCGAACCCTTAGCAATATCATTCCAAACGATTACCATTGCAATACAAGGAGCAATGCCTATCAAAATCAGGCCAGCCATATATTCTGGCTGATTGGGCACAAGGGTAATTGCCAGCAAAAACATGAATGCTGGAGCAATAATCCAGTTCATCAGAAAAGCGATGCCAAAGATGCGCTTATCTCTAAAAACATCCGGTAGATCTTCGTATCGCACTTTTGCAAACGGGGGATACATCATCAAAATTAACCCTATCGCAATGGGATAATTGGTAGCGCCAACCTGAAAGGAATTGATAAATCCCTCCATGCCAGGAATGTAATAGCCCAATCCGATACCAAGGGCCATTGCAACAAAAATCCAAACCGTTAAATAACGATCTAGAAAGGAGAGTTGTTTAGTAAGAGTTGTCATTTAGATTTTAGGATTGGGTATGAACAGCATTTAAAGACATAGAATCGAGCTTATCCAATGGCATGGATGCCAGTAAATCTAGACGCTTTTTGAGCCCGATCATGACCCCTTTAAAGGCCCTTCTTTTGTCCTCGTCAGAGCCCTGAACTTGAGATGGGTCCGGGAATCCCCAATGGGCCGTCGCTGGTTTTCCCGGCCAGAATGGGCACACCTCGCCAGCAGCGTTATCACATACGGTGATGATGAAATCCATCTTCGGAGCATCAGGTAAGCCATATTCATCCCAGCTTTTACTTCGTAGCTTTGATTCTGGGTATCCCAATTCTTTAGCAATTTCTACTGCAAAGGGATTCACTGTTGTGCCTGGCGTAGAGCCTGCAGAGTAACCTACAAACTGTCCACTAGCATGTGTGGAAGCGAGGGCTTCACCGATAACAGAGCGTGCTGAATTGTGGGTACATAGAAAAAGAATGTTGTATGGCTTCATGTCGACTTTACCTTCTTATGAACTTTGACGGGCGCGCACTCTTTACCACCGCAACAGTTATCTAAAAGAAATATGCTTAGGTCCTGGACTAACTTTGCATTGGGGCGATAAATTAGATTGCGACTTTGGCGCTCAACCAAAAGCAGATTAGCTTGGGCTAATTCTTTTAAGTGAAAGCTCAGAGTGGCGTTCGGAATACCTAATTTTTCAATAATTTGAGTAGGTGTTAAGCCAATATCACCGCGCTGAACGATCAAACGGAATATATTGAGTCTAGATTCCTGCCCTAAAGCAAGAAAAGCCTGTACGGCATCAGTATTTTTCATATTTCCAATTATATAGAAATGATTATTACAGATTCATGACAGACTATTTAAGCGTTCTTGAGGCTTATTGCGGCGGAGAAAAGATGAATTTGAGCTTCTCGCTCAAGGTAGGCTTCTGCATGACGCCTTTGACTAACTGTTTCCAGACGCTAAAAACCACATTGACAGGGTTCTTTGAGTAATTGGGATGTGTGAGGCCATACACAATTTCAGTATTGGGATCTTCTTTAATGTAAGTACCAAATATTCTGTCAAAAATCATCAAGATTCCGCCGTAATTCTTATCTAAATACTGGAGATTGCTTGCATGATGCACCCGGTGAGCTGAGGGCGTATTGATAATGCCCTCCAAAAATCCCAATCTTGGTATCAATTTGGTGTGCAACCAGAATTGATACATCAAGTTGATGGATAGCATCGTAAAGACTGCAATGGGAGAAAAACCAATGAAGACTAAAGGGAAGAAAAATACCCAGGTAAACGATAAAAATGGCAACCAACCTAAGCGATAGGCAGCTGAGAGAGTCATTTCGTTTGGAGAGTGATGTGTGCTGTGTGTTGCCCACATCAAGAAGACTTCATGCGATGCACGGTGATACCAATAGTAGCAAAACTCTAGCCCTAAAAATAACGCTGGGTAAGTCCACCACTCGTTCGGAATCGTAAAGAGTCGATATTGCCAAATAAAACTAGCCATCACGCCCTGAATCAGTAAGCGATTGATGATGCCGGTAATTTGATGCCCTACCCCAACACCCAGCGAAGTAGCGCTTTCTACCCATGGGTAGGATTTTTGGTAGCGCCACCGATAGACGAGCGACTCCACCAAGATCGCTACTGCGATCAGTGGTAGAAAGTAAATAAGCTGCTGATTGCTGAGGAATTGCTCCATAAACTCATCTTACTTCTTGAGCTTAGCCAAAGCCATCGCCATTGCATTATTCATAGGAGCAGCCTGTCTTCTATCATCTTGGGGCTTTCTAGCCTCAGTTGATCTAGGGCGATGATTTGGGGCTTTTTGCTCTGGCTTGGTCCCAGCTTTAGGTGCCTCATCTGATAGGCGCATAGTTAAAGCAATTCGTTTGCGCTGTTCATCCACTTCCAATACCTTCACCTTAACCACTTGCCCAGCTTTAACAACCGTATGCGGGTCTTTTACAAAGGTATTGGAAAGTGCGGAGATATGCACCAGACCATCCTGATGAACGCCAATATCTACAAATGCGCCAAAGGCTGCAACGTTTGTTACTACACCCTCTAGAATCATCTCAACCTTCAGGTCGCTGATTTTTTCCACCCCCTCTTTAAAGGTGGCCGTTGTAAATTCTGGGCGTGGATCGCGACCAGGCTTTTCTAATTCCTTAAGAATGTCTGTGACAGTCGGTACACCAAACTGACCATCTGCATATTTCTCTGGTGACAAAGACTTTAAGAGACTCGCATCACCGATCACCTCTTTGACGCCCTTCTTGATGTCTTTCAGAATTTTCTCAACCAATGGATAGGATTCGGGATGAACAGCGGATGCATCCAATGGATCTTGACCATTCATGATGCGCAAGAAACCTGCTGCCTGCTCAAAGGTCTTGTCGCCCAGGCGGGGCACACTCTTTAGGTCCATTCTGGACTTAAAGGCACCCTTACTATCGCGATAGGCAACAATGCCTTCCGCTACCGTGCTAGATAAACCAGAAACTCTTGCCAGTAATGGTGCAGAGGCAGTGTTTACATCTACCCCTACCGCATTCACGCAATCCTCTACTACAGCCACCAGGGATTTAGCCAATTGGGTTTGCATCACATCATGCTGATATTGACCGACTCCAATCGATTTTGGATCAATCTTGACTAATTCTGCTAATGGATCCTGCAATCTTCTGGCGATTGATACTGCACCGCGCAAAGACACATCCATGCCAGGCAATTCTTTTGATGCATATTCTGAAGCAGAGTAGACCGAAGCACCCGCTTCTGAAACGACGATCTTGGTAAGACCCAATTCGGGTTTCGCCTTAATCAAATCTTGCGCCAATTTATCGGTTTCACGCGAAGCGGTACCGTTACCGATGGAAATTAAGGTCGCCTTGTGTTTCTCAGCCAATTTAGCCAACGTGACAAGGGAGCCAGTCCAATCATTTTTTGGTTGGTGCGGATAGATCACGTCGGTATCGACTACTTTTCCGGTTTCATCCACTACTGCAACCTTCACACCGGTACGCATACCAGGGTCCAATCCAATAGTAACTCTTGGGCCGGCTGGTGCCGCCAAGAGTAGGTCTTTGAGATTGCGGGCAAAGACATTAATCGCCTCAGTTTCCGAGCGCTCACGCAATGCTGTCATCAACTCAGTCTCCAAGTGGAGCGAGCATTTGATGCGCCAGGTCCAGCGGACGGTATCAGAAAGCCATGCATCAGCCTTGCGACCTTCATTCTTAATCTTAAAATGATTAGCAATCCGCATTTCACAGGGATTGTGTGGTGCATCCCACTTTGGTTTCTCCTCTTCAGAATCCAAGCGCAGACTGACCATTAATGCTTGTTCACGACGACCTCTAAAGAGCGCCAACGCGCGATGGGAGGGAACCGTCTTGATAGACTCTGAATAATCAAAATAATCGGCAAACTTCTCACCCTCTTGCTCTTTGCCTGCAATGACCTTCGATTCCACAACGCCATGATCTTGCAGGTAAGTTCGAAGTGACTGAACCAAGGCAGCATCTTCTGCAAAACGCTCCATCAGAATTTGACGCGCACCTTCCAGCGCTGCTTTGGTATCGGGTACACCTGGGTTCTCAGTTTCTTCGATCTTAAAAGCAGGCTTGATATATTTAGCTGCCTCGACCTCTGGGTCTAGACTGGGATTAGCCAACAAGTCATTGGCCAATGACTCCAAACCAGCCTCAAGCGCAATCTGGGCTTTGGTTCTTCGCTTAGGTTTATATGGCAGGTATAGATCTTCTAGGCGTGTTTTATCTTCGGCCAACAAAATTGCTTTGAGCAATTCGGGAGTCATCTTCCCCTGCTCTTCAATTGAGGCCACGATAGTCTTGCGACGCTCTTCGAGCTCTCTTAAATAGCTTAAGCGCTCCTCTAAGAGGCGCAATTGCGCATCATCAAGACCACCTGTTGCTTCTTTACGGTAGCGGGCAATAAACGGTACAGTGGCGCCTTCGTCTAGCAAGGCTACCGCTGCAGCGACTTGATTGGGTTTGGCAGAAAGTTCTTGGGCAAGACGTTGTTCAATCGATGGCAGCATGTATTTACTTTTTCTAAAACTGAATTATGTTTCTATTTTTGGAATATCGGCACTGACTGAAGAACAAAAGCCACCCGGAGGTGACTTTTGTATTGAAGCTTGAGTCTACTTACTCGCGTGAAGCTTTCTTACGCTCATGCTCCTTGAGATAGCGCTTACGAATACGAATGCTCTTTGGTGTTACCTCAACCAATTCATCATCATCAATAAACTCTACTGCGTACTCTAAGTTCATTGCGATCGGTGTAACCAAACGCACTGCTTCGTCAGTACCCGAGGCACGAACGTTGGTTAATTGCTTACCCTTAATTGGGTTCACAACCAAGTCGTTATCACGACTATGAATACCAATGACCATACCTTCATACAAAGGATCGCCAGGGCTCACAAACATACGACCACGGTCTTGCAATTTCCACAATGCGTAAGCAACTGCTTCGCCATCGTCTTGACTAATCAATACGCCGTTGTGACGCTCACCCAAAATGCCGTCTTTTGCTGGTGCATAAGAATCAAAGGTGTGGCTCATCAAACCATTACCGCGAGTCATGGTCATAAAGTCGCCTTGGAAGCCGATCAAGCCACGTGCGGGAATGCGGTACTCGAGACGAGTACGACCTTTACCATCGCTCACCATATCAAGTAATTCACCCTTACGCTTACCCAAGTCCTCCATCACAGCACCTTGAGTAGTGTCTTCAACGTCAACTGTTAAGTTCTCGTACGGCTCCATCTTCACACCATCTTCTTCGTGGAATACCACACGAGGACGGGAAACTGCCAATTCATAACCTTCACGACGCATCGTCTCAACCAAGATGGTGAGGTGCAATTCGCCACGGCCAGATACTTCAAACACAGTGTCATCGTCCGTATCTTTAACGCGCAAGGCCATATTAGATTTCAATTCACGATCTAAACGCTCGCGAATCTGACGGCTAGTCACAAACTTACCTTCACGACCTGCCAATGGGCTGGTGTTCACCATGAAGTTCATGGTCAAGGTTGGCTCATCAATTTTGAGCATTGGCAATGCCTCAGGAGTATCTGGAGCACAAATCGTTGTGCCAATTGCTAAATCTTCAATACCGTTAACGAGAACGATGTCGCCTGCTTGCGCTTCATCAACCAACTCACGCTCTAGGCCACGGAATTTCAATACCTGATTAATACGGCCTTTACGTTGCGTACCATCTGGACCATCCATAAAGACCACATCCATGCCCGGCTTTACAGTACCGCGGTTGATACGGCCAACACCGATCTTGCCGACGTATGTGCTGTATTCAATCGAGGTAATTTGCAACTGCAATGGACCTTCTGGATTGTCGTCACGCACTGGAACGTGCTTGAGCACAGTATCAAATAATGGACGCATATCACCTTCACGCACATCATCAGTCATACCAGCATAGCCATTCAAGCCAGATGCGTAGACCACTGGGAAATCCAACTGCTCTTCTGTAGCGCCCAATTTATCAAACAATTCAAAAGTAGCGTTAATTACGTAATCGGTACGTGCACCTGGGCGGTCAACCTTGTTGATCACCACGATTGGCTTCAAGCCTAAAGCAAGCGCCTTCTTGGTTACGAAGCGAGTTTGTGGCATTGGGCCTTCGACCGCATCTACCAAGAGCAATACGCCATCAACCATGGAGAGTACGCGCTCTACTTCACCACCGAAGTCCGCGTGTCCTGGAGTATCAACGATGTTGATGTGTGTACCGTCATATTCAACAGCACAGTTCTTGGACAAAATGGTAATGCCGCGCTCTTTTTCCAAGTCGTTTGAGTCCATGACACGTTCGGTCATTTTTTCATTGGAGCGGAATGTGCCGGATTGGCGCAAGAGTTGGTCAACCAAAGTAGTTTTACCGTGGTCAACGTGGGCGATGATGGCGATGTTACGAAGTGCGCGTTTAGTCATGTGAAGCTTCTAAAGTTAAAGATAAATAAAAGGGTTGTTAAGACGCCTGCGAAATCAAGCGCTTTGGGTGTAATACCCCAGAACGCCAATCCGCAGTTCCAATAAAGTTATGTGGAGCAGCAGTAGCACGATAAATTCGTACTAATGCCTCGATAGAAGGTAAGTTCAGTGGAACTCGCTGGCCCATTTCTAGGCGCTTGGCTTGCTGCTCGTCGACCGTGAGATGCGGCAAGGTCTGCAACAACGCATCCACTGGCAGAATATAGCTAGAGCTATCAAGTAAGCCTTTTTGAATAGAATCCAGCGTAAAAGACTGCTCCAGGGTTAAGTGCCCTACTTCTGTTCTACGCAAGCCCACTAAATGAGCACCGCAACCTAAGGCGTTACCCAAATCTTCAGCAAGCACACGAATATAGGTACCTTTGCTACAGGTCACTTCTAAAGTAGCTTCGGGCCACTGGATATTAGTCCAGCGAATTTTATGGATCGAAATCTCACGGGGAGTACGCTCCAATTCCACGCCAGCACGAGCATATTCATATAACGGCTTGCCATCACGCTTTAGCGCTGAATACATCGGTGGCACTTGAGCAATGGCGCCGGTAAATTTTGGTAACAGTGCATCCAACGCTTTTTGAATAGCATCCGCATTTTCAAAATTTGGTAATGGTAATTCTTCGATCGTGAGACCTTCAGCATCGCCAGTATCGGTACGAGAACCGAACTTCACTTGGGCAACGTAGGTTTTGTCAGCCTCTAGCAAATCTTGAGAATATTTAGTAGCCTCGCCCAGGCAGATTGGCAATAAGCCTGTGGCCATCGGATCAAGCGTACCGGTATGGCCTGCTTTATCAGCATTAAATGCGCGTTTGACGGCTGTGACCGCACCTTGAGAACTCATACCCATAGGTTTATCCAGCAATACCACGCCGTCGATACGATTAGACATTATTTAGTCTCGTCCGCTGGATCGCTGCGATCGCTATCGACTGCTTGATCAATCAATCGGGACATTTCAATACCATGCTCTACTGAGCTGTCATAGTGAAAATGCAAGGTTGGCACAGTAT
Organism: Polynucleobacter sp. UK-Kesae-W10; assembly: GCF_018881575.1. Classification (GTDB taxonomy): domain Bacteria; phylum Pseudomonadota; class Gammaproteobacteria; order Burkholderiales; family Burkholderiaceae; genus Polynucleobacter. The sequence continues at coordinate 207,065 of NZ_JACVQB010000002.1, read as the reverse complement.
GAATATGCAAACGCTTAAACAAAAGAGAGTGTAAGTAGCCTGCTTTTTCCTGAAGCGCCTTTAATGCATGCTCAGGCTCAGCACCCAAAACAGTAAAGAATACTTTGGCATGCGCTAAGTCCGGCGAAAGTTCAATACTTTGTAAGGTAATCAAACCCAAGCTGGAGCTGCGTAATTCGCGAGGAATAAGCTCGGCCAGGTCTCGCTGAATTTGATCGGCGAGACGCTGGTTACGATGCGGGCTGGTTTTATGCATATGGACTACGACTTACAGTGAACGAGCAACTTCGGTAACTTCAAACACTTCGAGTTGATCACCCTCTTTAATATCGTTGTAGCCTTTTAATGACAGTCCGCACTCAACACCGGCACGAACTTCTTTAGCGTCATCTTTGAAGCGCTTAAGAGAATCCAATTCACCCGTCCAGACAACCACATTGTCACGCAAGAGGCGGACGCTTGAAGTGCGTTTGACGATGCCGTCAACCACCAAGCAACCAGCAATTGCGCCAACTTTGGATACCAAGAAGACTTGACGAATTTCGACCAAGCCAGTGACTTCTTCTTTCTTATCTGGAGTCAACATGCCGCTCAAGGCTAACTTCACTTCATCTACCGCGTCATAAATAATGTTGTGATATCGAATATCTACACCATTGTTTTCTGCCAGCTTACGAGCTGCAGCATCTGCACGGGAGTTAAAGCCAATAATCACGGCCTTAGAAGCAACCGCCAAGTTCACATCGGTCTCAGTAATGCCACCAACTGCAGCGTGAACGATTTGCACCTTCACCTCTGGGGTAGATAGCTTCATCAATGATTGTGACAAGGCCTCTTGAGAACCCTGTACATCTGCCTTGATGATTAATGGCAACAACTTGGCTTCGATCGCGCCTTCGCCCATATTTTCCATCATAGTTTCAAGCTTGACTGCTTGCTGTTTCGCCAACTTCACATCACGGAACTTGCCTTGACGGAATAAAGCGATCTCGCGAGCCTTGCGCTCATCTGGAACTACTTGAACAGACTCACCAGCGGCCGGCACTTCTGCCAAACCTTGAATCTCTACCGGAATAGAAGGACCCGCTTGATTACATGGCTTACCGTTTTCATCCATCATGGCGCGCACACGACCGAAGGTTGAGCCAGCCAACAACATGTCGCCACGCTTCAGCGTACCGGACTGAACCAAAACAGTCGCCACTGGACCCTTACCTTTATCAAGACGGGCCTCAATCACCAAGCCTTGTGCTGGAGCATCTTTAGGAGCCTTGAGTTCGAGGATCTCCGCCTGCAAGAGCACGTTCTCTAACAAAGCATCAATACCCTCGCCCGATTTAGCAGAGACTGGAATAAATGGCACATCGCCACCGTACTCTTCAGGCACCACTTGCTCGGCTACCAGCTCAGTTTTTACGCGCTCTGGATTAGCTTCAGGTTTATCAATCTTGTTGATTGCTACAACCAAGGGAACGCCACCAGCAATCGCATGGTGAATCGCTTCTTTGGTTTGCGGCATCACGCCATCATCTGCAGCAACAACCAAGATCACGATATCGGTTGCCTTAGCACCGCGCGCACGCATTGCGGTAAACGCTTCGTGACCCGGAGTATCTAAGAAGGTAATCATGCCGCGTGGTGTTTCTACGTGGTATGCACCGATGTGCTGAGTAATACCACCAGCTTCGCCAGTAGCTACTTTTGCTGCACGAATCTTATCGAGCAAAGAAGTTTTACCGTGGTCAACGTGACCCATCACCGTCACTACCGGAGGACGTGGCAACAACTCAGCATCATGACCATCTGTACCCAAATCTAAATCTGGATCATCCAATTTCGCAGCATGGGCTTTATGACCCATCTCTTCGACAATGATCATGGCAGTATCTTGATCAAGCACTTGGTTGATGGTGACCATCTGACCCATGCCCATCAATAACTTAATCACTTCTGCACTCTTCACCGCCATCGCATGGGCAAGCTCAGCAACCGTAATGGTTTCAGGAACATGAACATCGCGCACTACTGGCTCAGTAGGAACTTGGAAGTTGGTGTCTACGTTAGCTTCAGCAATTTGACGTTGCTTTTTACGGCCACCGCCAGAACGCCAACCACCTACGCCACCAGAGGAATCACCGCGAGTCTTGAGGCCGCCCGGTTTCTTGGCGCCTTCTTCTTGCCAAGTAGAGGATGTCTCAGAAGACTTAATGGTTTTGCCACCAACTTTAACGGCGGCCTTTTTCTTATCGTCTGCACCTTCGACCTTAGCAGGCTTATGCAAAGTACCTTTTTTGGCTTCTTCAGCAGCAATTTCGCTTGGCGCTTTGAGAACCCGAGCAGGCGCACTCATCATGTCGCGGATAGCCAATGCTTCTGCTTCAGCAGCAGCACGGCGAACACGAATATCAGCCAACTCTTTTTCTTTGCTTGCAGCCAAATCCTTAGCCGCTTTATCAGCTTGCGCTTTTTTCTCAGCAGCAGCTGCAGCAGCATCCGGAGCTTCGTCAGCAACTTTCACTTCTTTCTCTGCGACAGGGGCGGCCACTTCTTTTTGGCGAGCCTCTTCAGCCGCCTTCATTTCTGCTTCTTGGCGCGCTAATAACTCAGCTTGACGTGTTGCCTCAGCTGCACGCTTTTCTAACTCTTCCTCAGAAAGAATGGGTTTAGCTGGAGCAGCAGGTGCCACTTCTTTTGCTGGCGCTGCCGGCGTCTCTTCAAGCGCTTTATCTCCCGCCTTAACGAGCACACGCTTTTTACGCACTTCAACCTGCACGGTACGCGTACGCCCAGCAGAATCAGCCTGACGAATTTCAGAGCTCTCGCGCTTGATTAAAGTAATCTTTTTGCGAGCGCCCGCATCCGCATTACCATGCGCTTTTTGCAAATGCTCGAGCAGGACAGTTTTGTCCTTTTCGGTAATGCTGTCGTCCTCAGAACCTTTTTCAATACCGGCCGCCTTTAACTGCTCCAAGAGGTCTGGCGCGGTACGTTTTAATTCTTTAGCGAGTACTTTTACTGTTGTTGCCATGCACTACTTCCTCTCATGAAGTAAACCAATGTTCGCGCGCTTTCATGATGAGCGTTTTCGCAGTTTCTTCGTCAATTTGTGTCGCCTCAACCAGCTCATCAACAGCTAGTTCTGCCAGGTCGTCACGGGTATGTACTTGATTGTCAGCAAGCTTGGCAATCAACTCTGTGGTCATTCCTTCTAAGGAGCGTAAGTCTTGTGAAACCTCGCCAATACGCTCTTCTTTTGCTAACTCCATCGTTAACAAAGAATCACGAGCGCGGGTACGCAACTCATTCACAGTATCTTCATCAAATGAATCGATTTCTAACATTTCAGACAATGGCACATAAGCCACTTCTTCCAAGGTATTGAAACCTTCTTCAATCAAAATATCAGCGACTTCCTGGTCTACGTCCAACTTGTCCATGAACAATTGACGTACAGAAGAAGCTTCTTTTTCAGTTTTTTCAGCAGACTCTTCAGGAGTCATGATGTTGATTTGCCAGCCAGTCAAATCGCTTGCCAAACGGACGTTCTGTCCGCTACGGCCAATCGCGATCGCAAGGTTTTCTTCATCAACAACCACGTCCATCGCATGACGCTCTTCGTCAACCACGATGGAAGATACTTGTGCTGGAGCCAAGGCGCCAATCACAAACTGCGCTGGATCTTCAGACCACAACACAATATCTACTGCTTCACCAGCGACTTCGTTGCGAACCGCTGTAACGCGAGTACCACGAACACCAACGCAAGTGCCGATTGGGTCAATACGCTTGTCATAAGTAACAACCGCGATCTTTGCGCGGATACCAGGATCACGGGCTGCGCCCTTAATCTCTAGCAAGCCCTGCTCCATCTCAGGAACTTCGTTCTCAAACAACTTGATTAAAAATTCTGGGCAAGTACGAGAAAGTTCAATCTGTGGGCCACGGGCTTCACGATCCACTTTGAGGATGTAGGCGCGTACGCGGTCACCAGAACGTAAGTTCTCTTTTGGAATCATTTGATCGCGACGTAACAATGCTTCAACACGACCAGATTCGATAATCAAACCATTCTTATCAGCACGCTTCACAGTACCGGTCATGACTTTTTCGCCACGCTCTAAGTAATCGTTCAAAATTTGCTCGCGCTCGGCATCACGAATGCGTTGCAAGATCACTTGCTTAGCAGCTTGTGCGCCAATACGGCCAAAAGCCAAAGATTCGATCTGCTCTTCGATGTAGTCGCCTACTTCTATGTCTGGAATTTGCTCTTTGGCTTCAAACTGCAGAATCTCTTTATCCGGCTCTTGCAATCCTGCCTCATCTGGAACAACCAACCAGCGGCGGAAGGTCTCGTACTCGCCTGACTCACGGTCAATCGATACACGAATATCCACATCTTCAGTTGCATAACGCTTCTTAGTGGCCGATGCCAGCGCCATTTCGAGCGCCTCGAACACAATAGCTTGATCAACGTTCTTTTCACGCGCTAGGGCGTCTGCCAACATGAGAACTTCTCGGCTCATGACTTTCTTCCTTTGAAATCAATAACAGGGACCAACCGAGTCTTATCGACCTCGGCTAAAGAAAACTCCAATTGAGAGGGCTGACCATCAGCACCCTCGAACACCAAACCAAATTTAGCATCAGGCGAATCCAACTCACCAGTCAGCAAACCTTGCAACACACCACGAAAATTCTTACGATTACCAACGGCAACACGCAACTTCAAATCCACTTCCATTCCAGAAAAACGCTCAAAATCTTGCGCCGTTTTTACAGGGCGATCGAGGCCTGGAGAAGAAATCTCTAAACGTTCATACGGAATGTTTTCGACTGGCAAGGTGTAGCTCAATTGATGGCTTACTTTTTCGCAATCTAAAACCGTAATCAAACGCTCGTAATCCGGGTTTTCAATCGTGACGCGCAGCAAACCTCCAGCTTCACGCTCAATATCTACTAGCGTGTAACCCAAGTTTTCTAACTCTGCAGCGATGATCTTTTGATCTTTCACGACACCCTTCAAACAAAAAAAGCAAAAAAAAATGGGCTTTGAAGCCCATATTCTCGAAATTCAGAACAGGCCGACTTACGTTGATCGCAACATCAGTCGGTAACAACACTTGCAGTATGTTTGTACTGCAAGACCAAAATTATAGCTGATTTTTAGAGAAAACTGTTAGAAATCAGAAGCTTTCGCCTGGATTTCGGGGTTTTCGAGGCCCTTTGTTGAAGGGTTTACGCCCTTTTGGGGCGCTGCGTTTAGGTCCATTTCCAGGGGTTTGAGGGCTTCCTGACACAAAAGCAGACTGCCCATGATGGACTTTTTTGCCTTTATTGCGATTTTGACCCTGACCGCCCTGCCCACCTTGGCCGCCTTGTCCCGGTCTGCCGCCTTGGGTGCGACCTCGGAAAGGTCCGCGACCCTCTCCGGAGCCACCGCCGCCACCAGGTTTACCGCCTCTTCCCTGATGGGTGAGGCCATTATGTCCACTGGCTAAGGTCAGTGCATCACGCGACCCCCAGTAAGACACTGAGGTCTGCATTGGATCTGGCTGGAAATCAGCACCAGCAGGATTGCGACTCTGGCCGCCTGCGTTTGGATTGCGACCCTTATCTTGCGGTTGCGGCATTTTTAAGCCCGCAAACTTCATCAAGTTGTAAATGCCACCAGCCTCAATCTCTTCCCACTTTCCACGTCTCAAGCGTGGGGGCAATAAGAAAATGCCGTAGCGAGTACGAATCAGGCGCGATACCGTGTGACCTACCGCTTCAAACATGCGGCGTACTTCACGGTTACGACCTTCAGTTAATGCAACGTGATACCAACGGTTGGCACCGTCACCACCACCCATGGCAAGACGTAAGAATTTGGCTTGTCCATCATCGAGCGTAATGCCGCTCTTTAACTGCGCAGTGTTTTCTTGACTCAACTCACCCAAAATACGCACAGCGTATTCACGCTCGACGCCGTAGCGTGGATGCATCAAGCGATTTGCTAACTCACCAGAAGTGGTGAATAACAAGAGGCCTTCGGTATTAAAGTCTAAGCGACCTACTGCAATCCAACGTCCTTGACGTGGCTTTGGCAAACGATCAAATACGGTTGGGCGACCCTCGGGATCAGACTGGCTGACGATCTCTCCAGCAGGCTTGTGATACATGATGACGCGGGGCGGCTTAGTCTGAATCTTGCGATGAACTGGCTTGCCATTGATGCGCACTTGATCTGTTGGTCCAATCCGTTGGCCGATGTGCGCCGGTAAACCATTCACGGAGACGCGGCCCTGAATAATCAAGTCTTCCATATCGCGACGTGATCCCATACCAACGTCAGCCAATACCTTATGCAACTTAACGGTATCTTCATCATCAGCATCATCATCCAAACCATCAAGGTCGGACCATACTTCGTCGCGCAAACTGAGCGGCAAATCATCAACGTTTGCAAACTGCAAACTACTCATCTCTTCTTCTGTCGGCGCATCTGGATCTTCATCCTCACGTGAACGCTGAGCACGTTGTGCACGACGCTCTACTCCAGTTTGATGAGAGATGTCGCTTTCATTAAAGCCATCTGGATTTTTGGTTTCCAAAACTTCAGGGGCATCTAGCGCTGCATCAAATTCCCCAGAAACGACTGAAGCAAATAATGCCTCCGCATCCGCAGCGTTGGGAGCTAACTTGCTGGCCTGATTACCGCCACCCTCACGGGGACCATTGCCTTCAGTACCTTCGCGACGTGGCTTATCTTTATTGAAGGGGCGCTTCTTATTAAAGGGGTGCTTTCCCGAACCCGCACGGCGTGGGTTACGCGGGCCACGATCTTCGCGTGGCGCACGCTCGCCGCCTTCAGGCTTGGCGCCATCAACACTGGATGACGTTACTTGGGGTGCTACCGGGGATGAATCGTTTTCGTTAGAGCTTGTCATTAATCATTATTTTGTTTCGTCTGATGGGCTATCAGACTCAGGGCTTACTTCTTCTGTCTCTTCTGCTTCTTCTGCTTGCGCATCTTCAACACTGATTTCTTCTGTGATCTCAACGGTAGTTTCTTCCACCACCACTTCTTCCACCACTTCTAGCTCACCATCAATCACAACGGTTTCCACGGTTGCACTTGGATCAAACTCCATGACCGCTTGACCTAATTGCTCAGCCGCAGCCATTGGTGCTGCATCCTCTAGGATTGGCAGGCTTTGTAAATTCGTGAGACTTAAATCATCTAAAAATTGCTTAGTGGTGGCATATAAACCTGGGCGGCCAACGGTATCTTTATGGCCAATGACTTCTACCCAACCACGATCCTCCAACTGTTTCATGACATTACTGCTTACCGCTACACCACGAATCTCTTCAATCTCACCACGGGTCACTGGTTGACGGTAGGCAATAATCGCCAAGGTTTCCATTACTGCACGGGAATATTTCGGTGGCTTTTCAGGCGTTAAACGGTCAAGGTACTCACGCATGGATAAACGGCTCTGGAAACGCCAGCCAGTAGCAATATGCACCAGCTCCATACCACTGTCATCCCAGGCACGCTGAATCTCAACGAGCGCTTCATCAATGTCAGCGGTGGTGATGTCTTCAACAAATAAACGAGACAGGTCAGCAACGGTGAGTGGCTCCTGCGCGCACAGGAGGGCTGTTTCAATTACGCGCTTGTTGTGATCGTCCATAAAAGTCGGGCTATCAGGCATATTCCTGAGTAGGCTTTAAAAAAATGTATTTCAGTAATGGGTTTTGGTGTTTTCTAGCGACTACGGGCAATCCATCTGAATTTCTAGTTTGGGGATATATCCGCGCTGCAACGAAGTCCATTTCGTTCACCGTCCTGCCATTATAAGGTAGGCTCAATACAATAGCCACATGCACGATATTTCACCAAAACACCCTCTTTCTATGGATCGCCGCCGCCTACTTGGCCTTGGCATGAGCGTCGGAACCTTATTTGCTGCGGGAGGTTTAAGTTCTTGCGGGCTGATGGGGTCTAAGAAACCTGTGGTTGGACTAGTCCTGGGCGCTGGCGCAGCCAGAGGTTTTGCCCATGTGGGCGTCATTAAGGCGCTAGAGGCTCAAGGGATTCGCCCAGACATTGTGGTTGGCAGTAGTGCTGGCAGCGTCATTGCCGCCCTACTTGCATCCGGAGCAAGCGGAAACGACCTAAATCGATTGGCCCTCAACTTAGATGAAGCCACGATTGCCGATTGGGGCCTCCCATTTGTCGGCCGTTTTGGTGGACTTATTAAAGGGGATGCACTGCAAAACATGGTCAATCGTGAAGTGCAAAACAAAACGATAGAGCAAATGCGTATTCCCCTTGGAATTGTGGCAACAGAATTACAGTCAGGCAAAGGGGTTCTCTTTCGCAGTGGCAATACTGGACAGGCTGTCCGCGCCTCTTGTAGCGTTCCAGGCGTTTTTCAACCCACCATCATTGGCGGAAAAGAATATGTTGATGGCGGTTTAGTAGCGCCTGTACCGGTGAGTTATGCCAGACAAATGGGTGCCACCTTGGTAATTGCTGTCAATATTTCATCTGAACCGGTGCATCAAGATGCGAGCGGTACGTTTGGGGTACTGCAACAAACCATTTCGATTATGCAAAGAAGCATTAATCAGTATGAGCTAAAGAGTGCTGACATTGTGATTCAACCACAACTCAAGCAAATGAGTGGTGGTGATTTCAAATCCCGAAATGCCGCCATCTTAGCTGGTGAAGTGGCCGCCCAAGAACAAATGGGTCTCATTAAGGAAAAGCTGAAAGGCTAGAGCGCTCAAGGCTCTAGAGGCAATATCGGTATTACAAGCTGCGTGATTTACGCTTGAGATTTTTCACTTCATTGAGCAACTCTTGGCGCTCAGAATCGTCGAGATTGTCACTGCCGTCTAAGCGACGTGCACCATCAAAACGTTTGTCCCAATACAAGCTTCCTAGATCATCAACACGAACGCTTGTGCCCTTGGATGGAGAGTGAATGAATTTGTTGTCGCCAACGTAAATACCCACATGCGAAAATGTTAAACGCATGGTGTTAAAAAATACGAGATCACCTGGTTGCAGCTCATCGCGATTAACGGGCTTACCAACACGACTCATTTGCGTTGACTTGCGTGGCAGTAAAAATCCAAGCTTGTCTTTAAATACGTAGCCCACAAAGCTGCTGCCATCTAAACCAGACTGTGGCAGTTCACTATCCCAGCGGTAACGCACGCCAATCACTTCCATTGCGCGATTAATCAGTTCTTCAGACTTACCTGTGACGGTGTCAGCAAAGCGATCAGACACCTTAGCGATGTAGGCTCTTCCAGCCTGGAACATGCTCTCTTTGGGAACGACTGTCTCAGCGACTGCTGGAGCCTCCACTGATGCAGTTGCATCCACTGCAAAAGCAGAAAAAGAGCTCGCCAAACCTAGGGCGAGACCCAGGACTTGCGAAAGGAGTGCTTTTTTCAATGACATCTAGTCAGTTTAACAAAGAACCTTTATTTAACCAAGTTTAAGAACTACCCTTAAATGACTGTTTTTATTGGTATTTTTGTTTTTTAGTGCATTATTTCTACTTCGGATGCACCAAATTAGCCCATGGGTCCAAATTTTATTGGGGGACTAAGTCAGCTCAGCTGCGGCGAACAATTCCTTGGTGTAAACCTGCTTTGGGTGGGCAATCATGGTTTCGGTATCCCCAAACTCCATAACCCTGCCCTCCTTTAGAACCATCATCTCGTGCGACATGGCGCGAATGACTGCCAAATCATGGCTGATCATCAGATAGGCCAAGTTGTATTTCTTTTGCAGCTCGGAAAGTAATGCAAGCACTTGTTTTTGGATCGAGACATCCAATGCTGAGGTAGGCTCATCGAGCACCAGAATTTGAGGACGCAAAATCAATGCGCGAGCAATCGCGATCCGCTGACGTTGTCCACCAGAAAACTCATGGGGATAACGCGTCAATGCCGATCGATCCAGACCAACTTCTTTGAGCATGTCCACTACGCGCGATTCACGCTCTGCTGCCGATAATGTTGGATAGTGAATATCCAAACCTTCAGCAATAATTTGCATCACATTCATGCGTGGCGATAAAGAACCAAAGGGATCCTGAAAGATCACTTGCAAACTTGAGCGCATGGCACGACGCTCAATCGGCTTGAGAGCCTGCCAATCTTTACCCAAGATATCTACGTCACCCGAAACTAATGCGGCTGAGTCGCCAAGCAAACCCAACACCGCCATACCTAATGTGGTCTTGCCAGAACCAGACTCTCCAATCACGCCGATAGTTTGACCCTGCTTTAACTGAAAGCTGACTTTTTTTAAGACCTTATGTGGTGGCGCCTTCTTAAACCAAGCAACCGACTCCGAGCTTGGGTAAGCGACAGACAAATTGTCGGTCTTCAATAAGACTGGAGCCAGAGGCATCACCGGCGCCAACTCTCGCACAGGCTCACTATTGACTAATGCGCGAGTATAGGGATCAGTAGGATGCTCAAATACTTGTTTGGTAGGCCCTGCCTCCATCAAGTTCCCTTGATTTAATACAGCTACGCGTTGCGCAAAATGTTTCACCAAATTGAGATCATGCGTAATGAGTAAGATCCCCATACCGCCATGATCTTTGGATTCTTCTTGCAGCTCTTTGAGTAATTCTAAAATTTGCAAACGCAAACTGACATCCAAGGCGGTCGTCGGTTCATCTGCGATCAGCAAGCGTGGCTTGCACGCTAAAGCCATGGCAATCATCGCGCGCTGACGTTGTCCACCAGACAACTGGTGAGGGTAAGAGTAAAAACGGTGCTCCGGTTCCGTAATACCCGTCTTTCTGAGTAGATCTATTGCTGCATCTGCGCAATCCGATTTAGAAATGAGCGGCTGATAAATCTGCACTGCTTCGATAATTTGATTACCGATAGTGAATAGTGGATTGAGCGCAGTCATTGGCTCCTGAAAAATCATGGCAATTTCGCGCCCACGAATTTCTCGGATGCTATCAATTGGCAAGGACAACAAGTCCACCGTTCCCTGCCCATCCTTTTTATTCCAGAGAATCTTTCCGGAAATTTTTGCACCCTCAGGCTCGAGTCGGAGTGGGGCGAGTGCAGTTAAGGTTTTTCCTGAACCTGATTCACCCACCAAAGCCACACGCTCACCCACTCCAATCTCTAAGTCCAGGTGATTAACAGCAAACTTCTCGCGGCGCCCTGCTCCAAAAGAGATACAAAAGTCTTCATAGCGCAACAAACTCATGAGCGACCTCCGCTCATTAATCCTGCTTTACGTGAATCAAAAGCATCGCGTAAGGCTTCACCCATAAAGGTGAGCAAGAGGAGTGTTGTGACTAAGACCACGAAGGTTGATAGCGAAATCCACCAGGCATCTAAATTGCCTTTGCCTTGGGATAGCAGCTCTCCCAAGCTCGGTGTGCCTGGTGGCACACCCAAGCCTAAAAAGTCCAGGCTAGTTAAAGACAAAATGGCAGCACTCATACGAAATGGTAAAAAGGTAATTACCGGTGTCAAACTATTGGGCAAAATATGGCGCCACATAATTTGTAAGTTCGTTAAACCCAAAGCACGTGCTGCACGCACATACTCTAAGGCACGGTTACGAAAGAACTCTGCACGAACGTAATCGGATAGCCCCATCCAGCCAAAAGCAGCGAGCAAGATGATGAGTAAGGCCACGCTCGGATTAAAGATAGAGGCAAAAATAATTAGGAGATAGAGCTCGGGCATGGCTGACCAGATTTCAATCAGGCGCTGTGAAATCAAATCAAACTTACCACCAAAAAATCCCATTAGGGATCCAGTAATGATGCCAACGGTCACGCCAACTACCGTCAGTGCCAAGCCAAACAAAATAGAGAGCCGAAAGCCATAAATCAGGCGCGAAAGCACATCCCTTCCCCGGTCATCGGTGCCTAACCAGTTTTGCCAAGAAGGCGGTGCAGGATTAGGAACCTGCGAGAAATAATTGAGGGTTTCAAAACTATAGGTAATGGGTGGATAGATCACCCAGTTACCATCACTCGTTATATTGTGACGAATATCCGGGTCTAAAAAATCGGTTGGGGTGGCAAAGTCACCACCAAAAACCGTCTCAGGCAAATTTTTCACAATCGGAAAATAAAAATGTCCGTCATAGCGCACTACTAATGGCTTGTCATTGGCAATCAGCTCTGCACAAAGCGAAAGCCCAAACAAGATCATGAATATCCATAAGCTGGCATAGCCCCGACGATTATTTCTAAAGCGCTGCCAACGACTCATGATCCACCCCCTGCTCCAAACTGAATACGAGGATCAACATAGACGTAGCAAAGATCGGAAATGAGCTTGGTAAACAAGCCAATCAAGGTAAAGAGATACAAGGTCCCAAACACCACTGGGTAATCTCGACGCATGACTGACTCATACGAGAGCAAGCCAAGCCCATCAAGAGAGAAGAGGGTTTCAATTAGCAGTGAGCCTGTAAAAAAGGCTCCAATAAACGCCGCAGGAAAGCCAGTCACCAATGGCAACATCGCATTGCGGAACACGTGCTTCCAAAGTACTTGTTTCTCAGTGAGCCCCTTCGCCCGAGCTGTTAAGACGTATTGCTTGCGAATCTCTTCTAGAAAAGCGTTTTTTGTCAGCATGGTGACCACTGCAAAACTACCTAAAACGGATGCCGTAATTGGCAGTACCAAGTGCCATAAATAATCCATGACCTTGCCCATCAGACTGAGATCACTCCAATCATCTGAGGTCAGCCCTCGCAATGGAAAAAGTTGCAGAAAGCTACCGCCACCGAACAGCACCAGCAAGAGCACGCCCAAAACAAAACCAGGAATAGCGTAGCCCACCAAGATCATGGTGCTCGTGACGGCATCAAAGCGTGACCCATCCCGTACCGCCTTGGCAATACCCAAGGGAATTGAAACTAAGTAGGTAATAAAGAAGGTCCACAAACCAATACTGATCGATACCGGTAATTTGGAAACCACTAAGCGCCACACACTTTCGTGCTGGTAATAGCTCTCACCCAAATCAAAGCGCGCAAAACGACCCAACATCATGAAATAACGCTCCAGTGGAGGCTTATCAAAACCATATAAGGCTTTCACTTCCTCAAGGCGCTGCGCATCGATACCCTGGCGCCCACGATAAGTGGCGCCAGCACCAGAAGATTCCGTGCCGCCTACTGCGGCATCGCCTTTGCCCTTGAGCTCCAAGACCATCTGCTCAACAGGACCACCGGGAACAAATTGCACGACCGCAAAAGTCAGCGTCAAGACGCCTAACAAGGTAGGAATCATGAGCAATAAACGCTTAAAGATATAGGCGCGCATTTGTCCTTGCATTATTTACTCTCTTCTTTCCACCAGTTTTGCATAATCCAGGGCTCCGCTTGATAGTACAAAGGTGGCTCTGGGTAACGCATTTCTTTTCGGAAGGCAACCCGATGAGTAGGGTTGTACCACTGCGGTATGACGTAATAACTATTCCACAAGACACGATCCAGCGCACGGCACGCGGCGCGGAGCTCTTCACGATTCTGCGCTTTGGTAATCGCTTCGATCAAAGCATCGACTACCGGCGACTGTATGCCAATAATATTGTCCGAGCCTTTTGATTTGGCAGCCTGACTACCAAAGCGGTCCCATAATTCATTACCAGGATTTTGCGAATCCGGGAAACGCGTAGTGGTCATATCAAAGTCATATTCATCCATACGCTTTTGATACAAAGCAAAGTCACTAGTACGAATATCGAGCTGGATGCCTAACTTTTCTAAGTTGCGACCGTAAGCTGAGAGAACTCGCAAGAAAAATCCACCGTTTTCCACCATCTCAATGCGAAATGGCTCCCCTTTTTCGTTTCGCAGAGCCCCATCGCGATACTGCCAGCCCGCATGCATGAGCAATTCACGCGCCTGACGTAGATTCTGACGCAGGCTGCCAGGAGGCTTAGTCGATGGTGGTGCAGGCATAGGTCCAAATACCGCATCAGGAACCCATTGCGGATATTTCGCTTTTAGAGGTCTAAGTAATTTCAACTCCGCTTCTGTTGGCTTGCGAGGTCCATCAAAATTTGCACTCAAATCACTATTCGTAAAGTAGCTGCTGATACGGCCGTACTGATCAAAAAATATTTGGCGATTGAGCCACTCAAAATCAAGCGCCAAACCTAATGCTTGACGAACTCGGGGGTCTTGCAAGTTAGGTTTGCGCACATTCATCGCAAATCCCTGCATGCCTGCGCCGTTGTGATTGATGAAAGCTTTTTTGAGCAAGCTACCATTATCAAATTTAGAGCCCACATAGCCTTTGGCCCAAATCTTTGCGCGGTATTCCACCAGCGCATCAAACTCACCAGCCTTGAAAGCTTCAAGACGTACAGCATCATCGCTATATAACTTATAGAGCACGCGATCAAAGTTATAAAAACCGATGCGCACATTTAATGGCTTGGTGAGTTGATCAACCCAGTACTGTGGGTTACGCTTATAGGTAATCGACTTCCCAGCCTTATAGGACTCGATCAGATAGGGCCCGCTGCCGATTGGCGTCTCAAAAGCCAACTTATCAAAGGGGGTCATCGTGCCATCGGGTTTTTTCCCCCAATTGCGAGAAAAGATTGGCAAAGTGCCGACCATGATCGGAAGCTCGGTATTGTTATTTTTGAAATCAAAACGCACTACGCGATCTGAAATCACTACAGCTTGTTTCACATCCGCAAACGTAGTTTTGTAACGAGGATGAGCCAGACCACTCATCAGCGTGTCAAAGCTATATTTCACATCTGCAGCGAGTACCGGACTTCCATCGGAAAATTTCGCCTCTGGACGAATATGGAATGTCACAGACTGACGATCTTTAGCTACCTCAATATCGTCGGCCAATAAACCATAAATACTCGATACCTCATCCGCGCTCCCCTCTGCCAAAGATTCAAACATGAGGTCGATGCCAGGGGCAGTGATTCCCCGCAATGTGTAGGGATTGAACTTATCAAAACTCGTTCTCTGGCCAGGGTTAGGTAAAACCAAGGTGCCACCCCGGGGGGCATTGGGATTTACATAGTCAAAATGGGCAAATCCATCCGCATACTTGGGTTTGCCGTACTGCGCGATTCCTTGCGCCGCCTGCGTAATATTGCCCGCAAGCCCCGCCAGCAGGGAAAGCAGCAAGAAATAGGCAATTTGGCGAAAAGGGGTTTGGGCTGGCATATATGCAACAATTGTAGATAGCTAATCATATTTGAAGCAAAGGAAACAACATGGGCTTTCTATCCGGCAAAAAAATCCTCATTACCGGCCTCCTCTCCAACCGTTCTATTGCCTATGGCATCGCTAAGGCCTGCCATCGTGAAGGTGCCGAATTGGCCTTTACCTACGTTGGAGAGCGCTTCAAGGACCGCATCGTCGATTTCGCAAAAGAATTCAACACCGAACTGATTTTTGATTGTGATGTGGGTAGTGATGAGCAGATTTCTGCCCTCTTTAAAGATTTAGCCAAATCATGGCCGCAGTTTGATGGCTTTGTTCATGCGATTGGCTTTGCACCACGTGAGGCAATTGCGGGCGACTTCTTAGAAGGCCTTTCACGTGAAGGCTTCAAAATTGCGCATGACATTTCTGCGTATAGCTTCCCTGCGATGGCTAAAGAAGCGCTCCCAATGCTACGTGACAAATCTTCTTTGCTGACATTGACCTATTTAGGCTCCATGAAGAATGTTCCGAACTACAACACCATGGGTTTAGCCAAAGCCTCATTAGAAGCCTCAGTACGTTACCTCGCTGGCTCAGTGGGCCCTAAAGGTATTCGTGCTAACGGCATTTCTGCTGGCCCTATTAAGACCTTGGCTGCATCCGGCATTAAAGGTTTCGGAAAAATTTTGGAAGCTGTTGAACAAACTGCCCCATTACGTCGCAATGTAACCATTGATGATGTGGGCAATACTGCCGCTTTCTTATTGTCGGATTTAGCAAACGGCATCACTGCCGAAATCATTTATGTGGATAACGGCTTTAGCCAAGTGGTTGGCGGAATGGAAGACGCTTGAGTCGTCCTCCCTTCGTTAGCCTGCGAGAGGCCCTCAAATTTTGGACAAAGCTTGGCTTTATTAGCTTTGGTGGCCCCGCAGGCCAGATTGCAGTCCTCCATCAGGAGTTAGTTGAGAAGCGCCGCTGGATTTCTGAGCGGCGTTTTTTACATGCGCTGAATTACTGCATGTTGCTGCCAGGACCTGAAGCGCAACAACTTGTCACTTATATCGGTTGGCTCATGCACCGCAGTTGGGGTGGAATTTTAGCGGGCACCTTATTTGTGCTGCCCTCACTCATGATTCTTATTGCGCTATCTTGGATCTACCTCACTTTTGGACAAGTGCCTTGGATTACTGCGATCTTTTTTGGTATTAAACCTGCGGTCACCGCAATCGTGTTGCATGCAGCAGTACGCATTGGTAAACGCACGATTCATAACTCAGCTTTAAAGTGGATTGCTTTAGCTTCCTTTTTAGCTATCTTTATTTTGAACTTATCGTTTCCAATTATTGTTGTGATTGCAGCAGCCATTGGATACTGGGGCGGCAAACGCTATCCAGAATATTTTCAAGCGAGCGGACGCGGCAATAAAGATCTCAAGAGTTATGGCGCTGCCATGATTGATGACGACACCCCAACACCAGCGCATGCCTTGTTTAGTTACCAAAAAACCTTATTGCATAGCGCTGTTGCCTTAGCATGCTGGCTCTTACCCATAGGCGCCTTACTACTCATCTTTGGCTGGAAAACCCTCTATCCCAATATCGCCTGGTTCTTTACGAAGGCAGCCTTTCTGACCTTTGGTGGCGCTTACGCAGTATTGCCTTATGTTTATCAAGGTGCGGTCGATCACTTTCATTGGCTCAGCGCGAATCAGATGATTGATGGCTTAGCACTTGGTGAAACCACGCCAGGCCCCCTCATCATGGTAGTTGCGTTTGTTGGCTATCTAGCGGGACACATTCAACATCTCATCGGCAATAGCAATCCATTTTGGTTTGGCGTGCTCGGTGCTTGCGTTGCCACTTGGTTCACCTTCTTGCCCTCCTTCTTCTTTATTTTGGTCGGCGGTCCTTTGGTGGAGTCCACCCACGGCAAACTCAGCTTTACTGCCCCACTGACAGCAATCACCGCTGCAGTTGTTGGCGTGATCGTCAATCTTGGCCTATTTTTTGCATATCACGTCTTTTTACCGCATGGTCTAGGTGGCTCCATCTCCTGGATTTCTATATTGATTTGCGCTCTTACAGGATTAGCGCTATTTAAATTCCAAAAAGGCGTAATGGCCGTTCTAGGTGGCAGCGCGCTGGCTGGTCTGCTCATCTATTTTGCTGGCGTTTTAATCGGCTAAATCCTTTTTCTTAAGATTGGCATAATGGAAGTTATGCGAATCGAACCCCAAACCATTACCCATCTTCAAGAGTGGCTCGGCAAAACCGAGTCACTATCTGACTCCGTTACAGCAGCGCCTGTAAGAGCGCTATCGGCAACGTTAGATCGCCCCGATCCAGACCCCACTAAAGGGAGCTTTTTGCCTGAACTGTGGCACTGGCTGTATTTCTTGCCACACGCCCGTCAATCTGAAATTGGTCCTGATGGCCATCCGAAGCGTGGTGGTTTTTTACCTCCCGTGCCGTTGCCTCGCCGCATGTGGGCAGGTAGTCGCGTGCAGTGGCTCAAACCCCTGAGCGTAGGCGATGAGATTACCCGCACATCAACAATTGAATCCGTTACTCATAAAGCGGGTCGCACCGGTGATTTAATTTTCGTTTTAGTAAAACACGAGATTTCGAATCAAGAGGGTTTAGCGATTATCGAAGAGCATGACATTGTGTATCGCGATGCGCCAGGGCCTGATGACAAACCTGTCGCGCCCACACCAGCCCCCAGTGATGCGCAGTGGAGCAAAACCATTACCCCGGATGATGTCCTGCTATTCCGCTATTCCGCACTGACCTTTAACGGGCATCGCATTCACTACGATCGTCAATACGTTACCGAAGTGGAAGGATACCCCGGCCTCATCGTTCATGGTCCATTAATTGCCACACTGCTAGTGGACCTCGTGCGCCAAAGCATTCCTGGCTGCAGGCTCAACAGTTTTGAATTCCGCGCGATTCGCCCGACTTTTGACATCAATTTGTTTAAGGTAAATGCAAAACCTGATCTTGAAAAAGATCCCTCTGGCAAAACGATTTCTATTTGGGCACAAGATCATGAAGGCTGGCTAACCATGCAAGCCACCGCTGTTCTCGCTTAAGCCACTCCTTTAAAAGATCCATCCAATGTCTACTAATGATCTCTCGCGTGAACTAGCCACTTTTGCGGCCAATCTGCAAATTGATGCAATACCAAACGATGTCATCCTTCGCGCAGAAGATTTATTCGTTGACTGGTTTGGCTCAGCCATTGCAGGCAAAGGCTCACGCCCTGTTGAAACGATTACCCAATTTGCTCAAAACATGGGTGGCTTTAATGCTACGCACCCAGGCCCCGCAGAGATCCTCATTAGCCGCTCGAGTTCGAGCCCTTTTTTAGCGGCCATGGCAAATGCAGCAGCCTCTCACGTAGCTGAGCAAGATGATGTTCATAATGGTTCAGTCTTTCATCCCGCTACCGTTGTCTTTCCACCGGCCTTAGCGTGTGCGCAAGCAATCGGCGCATCTGGCGAAGAATTGTTAGTTGCCGCAATTGCGGGTTATGAAGTCGGCATTCGTGTGGGTGAATTTTTAGGGCGATCACACTACAAGGTCTTTCACACTACAGGTACTGCGGGCACGATTGCTGCCGCTGCTACAGTGGGTCGCTTGCTTAAACTCAACCCAGAACAAATGTTGCATGCCTTTGGTTCTGCTGGAACCCAATCTGCAGGACTGTGGGAGTTCTTACGTGATGCCGCTGATTCTAAGCAATTGCATACAGCGCACGCTGCCTCCACTGGACTGATGTCTGCTTATATTGCCCAGTCTGGCTTTACTGGGGCACATCACATTCTTGAAGGCAAGCAAGGCTTGGCTGCTGGCATGTCAAGCGATGCGGACCCCAGCAAATTAGTAGATCGTTTGGGCACCCGCTGGACTCTGGCTGAAACCAGCTTTAAGTACCACGCCTCCTGTCGTCATACCCATCCTGCTGCTGACGCACTTTTGCAAGTCATGCTGGCACACCACCTCAAACCGAGCGATATCGCCAAAGTAGAAACCTTAGTGCATCAAGGTGCTATTGACGTACTGGGTCCTGTCACCGATCCTGCAACTGTGCATCAATCCAAATTCTCGATGGGCACTGTGCTGGCTTTAATTGCACACTATCAATTTGCTGGCTTACAAGAATTTGATGACCATTTTCACGATGATGCGATTTGCTTATTCCGCGATCACGTTTCTATGACCTTAGATCCCGAAGTGGATGGCGCTTACCCGCAGCGTTGGATTGGCAAAGTGAAAGTACATTTAAATAACGGCCAAATATTGACAGGTCGCGTTGATGAGCCAAAAGGCGATCCAGGCAATACTCTTTCTAGAGCTGAAATCACTGATAAAGCCATGCGCCTAGCGGCTTTTAGTGGTGGCGCTAGCCCCGCAGAAATGGCCCAGGCAATTGATCGCTTGTGGAATATCCGTAATCAGGCCAAGATTGGTCTATTACTACCCGTCCAATAATATTTGCTTGAATAAACTAGTCACCCTTTGAATATGAACCCACTCGATACTCCCCTTGGCTTTAGTAGTAACTTTTTATTCGTTCCAGGCACGCGCCCTGAACGTTTTGCTAAGGCACTCGATAGCGGGGCGAGCGGTGTTGTACTAGATCTTGAGGACGCTGTTGCCGAGGAAGATAAAGAGGCGGCACGCAATGCCATTCGTGCTGCATGGCCCCAGTTTTCTGAGGAACAAAAAAAACGCTTAGTGATTCGCAGCAACTCTCCTGGCACGAAGTTCTATTCGGCGGATTTAATCTTGGCGCAAGAACTCAAAATCAGCTGCCTACTCATTCCCAAAAGTGAATCTTTAGATCAAATCAATGGTGCGGCCCTCATGTTGCCGCACACCGCGATGATTCCAATGATTGAAACCGCTAAAGGATTAGATCATTTGCGTGAGATTGCAAACTCCAACCAAGTATTGCGCCTTGCCTTAGGTAATCTTGATCTGCAGGCAGATCTTGGTATGGTTTGCGATGCACAAGAAACGGAATTACAACCTGCCCGCTACCAAATAGTCCTGGCATCCCGTTTGGCGCAAATTGCCCCTCCTATTGATGGGGTTACACCATCAACCGATGATCTTCCGCGGATCACCGAAGACTCTGAGAGAGCAAAGCGCATGGGATTCGGTGCCAAGCTCTGCATACACCCCAAACAAGTCGCTATCGTGAAAGCAGCCTTTATGCCTACTGAAGAGGAGCTCACTTGGGCCCAAAGAGTCATTGAGGCCGATCACGCCTCAAAAGGAGGTGCTGTAAAGCTCGATGGAAAAATGATTGATCGCCCAGTAGTCCTTCTAGCTCAGAGAACACTTGCTCTTGCTGGTAAACACTAATCGCAAGCAGGCCCGCAATTAGCCAAAATACTGGCAAAATAAGGTTGTACCAACGTAGTACATTCGCGCTTTTTATAACAAACACTACTGAGACTCATGATGAAATTACGTAAATCGCTATTTGCTGGTTTATTGACACTGGCCAGCACTGCATTCCTTGCGGGAACCGCACTCGCTGCTGATCCATACCCTAATAAACCAATCACTTTGGTGGTCCCCTTCTCTGCTGGTGGCCCGACAGACGCTGTGGCCCGTCTCATTGCCGTGCCGATGGGCAAAGAGCTCGGTCAAACCGTGATCGTTGAAAACACCGTAGGCGCTGGCGGAACCATTGCCGCAACTCGCGTTGCGCGCTCCGCACCGGATGGCTACACCATCTTCATTCACCATATGGGAATGGCCACTGCACCGGCCTTATACAAGAAGCTGAACTTTGACCCAATGAAGGATTTTGAATACATCGGTCAAGTTGTAGATGTGCCAATGGTGCTCCTGGGTCGTAAAAACTTTCCTCCAAAAGACTTCAAGGAGCTCGAGGTCTATATCAAAGCAAATAAAGACAAGGTAACCTTAGCCAATGCTGGCCCGGGTGCAGTTTCACAGCTTTGCGGACTCTTATTTATGTCCCGCGAAGGCGTAGAACTCACAACCGTTCCTTACAAAGGGACTGGTCCTGCCTTGACAGACCTGCTGGGCGGCCAAGTCGACTTATTGTGTGACCAAACCACCCAAACCGTTCCTTATATTAAAGACGGCTTGGTTAAGGCTTATGGTGTGACCACTCCTAAGCGCCTTCCAGCACTACCAAATATTCCAACTTTAGATGAGCAAGGCCTCAAAGGCTTTGAGGTCAAAGTTTGGCATGGTATGTACGTCTCTAAAGGCACACCTCCAGCTGTAGTTGCCAAGATTAACAAGGCTCTCAATGTTGCCCTGAACGATCCTGAAGTTAAAGCTCGCTTAGCGGAATCGAATATTGAAATTGTGCCACCTGCCAAGAGAACTCCAAATGGCCTTAAAGAACATCTGGAAGCAGAAATTAACAAGTGGGGTCCAGTGATTCGTAAGGCTGGAGCTTATGCAGATTAATTTTATAAATACCTAGTCAATAAAAAACCAGCGCTAAGCTGGTTTTTTATTGGCCTATCGACTTACCCTTGTTTGCAGGGGTAATTGTCAATAAAAAAGCGTATTAAGGTTTTGGCCGCCTTCTCTTGATTGAACTGGGGATTGGCTTTATTCCATATTAAAAATTTCTGCAGCACTTGATCACGAGTATCACTTCGGTTTGCAAAGCAGATAGCTGGCTTGGCATTTGGTGTGCGCGACGCCAAATACTCCTGATACACGCCTTCACCAAAGCCAAAACAAAAACTGCGTCCTGCGACATCGTCAGGATTTTTGCAGAGCTCTACAAATGCTGCCGTGCTAGCATCATCTGCTGGGAGGTCTTTCTGTGCGAATGCACTTGGGGCAAAGCAAAGAATTGATGCAATCAGAACGAATGCTGTCGATATTTTTTTCATGATGCTTTTCTCTTAATAAAGATTAACGTCTAAATCCACTCATATGGCCGCCACCAAAACCGCCCATATGACCACCGCCGCCACTAAATCCACTCATGTGACCTCCACCACCAAAGCCGCCTCCACCACCTCCAAATCCACCCATGTGGCCTCCGCCAAAGCCACGTGAGCGATCTTCATCACCATCAAAGCGAGCTTGATCACGTAAAGCGTTTTCTTGGGCCGCCTCACGATAGACATTGGGGTCAGTCCTATCGACTTGAGCATCGTTACGCGCCTCTTGATTGAGACGCTCGGCTTGATTTCTTTCTTGAGGTGTTGCATCTTTCTGGAACGCATTGTTAGCACGTTGACCATCCAGACGAGCCGCCTGCTTCTCCCCAGGGGTAGCATTATTCTTCCAGTCATTCAATAAGCGCTGCTGGTTCACAATGCTGGCCGGCCCAATCACAGGTCGCGCAGGAACGCGCCCAGATGGGGTGATCGTTGTAGAGTTAATCGTGCCGTTAGACCAATTGGGATAGGTCCAAAAGGCATCGCCAATCGCAAAGCCCAGACCAAAATCCAAGAAACCCCAAGCAGGGTCATAAATAGGATATGGCGGGTAATCAGGATATGGCCATGGTCCATACACTACCGTCGGGTTGTAGTTTGGAATGTAAACCACTTTTTCATTAGCCGAGCTGATGAGGATATTGCCGTTTGCATCCGTGGTCACAGTAATTTCTTTATTCGACTTTAGGCTGCCAGTTTTAACGGCAAGCTTCCGCAGATTCTGTACCGCTTGCATCGTATCGGCAGCCTGGAGCTTATAAGCATTCCCCAAGTTCTGCGTCCACTGCAACTTTGAACCCATCAAGTTAAATGCTTTTGAAAATGCTATTAATGATTTCACGCTATCGTTCCACGACTGCGCCTTTAGCGCATTTTGAAGAGCGTCACCCTTGAGGGATGCATTACTGTTTCGCCAGTTGTAAGCCTCTGCAATCTCTAGTGGATATGTCGAAGCCAGCAGCATCAATGAAAGCAATGAGTCTGGGTAAAGTGCAATCGGAGAAACCAACGACTGCAGTTGCGCAGTAGAAATCGTTTGTGGACCAGCGTTGTAATTTGGGTCTTGCGCGTAGCCTTGATTAACATAGCCACCATCTTGCATATACACAGGCGGATAGTTTCCACTTGGCTGATAGGGGCCTGGGTTCATGACGCATCCACTCAATGTAGATCCGCAAACGATGGCTGATAGGATCTGCCGGATGCTCTTATTGCCAAATGCTGGCATGTTCAGTTGACTTACCTGCTTCATATTTGCCTCAGTCTTGACTCATCTCAATAGCGCACTCGATTCACCTTACTTTACTACTTTGCACTTGAATGCCCATTAACCCGGTCTAAACAAATAACCCGAACGCGCCTTCTCCTTACGCGCCCGAAGAATATTGCTGACAACAGAAAAAATGGCCCAGATCGCCAAAAATGGATCCAGTAAATAATCCCAAAGATTGGTAGATTCTTGCAGCCCAAACGCCCAAGCAATAATGGCAAGCGCGATAATCCAAACGCCCTGCGTCCAATTTGTCAGGCCGCAGATCAGAGCGCAGATCAGAACTGCAATCAAAAGCGCGATAGATCCATACCCCCAGGCATAGGGGTCGATCATGCCTAGACCCAAGGCTAATGGATAAAAAACCAGCGCAATGATGGCAACGCTCAATTTAAAACCGAGCGGCGCTGGCTTATGGTTTTTCAATAAGGCACTCCACAACAATAGTGTCGTCACAATACTGAGATCCCCTGTGATACCGCGCACATAGCCAGCCAACGGCAACTCTAATGAGAAGCCGAGTGGCCAGAAAAATGCATTTGCCAATACCAACACGAACAATGCTTTGACAAAAGTGGGTAACAACTGTGTTGAAACCTTTTGCATCACCCAAATACATAGGATGGCACAAGTAATCGCCATCTCCGCTAAAGCGAAAGTCTGTAGGAAGTTGGTCATTGTGCGCCCTCAGATTGTGGGTTGGCATTAGTACCCGCTTGCGGTAATTGACTCAGAGCCTGCGCTAGCCATGGCTTAGAAAAATGGTAATGCCGGATCTTCGTACGGTTCCAGGTATAGACGAGGTGCACATCTCCGCTATCGTCAGTCAGCAAGTATGGATATGAATACTCTTTGCGCTGCTCATCAGGCAATGCTTCATCATTTTCTAGAACCTCAATAGTGTGCCATTGGCCTATTTTGGGATTGCTCATCATCAATACCAAACGATGGCGGCCTGCCTGGACATCATTGAGCGCTAATAATTGCATGCCATTGGATAAAACAAGGCCCGCTACCGCAGAGTTCGGATTGGCAATCTCTAGATCCCCTGCTGCTTGCCATGATTGTCCCGCGTTTTGCGTGTGACTTACTGGGATCTGTTTTGGCAGCCCCGCACTTCTGGTTTGCCTAAAGTATGCAGTCGCATCCTGAGCATCACCCACAAATACCAAAGGCTGAATTGCTCCGCGCCCTGAACTCATGCGGCGTTTATCAATCACTTGTGTGACATCGAGCCTTAAAAACTCACCAAAGCGTCCAATCCATTCGTGATAAGCCGGCAAACCTAAGTGCCCATCGGCAAAAGTGATGGCAGGAGACTTCACTAAAGTACTTAGATTGAGTAGAGGTGATGTGATCAAGCGTTGCGGCTTGCTCCATGTAAGACCATCATCTTCTGAGATCATGCTACTAATTGAGCTACCAGCCCACCCACCAATCGATACCGTGACAAAAAACAATTGCAAGCGACCATCGGGCAAACGTGCTGGCACGGGGTTGCCTAACTTAGCAATGTAGCGAGCCAAGCCTTTCTCGGCAGTAACGCGGTCCATCACAACGGTTGGCAAAGTCCACGTATTGGTCTTGGTATCCAATGCAGAAGTATTAATCACTACATCGGGAGCGCCCTCTCGACTTCCCGCAAACCAAAATGCACGAATACCTCCATCCTTCAGCGCAATTAAAGAGGCGGCGTGCACCGAAGGAGCGCCAGTATCGGGCAACCAATCAGCATGGGGAGTGAGAACGGCTGGCTTAGAGAGCGCCTTTCCTTTTGCCGCAGGCTGCGTCTCTTCATCCGGGTTAGCAGCAGCATTCTCCACTATCAAAAATGGTGCCCACGCAGGTCGACCGGCAATATGAATAAATCCCATGACTGCAGCTAGCAGCAAAAAACATAGGGCAATAACACGCCTCATCTACAGACATCCTTTACATTGAGCAAATCAGGATTAGAGACTGGCGTAGTAATTAAATACTCCATGGCAAATAAATGTTCGCCAATATGACCCCGTAACATCTCACGAATTTCTTGATCTGAATGACGGGCGCGCATTTCCATACGTTGCCCCACAATCTGACAGTTTTCACATAAGTTCAGATCAGCTCCAAATGGTGCCTGCACTGCTACCAAAGGATAAGTAGCGCTTAAGTACTCCACTTCACCTGCGTCTTTTGCAAGATAGCCATGCAATTGAGCGCCGGGCAAGAGCAAGCGATATTCCTCGTCTTTTGCTCTGTAGTCACAAGGAATCCACACATCCTTACCCTGAAGCTGAGCAATCGTTTGCGCTGAGAAGCGTCCTAATGCGCCCTCAAGGGGGCTGAGGCTGCTGGCTAGTGCGCAATAAACCAAAAAGCAGGCTGCGAGCGCTGCCGGTTTGCATTGGGACTGTCTTATCAATCCCAGAAGCACTGTTGCCACTGCAACAGCCATCAATACCCAATGGATATAACTATAGATCCACGGCCCCACACTTCCCATAGCGCTAGAAAGTTGCAAATGAATACCGATCCACAATAAGAGCGCAAGGATGAGGCCCTGCAATACTAAAGCAATCCTGAAGCCCCATAAGGGCAAGCGCTCCCAATGCAAAGCGATCAAAGCGGCAAATGCTGGCATGACAGGCAAGAGATATCTTCCTGAGCGTTGACTTGGCAGACTAAAGATCAGTAAAAAAGCTGCGATCCATAAAAACAAGAAGATCTCTTCAGAGGATAAGAAACGACGCTCGCGCCAACATTGCAACAAAGTAGCCAATAAAACAAAAGTGAATAAGCCAGCATTTGCTAAGGTGGTTAACAACAGCATCCAAATACTGTCCCCGCCCTTCACAAGATCTAGCAAATAGTTCGAAGAGCGCGCAGAAAACTTACCAGCGTTCTCGCCCAGCACAAACTCCCGCCAAACAGCCTCAGGCTGTGGGTCCAAGGCAAACCAAAGAGCAAAGACTGCCAAGGCTAATACCCCAGCGATCACCAATTTATAAGCATCACGCACTAGCACTTGTGAAAGACGCCACTCTCGCCAATGCCAGTAGTACAAGCCAAGCGCTAAAGTGGCTGGTGCAATATAGGCAAAGGATTTAGCAAAGAGTGCCAATCCAAAACAGATGCCTGCAAATACAGGAAAAAAGCATTTGGAGTCAAAGGCATTTTTACCCCAATACAAGATTGCCAGGAAAGGCAGGCTCAACCAAAACACTTCGGGTGGATCGGTTAAGAATGGCCGACCATATCGATAGGTCGCAAAAAATGAAAGCCAAACTAAAGCCGCCAATATTCCAGTTTGGGTTTTACCGCTAAAGCGACGTACAGCTAAAAACAAACAGAAGGCTGTTAGCGCTGTATACAAAACACTGGGCCAACGCAGATGCACTAGCGACCATTCGCTTGCCCAAGAAGTACTGGCAATACCCTGCCAAAAAATGAGTGGCGGCTTAGTATTTTTAATGCCGTCCATTTGTGACTGCAGCGGTAACCAATGACCAGCATCAGCCGTCATTCGGACAATATGCATATAGGGATACTCATCGCCATTTTTAGGGGCAAATCGACTATCCAATCCATAAAGATAGCTAAAAACCGCTAACACTAGGGTCAGCAGTGCGTATCGAAGGGTATATGAACCGCGCATGCCTATAGTTTATAGGGCTTACACCCCAAAACCCAGGAAATGCCGCTTAATCGAGTTTTGCTACTGTAGTTATCGGAAAATCTTGTGAATCAGACCCTGCTTTTTCAAAGCTTCTTGTTTAAGATAGTGCAAGAGAAAAATATATGCAGGCTACCCTTCTAGCGCTGCCTTAATCAGTATGAGGATGATTTACATGCGAGCAACCATTATTGCGCCTACCCTAGCTTTAGGGCTTGCCTTGAGTACTCTCTCGGCAATGAGCAGCGCTCAAACAAGGGACGCTACTGCGCTCTATCAGCGCGGCCTAGCAGCAACCTGCGCGAACTGTCACGGTACCGATGGTAAAGGTGTGGTGAATGGAGGCATGCCACTCATCAATGAACTGAGTAGCGAGCAGATGCTGGGTCAACTAAAAGCTTTCAAATCAGGCACCCGTGAGGGAACCATCATGCCGCAATTAGCCAAAGGCTACTCTGACGAGCAATTAGAAATTATCGCTCAACAACTTGGCAAGAAATAAGGAAGCGCATCATGGATCGTCGACATTTTATTGGCCAAAGCACTGCTGCTCTTGGCCTTCTAGCAGGATTTTCAGGCCAGGCAAGTGCCAATCTCCAAAAGGCGGAGATTGTGGTGATTGGCGGTGGGTATGGTGGTGCGACTGCCGCCAAGTATCTACGCCTCTTCTCCAACAACACAGCACGAGTGACTCTCATTGAACCTAATGCATCCTTTATTTCTTGTCCGCTGTCCAATCTCGTTGTTGGTGGCTCGCGCACATTAGCAGAGTTGACGAGTCCTTACGACAACCTAAGCAAGCGTCACGGCGTCAAGATTATTCAAGATAGCGTAGCTAGCATTGATCCAGATAAAAAAACTGTCAAACTGACTTCTGGAAAAATCTTGCCGTATGACAAGGTGATTGCTTCCCCTGGCGTGAGTTTGCTCATGAATAGCATTGAAGGTTTGAGTCAAGCGAATAAGACCGGTGCAACATTACAAGCTTGGAAGGCAGGGCCAGAAACTGTTGCGCTTCATCGACAGCTAGCCGCGATGCGCGATGGCGGCACTTATGCCATCAGCATCCCGGAAGCGCCTTACCGCTGCCCTCCTGGCCCTTATGAGCGGGCCTGCCAAGTAGCAAGCTACTTTAAGCAATACAAACCCAAATCCAAGGTCTTGATTCTGGATGCCAACCAAGATGTGGTCTCTAAGGGTGCACTATTTAAAAAAGTGTGGGCAGAACAATACCCAGGCATTGTGGAGTACTTACCAAAACATAATGTGACCGCGGTTGATGGTAAATCCAAAACCATTAAATTTGAAATTCAAGATGACATCAAAGCAGATGTTCTCAACTTGCTCCCCGCTATGAGTGCTGGTGAGATTGCTGTGAAAACGGGACTCGCCAACTCTAATGGTCGCTGGGTCAACGTGAACTTTTTAAATTTTGAATCCACTGCACAAAAAGACATTCATGTGCTTGGCGACTCCATCCAGGTTGCCTATGCAATGCCCAAGTCAGGGCATATGGCTAATCAACACGCCAAAGTCGCTGCCGCTGCCATTGTTGCGGAGCTCAATGATTGGGAGGTAAACCCCTCACCAGTACTAACAAATACTTGCTACAGCTTTGTGAATGCCAAAGAAGTTATTCACGTGGCAAGCGTGCACCAGTACATCGCCGCCGAAAAAACCTTTAAACCCGCCCCAGGTTCTGGCGGCGTCTCTCCGGGCCCCAGCACCCTAGAAGGAGTCTATGCCTGGGGCTGGGCACACAATATCTGGGCCGATACGCTGGGTTGACCCAGATCAACACTTTTAAAAAAAGAGGTCTTAGCGCCTCTTTTTTTATTTACACAGCGCCATTGAGAAATATACTGAGACACATCAATAGCACGCTGGAGGTTTTATGAGCATGACCCCGACTTCACCAAAAGATGCGACCAAGATTGAACAAGCCATTGAGAAGTGGACAGTTCCTATTGGTAACCTGTTCGTTTCACTATTTCACCGCATTGCCTTATTTGGGATTGGCGCTGCAACTGTCTGGTCTGCAGCAGTTGCTTTCTTGGGAATGGTCAACAAAGGTTCGGCCTCTATTGAAGACCTCTTACTATTATTTATTTACCTAGAAATTGGCGCCATGGTTGGCATTTACTTTAAGACCAACCATATGCCGGTTCGCTTTTTGATCTATGTGGCTATTACTGCAGTCACTCGCCTAATTATTGATCTGGTCAATACAAAACATGAAGCTGACATGGCGATCTTATTTATGGGGATTACTATCCTGATCTTGGCCTTAGCCAATGCGGTCGTGCGCTACGCTTCGTTTAAGTTTCCGAGCAGGCATAGCGAGAGCGAATAAGCGCACTTTTAAAGATCGGGGTCTACAGGCTCTTGGAATTGATAAGGGTTCACACCCTTATCAAGACAATTGCGTACATAGTCAATACTGCTACGGAGGGCGTAGTAGTCACTGGCCATACTTTTAGAGACTTTAATATTTAAGGCTTGATACTCTAATTGATTGAGTTTTCTTAAGTACTCATCACGCTGTTCGGGCCTATACCCCTCAAGCAATAATTGCTGCTCGAATTCCTTAAGTTCGCCGTACAGGCGAATAATTTTATTTTGCATCCGCTTTTTGCGGTAACCCGGTAGTGCCTGCAAGAGTGGATAAGCCACAACGCAAAATGGCAGCAGAATAAAAATCAAACGGTTAATCAATTCCGCTAACCAAAATGGCACATAGGCCATCAATAAGGGATAGCTGTTTTTTTCGTAATGAATTGCTACAGGACTCTCTGGCAAAAGAGAATCTTTAAAAGAAGGGAACTCTCCTCTTCTTGAAAAGAATGAGGCTTTCCCATTAATGTCACGTGCCGCTTCCATAAACAAAAATTGGATCGCAGGATGCATGCGGTCATCAATTAATAAATTCGTAGTAGTAGCTAGTAGCTTGATATCCTGATTCGGAAAATTGCGCTCCAAGCTAAACGCGCCCTCTGGCACTGACAGGATATGAAAATAAGGAATCTCTTTAGCGAAGGCTTCCGCACGCTTAAAAGTCACTAAATGGAGCTTTGGATCTTTCAGCAAAGTCTGGACATTATTAGCCTCGTAGGAATCCACTATGAACGCCCCATCGATTTGACCACTTTGGAGGGCTGCAACCGCCTTTTCACCGGGCAAATGAACAAACTGTACGTTTGTTTTGTCTAGGCCCGATGCTCTCAGAATATGGGTTGCTTGCGCGTAAGTGCCACTACCTTCGACACCAATCGAGACCGTTCTTCCATGAAAAAACTTTGAGTGGCCTCTGATGACTTCTAAATCAGAACTCTTGACCTCTTGGCCGCGATAAAAAAACCAAATGGGGTCATAAGCAATCGCACCCAAGGTTTGAATGCCGCTAACTTTCTTGGGATGCGCTACACCAGCTTGAACAAAGGCAGCCTGTACGGCATCATTTCGATCGATTAAACGATTGAGGTTATCTTGCGCACCTTCAGTAGCAGCAAGCTCTAAGACCACGCCCTTAGTGGCAAAGTAATCCGCATACTTTTTTCCAAGCGCCTCATAAGATCCACCAGGCGAACCTGTTGCCATTACGACATGCCTAGGAGGCGGAGGATCTGCGTACCACCAAATTCCCATTAGGATAACGAGCATCAACAGCAATAGAGGCCAGGCTTCCTCTAAAAATTGGGTAAAGTCTGACCACCACTCTTGTACAGCTTCAGATATACCTAAAAAGGTCTCCTGCACATTCTGTTTGAAGCTTCCCATATGCTACCCGTCAGCAAATATCTCAAAAGCTAATGATAATGTCCTTATCTGATGACACTCTTTTTAAGGCTTAAATCATGCTACAACTGAGAAAATCCCAAGATCGTGGCTACGCTGATCACGGCTGGCTAAAAAGCTTTCATTCCTTCTCCTTTGCGGGTTATCACGATCCCAAATTTATGGGTTGGGGGAATCTACGGGTCATTAACGAGGATCGTGTGGCTCCAGGAATGGGTTTTGGGAAACATGGTCACCGCAATATGGAAATTATCAGCTATGTGCTTTCAGGTGAACTGGCACATCAGGACAGTATGGGCAACGTCAAAGGCATCCCTCCGGGTGATGTGCAACGCATGAGTGCTGGCACTGGCGTTACACATAGTGAATTTAATCATGCAAAAGATCAAACTACCCATTTTTTACAAATCTGGATTGAACCCAATGTTTTAGAAATTGATCCAGGTTATGAACAGTTAACTATCCCCGAGATTGATAAGCGTGGCAAATTGCGTCTTGTCGCATCACCCGAAGGTAAGAATGGTGCCGTCAAAATTCATGCTGATGCGAAGATGTATGCCGGGCTTTTCGATGACACTGAATCCGCCAAGCTCTCC
Organism: Polynucleobacter sp. UK-Kesae-W10; assembly: GCF_018881575.1. Taxonomy (GTDB): domain Bacteria; phylum Pseudomonadota; class Gammaproteobacteria; order Burkholderiales; family Burkholderiaceae; genus Polynucleobacter. Next base: position 175,598 of record NZ_JACVQB010000002.1, on the reverse strand, counting down.
TTAGATCCAAAACGCAAGGCCTATGTCCACTTGATCCGCGGGAATCTGACCGTCAACGGTCAACCACTCACTGGTGGGGATGCCCTGCTGATCGAAAATGAGACTGAACTCAATATAAGCAATGGCAAAGAGGCTGAAGTACTCTTCTTTGACCTGAGTCATTAAAGAATTTAGGAATTTAGGCTTAGGATCATCTTACTGACATCTAAATAAGCTACTGACATGATTGAAACCTCAGAAAAAAGCGTCATTGGGCCGATTATTCGACTCCATCCCAACGACAACATTGTTGTAGCCCGCGTAGATATTGGCATTGGCACCGAAGTGGCTAGCGAGAATTTCACTAGTCGCAGTCAAGTACCAGCAGGATACAAAATTGCTGCGAAAAAAATACTCCAGGGTGAGCCGATTCTGAAATACAACGTGACAGTTGGATTCGCCAATGTAGATATTGAAGCAGGCACCATGGTGCATAGTCATAATACGGAGTTTAGAGAGTTCGACCGAGATTACGCCTACGCAAGTGAATTCAAGCCAACCACTCTTCTACCAGAATCCGAGCGTGCAAGCTTTCAAGGTTATATCAGGGCCAATGGCAAAGTAGGTACACGCAACTTTATCGGCATTCTTTCAACCGTGAACTGCTCAGCAACAGTTGTCAATAAAATTGCTGATTGGTTCACTCCAGAGCGACTAAAAGACTATCCCAACGTCGATGGTGTAGTTGCTTTCAGTCATGACATCGGTTGCGGTATGGAGATGAGTGGAGAGCCCATGGAACTTCTACGCCGTACCATGGCCGGTTATGCTCGCCACCCTAACCTTGCCGCCGCCCTCATCGTCGGCTTGGGCTGTGAGCGCAACCAATTAAAAGGCTTAATGGAGCAAGAGGGCTTGAAAGAAGGATCGAATCTACACACCTTCATCATGCAAGAGTCAGGCGGCACTCGCAAAACAATTGAAGCCGGTATTGAGGCCGTGAAAAAATTACTTCCTGAAGCCAATCAAGCCAAACGCGAAACTGTTTCCGCTAGCCACCTCTGCGTGGGCTTGCAATGCGGCGGTTCGGATGGCTTTTCCTCTATTACCGCCAATCCTGCACTAGGTGCGGCGATTGATATTTTGTCCCGCCATGGAGGTACTGGTATTTTGTCAGAGACTCCCGAAATCTATGGCGTAGAACATACCCTAACCCGTAGAGCGGCCAATCAAACGATTGGAGAAAAACTGATTGAGCGCATTCGTTGGTGGAAAGATGAATACTCTGTGGGTCGGGATGTGCAAATTAATGGACAAGTGAGTCCCGGAAATCAAATCGGAGGCTTAGCCAATATTTTTGAAAAATCACTCGGCTCTTCTATGAAGGGTGGCACCGGCCCGCTGATGGCAGTCTACAAATATGCTGAGCCTGTCACCGCCAAGGGTTTTGTCTTTATGGATACCCCAGGATTTGATCCTGTATCTGCCACGGGCCAAATTGCGGGCGGGGCAAACCTGATTGCCTTTACCACCGGCCGGGGCTCTATGTTTGGCTCGAAGCCTGCACCCTGCATTAAGTTGGCTACCAATACTCCTATGTATGAGCGCCTCACCGAGGATATGGATATCAATTGCGGGGAAATTTTGGAAGGTACCGTTTCCGTACAAGAAATGGGCCATCGTATTTTTGAGCTATTCCTCAGAACCGCTTCTGGTGAACCCACAAAGAGCGAGCTTCTAGGATTGGGGGATTATGAGTTTGTTCCCTGGCAAATTGGGGTGATGAGCTAATAGGACTGTAGAATTCATCTATCGGCACAGCGGCGAGTAACCCGCTGAGAATGACTACTGAAGGATTCGTACAGACTTATGAAATTTAGGGATTACTACGAAACGCTAGGTGTAGCGCGTACTGCTACCGAAGCAGAAATTAAAACGGCTTACCGCAAGCTGGCGCGTAAATATCACCCTGATGTGAATAAAGAATCTGGGGCTGAAGAACAATTCAAAGCGATTGGTGAAGCCTACGCCGTTCTCAAGGACACTGAAAAGCGCGCTGCCTATGATCGTTTTGGCGCTAACTGGAAAAACGGTCAAGACTTTACGCCCCCACCCAATTGGAATGAAGGTTTTGAATATGCCGACGATAGCTATGGTGGCGGCCACCCTGGTTATGGCGGCGGCTTCGAAGGTGATCAAAGTGAATTTTTTGAATCTCTTTTTGGTAGAGGCAAACACCGTCAAGGTGGTCGCGGTAGCCATACCCGTCAGGGCATGAACTTCAAAGGCCAAGATCATCATGCCAAAATTTTGATTGATCTTGCTGATGCCTATAACGGCGCTAAGCGTACGATTGCCCTTCACATGCCTACTCTAGATGCAAGCGGACATGTCAGCACTCAAGAGCGCAAGCTGGATGTGAGCATTCCCAAAGGCATCAAGGCCGGACAGAATTTACGACTCTCTGGCCAGGGAGGCCCAGGCATTGGAGAAGGCCCTGCCGGTGATCTCTATCTAGAGGTCGATTTTCATCCTAATCCGATTTACCGTGTCGATGGCAAGGATGTCTTCATTGATATTCCTTTGGCACCTTGGGAGGCTGCGCTTGGTACCACAGTCAATGTACCGACACCAGCAGGCACAACCTTAGAACTAAAAATACCTGCAGGAACAACGGCTGGACGGAAGATGCGCCTCAAAGGTAAAGGCATCCCGAGTGCAGAACCTGGTGATCTGTATGTTGTGCCAACGATTGCACTACCACCCGCTGATAGTGATGCCCATAAAGAAGCCTATCAAAACTTTGAAAAGGCTTTTGATTTCAACCCCAGAAACCATTTGAAGGGATGATGCGATGACTCAAACTAATATCACCTGGATTGAAGGTAGCGTTGTCGAAAATGAAGTACACATGAGTATTGTTGAGCTCTCGCATGCCTCACGTACCCCACAAGATTTGATTATGTCTTGGGTAACTGAGGGCGTATTGAGCCCGACAGGCCCCTCCCCCGAAGACTGGCGCTTTGGTGGCGATTCACTAAGAAGAGCCAAAACAGCAGCCCATCTCACGCACGATCTTGAACTCAATGTGCCAGGGGTTGCCCTAGCATTGGATCTTCTCGATGAAATCGCTCAGTTAAGAGCCCGCCTTCAAAGAGGCGACTAAATAGTCCAACTGCTTACGATTCGGAGCGGCTTAACAGCTGCTCCCAACGTTGCAGTTTGTGATCAAGCTGTTCTGTAATTTCGGTCAAGCGTGCCTGCATGCTATCAGCCAACTCGGGTTCATTTTTATACAGATCCGGATTACTCATCGCAATTCCGATATCCGCCTGCTCCGTTTCCAATTCTTCAATCTGAATAGGCAAGGCTTCAAGCTCTTGGCGCTCTTTACCATTGAGCTTTTGCACTCCACTCTTAGCCGCAGGCTTTACCTCTGGAGCAGGTTCAGCCTTAGCTTCTACTTTGGCATCTGGCTTAGTCAATTTTTGGCTGGAATTAGCAGCGCGAATTTTTTCGGAGCGCGCTTTTTGAATCTTCCAATCCTCGTATCCACCCTCATACTCACGCCAGAAGCCATCGCCCTCGTTGGCAATGATGCTAGTCACAACGTTATCCAAGAAATAGCGGTCATGACTGACTAAGAACACGGTACCTTTGTAGTCTTGCAATAACTGCTCTAGCAAATCAAGGGTATCGATATCAAGGTCGTTGGTTGGCTCGTCCAAGACTAGGACGTTTGCTGGTCTTGCAAATAAACGGGCCAATAACAAGCGGTTGCGCTCCCCACCTGATAGGGTGCTCACCGGAGAATTGGTTCTCTCAGGCGCAAATAAAAAATCACTTAAGTAACTCTTGACGTGCTTTTTATTGCCATTGATTTCGATCCATTCGCTACCAGGGCTGATGTAATCCTCCAGGGAGGCATTGAGATCTAGTCCCTCTCGCATTTGATCGAAATAAGCCACTTCAATACGAGTACCCATTGTGGCCGTACCAGAGTCCGGCGCAATAGTACCGAGAATCAGCTTGAGTAAAGTCGTTTTACCAGCGCCGTTAGGACCCAGCAATCCAACCTTATCGCCACGCAAAATCGTCGCAGTAAAGTCAGTCACAATAGGTCGGTCATATGACTTGCTGACATTTTGCAGATCAGCCACTATCTTGCCGCTGCGATCTCCTGCTGAAACTGCTAACTTGACCTGCCCCATTGCGTCTCTGCGCTCAGCACGGCTGGTACGGAGCTTTTCAAGGCGGGCAATACGGGCTACGCTGCGAGTGCGACGTGCTTCTACACCCTTGCGTATCCATACCTCCTCTTGGGCCAATAGCTTATCGGCGCGCGCATTTGCTAAAGATTCTGCATTGAGCTCCTGCTCTTTTAAAACCTCGTATTGCGTAAAGTTACCGGGATAACTGCGCAAGATGCCCCGATCGAGCTCCACAATTTGCGTACAAACATTATCCAAGAAGGCCCGATCATGAGTAATCAAGATCACTGAACCTTGATACTCTTTTAACAACTCCTCTAACCACGCAATAGAATCTAAATCCAAGTGGTTGGTGGGCTCGTCCAATAGGAGCACATCTGGCATTTCAACCAATGCGCGTGCTAAGGCAACGCGCTTTTTGGTTCCACCAGATAGATTGCTAATCTTGACATCGGCTTCTAAATGAAGACGATCTAATGTTTCGTGAACCCGCTGCTCCCAATTCCAACCACTGAGCGCTTCAAGCTGAGACTGCACTTCATCTAAACGATGATGAGCCGCGTCATCCCATTCACCAACACTGAGAGCTTCATATTCTTCGCGCAGAGCCTTGGCCTGAGCCACTCCCTTGGAGACAGCATCAAACACTGTCTCTTCCGCCTCAAACATTGGCTCCTGAGGAACATATGAGATTCGTAAGCCTTGCTGGTATTGCAGCAGGCCGTCATCCATTTTTTCAATGCCGGCTAAGATCTTCAATAAAGAGGATTTGCCGGTGCCATTACGGCCAATTAAGCCAACACGCTCACCAGATTCCAGTGAAAAAGCAGTATTTGCGAGGAGGTCAACGTGGCCAAAAGCCAGTTTTGCATCAGTGAGTACGATTAAAGCCATGGCGACATTATCCCCGCTTCCCCAAAAGATGAGATATTTCCGCTAAATTCTGCGAGACTAGACAATATGATCTGCAAATTAAGCCCTAGCGCTCCCCGCCTCATCCTTTTTGCTGGGCATGCCGGCACTGGTAAGTCCACCCTAGCCAAAAAGGGGTTGCCGCTAATTATTAAGAAAACTGGGGAAGATTTTTTCTTTCTAGATAAAGATACGGTGTATGGCGCCTACAGCGCTCACGTCATGGAGCTCACTACCCAAAACCCCAATGACCGCGATAGCCCTTATTACTTGGAGAATCTGCGAGACTGGGAATATCAAGGTCTGATTGATATCGCCAGAGAAAATCTTCTTTTGGGTGTGAATGTCATCTTAGTAGGGCCTTTTTCTAAAGAAATTCAGAGTGGCAGAATGTTTGACCCGATAGCCTTAGGCATCCCACCACAAACCAGCATTTCGATTGCGTGGATCGATTTGGATGAAGAAGAAGCCAAGCACCGGATGCAAAAGCGCGCGGATCCCAGAGATGATTGGAAGCTAGCTCACTGGGAGCAATACGCTCCAAGGCGGGTCAACCCGCCAACACACCCCATCATTACACGCTTTGATAATGCCCGATTTGATGAAGCGCAATTTGATCAATTGATTGATGCGCTAACTCGTCAAGCAACTTCTCAAAAATAAAAAGGGCTCCTCAGGAGCCCTTTTTCAAGAAGCAAGAACTGAATTCTTAGAACTTATAAGTCACACCAACTGCTGGCATCCAGGGATTGAGTGTTAATTTACCCAAGTTGGCACCACCAGCAACTGCTTGCACATTTGTTGCCATGGTTGCATATTTCACATCAACGTTAACACCCCAGTTTTTATCAAAGAAGTAATCGGCACCTACTTGACCTACAGCGCCGAAACTGGATGGTTCAACCTGCAACCCTGAACCAGCACCATAAAAGTTTTGACGGTTTCCGAAAATGGTGTAGTTCACACCAGCACCAACATATGGCTTAAACGCACCTAAGTCGGTGAAGTGGTACTGCAGCAAGAGTGAAGGAGGCAGCGCACTAATCTTACCAACGTTAGTATTAGCGCCAGTTGCAGTGATATTCACTTGCTGTGGCCAGGTCAGAACCAATTCAGTAGCAATATTTTTTGTGAAGAAATATGTAACGTCAAACTCGGGGATAACTTGATCTTTTGCCTTGATATTGGCTGTTTGAGCAATTCCTGTTTGTCCATTATTCCAAAGCAGATCCACTGCACGAACACGAACCATCCATGGGTTCTCTTCTGTTGACTGAGCTTGTGAAGCAATTGGAGCTAAGGAAGCTACCGCAGCCATTGCTGCCACTAGTGATTTAAGACGCATGGTGTTACCCCTTTTTGTTAACAATTTCGATGTGTCTATTTTGAAATTGATAGCCATGGGGTAATTTGATGTAAATCAAATAGAGTTCTAGTCTGAAATTTTTATTTGCTAAAAAGCAACAGTGTTTTGATGCTTGTTTGATCTAGATCAAATGCCTGCAGGTTTACCCTAAAGTACTTTTGAGTAGGTCCCTTTGGCTTGAGATTCGCGCAGGTGACGATCAAATGTCATAGCCACTCGCCTAGCTAATAAGCGGCCTTTGGTAGGCACAAAGATATCGTCCTGGCGCCATTCCAAAAGACCTGCTTTTTCCAAATCTTTCAACTCTTCGAGTTCAACCCTAAAGTAATGTGCGAAATCGATCTGATGGGAGCTTGCAAAAGCTTTAGTGTCGAGCGCAAACTGGCACATCAACTCACCAATCAGTTCGCGACGTAAGAGGTCATCTTGATTTAAACGTAGGCCACGCAATACTGGTAGATGTCCAGCATCTAGTGCTGCGTAGTATTCATCTAGGGTGCGCACGTTTTGTGAGTAACAATCATCTACCTTACCAATAGATGAGATACCAAAAGCCAATAGATCACATTCGGCTTGGGTGGAATACCCCTGGAAATTACGATGGAGTCTTCCCTCTTTTTGCGCTATCGCCAATTCATCATCTGGCTTTGCAAAATGATCCATGCCGATAAAGGCATAACCCGCTTCACCTAAACGCTCAATTGTGTTGGACAAGATATCAAGCTTCTCTGCAGCAGCGGGCAAATCTGCCTCAGCAATGCGACGTTGTGGCTTAAAGATATGGGGCAAATGTGCATAGTTGTAGACTGAGAGGCGATCTGGGTTCATCGCCAATACCGCATCTACCGTTTCCTTAAAAGTGGCCGGGGTTTGCTTGGGCAAACCGTAAATCAAATCCACACTTCGAGATTTAAAGCCGTACTTCCTGGACCAATCCATCACCGCCTGGGTTTCTTCGATTGTTTGCACTCGATGCACAGCCTCTTGAACGGCTAAATTAAAGTCTTGTACACCTAAACTAATACGATTAAATCCGAGTTCTGCAAGCAAAACGATATCTTGCTCTGTGACACGCCGCGGATCGATCTCAATGGAATACTCTCCACCAGGCAATAACTCAAAATGCTCGTGGGTATGGTGCATCAACTCGATCATCTCTTCGTGAGATAGGAATGTAGGCGTACCCCCACCCCAATGTAATTGGGTAATCGGAATTTTTTTCTGCGCACCCATAGCCGCCGTTACCATCGTCATCTCTTTGGCGAGATATTTAATGTACTTGGCACTGCGTCCATGATCTTTGGTGATGATCTTGTTGCAACCACAGTAATAACAAATATTGGGGCAAAACGGTAAATGAAAATACAGTGAAAGCGGCTCATTCGCTTGCGCGACACGCTCAAGCGCACCTAAATAGTCTTGCTCCGAAAAGTCATTATGAAAACGATCAGCACTGGGGTAAGAGGTATACCTTGGGCCATTGATATCAAATTTTTGCAATAACTCAGGATGAAAAAGAACTTCTTTTTCTTCTGCAGGATGCTGAGGTGCTACTAGGCTCATAAGAGGCAATGGATCAAGTTAGGATTGCTGAAGGTAATCAAGCGCTACTGCTTCTGCTACTTTAATCCCGTCAACACCAGCAGACAAGATTCCGCCGGCATAGCCCGCGCCCTCGCCTGCCGGATAAAGCCCCTTAATGTTTAGGCTCTGAAGATTCGGGCCTCTAGTGATACGCAAAGGCGAGGAAGTTCTTGTCTCCACGCCAGTTAAAACCGCATCTTTCATAGAGAAACCCTTAATTTGCTTTTCAAAAGCAGGCAACGCTTCACGAATCGCCTCGATTGCATACGCTGGCAATGCATTCGCCAAGTCTGTGAGATGCACTCCAGGCTTATATGAAGGCAGCACACTACCAAATTGCGTTGACGGCTTGCCTTCTAAGAAGTCGCCCACCAACTGACCTGGAGCCTCATAAGTGCCCCCGCCTAATTCAAATGCTTTGGACTCTAATGCTCGCTGAAAATCAATGCCAGCCAATGGGCCGCCCGGATAATCTTCAGGCGTTATGCCAACCACAATTCCAGCATTCGCATTGCGCTCATTACGGGAGTACTGGCTCATGCCATTAGTCACCACCCGATTAGGTTCTGAGGTTGCTGCCACCACCGTTCCACCCGGACACATACAGAAGCTATACACAGCCCTGCCATTCTTCGCGTGGTGCACGAGCTTGTAATCGGCAGCTCCAATTAATGCATTCCCTGCATGTGGGCCCAGTCGGGCTTTATCAATTAAAGACTGTGGGTGTTCAATGCGAAAACCGACAGAGAAAGGTTTAGCTTCCATAAAGACTCCAGCATCATGGAGTGCTTTAAAGGTATCTCGAGCGCTATGGCCAAGCGCTAGAACCACATGATTCGCAGGCAAATCAGGATGGCCCTCTATTTTGACGCCAGCAATTTGCCCATTTGCAATATCAAAACCAATCACCTTTTGTGAAAAGCGAATTTCACCGCCAAGCTCAATAATTTCTTGGCGCATTTTTTCAACCACGCCTACCAAACGAAAAGTCCCGATATGCGGTTTCGCCACATACCGGATTTCTTCTGGAGCGCCTGCCTTCACAAACTCCTGAATTACTTTGCGACCATAAAACTTGGGGTCTTTGATTTGACTGTAGAGCTTGCCATCAGAAAAGGTTCCTGCCCCACCCTCACCAAATTGCACATTGGATTCTGGGTTGAGAATATTTTTACGCCACAAACCCCAAGTATCTTGGGTGCGTTCCCGTACCTGCTTGCCCCGCTCAAGCACAATAGGTTTAAAGCCCATCTGCGCCAATAGCAATGCTGCAAAAATACCGCAAGGGCCAAAGCCAATGACCACTGGACGCAATGCTTTACCTGATTGAATAGACTCCGGAGCCTTGGCAACAAAGTGATAACTCGTATCGGGTGATGGCCTCACGTTTACATCATTGGAAAAACGCTTGAGTAACTCTGCTTCATCCTTAACCGAAAGATCGATCGTGTAGATAAAGGCAAGCGCTACATTTTTGCGTGCGTCATAACTGCGCTTAAAAACTGTAAAAGAAATTAACTCTTTTGCAGAGATGTTTAGGCGCTTCAAAATCGCCGCCTCAATATCCTCAGGGGCGTGATGAATAGGCAGTCGGAGCTCGGTGATACGGATCATGGGACTCTACGATACACAATATTCAAACTTAGTCAGCTTTGGCGCCTGAGGATTTAACAACATTGGCCATGCGCACATAATCGCGCACGATGAGCTGATTGAATTCTGCTGGCGATAAGGAGCCAATCTCAATTCCTTGGCGGCGCATACGCTCAATGATCTCAGGCTGCTTTAGGAGCTTCGCCATTTCTAGCTGAACCTTGGTAATAACTCCCTTGGGAGTGCCAGCTGGGGCCAGCAAGCCAAACCAGCTATCAAATGCATAACCCTTGACGGTATTACCAATGGGCGGGACTCCCGGAACAAATGGGGATGGCTTTTCTGATGAAACCCCTAAGAACCGAATACGGGGGTCATTCGCAAAAGGTAATGCAGCGACATTGGCTGCAATCACAGCCTGTGCGCGTCCCGCAAGTAGCTCGGTAATAGCATCACCAGTTCCTTTGGTGGGTATGTGAACCAATTGAATACCAGCAAGACTGTCAAAGTAAGCCATCGCAAGATGGGAGGCACTGCCATTACCAGCACTGGCATAGTTATATTGACCGGGGTTTGCCTTGGCAAGCGCTACAAACTCTGCCACTGACTTTGCCGGAAACTCCGCATTGGTCATCAAGATGTAACTGCTGGTGCCAATGTAAGCAGCACCAAAAAAATCCTTGATGGGATCGAACGCGAGTTTTGTAAATAAACTACCGTTGATATTGTGACTGGCGGCAGCCAATAAAAAGGTATAGCCATCCGGTGCAGACTTGGCAACCAAACCGGTTCCCACCGTACCCCCTGCTCCTGCCTTATTTTCAACAATGACTGGCTCGCCTAGCGCCGAACCCAATTCATTGGAAAACGAGCGGGCTAAAGCATCCTGAACGCTTCCCGGTGAAAAAGGCACGATGATCTTGATTGGCTTGCTAGGCCAGGCATCGGCTGCCAATACCGTCTGATGAAAACAAGCAATCCAGAAACCTAGCAAAATTACCACCAGAAGGCGAAGTCTTTGAGCAAGATGGGTATACATAGGGGCTCCGGGATTCAAAGGCATTCCAAAATGATACGGCAATCCTGACCCTCTCATTTAAAGGCGATAATGCTGCATGGCTCTACGCGCAACTATCCACAAAGCCGACCTTCACGTCGCAGACTCTGACCGCCACTACTACGGTAGTCACTCCCTCACCATTGCCAAACATCCCTCCGAAACCGATGAGCGGATGATGATTCGAATCATCGCATTCGCATTGCAGGCACATGAGGATTTGGTGTTCACCAAAGGCTTAAGCGATACCGATGAGCCAGATCTCTGGATTAAAGATTTAACCGATGCCATCAAGTTATGGATTGAGATTGGTCAACCGGATGAGCGCCGCATATTAAAAGCGTGCGGCAGATCAGATCAGGTGATCGTATATTGCTATGGCGGCCACACTAGCAAAATTTGGTGGGACGGTATTGCGAATAAATTAACTCGAGCACGCAATTTACAAGTGATCTCTATCCCCGCTGAACAATCAGAAGCATTGAAGAAGCTTGTCGAGCGTAGCATGGTCATCCATGTGAACATTCAAGACGGAGAGGCTTACGTCTCATCCGACATGGGTCAAGTGACGATCACACCCGAAGCCTGGCGCAGTAATACAAACTAAGCCTTCACCCATGAAGTCTGTAGTCTTTGATACCAATGTCTTGTTAGATATCTTTGTCTTTAATGACTTTAGGGCAATTCATCTTAAGCAAGCATTAATTGAGAAACAGCTTAATGCGCTGGCAACCCCAAAAACACTGGAAGAATTTGCTGATGTCATCAGTCGTCCGCTCTTTGCGCTTGAACCGGTTGAGCAGGAAAGCCGATTACGCGAATGGCAGTCACTCGCTCACGTGTTGAAAGATGCGGATCTGAAGCTAGCACCTTGGCAATGCCAGGATCCGGATGATCAGGTCTTTTTAAACCTAGCCTACACCGCTAGGCCATGCATTTTAATTAGCAAAGACAATGCCCTCTTAAGGTTGGCGCATAAAGCTTCCCAAGACAATATCCTGATTACATCCGATTACAACGCTTTATAGCCCTTGGGCTGCCTGTGCCGCAATCTCAAATGACCTGAGCCGAGCTTGATGGTCAAAGATTTGGCCTGTGAACAATATTTCATTTGCACCGGTACGATCCAGCCATGTGCGCATTCCCTTTTGAACTGTCTCGCGCGAGCCGACTACCGAGCACTGCAGGGTATGGGCGGCGGCGGCTTGCTCATGGGGTTCACAAAATGCATCGAGATCTTCAATTGGGGGTGGCAACTGACCACGGGTATTGCGCCGCATGCGCACCACGTTTTGCTGCAACGTCGTAAAGAGATGTTGCGCCTTCTCGTCGGTATCAGCCGCCACTACATTCATGACAAAGGCACTATAAGGCTTAGCTAATTGCGCAGAGGGCTTGAATAACTCCCGATAAATTGACATAGCTTCTAGCAAGTGGTCCGGCGCAAAGTGGGATGCAAAGGCATAAGGCAATCCGAAATGTGCTGCCAATTGGGCACCATACAGACTGGAACCCAAAATCCAAATTGGTACATGGGTATTGGCACCCGGAATCGCTTTGACTGACTGCCCCTCTTGTATAGGACCAAAATAATGTTGCAGCTCTCGTACATCTTGCGGAAAGCGATCATCACTGCCCAATAAATCACGGCGCAATGCTCTTGCGGTCACTTGGTCTGTTCCAGGCGCCCTTCCCAGACCCAACTCGATGCGGCCCGGATAAATCGACTCCAAGGTCCCAAATTGCTCAGCAATCACCAATGGGGCATGGTTAGGCAACATCACGCCACCAGAACCCAATTTGATGCGACTGGTACCAGCAGCCAGATAACCTAAGAGGACTGCTGTTGCGGAGCTGGCATTGCCCGTCATATTGTGATGCTCAGCCACCCAATAGCGCGTGTAGCCCCACTTCTCAGCATGCTGGGCCACATCCAAGGAGTTGCGCAAGGCATCAGCAGCAGTAAAACCCTGGGGAATGGGAGATATATCTAGAATGGAGTACGGGATGGAATTTGCCATCACCAAATCATACTGAGAAAGTTCGATTTATGAGTAAACCCAAAATGGCGAATCCTGATGACGGCCTCTTCAAGCCAGGTACCAAACTCAGGCATCTAAAAACCGGTGGTTTTTATAAGGTCGTATTGCTAGCCAACGTGGAAGCATCTCTCGAGCCAGCCTACGTCTATGAATCGCTGCAATCACACGATTTTTGGATTAGACCTCAAGCGGAAATGGAAGATGGCCGCTTTGAATTAATTCCAGAATAAGGAGGGCTCATCCATGTCCGAAGAGCGCATTACCAATCTTGAAATAAAACTGAGCTTTACAGAAGACCTTATTGAAAAACTCAATGAGACCGTTTACAAACAACAGCAGCAGATTGAGTTCCTATATCGCGAGCTCAAAGCGATCAAGGAGCAAGCCAGTAGCACTGGCGGAGGCGGTGGCAGCCTTAAAGATGAAATTCCCCCCCATTATTAAGGGACTGATACCATATCTAAGCAATACCAACGATTAATCACCAGCAAAAGGAATCGACCATGGGTAACCTAACACTTTTTCTAGTCCAGTGGGGCTTAACTTCTTTGTCTCTTTGGGTAGCGAGTTATATTTTTAGCGGCCTCAAGTTTGCTGACGGTGGCTCGCTATTAATCGCCGCATTGGTACTGGGTTTTGCAAATGCGATCGTCAAGCCACTCCTGGTATTACTCACCCTACCTTTAACCGTGGTAACGATGGGTCTATTCCTACTAGTTGTGAATGCACTAGTGCTGATGCTCGTTTCTGCTTTGGTCAGCGGCTTTACGATCTCTAGCTTCTGGACCGCCTTCTTTGCCAGTATCTTTATTTCTTTGTTCAGCTTATTTGTCAGCGGCCTCGTATTCTAAAAAGCTAGTTCGCGCCAGGATAAATATCCGACCAAGCGTGGAACGCTGTTTTACACGGCGTTGATTTGGTCGCGATAGACCTGGCGTTTTCTGCCACTAAGGTGGCTCCCCCAGTCAAAATACCCAAACCAATAGACACGGCGCTATTCACCACGCCCTCTTTATTGACGCCTGTCGCTGGATGAAGCAAGGTGCCTTGCATCTTCACTAAGCCCGCTAAATTTAAGCCCGTTGTGAGACCAGATTTTTCTCGAGGGTCGATCTTGATATTCAAAGCCTCTGTTTTAAGGTCAACTGATCCAGAAAAAACGACATCTAAGCGGTCAGTTACGATTCCAATTGAATCATTGATGGTCACCTGACCATTATTGATGGGTAGATAAATCACAGCGCACTCTAATGCCGTTTGATCGGTTGCTTTTCGCAGTGGATTAATTGCATTAACGATCGTGATAAATAAGTCGCCACCACGATCAATGAAGCGCGAATCTAAACTCCCCTTGCCTACGGTCACCTGCACAGCACCATTGGTATTGCTTGCTATCTGATGCATCGACTTACCGGTACCGCGTAAATTGAAAGCCACTTCCGAGTCGCCCCCTTTTACCTTGGTGCTCGAGTCTACAGCGTCCATAAGCTGCTCCAAAGTAAAACCTTTTGCCAGACCTTTAATGGCAATAGCGGGACTTGCTCCTTGGAACTGAGATAGACTGCCCTGCACTTGAGCACTTCCTTTGCCAAGCCCAAAAGCGAGGTCGCTGATTGCGATACGCGGACCATCAAAGGCGATATTACCCTTCACGCCAGTCAGCGGTACGTGACCTGGAAAGCTCAACTGATCGATCTTGAGAGCGAGCTTGCCGTTAGCCACCGGAAGCGCATCAAACGGCAAATCCTCTGCGCTAAAGAAGTATTGATCTGAGGATTTTGCAGATGGGGATGTACGGGAGTCACCTTTACTGGAGCCTGCCAGAGCAGCGCCGCCAGCCAAAGAGGTGATCTCAAAGGCTTTAGAGCTAAGACTGAGATCAAAGCTTGGGAGAACCGCAGGTTTTTTATCCAGATCTCCAGTGATATCTATCGTTTTACCATTCACTGTCAAAGCCAAATCGACCTTCATTTTTACTGGGCTTGTATTCCAGTTATTCAGAGCGTCATGGAGATTGCCTACCCCGCCCTTAATGCCCAATTGATAATCGGCGTATTGCACTTGTCCATCAATTGCAGTCTTGCTAGTACTACCAACCAAAGATAATTTAGGAATCTCAATCTGCTTTACTGGCGAACCAAACCCATGGTAATGAATATGGGCATCACTCATCACCAAATTTTTAATTCTGACGGGATCAATCTGATTATTAGTTGGGCTGTTAGCTACAGAAGATTTTGAGGTATTGGCTGTTTGAGGGGCGGTTACTGGAGTAGTGAAGTCCCAATTTGCTTGACCTGCTCGATTGGTTTCCAGAAATAAGTGTGCACCACTCAAGATGATGGTGTTAAAAGAAACATCGCTCTTTAATAGCGGAAGAATCTCAATGTCCATCTCGAGATGCTTTACCGTCAACATCTCAGCATCTTTTGCCCAAGAGGCGTTACTCAACGCTACTTGATCGGCAGTAATGCCAAGAGAGGGAAAGAGCTTAAGACCTACGGCTCCCTTAATAGTCAAATCACGTCCAGTCGACTCTTTGACGGTGCTGCTAAGCAATCTTGCCAGCTGTTCGGGCTTGATGAAAGAGGCTGCCGCCCAAATCGCTAAGCTTCCTACGCAGAGGATTGACAAGAGAACGAGTAGGCTAATTTTGACCGTTTTATTCATATCTGAGCCATTCTAAATCGGTCGACTAAAATAAGGCCTATGAGTACAGATAACCTCCCTAAATGCCCTGCCTGCCAGGAAGATATGACCTACCCGGATGGCGAGAACTATGTTTGCGCCCAATGCGGTCACGAATGGCCTATGACTGCGGCTATTGAGGAGGAAGTTGGCTTGATTGTGAAAGACGCCAACGGCAATTTGCTGGCTGATGGCGATACGGTCACCTTAATTAAGGACCTCAAAGTAAAAGGCTCTTCCACGACCCTCAAAGTGGGCACCAAAATTAAAGGGATTCGCTTGGTCTCCGGTGACCATGAGGTGGACTGCAAAACAGAAGCAGGCAATATGCTATTGAAAGCCTGCTTCCTGAAAAAAGCTTAAGTACCGCTAGCCTTCTTTAAAACGGCATAAATCTGGTCTTTTAACAGCAGCTTCTCTTTCTTCAAAGTCTCAATCTCTTCGGGAGTACTTGGCTCCTTGTGATCTTCCATACGCAAGATCTTGGCATCTAGATTGTTATGTTTATCAAATAGATGTGAAAAGTGACGGTCTGTTGTCTTTAATTTGCTAATTAATTCGCGATATTCTGGAAACATAGACTCTTTCAGTTGAAATATTGAGATTGCGTTTAGAGCGCATTTCCAGTGTATCAATGCCATCTTAAGAGAACAATATCTTTTCTAGAATTTTTATTTTCTCTTTCGCCCTTGTAATCAAGAGGACAATCCCCACCTAAGCACGATCATTCCTGTAAGAAATTGCAGTAATATGGACAGGTGCTTAGGCACATTAACTACCAAAAGGAAGGGTAATAAACCATGGCTACAAAGAAGTCTCCAGCAATAAAGAAAGTAGCTACCAAGGTGGTAAAAAAAGCCCCCGCAAAGAAAGCCGTCAAGAAAGTTGCCGCTAAAAAAGCAGTAGCCAAAAAGACAGTGAAGAAGGTAGTGAAACCAGCCACCAAAAAAGTGGTTGCCAAAAAAGCTCCGGCTAAGAAGCCTGCAGCCAAAAAGCCAGCAGCTAAAAAAGTAGCAAAAAAAGTATCCAAAACTGCTGCTTCTAAATCACCCAAGGTCGATCAATACGGCCTTGAGCAAGATGATGAGTTTTACGGCTTGTACTTTGCAAAATCGACCAATAAAGGTTTGGTCGAAGTGAAGCCTTGCACTTTCTCGTTGATGTATTGGTGGAAAGGATTGCTTGGCTACCCTGACATGATTGAAATCTCCAAAGGCAGCAATACTGCGATGTTGCAGTTTGAGTCCACATTTGGCGGTGGTGATTCTGGTGAAACCGAATTAACCGAGCAAGATGTTCTGGATATCGATCACATTATCGAAGTAGATGAACAAGAGATGTTGATTTCTCTATACAGTTACGTACCGATTCCTGTGCCTGAGAAGTTGGTTGGCGCCTTGAGCCTTTCAATTCTCAATATCAACCCAGAAACCCGCTATGGTAGCTTAGAACTTTGCTCTACCGAAAATGAAGAAGGCGAAACAGAGCACTTCTTACGTTATCGTGCAGCAACTTACTTGCGTGGCATCAAATCTGGCAAAGTTGAAGCTATTGAAAGCATGGTCACCAATGGCTCCGAGTTCTTCGGTCTCGCCTTAGATGCCATGTGTGTGAATAAATCTATTAAGAAGTGGTTGCTAAGCTAATTAGCGCCCTAATCTCTTAAAGATTTATCTACATAAGTAAATGTAAGTCATCGGAAAGCGGTCGTTGACCGTTTTCCGACTATCGACAATCGTTACACTCCGCTTGCCCATCTTCTTGCACTCTGCAAGAGCCATCTCTTGAGCTTCATCCTCTTTAGCATCCTTAGGAGCATGCACTCCAATAGTGCCATCAGATTGCTGATAGACGCCAAACTGACTTGGCGGTGTGGAACAGGCCGCAAGAAAAAGACTGATGCAGGAAATAAAGAGGGCTTGTGAGAGCTTCATCAAAAATTCTCTATAAATAGATTGCATAGATGGCGGAGAGGGAGGGATTCGAACCCTCGGTAGGTTTGACCCTACGCCTGATTTCGAGTCAGGTACATTCGACCACTCTGCCACCTCTCCGATATTGATACGATAAAGCTTTTATGGCAATACCGCCTGAAACTCTGCTATTGCTTACTCGCAGACGCCCGTCAAGAGAAGTCTGCCAGAAAAGAATCCAAATGGCTTCTGACTTCCATACGCGGATTCTTCGATATTTAGGTAGTCTAAAAAGACTCCATTTTTACCTACAGACTTTTGCATCCAAGTGACTTTATATGAATTACTGTCACTACCGTAGGCTACAACCTTTGGATTTTTCAGTGAATCCATCACGTCCCCGATGACTTCACCAGTTTTCTTGACCACTGCAAACTCTTGGTCAATTCTGGAGCTATCGCGAACTAAAGCTAACTCTCCGTTATTTTGGATGTAGGCATCACTTAATACCTGACAACGATAGGTTTTATCGACAGCAAAAACGTTTGGAGAGCTCAATACTGCGCAAAAAAAGACTACAAACAATTGGAATCTATTCAACTGTGTAATTCCACATTTCATTTGCTGAAGGATTAAATTGGTTTGAGCACCGCTAAGCCGCCTAAATAAGTCTGCAAGGCTTTAGGGATAGCAATACTACCGTCCACTTGCTGCTTGTTCTCAATTAGCGCAACTAGAGCTCTACCTACTGCAAGGCCTGAACCATTCAAAGTATGAACCAATTCTGGTTTACCTTGGCCGGCTTTAAATCTAGCCTGCATCCTTCTGGCCTGGAAGTCGCCCATGCTTGAGCATGAGCTGATCTCGCGATAAGCATGCTGTGATGGCACCCATACTTCTAAGTCATAAGTCTTGGTACTACCAAAACCCATATCACCAGTGCAGAGCAATACTTTTCTGTAAGGAAGCTCTAGTAACTCTAAAATTCTTTCTGCGTGACCAGTGAGATCTTCCAGAGCTTGCATAGAATGCTCTGGTTTAGTGATTTGCACTAACTCCACTTTGTCAAATTGATGCTGACGAATCATACCGCGAACATCACGTCCATAGCTACCCGCTTCAGAGCGGAAACATGGAGTGTGGGCTACGAACTTCATTGGAAGATTGTCAGCGTTCACGATTTCATCACGAACTAAGTTTGTGACTGGAACTTCTGCTGTAGGAATGAGATAGAAGTTTTCTGTTCTTGCTTCGCCTCCCTCGCCTTCACCGCCCATCTGACGGGGCACCTTAAAGAGGTCTTCTTCAAATTTAGGCAACTGGCCAGTACCACGCATCGATGCGGCATTGACCATATAAGGAGCATAGACCTCTTGGTATCCATGACTTGTAGCATGCGTATCAATCATGAACTGCGCCAAGGCGCGATGCAGCCTAGCGATAGGCCCTTTGAGCACCACAAAGCGTGAACCACTAATCTTGGCAGCAACTTCAAAATCTAAACCGAGTGGACCGCCAAGGTCAACATGGTCTTTGACCTCAAAATCAAAAATGGGTTGCTCACCCCAGCGCTTCATTTCTTTATTTTCTGTTTCGTCCTTACCGGTTGGTACAGACTCATCAGGCAAGTTTGGAATGCCCATCAAGAAATCCGAGATCTCGGCTTGTAAAACGCTTAATCTTGCTGCGCCAGATTCCATATCGGCATTCACTTGTGCAACCTCTGCCATCTCAGCAGAGGCATCTTCGCCCTTACCCTTCTTCATACCAATCGCTTTAGACAATTGATTACGTTTGGCTTGCAATTCCTCTGTACGGGTTTGCAAGGACTTGCGCTCGGACTCTAAAGCGTTGAACTCTTCAACATCAAGTTGAAATTTACGAGTAGCCAGGCGCGCTGCAACAGCAGCGATATCTTTGCGAAGTAATTGCGGATCAATCATTTAATACTCGGTTGGTTTTTAGGTTGAACTATCTGAGTTTTAGGGATCAGGGTCTAGGCTCTAGTTTAAGCGCAAGACCTCAGCCCCAGCGGGGGGCGTGAAATTAAACCGATTGGCTGGCAAATTGACGTTGAGCTGGATCTTATCCAGGGTCACCAAAACTACGCTGCCTAAGCCATCCATGAGCTCTAAGGCTTTTGGCAAACCATTACTCATTCCAATCGAAATCTTTGTGTAAGGCAGATCGTTTTGCTTTTTAGCATTGGGATCTTTCTTTGGAACTAGGGCAACCCACTTCATCCCCAAACGCTCTTCGCCATCGATCAAATCAAAATGTTGATCCAGGGAGTTTTCACCAAACAAAATCGCAGCAGGGGTGGAGGCCAATGCTTGCCCTGCCGGACGAAAGGTTGCCTGGTTTAAATCCTTGTCCCACAAGATCAATTGATTGCCATTGGCAATCAATTTTTGCTCATACGGTTTTTGAGTATCCCAAACAAAACGACCTGGACGCTGAAAGACAAAGTGTCCTTGTGTTTGACGAACAACTTTTAAACCCTTATCTTGCGGCTCATTGACTTTGGGTGCGCGTAACTGTTGCTGCACAAAATCACCTTCTGCGGTTTTAGAATTACGCACAAACTCACGCAGTTGATCGGATCCAGTGCTACCTTGTGCCAACGCCGAGGTAGAGAGTGTGATTGATGCAATACCAATCAATACTGCAGATAAGAATCTTTGCAAGATAGCGCCTTACTCAGAGGGGCGGTGCAAAATTTCGCGATTGCCACCGTTACCCATCTTAGAAACGAGACCTGCTTTTTCCATATCTTCTAGCAGACGTGCGGCACGGTTGTAACCAATACGCAAATGACGCTGCACTAAAGAAATTGATGGGCGCTTGTTCTCTAGGACAATGGCTACCGCTTGATCGTAGAGGGGATCAGCTTCGCCACCACTCTCACCAGTCAAGGCATCTACATTCGATTCATCGGCGCCTTCCAGAACGCCATCAATATAGTTTGCTTCGCCCTTCTCTTTGAGCCATTCCACTACCCGATGCACTTCATCATCTGATACGAATGCACCGTGCACGCGCACTGGCAAGCCAGTGCCAGGGGCCATATAAAGCATGTCACCCATACCAAGAAGTGCTTCAGCACCTTGCTGATCCAAAATCGTACGGCTGTCGATCTTGCTACTGACTTGGAAAGAAATGCGGGTTGGCACGTTGGCTTTAATCAGACCAGTAATGACATCTACGCTAGGGCGCTGTGTTGCCAATACCAAGTGAATACCAGCAGCACGAGCCTTTTGCGCAATACGCGCAATGAGTTCTTCAATCTTTTTGCCGGAGACCATCATCAAGTCGGCCAGCTCATCAATCACAATCACAATCACTGGCGCTTTATAGATCGGCTCAGGATCATCCGGAGTCAAGCTAAATGGATTGGTGAGCTTCTCGCCCTTCTCTTCCGCTTCAGCAATCTTTTTATTAAAGCCCGCTAAGTTACGTACACCAAACTTACTCATCAGTTTGTAGCGACGCTCCATCTCATTCACAGCCCAGTTCAGCGCGTTATACGCCTGCTTCATATCGGTGACGACTGGGCACAAGAGATGCGGAATCTTGTCATAGATAGCCATCTCGAGCATCTTTGGATCAATCATGATCAAGCGCACTTCATCAGGCTTGGCCTTGAAGAGTAGCGACAGAATCATGGCGTTGATACCGACTGACTTACCGGCACCAGTCGTACCCGCTACCAAGCAGTGCGGCATCTTCGCTAAGTCAGCCACCATTGGGCTACCGGAAATATCTTTGCCTAAAGCCAAGGTGAGTAAGGAATGATTGTCGTTGTAGACCTGTGAAGTCAGAATCTCTGACAAGTACACCGATTGACGTGTTGGGTTTGGCAACTCCAATGCCATGCAGGTTTTGCCTGGAATGGTTTCCACGACACGCATACTGACTACACCCAGAGAGCGCGCTAAGTCTCGTGAGAGATTAACAATCTGACTACCCTTCACACCAACCGCAGGATCGATTTCATAACGCGTCACTACGGGGCCAGGGTAAGCAGCAATCACAGTGACCTGTACATTAAATTCTGCTAACTTGCGCTCGATTAAGCGTGAAGTAAATTCCAACACATCTGCAGAAATAGTCTCTTTTGCTTCCGGTACAGGATCAAGCAAAGCCAAAGGAGGCAACTCAGAATCCGGGATATCAACAAAGAGTGGTTGCTGCTTCTCACGTTCCACACGCGTACTCTTTGGAATCTCAATGGGAGCACGCACAATTTGTACTGGCGCTGCCACTTCAACGCGCCCACGAATCTCTTCAACAAATTCCTCGCGCTCTTCAGCGGCGGCTTCCCCCAATTTACGATCTTCTTCGCTATCACGACGCTCACGAATGCGGTGATAGCTCACCTCCAAAAAGCGCCCTACCTTTTCAGCAACATCTAGCCAAGAGAAATGCAAAAACAAAGAGAGGCCGGCGCACAAACCAAATAAGAGAACGAGTGTCGAGCCAGTAAATCCCAAGGACATTTGCAATGGATCGCCAATCAACTCACCCAAAATGCCACCAGGAGGTCTAGGGAGCTCCCAGGACAACGAATGCATGCGAATCGACTCAAGACCCATACTGCAGATCAAAGTCAGGCCAAAGCCCAACCAACGCATTAATAAAGAGTCTGGTTTGGCATCAGGATCTGGCGGCAGGGGAATGCTCCACAGCTCGCGCCAACCATTGAGAACCCGGCGCCCAAACAGGACGACCCACCAAAAGGCAGAGATCCCGAAGATATAGAGCATTAAATCAGCTAAATAGGCCCCAAAACGGCCTCCTAGGTTCTTGGGGGCTTCAAAACTGGCGTGAGACCAGGCAGGGTCTGCCTTGGAATAGGTCAGCAAGATGGCAAATAGACCCAGGCAGAGGCCCAGGGAAATGAACCAGCGGGCCTCTAAAAGCAGGCGGGGCATCCGGCCCTGCCCGTCCATTTCAGGGGGCTGGGGACTCAGAGGAGTCTTGGACTTCGGATATGTGGTTCTTGCCATGTTCTACCGATTGTAAACAAGCAATCCTATAATTTGGATATGACTACAAATACCCCAAAACACTCCAAAGTCCTGATCCTCGGATCTGGCCCTGCCGGCTATACCGCCGCAGTCTACGCCGCCCGAGCCAATTTGAACCCAACCCTGATTACCGGCCTGGCTCAAGGGGGTCAACTGATGACCACAACTGACGTCGAGAACTGGCCTGCCGATGCAGATGGTGTCCAAGGCCCTGAGCTGATGGATCGCTTTTTAAAGCATGCTGAGCGCTTTAATACTGAAATCATTTTTGACCATATTCATACGGCAGCCCTGAAAGAAAAGCCGATTCGTTTGGTGGGCGACTCTGGCACTTATACCTGCGATGCCCTCATTATTTGTACCGGGGCCTCTGCTCAATACCTTGGCTTACCAAGTGAAGAATTATTTATGGGTCGCGGCGTTTCTGGTTGCGCAACTTGTGATGGCTTCTTCTATCGCAATCAAGATGTGTGCGTAGTTGGCGGTGGTAACACTGCAGTTGAAGAAGCGCTCTACCTAACTGGCATTTGCAAAAAGGTTACTGTGATTCATCGTCGCGATAAATTCCGTGCTGAGCCGATTTTGAATGATCGCTTAATGGCTAAAGTAGCTGAAGGCAAAGTGGAGCTCAAATTAAACTCCACGCTCGATGAAGTTTTGGGCGACGAAAAAGGCGTTACTGGTGTGCGCATTAAGAAAGAAGATGGCAGCACCGAAGAAATTGCAGTTACTGGCGCCTTTATTGCCATTGGCCACAAGCCTAACACTGAACTTTTCGTTGGTCAGCTCGATATGAACAATGGCTACCTCAAAACCCACTCCGGATTAGAGGGCAATGCTACTGCTACCAATATCCCTGGCGTATTTGCTGCAGGCGACGTTCAGGATCACATCTATCGTCAAGCCATTACCAGTGCTGGTACGGGTTGTATGGCTGCATTAGATGCGCAGCGTTATTTAGAAACTTTAGAGTAATTTTCTTAATTTCCTATTACTGTTTTCGTTTTCTGTATCCAATAAAAAACGCCTAGCAATGCTAGGCGTTTTTGTTTGTTACCTTGTGTTGCTACTGCATCTTGCTTAACGTGAGATCACTGGCAAGAGTGGCACGATAAGTAACGCCACAATATTGATGATCTTAATTAATGGATTGACTGCTGGACCTGCAGTGTCTTTGTAGGGATCGCCTACAGTGTCACCAGTCACAGCCGCTTTATGCGCTTCAGAACCTTTACCACCGAAGTTTCCTTCTTCAATATATTTCTTCGCATTATCCCAAGCGCCACCACCAGTACACATGGAGATCGCTACAAAAAGTCCAGTCACGATCGTACCCATTAAGAGGCCGCCCAAGGCAGCAGGTCCCAATAGGAGGCCGACGACGATTGGAGCAACTACCGGGAGGAGTGAAGGAACGATCATCTCTTTAATCGCTGCTGAGGTGAGCATATCCACTGCTTTACCGTACTCAGGCTTAGCGGTGCCCTCCATGATTCCAGGGATCTCGCGGAACTGACGACGCACTTCTTCTACTACGGCGCCAGCACAGCGACCAACTGCTTCCATCGCCATCGCACCGAACAAGTACGGAATCATGCCGCCGATAAATAGGCCAATGATCACCATGTGATTGGACAGGTCAAACGACACCTGCTGACCAATGCCCTCTAATGCGTGGGTATAGTCGGCAAAGAGCACGAGGGAAGCTAAGCCAGCAGAGCCAATGGCATAACCCTTGGTCACTGCCTTAGTGGTGTTACCCACTGCATCTAATGGATCAGTAATATCGCGTACCGCTTGTGGCAAACCTGCCATCTCAGCAATACCACCAGCATTGTCAGTAATCGGACCGTAAGCATCAAGTGCTACTACGATACCGGCCATGGACAACATGGCTGTTGCAGCAATCGCAATGCCATATAAACCTGCCAACCAATAAGCAGCGAAGATTGCAGCACACACAAACAACACTGGATAGGCAGTTGACTTCATCGAGATGCCAAGACCTGCAATGATGTTAGTGCCATGACCTTTAGTAGATGCTTCTGCAATGTGCTGCACTGGTTTGAATTGCGTACCGGTGTAGTACTCGGTAATCCAGACCAAACCGGCAGTTAGCAATAAACCTACAATGGTTGAACCAAACAGACGCCACTGGCTTCCAGGGATACCTAATGCATCATCCGGCATGATGAAATTCGTGACGAAGTAGAAGGCGATCAGTGACAATCCGCCAGCGATGATCAGGCCCTTATACAAAGCCGGCATCACGTTCTTCATCCCTGGGGTTGCTTTTACAAATGAGCAGCCGATGATGGAGGCGATGATCGATACCCCGCCAAGCACCAATGGATAGATGATGGCAGCTACTGGTGCGCCCGCAACCATCAAGGAACCCAAGACCATAGTAGCAATCAATGTCACTGCATAAGTTTCAAATAAGTCAGCCGCCATACCTGCGCAGTCACCGACGTTATCACCTACGTTATCTGCAATCACTGCAGGATTGCGTGGATCATCTTCCGGAATGCCAGCTTCAACCTTCCCTACTAAGTCAGCACCAACGTCAGCACCTTTCGTAAAAATCCCGCCACCAAGACGAGCAAAGATCGAAATCAAGGAAGAACCGAAAGCCAAACCAATGAGTGGATGCAAGACTGAGGAGAGGTCTTGACCTGCGCCAATGGACACCAAGAACATGAAGAAGAGGCCAACACCAAGAAGGCCAAGACCCACTACCAACATACCGGTAATAGCACCGCCCTTAAATGCCACATTGAGCGCCTCATTCATTCCTTTGGTAGCTGCTTCCGCTGTACGCACATTGGCACGCACTGAGACATTCATCCCAATAAAGCCACAGGCGCCAGAAAGAACCGCGCCCACTACAAATCCTATGGCCGTTGCGAAGTCCAAGAAGAGTGCCATCAGAATGGTGAGCACCGCTCCCACGACAGCGATCGTTTTATATTGGCGCGATAAATACGCTGCTGCGCCCTGCTGAATCGCCTCTGCAATTTCTTGCATTTTGGCGTTGCCTGTACTTTGCTTCAAAATCCAGCCGCGCATCACAAAACCGTAAACCACGGCCAGGACACCGCACGCCAAGGCAAAATACAAGCCTAAAGTGACATTACTCATGCTTGAACTCCCTATAGTTGATCTTTTTGTTTTGTATATCTAGCGCTTAGGTAGACCTGGTTTTGGAAAGCTTTAAACTATGTCTTTAAGCCATACCAGTATGTAACAGAATCAACCCTGCGCCTCTTTGCTAAGATCAGGGTATTTACTAATCACTATTCATTATTCGGAGTATTTATGAGTCTCGAGAAAGTTAAGCCCGGCAAGAAGATCCCTGAAAGCTTCAACGTCATTATTGAAATCCCAATGAACGCGGATCCAGTGAAGTATGAAGTGGACAAGGAAAGTGGCGCGATTTTCGTTGATCGTTTTATGGGTACTGCGATGCACTATCCATGTAACTATGGTTACATCAATAAAACGATTGCTGGTGACGGCGACCCAGTGGACGTTCTCGTGATTACTCCATTCCCACTCATCCCAGGTGTTGTCGTTGCATGCCGCGCTATTGGCGTATTGCAAATGGAAGATGAAGGTGGTGAAGACGCTAAATTATTAGCCGTTCCAGAAGACAAGATTTTGCCAATTTATACGCACTGGCAAAAACCTGAAGACATGAACCCATTGCGTTTGAATCAAATCAAACACTTCTTCGAGCACTACAAAGATCTCGAACAAGGTAAGTGGGTAAAAGTAAAAGGCTGGGGTGGCGTAGCAGATGCTCATAAAGAAATTCTTGAGGGCATTGAGCGTTACAACAAAGAGAACGCTTAATTGTTGTTTTATTGAAAAGGCTTTGTGAATCGGAGTGAGCGCACAGAAAATTGCCCTAGCCCAGATGAACCCGTTACTGGGTGACCTGGCTGGCAACGCGCAACTCATTCACAAGGCCGCTCTAGAAGCCCATTCCCAGGGCGCTAAAGTCCTTGTAACCCCTGAGCTTTCGCTCACAGGCTATCCCCCAGAAGATTTATTACTCCGCCCTGCTTTTATTGAGGCGGCAGACTTGCAGCTCAAACTGCTCGTGCAGGAGTTGGCTCAGTACCCTGATCTGACAGTAATTGTCGGTCACCCCAAAAAGACTGCTGCGGGTTTGCAAAATTACGCATCTGTTTTACAAAATGGTAGAGTGATTGCAGGCTATGCCAAACAAGAATTACCGAATCACGAGGTATTTGATGAGGTACGTTACTTTGTTCCCGGTAATCAACCCTGTGTTTTCAAATGCGATGGCATTGCTTATGGCTTGATCTTGTGTGAAGATGCTTGGCACACTGGTCCAGCTAAACAAGTCCATGCCGCAGGAGCCCAGATACTCTTGGTTCCCAATGCTTCACCCTATCATCTTAAAAAAGAATCTTTACGCATTGAAGTATTGCGCAGTCATATCGACCAAACCAAAATGCCTTTGGTCTATGTCAATGCAGTAGGTGGGCAAGATGAATTGGTTTTTGACGGCGGGTCCTTTGCACTGAACTCTCAGGGGCAAGTTGTGATGGCAATGCCTCAGTTTGAAACTGGACTTGGATTTGTCAATGCCACTACTGCTGGCGACTTAGAGCAAGGCGTGATTGCCGCACCCCAAAGCGTAGAGGCACAAGCTTATCAAGCCCTCGTCTTGGGTGTGCGTGATTATGTGAATAAGAATCGCTTTCCTGGCGTCATCATTGGCCTATCAGGCGGCGTTGACTCTGCTTTGGTGCTGGCAATTGCTGTCGATGCCCTAGGCGCTGATAAGGTGCGTGCGGTGATGATGGCTTCACGCTATACCGCTGACATCTCTTGGATTGATGCCCGTGAATTAGCTAAGAATCTAGGCGTGCAATACGACGAGATTCCAATTAGCGGACCAGTCGATGCGTTAGAGCAATCCCTGGCAGAGCAATTTAAAGGTCTCAAGGTCGACGCTACCGAAGAAAATATTCAGGCGCGTGTCCGCGGCACCATACTCATGGCACTCTCCAACAAAACAGGTCGCCTCGTATTAACTACTGGTAACAAGAGTGAAATGGCTGTTGGCTACTGCACTCTCTATGGCGATATGGCTGGTGGCTTTGCGGTGATCAAAGACATCGCCAAAACTTTGGTCTATCGTCTCTGCGCTTACCGCAATAGTATTGCTCCCGTGATACCCGAGAGAATTTTGACGCGCGCCCCTTCTGCTGAGTTACGTCCAGACCAAACCGATCAAGATAGCCTTCCCTCTTACGAAGTCTTAGACGGGATTGTCGAGCGCTATATGGAACAAAACCAATCGATCGCCCAAATTATTGCTGCCGGTTTTGATGAGCAAAGCGTAGAAAAAGTGACGCGCTTAATCAAGTTAAATGAATACAAGCGACGCCAAGCCCCTCCTGGGGTACGCGTGACGACCAGGGCTTTTGGGCGCGACTGGCGCTATCCCATTACTTCACAATTTAGAGCTTAGATACTTGAAAAGGGCCAGATTTGGCACTTCTTTCCAGTTCTAGGTATGATTACTGCATTAGGGGGAACACATGAAACTCATTACATCCATCATTAAGCCGTTCAAGCTTGACGAAGTACGTGAATCTTTAGCTGAAGTTGGCGTTACCGGCCTTACCGTAACCGAAGTCAAAGGCTTTGGTCGTCAAAAAGGCCATACCGAACTCTATCGTGGCGCTGAATACGTAGTGGATTTTTTGCCTAAGGTAAAGGTTGAGGCAGTAGTGGCCGATGACCGTGTTGAGGCTGCCATTGATGCCATTACAAAAGCAGCGCGCACTGGAAAAATTGGTGACGGGAAAATTTTTGTTACAGCAGTAGAGCAAGTGATTCGTATTCGCACAGGCGAGACCGACAACGCCGCTGTTTAATCACAAGCGCCTTTGGGCGCTTGCATTCATTTCAGAGCATTAACGAAACTGAGAATCTGTAGAGGCCGAGGGCTGAATCACTTCAGCTGGCTCTAAATTAATTGTTTTAGCAGTAGTGTTTCCAAGGCGAACTTTTGCGCCCTGATAATAGATATCCACTTGATTGAGTCCTGAGGTTAAGACTTTGAGTGGAGGCTTGCCATAAACACTCACACCAACACCGGGTTCTAAAGTTTTATTCTGGGTTTTTCCGCTGGCATCCACAACACAAACCGTTTGGGCCGCCTTGGATTGCAGATACACCATATCACCAGCCTTTTTTGGTGCGTCAGGCTTGTAATTAATTGCTGCAGTATCTACAGCAGGACATTCAGTACCAGTCGCTGCCACCGGCGCTACAGCCTTAGGTGCAGGGACTTCGGCCACGGCGCCTGGGGCAGCCGCTGGGCTTACCGACTTCGCATCGGCTGCCGCTTCAGCAGGAGGTGGATTTGGAGCAACCTCCTCTACCACCTCGATCTCTTCTTCCTTGACTGGCTCAGGGAAAAATAAGGGGCGTAAATTCACCACAGAAAATACCAAAGCAGCCAAGACGCTGACGATGAGCAATCGTTTCTTGTTAGGATTTTTTGCTGCTGATGTTGCACCCGCACTTTTCATTGGGGCAAGAGAATCAATTTGTTTTTCAGGCGCTTTTACTTCTACCGATTTTGCTGGTTTAGATTTTTTTTCAGTCTCTTTAGCACTACTCTTTCCCTCTTGCTCTATAGGATCAGGAGCGCTTTGCTTGACTGGTACTTGAGAGGCATCAAAGGCCTCTTCTGGCGTAAGACTCAGAAGTGCAGCAACCTTTTTAGCAGCAGTGAATTTAACTTGAGCGCCATAAAAGGAGCTCGACTCACCATTTTCAATCTGTTCGATTTGGCGTACCGATAAGCACGCCATTCCAGATAAGTCTTTGGTACTTAGACCAAGACTTTCCCGGGCTTTAGTAAAAGCCTCTTTACGTATTTCTGGGAGTTTGACCGAATTATTCACAAGCCAAGTGCCATCTCATTTATAGGTAATAGATTTGATACTAATCCCAAAATGGTACAAGGGTAATTAGCCTGGTAGCTAATGGTTGTAAGACTCATCATTTAGTCAAGGAATGACTCTCTAAATCTGACTCCAGATACTTCTTCACAAGCGTTTGCACCGAATCCACATGCATCTTATCCATCACTCTAGCCTTATGCACCTTAATCGTTGCATCGGTAGTACCCAGCTTGACAGCAATATCCTTATTTAAGAGGCCTTTCACCAACCAAGCGCATACCTCACGCTCTCTCGGGGTGAGGCTCTCGTAATCTCGCTTGGTTTCTACATCCAGAGAAACCCGCTTTAGTTGGCGACTATCAAAGTCAATGGCATCAGCCACGGCCTTCAATAGCTCTTCCAAATTGAAAGGCTTAAATAGAAAGTCCACCGCCCCTTTCTTGAGCCCTTGAACGATTTGGTGGGGGTGGCTTTGGCCGCTCACAAAAATAATCGGGGTTTTGCGGCCCATCTTGATCAGCTGCTCTTGGAGGTCTAAGCCCATCATATCCGGCATTTGCATATCCAACAGAATCACCGCAGGGGATACCGGCACTGATTTCTCAATAAATACGCGGGCAGATGCGTAATCCTCTACCAGATAGCCCAACTCGCGCAACATGCGAGACAAGGAAATCCGCATGGATTCATCATCATCAATTAAGTAGATATGGCCGACTTTAGTCATTGAATTCAAAGGGAAAAGTGATCGATTACCTAATGTACTGCAGTCGGTTTTACTAAGCTATTAGCTATCAGGCTAATATTCTAGGTAGAGATCAATCTATTTGCGGACTATTTGTATTGCGATGCAGCACATCCGGCGCCAATCTCCATCCGCTTCAAAGGAACGCTCAGATTGGTATCTCACGGCACAATAGAGCCTGTCAAAAATAAACCTATCTGGAGTAATAAGCATGAAACGCCTTAATGAACGCTCACGCATGGTCACCGAGGGAGTCGCGCGCGCGCCCAATCGCTCGATGTACTACGCCATGGGTTACGAAGAAAAAGATTTTTCTAAGCCGATGGTTGGCGTTGCGAATGGTCACTCCACTATTACTCCCTGCAATAGCGGCCTGCAAAAACTATCCGATGCTGCTGTAGCAGCTTTGGAAGAAGCTGGTGCAAAAGCACAAATGTTTGGTACACCCACTGTGTCTGATGGCATTGGCATGGGAACCGAAGGCATGAAATATTCCCTCGTCTCACGTGAAGTGATTGCTGACAGTATTGAAACTTGCGTCAATGGTTTATGGCAAGATGGTGTTGTAGTAATTGGTGGTTGCGATAAAAATATGCCAGGCGGCATGATGGCAATTGCTCGCACCAATGTTCCTGCGATCTACGTCTATGGCGGCACGATTAAGCCGGGCCATTACAAAGGCAAGGATTTGAATATCGTTTCTGCATTTGAAGCTGTCGGCGAATTTACCTCTGGCAGATTAAGTGAAGAGGACCTCAAAGGCGTTGAGCAGCATGCCTGTCCAGGGAGTGGCTCTTGTGGCGGTATGTATACCGCCAATACAATGAGTTCTTCTTTTGAGGCTTTGGGTATGAGTCTGCCCTACTCTTCCACCATGGCAAACGTCGATGCTGAAAAAGTCGCTAGCGCCGCTGAGTCAGCCCGCGTATTGGTTGAGGCAATCAAAAATAATTTACGCCCTCGCGACATCATTACCAAAAAATCGATTGAGAACGCAGTGAGCGTAATCATGGCTGTTGGTGGATCAACGAATGCAGTATTGCACTTCTTAGCGATTACCAGTGCTGCCGAAATCGATTGGACGATTGATGACTTTGAACGCATTCGTAAACGCGTTCCCGTCATCGTGGATATGAAACCATCGGGCACTTACTTGGCCACTGACTTGCACCAAGCTGGCGGTATTCCACAAGTCATGAAAATTCTCTTGGATGGTGGCTTGCTACATGGTGACTGTATGACCATCACCGGCAAAACCATCGCCGAAGTACTCAAGGATGTGCCATCAGTGCCGCGCGCTGATCAAAAGGTGATTCGCACTCTAGACAACCCTCTGTATAAGCAAGGCCACTTGGCTATCTTGAAGGGCAACATCTCCCCCGAAGGCTGCGTTGCCAAGATCACTGGCTTGAAGAACCCCTCAATCACGGGTCCTGCTCGTGTATTCGATTCTGAGGATGATGCAATGGCAGCCATCATGGCACAGAAGATCAAAGATGGTGACATCGTCGTGATTCGCTACGAAGGCCCTAAAGGCGGTCCTGGTATGCGTGAGATGCTCTCCCCTACCTCTGCACTCGTTGGCCAAGGTCTCGGTGAGTCTGTAGGGCTGATCACAGATGGCCGTTTCTCTGGTGGTACGTGGGGCATGGTAGTCGGTCACGTAGCGCCAGAAGCTTATGTCGGTGGTACGATCGCCCTGATTAACGAAGGGGACTCCGTCACAATCGATGCTCACAAACTGCTGATTCAGTTAAATGTTCCTGAAGAAGAGATTGCGAAACGTCGTGCGGCATGGAAGCAACCAAAACCACGCTACACCCGAGGCTTATTGGCTAAATATGCCAGCCTGGCAAGTAGCGCTAGCAAAGGTGCAGTAACAGACTTGGATTTAAAACTCTAAGCGTTATAGTCATCACCCAAACAAAAGCCCCTAAGTAACACTAGGGGCTTTTTTATTACGTCCGCTGACTAGCACAGGGTATCAATGCTTCATTGCGCCTGCGGCATTAACGGGAAATTTCACTTCAACATCACCTGCTTTAGCAAATTTCAGTTTTACTGGAACAGTTTCACCAGCTACAAATGGACCTTTCAGGTTCAGAAACATCAAATGGTAGCCACCGGGCTTAAGTTCAACACTGCCACCTGCAGGAACAGCGATATCTTTGACTTGGCGCATTTTCATGACATTGCCATCCATCGCCATTTCATGTAGTTGCACTTCACCGGCAGCTGGGGAGCTAGCAGAGAGCAATTGATCGCCATTGTTACCCTTGTTTTCTATCTTCATAAATCCGCCAGCAACCTGCTGGCCTGGAGCGGTAGCACGGGTATATGCATTTTCGATCTTAATGGCATCGCTGCTAACTGATTTGGTAACGCCCTGCGCCATGCCTGCGCCCTGAACACCCAATATCAACAACCCAATAGAGAATGCCTTAATTAATTTTTTCTTCATCTCGTCCTCACTTTTATCAATAAAACATGAACTATCCAGCTATGGATAACCATTGCTTGAGCTTTTCAAAGTCCATTGTTCCCGTCTTTCGTATTACTTTACCTTTTTTATCAATCAACAATGTCATTGGGGTCTCTCCCCGCCACTTTGGATCAATCTCATAACGCATTGCATCGTCAAATGGTGAGCTCATCATATAAGCATTGACAGAACCTAAATTGGCACCCAGCAACATCTTAGAAGCGCTCTCTGGAGAAACATCGTCTACTTGAATAAAAATAATTTTGGCATTTTTATGTTGAGATAAAAACTTGCCCCACTCTGGCATCTCTTTGACACAAGGAGAACATGTAACCCCCCAAAAATGAACGATCAAGGCTTGCCCTGTATAAGATTTCGTAAGACTTTTCCAATCGCCTTTCTGATAAGGCTTCAAAGTCAAACTTGGTGCTTGCGCAAAGCAAACCAGTGAGCACATTAGAAGGCAAGTAAGTAGTAATTTCTTCATCATTTAGAGTTTAATGGGATCAATTGATATCCATCCTCACGCGTGAGCCATGAAAGATATACCTTGGATCCATCGTTAATCAGCAAAGGATGATCGCTATAGCCAGCAGTACTAGATAAGAGGGCTGGCTTAGACCAAGTCATGCCATCATCCCCGGATTGCTTTAAAAATACTGAGGTTTTCTGTCCATCAAATTCCTTCCAGACCAACCAGACGGACTGACCAATTGCCAATAAATAGGGTCTAGAAACATTGGTATCTTGCCCGCCTATTCTTTGTGGCTTAGAGTAGGTTTCACCTCGGTTGCTTGAGTTGGCATAAAACACTCCCGCGCGATTGCTGCCTTGTGTAAACCAGGCAACATGCATTTTCCCTGAGCTAGAGATTGCAATGGTAGGACCATGGTGTGGACAGGCATCTGTTTTCCAAGCGTCATTTGATACGCGGCGAATCTGACCGGTTGAACTTGCTGTAATCACTTGCGTTGCATGATCCCGGATACCGCCCGGAAAGATTGCCCGATAAACAATACCTACTCCGCCCTGAGGATCTAAAGCGGTACCAATTCTGCAACACTCGCAACTAGACTCATTGGCTATTTTTTCTACCTCGAACGTCTTGCCATCATCACGTGAAAAAGAATAGGCTATTGATCCGCCAAGGCGCTGTTGTCCTGAATTCTTCGCTGCCGCGACCAAGCGCTTATCAACCCAGCCAATAAAAATCGAACCATCCGGACGGCTCACTACCGAGGGAAAGCGCTGACTCGCACCATCGTTCACAAGTGCTTGAGGAGTGCTAAAGGTTTTGCCACCATCCTCAGATCTCACGGTATTAATCTGTGCATTCCAATTGGCGTCCTTGAAGAATGCATAGGCCAGAAATACCTTTCCATTCTGAGTGACAGCCAGCTGAGGGCGTGCATCACTGCCTGCGTCTAATGATTTGCCGTGGGTAGCAACCATCACTGGAGTAGAGAACGATTTACCTAAATCCGAAGACTGCGCTACGGAAACCACCCCACCACCCGTCCAGGCCAAGAGCAGCTTACCATCATCCGTCAAGAATGGTGTAGCCGCATTGGCGCACTCTAGGCCAGTCCCAATGCAAGCACCAGGCTTTGCTGGTGACATCGCTGGCATATGAGAGGTGTGATCCATTTGCGCATTAGCAACATTGAGGACAAGCAAACCGAAGGCGCTAATCAATAGCGTCTTTGGAGAGAGGCGTGGTAGAAAATTGAACATTAGAAGATGATACGCGCGCCAACAGTCAGACTTTGGGGCTGGCCTACAACATAGCTCGACTGAGTAGTGGCTGCTGCATAAGTAATGTAGTTACGGTTAAATAAGTTAATCACGCTTGCAAAAATGCTGGTTGCCGGGGTTAACTCATAATTAGCACGCAGTCCGACAACTGCATATGAAGGAACCGGCAACTGATGCTGAGTATCCATCCATGAATTTCCAACATAGCGAACGGTTGTGGTGAGGCTAGCTTTCGGAATAGGAAAGTAGGTCATGCCAATAGTACCCATATTTTGGGGAATTCCACCCACCTGCGTCCAAGTCGGATTCAGCTTTTGATCTACACCTGTACCGATATAGGTCAATACAGTATTGGTATGCGTATACGTTGCATCTAGAGCCCACTGATTGCTGATATCGAAGTGGGATTGCAACTCCAACCCCTTACTTTGCAGATTTTGATTATTGCCGTACAGCGTAGTAGTACCCGAGCACACTGAAGCAGGACAACCTGCAGCCACTGCCTGTGCCGTAGTAATTTGCGGCGCATAGACGGCATTTTTCACCTGAGCCGTGTAAGCCGTCAGCTGAAGAAAACCAGCGCCCCACCGATAATCCGTGCCAATTTCAGCACCGATCATATTTTCAGGCGTCAGTAGTGGATTTGCCAGGCTATAGGAGCTGGAATTTCCATAAGAGCGGATCATATTATTGAGTCCTGGCGCATGAAACCCCTGATACCCTGCAGCCCTAAAATCCAATTCTTTTGTAGCCTGGAATAACAAACCTAAATTAGGGCTAAATTTATTAACAGTTTGGTTGGGCACATTCGTATAGGTCGGCACACCACTTTGTCCAGCAATCCAATATGTAGGAATTTGGCTTTGCCATTGGTCCCCTCTTAGCGAGAGTGTTGCCTCCAAGGGAATCGCGCTGAGCTTTGACTTAATCTGCCCCATGACGCCATAAAACTGTTGTTGTCCCTTCGCATAATCAGACCCCGACATCGTGCCAACATTAGCGCCACTACCAGCATTGAAAGTATTCGTTAGATTGGAAGCGGCAACCTGTCGCCCATCCACGCTCAAAATCGCCTGATCAATCAGTTGCTCAGAGAATGCTCTGGTGTACTGAGCAGAAGCGCCTGCTGTTGTGTACGGATCGTTGTAATTGGCAGAAATATAGCCAGGATTGGTAATCTTATAAGGTGCAGTCGTAGTGCCCGAGGTACTGACATTCTGCTGCCATAAGGTTGTATTTTCATAAAAGCCATTTACCTGAAGTTTTTCAGCAGCATTAAGGCGCGTACTTGCTCCAGCTGAGAAGGTAGTTTCGGTTGTAGTTTTCGTCGCAAAGTTATAACCCCCCACCGGTAGGTTCTGCATATTATGTGAGCCCAAATTAAAAAAGGCATCTGTATCGGAGCTCAGTTTTAACTCCCCTTGCAGTCGATAGTTAGCGCTATTAGCGCTTTCTGATCCCATTCCCGGCAGAAGTGGTGCTGCTTGAGCTTTACCATTTACCACCTTAACCTGAGGATAAGTTGTCGCTGGCGAAATCGTTGCTTGGTTTACGTAACCATCCGTATTAAAAAAATCCGCAGAGATTCGCAGCTTTAAAACATCGTTAATCGCCAACTCTTTTGAAGCCGCCAAGGTGCTGGTATTAAAAGTGCCATAACTACCAGAAATTTCCCCCTTGTTATCTGCAATGGGTTTAGTGGTGATGTTGATGACTCCGCCCATACCCATGTTCCCGTAAAGATTGGATACTCCGCCACGAATAAATTCCACATCCTGAATAGCCGACATGGGAACTAAATTCCATTGCACCGTCCCGTACATTGCATCATTGGCAGGCAGTCCATCAATCAGAACTAGTGTGCGAGCATTTCCAAGGCCCCGTACATTGAGACTTTGTCCAGTCGGATCTTTTTGATAGTAGGGCTGATCGTTTAAGAAGACGCTAGATTGATTTTTCAATACTTGATCGATCGTCTGCTCTGGGGCTAGCTCCAACTCCTCTTTCGTCAGAACCGTCGTATTCTGGGTCATATCTTTTAGCTCGGTTCCAGCACGACTTGCGCTCACCACTACTTCACCAATCTTTTGACCATAATCTGGCGGAAGCGCACTTTGCGCAAACACCTGCCCAGCAAGGCCGAGGCTAATACCCATTAAAGTGCACTTGAATATGTGCGATACAGGTTTAAAGCGAAACATCCATTACTCCAACAAGAATTCGGCAACAAGGTTGCCAACTGCATAGCGAGGCTATGCCCTAAGTTTTTTTAGGCTTGTACTGGAGGGGCTGCTGAAGGAGGGATTACCCAAACATTGAATCTTTTGGGTGATTGATAGAAAAGCTGAGGAAGCAATGCAAGTGTTTGCGGCGCTTCAAATGTGAGATGGTTATTGAATACTGGCGTGATCACGCTATGAGTTACGCAGTAGGGGCAAGGTTGCGTTTGATTGGCAAGGTCTTGGTCTTCACCCTGAATATCAATTTGCATCTTGCTGCCATCCACCGAACAAATCTCCATGGCAAAACCATGACCACCTTTTACTAGCGATACTGCCTGAGATAAGGCAGGCGCGAGCGCACTCATCGCAATGGCTGCAGCAGCAATCCAATGAACAAGGCGACTTTTGGTGAATTTCATGATTGGGGAATTTTAGCCGATTCCACCACCCTCTTCGCTCTACATCGCGGGGCATTGAGCAAAGAAAAAGGGGTCCGAAGACCCCTTTTTTAGGCTGAAGCCCGAATTACATTGAAGCCGAACGCTCGATCAGTTTGCGGCGCATTGGACGCAATACAAACCAAGCCAAGATTGCAGCAGTTCCGTTCAAGAAGCTCGCAACCCAGAACACCACTTCCCAGCCACCTGTCATTGTGACCAACACACTAGACAATGGCACTAACAAAGAAGCAGTCCCTTTTGCGGTGTAGAGCAGACCTGCGTTACCAGCAGCATAGGTTGATCCAAAAGTATCTGCGTTTGTGGATGGGAACAAGCTGTAGATCTCACCCCAAGCAAAGAACACTAAACCAGTCAACAAAACGAACATCACTGGATCACGGCCGAGGTAGTACAAACCAAGAATGCCTAAGCACTCAAATGAGAAGCACAAAGTCATGGTTTGCTCGCGACCAATCTTGTCAGACACCCAACCGAAGAATGGACGTGTCAAGCCGTTCAATACACGGTCAACAGTCAATGCAAAAGTAAGTGCTGGCAAAGCCAATCCCATCAAGCTCACAGTGACACCAGCAATTTGGAAGTCTTTAGCGATTGGGCCTAATTGTGCTGTAGCCATCAAGCCACCAGCAGCAACCATGACGAACATGAGGTACATGATCCAGAACACCGGCTGTTTAACCATTTCCATTGGACGGAAATCTTTGCGAGTCTGTGCAACAGCGGCCTTGACAGTAGTAATAGCGCTCTTAATTGGCTTGGAGAGCAACAAGCTCAAGACCACAACAATGATGCCTTGACCGATACCAAAGTACCAGAATGCATCTTGATAACCTTGATTTGCAATCATGTTAGCAATTGGAATCACCGTTAATGCAGAGCCAGCACCGAATCCTGCGGCAGTAACACCAGCAGCGAGACCACGACGATCTGGGAACCACTTGAGTGCGTTACCTACGCAAGTGCCGTATACGGCACCAGCACCAACGCCGCTTACAGCAGCAGCTGTATAGAGCATGGTTAATGTTTCTGCGTGGGCATTCATCATCCAACCAAGACCACACAAAATTCCACCGCCAAATACCACTGGGCGTGGACCAAATTTATCAACCAGGTAACCCTCGATTGGCACCAACCATGTTTCAGTCAACACAAAAATGGTGAATGCAACTTGAATCGCTGCGCGACCCCAACCAAACTTAGCATCAATTGGATTAACGAATAAAGTCCAACCATATTGCAAGTTTGCAATCATCGACATACAAATAACGCCGATTAGTAGCTGAAACCAACGACCCCCTAGAGGTCCTGCAGTTTTCTCGCCGCTCATCCTGAATCTCCTATTTTTACTTTTTATAAATGCTTATCTCACCCAAAAATTGGGTTAAGTGATTTTTAAGCATTTAAACCGGGGAAGACTTGACACTAATCAAGTTTTCTTCAAATCCACACTAGTGATTACCCTTCCTAAAACCATGTGAAATCTCAGGCTATTTGAGGGATGTCGCTCACAGTATGACTGATGCGTGCGTTTAATGAAGCAAAGAAAAAGCCACCCGTAGGTGGCTTTCTAGCTAACTACTTTTTTGAATTACATACCGCGGTATGCGCCATCAAAATCATAGTGACGGGATTGCTGCTGAGCAGCTGGTTTGCTTTCAGAAAAAAGCTGGTTGATCATATTCAATAGAACAGTCATTTGAATCTCCTTAAGGGTTAATACCTAGATTATAACCCTAATACATATTGCAATGCAATACATCAATTCACAATGTGAAATAAAAGAACGTAAACAGTGCGTCAATCCAGGAAAACAATCGTTTTCTGGGGCTTAAAGTAGTTTGATTCATTGAAGGCTTTTGCCTGCCCCACTCAATTGGGGGCTCCACCGTGTTTTGCCAGTATTCCGCTGGCGGGACTGTCTCCCCATCTCACCCGATGACTCAGGCGGTTTACTTCGTATTTTCTTGAGAGACTGGCACATCCGTGACTTTGCGCCTATTGGTTCTAGTGCCAGCCCCTTGGTTAGAACGAGTTCCAACCAGAAATAACACTGTATTCCTAAAAGCTCGAAAAGTCAAGTAATTTAGTCAAGTATTTTTGAGAGATCCAGGCTGGTGCAATGGTGCCGCTTGCCGGAATCGAACTGGCGACCTTTTCATTACGAATGAACTGCTCTACCAACTGAGCTAAAGCGGCGCTGAAAATAAATTCTAGCGGAAACGGTCCAGCAATTTCTTGCTAACTTTATCAAGCTGAGTAGAGTCTTTAATGAGGAACTGCAAACCATTGGAGTCGGCAATTAATAAGGTATTGCCTGCGATGCGACGAATATCCTCTTCACCTTTTAGACGGATTCGAGTTGGACCACGATCCGTTTCGATATCCCAAATACTCGGCGTAGCAAATGTAGATACCTTCGTGATTTTTTCAATCACAGGCATAAATTCGCGTGCAGCCAATTCTTCTTCGATGAGTGTGAGCTCTGCTGATGGAATAGCCGCAACATCCGGATACCAAAATACTTCTTTGCCGGATTGATCCATGATTCCAACTCCGGCATGTGGTGCGGTAATTGGAAATGCACGCACAGGATGAACGCCAACATGAGAGTGACCCCTGGCATCAACAAACACTAGACGCCCAAGCGAATCGCGTAAGAGTTGATGTGTCTGACTCATACGCCACCCCCAATATTTTTGGCAATCACTTCCAAACGCTCTTCCTGTTTTTCTGCGGAACTATCTTCGAGACTCTCACCAATCGCCCCACCCTCAACCAGCTCAGCCGCATGGCGCAATTGGGCTTGATACAAGGTGTAATAGGCGCCCTGGGCGTCCATCAGCTGCTCGTGTGAGCCTATCTCAACGATTTCACCCTTATCCAAGACG
This sequence comes from Polynucleobacter sp. UK-Kesae-W10, assembly GCF_018881575.1. Lineage (GTDB taxonomy): Bacteria > Pseudomonadota > Gammaproteobacteria > Burkholderiales > Burkholderiaceae > Polynucleobacter. Next base: position 135,714 of record NZ_JACVQB010000002.1, on the reverse strand, counting down.
ACAAGGCGATCAGCTTTTCTGAGGGTTGAGAGACGATGGGCAATCGCAATGGTTGTGCGGCCCTTCACTAGATTGTCTAAAGCACGCTGAATTTCTTTTTCAGTGGTAGTGTCAACCGATGAAGTAGCCTCATCCAAAATCAGAATCGCTGGATTAATGAGGAGCGCGCGTGCAATCGAAATACGCTGACGCTCACCACCAGATAAAGATTGGCCACGCTCACCAACGAGCGAGTCATAACCTAGCGGTAAACGTAAAATGAATTCATGGGCATGCGCTGCGCGAGCTGCTTCAATAATTTCTTCACGAGTAGCGTCCGGTTTGCCATAGGCAATATTCTCTGCGATCGTCCCAAAAAATAAAAAGGGTTCTTGTAATACAAGCCCAATACATTTCCGGTAATCGGCGATACCGATACTGCGAATATCGCGCCCATCTAAGGCGATGGATCCTGAACTGACGTCATAAAAACGGCAAATCAAATTCACCAAAGTACTCTTGCCCGAGCCGCTATGTCCCACCAGACCAATCATCTCGCCGGGAACAATATCTAAGTCAATCCCCTTGGATACCGCGCGATTGCCATAGCGGAAACCAACGCCGCGTAAGGAGATACCCCCTTTGACAGGACCCAGTGGCGCTGGGTTAATCGGCTCAGGAACACTAGATACATGGTCCAAAATATCAAAGATTCGTTTTGCACCAGCAGCTGCTTTTTGCGTATGCGACACAATGCGACTCATAGAATCCAGGCGCACATAGAAGCGGCCGATGTATGCAAGAAAGGCAATCAAGACGCCAACGGTGACCTTTTGGTGCGCTACCTGCCAAATACCAAATCCCCACACTACCAATAAACCCGTTTCGGTTAATAAGGTGACGGTTGGCGAGAACAATCCCCAAACACGATTGACGCGATCGTTAATCTGTAGATTGTGTTTGTTTGAATCCACAAAGCGTTTGAGCTCACGGTCTTCTTGCGCAAAAGCTTTGACCACTCGAATACCAGGAATGGTATCTGCCAAAATATTGGTGACTTCCGACCAGATCCGATCAATCTTCTCAAAACCAAAACGCAAGCGATCGCGCACCGCATGGATCATCCACACAATAAATGGCAGTGGCGCTAAGGTCACCAAGGCCAATAGTGGATCGATCGATACCAAGATAGCAGCAGTCATCGTGATCATCAACACATCGGTAGCGAAGTCCAGTGCATACAGAGACAAGAAAACGCAGATACGATCTGTCTCCGCACCAATCCTTGCAATCAAGTCACCTGTCCGCTTGCCGCCAAAGTACTCGAGCGATAGCTTGAGCAGATGCTCAAAGGTAGTATTGCGCAAATCAGCGCCGATACGCTCGCTCACCAAGGCAAGCAAATAGGTCTTCCACCAACCCAGTCCCCACGCAATCAGTGAGGCCCCAAATAAGGCCAATAAATATTTACTGGCTAAGTGGAAATCGATCGGATTGCCACGCTCATAGGGAATCAAGACATGATCCATTAATGGCATCGTGAGGTATGGCGGAATTAAGGTTGCGCCGGTCGACAGAAGCGTCAAGATAAAACCAAGTAAGAGCTGATTTTGGTACGGCTTAGCAAAACGCCATAACTTGAGTAAGGTCCAGGTTGATGGTGGTTTGTCATCTTCGGGGTCACAGGTAGGACACACATCCGAATTGGCTGGCTTTGGACTTAAGCAAACTGGACAAACTTGTTTGTCGTATTCAGTGACCTCAGCCTCACTCTGCTCGCCTGCGCGTGTCAACTTTCTAAAGCTAGATTGAAGGCGCAGCACCTGAGGATTAACCGCTAAGGTGAAATACCAGATTCTTTGTAAAGCGTTGGCCGTCTCTAGCCTTAAATGACCCACCCCGGCGTGATCCCCATGAATCAGATGCTCCGCAGGGCTAATACTCCAGGACTCAAAACTAGCGCCGTCCGTCCAAAATAGACCCTCTTCGGTCAGTAACAAGAGGCTTTTTTCGAAGCGGAGATTGGCATCTAAATCCAACTCAACCCAAGCCAGCAATGCCTCTAGGCTCTTGATCGGAGAGTTTTTGCCCTCAACAATAGGCTGCCAGTAGCTAGGCAGAGCAGGGGCAAAAGGTAGGATTTCTGGCTTCATTAACTCTAAAAGTATAGTGGAGCCAGATTTTTTAGATTTATCAAGCCTGTCAACTTTTGGGCCCAGAAAAACGTTAAATTATTGAACTAAGCTTTTTTATGCATTTTTGCTATTTTTGTGGATTTTGAATAAAAACTAGAAACAGAGACCGTCTACCGCGCCACCCCCTTTCTTACCGGCGTCGACCCTTCTTAACCCCCATCCATGCCCCAATTACTAGATAAATCCATCGAGATCCTGAGCGTTAAGCATCTCCGTGGCCCCAATATGTGGACTTACCACCCCGTCATTGAGGTTTGGATTGATATTGGCGATTTGGAGGACTACCCCTCCAATCTGATTCCCGGCTTTTATGAGCGTCTGGTCAAAGCCCTCCCCAGTCTGGTGGAGCATCGTTGCAGTTACGGAGAAACGGGCGGCTTCCTTAAACGCGTGGAAGAAGGCACTTGGCCAGCGCACATCATGGAGCACCTCACATTAGAGTTGCAAAATTTGGCAGGCATTCCTGGTGGATTTGGCAAAGCTCGTGACGGCGATCGTCGTGGCGTCTACAAAGTGATGGTCAGCGCTATCAACGAAGAAGTAACGTTGACTGCCCTCAAATATGCACGTGATCTCTATCTTGCTTTAGCGCAAGACAATCAAGATTGTGTTGCACAAGTTCAAAATATTATTGAGAACCTGCGTGAGCTAGGTGACGATCTTTTATTAGGTCCGAGTACAGCTTGCATTGTTAATGCAGCGGAAGAGCGCGGCATTCCGTCCATTCGTTTATCAGAAGGTAATTTAGTGCAGTTGGGTTACGGCGCCAAACAACGCCGTATCTGGACTGCAGAAACCGATCAGACTAGTGCAATTGCCGAAACCATCTCTCGAGATAAAGATCTGACTAAAAGCTTATTGCGTAGCGCTGGCGTTCCAACCCCAGAGGGTAGAACGGTGACCAGCCCAGATGACGCCTGGGAAGCCGCGCAAGATATCGGCTTACCAGTGGTTGTTAAACCAATTGATGGCAATCATGGTCGCGGTGTATTTATAAACCTCTACACACAACAAGAAATTGAAGCTGCTTATGCAGTAGCCATTGATGAAGGTAGCGAAGTGCTTGTAGAGCGCCATATTGTTGGTGATGAACATCGCCTATTGGTGGTCGGCAATAAGGTAGTTGCTGCTGCCAAAGGTGAAACTGTTTGGGTCACAGGTGACGGTAAACATACTGTTCATGAACTCATTCAGATTCAGATTAATTCAGATCCGCGTCGCGGCACCGCAGAAGAGCATCCACTTAATCCAGTGCGCATAGACTCTGCTGTTGAATTGGAACTGGCCCGCCAAAAATTAACTGGCACCAGCATTCCTGCACTTGATCAAAAAGTACTCATTCAAAGCAATGGCAACGTCGCTTTTGATGTTACTGATCTGGTGCATCCTGACGTTGCTAGCCAAGTAGCCTTGGCTGCTCGGGTAGTGGGCCTAGAAATTGCAGGTGTTGACTTGGTTGCGCAAGATATTGGCCGCCCCCTGGCAGAGCAAAATGCCGCCATTGTGGAAGTAAATGCCGGCCCTGGCCTTTTGATGCACTTAAAGCCCGCAAGCGGCAAACCCCAGCCCGTTGGCAAAGAAATAGCAGCGCACCTCTTCCCTCCTGGCGCAGATTTCCGCATTCCACTCGTTGGCGTTTGCGGCGAAAAAGGCAAGACTCCGGTTGCGGAAATGATTGCCCATTTCTTGCGCTTAACCAATGTTTACGTTGGCCTATCTTGCAGCAAGGGTTTATTTTTTGGCAATCGCGCCATTCCGAATACCAATGCCTCTAATTGGGAAAATGCACGTCGCACCCTACTCAATCGCGCTGTAGAAGCCGCTGTGATTGAAAACAATCATCTATCGATGTTGATTGAAGGTCTGGCATACGATCGTTGCCAAGTCGGTGTAGTTCTCAATGTAGACCCCAAAGCAAATTTTCCGCAATACGCTATTTACGATGAAGACCAAGTGTTTAGTGTGGTGCGTACCCAAATTGATGTAGTGCTACCAACGGGTGTTGGCATTCTCAATGCCGATGATGCGATGTGTATTCAGATGGCGGAACTGTGCGATGGTGAAGTCATTTTCTTTAGCGAACATCCCGATTCCGAGATCGTCAAAACCCATTTGCAGAATGGTGGGCGCGCAGTCCTGATTGGTAAACAGCAAATCACCCTTAAGTCTGGCAAGTTGGATCAAAAATCTATTCCAGTTCCACGGCATTCTGAATCGAATAGCGCATCCCCTTGGAAGGCCATGAACTTGGGTGCTGCCATAGCCGCCGCGTGGGCTTTAGATATACCGTTTAATGTTATTGAAGCTGGTGCAGAAACCTTCGTGCCAGATCTCGCTACTGCAACAGGGGCTTAATTGGAAATCACCCGTATTCGTATGTTGCGCGGACCCAATTTATGGAGCCGCCATACCGCACTAGAAGCGATTGTCTCTTGTGAATTCTCAGAGCGCTCTATTGACTCTATCCCTCAATTTGAAACCAAGATTCGGGAACGCTTTCCACAACTAGGAAGCATGCGTCGCGGTGGGCTCACTGAGCCGCTTTCCCTTGCACATGCGCTTGAGCATGCAGCATTAGGTCTGCAGGCACAAGCTGGCTGCCCTGTGACTTTCAGTCGTACAGTGCAAACAGTGGATGACGGTGTGTATCAAGTTGTTGTGGAATACATTGAAGAAGTTGTTGGTCGCATGGCCTTTGACTTTGGTTTTGCCTTGATTCAAGCCACCCTTAATGATGCGCCGTTTGATTTAGCAGCAGCACTCTCTGAGCTGGAAGCGTTATATGAAGATGTTCGCTTAGGACCCAGCACCGGCTCCATCGTTGACGCTGCCGTCCAACGCAATATTCCTTTTCGCCGCATGACTGAAGGCAGCATGGTGCAATTTGGTTGGGGTAGCAAACAAAAGCGTATTCAGGCCGCAGAAACCAGTGATACCAGTGCGATTGCTGAAGCCATCGCCCAAGACAAAGAGCTAACCAAAAACCTCCTAGCCGCTGCTGGGGTGTCCGTTCCTATCGGCGAGGTCGTGACGACCGCTGATGATGCTTGGCGTGCCGCACAAAAGATTGGCGGCCCGATTGTGCTCAAACCAAAAGACGGCAATCAAGGCAAAGGTGTTGTTGCCAATATTCAAACGGAAGCGGAAGTACGCGCTGGCTTTGAAGTTACCCAAGGTTTTGGTCGTGAAACGATTGTTGAGCGCTATCTCCCTGGCGCAGACTACCGTCTCTTGGTGGTGGGCAATCGCCTTTCTGCTGCCGCGCGTCGTGAACCTGCGCAAGTGGTTGGAGACGGCAAACTTACGGTCGCTGAACTCGTAGAAAAAGAAAATCAAAATCCTTTGCGAGGCGATGGTCATGCCACTGCATTAACCAAAATTCGCTTTGATGACATTGCCCTCGCCCACTTGGCAAGCAATGGCCTTACTCCACAATATGTTCCAAAAACGGGTGAGCGCGTTTTATTACGTCACAATGCCAACCTTAGCACTGGCGGCACTGCGACCGATGTAACAGATGATGTTCATCCAGATGTCGCTGCTAGTGCCGTTGCTGCTGCGCAAATGATTGGTTTAGATATTGCCGGTGTCGATATCTTGTGCGAGGCCATTTATAAGCCACTTGAACAGCAAGGTGGCGGTATTGTGGAAGTCAACGCTGCCCCTGGCTTGCGGATGCACTTAAAGCCATCCTTCGGCAAAAGCCGTCCTGTAGGTGAAGACATCATCAATATGATGTTCCCACCAGGCGAAGATGGCCGCATTCCAGTAGTAGCAGTCACCGGCACAAACGGCAAAACCACTACTGTGCGTTTAATCTCCCACCTGTTAAAAGAGACTGGTCTACGCGTCGGCATGACTGGCACAGATGGCGTCTATATCAACGATCGACTCATTGATACCGGCGATTGCAGTGGACCCAAGAGTGCTCGCAATGTCTTGATGCATCCAGATGTGGATGCTGCCGTTCTTGAAACCGCCCGTGGCGGCTTGCTGCGGGAAGGTCTTGGTTTTGATCGCTGTGAAGTTGCCGTGGTGACCAATATCGGCGAAGGCGATCATCTGGGCCTGAACTACATCACTAGTGTTGAAGACTTGGCGATTCTCAAGCGCGTCATCGTGCAAAACGTGGCTCCGACTGGCGCTGCTGTACTCAATGCGGCAGACCCCATGGTTGCAAAAATGGGTGATAAGTGCTCTGGCCGCGTCATCTTCTTTGCTCAAAACCAACATCACCCTGTTATTACTGCGCACCGCGCCAAGAATAAAAAAGTGATTTACTTTGATGGCACCTATATCGTTGCATCCAAAGGCTCGCGCGTCATGTACCGCTTCCCCGTCAGCGAGATTCCATTAACCCAAAATGGCGTCCTGGGCTTCCAAATCGAAAATGCGATGGCCGCCATCGGTGCTGCCTGGGCCTTGGGTCTTGATGCGGAAAAAATTGCTCGCGGCTTACATAGTTTTGAGAGTACTGCTAATGCTGTGCCAGGACGGTTTAACCAGTTCAAACACAAAGGTGCCACGGTCATTGCTGACTATGGCCACAATCCCGATGCAATGCGCGCCTTAACCAGCGCCGTTGATGCGATGAAGCCCAAGAAAAGCCATGTTGTCATTAGCGGTGCGGGTGATCGCCGTGATGAAGATATTCGTGATTTGACTCGCATTCTGGGTAATGCTTTTGATAATGTGATTTTGTATCAAGATGCCTGTCAGCGTGGTCGTGAAGATGGTGAAGTATTAAAGCTGCTTCAAGAAGGTTTGGTCGGGGCGACTAAAGCAAAACAAGTGAAAGAAATTCATGGCGAGTTCTTGGCAATTGATACCGCCTTAAACGATTTGTCTGAAGGCGACATCTGCTTAATCTTAATTGATCAAGTAGAAGAATCCTTGGCCTACTTAAAAGAAAAAGTGCAGCCTTAATTTTTTCTGTGGGCAATAAAAAACCCAATCAGCTGATTGGGTTTTTTATTGGGTGATCATCGAATTTAGGCATGGTAATGCTGTAAGCGATCAATCTCTTCCTTCGATCCGAGCATGACAGAAACACGCTCATGCAAATCTGTAGGCTGCAAATCCATAATCAATTCCTTGCCATTGGTGGATGCACCACCAGCCTGCTCTACCAAGAAACTCATCGGGTTGGCTTCATACATCAAGCGCAATTTGCCTGGCTTGTGAGGCTCACGCTGATCCCATGGATACATAAAAACACCGCCGCGTGATAAAACGCGATGCACATCGGCAACCATAGAAGCAATCCAGCGCATATTGAAGTCTTTTTCACGAGCGCCACCCACTCCAGCCAGGCACTCTTCTACATAGCGACGCACAGGATCTGCCCAGTGACGCATATTCGACATATTGATCGCAAATTCTTTAGTGGAATGGGCAATCGTGACGGCATCTTTAATTAATAAAAACTCACCCGTGACTTTGTTTAAGGTAAACATCACCACGCCATCACCCATCGTGAGCGCCATCGTTGTTTGTGGACCGTAGACCACGTATCCTGCTGCCACCTGATGTCGACCAGATAATAAAAAATCAGCCGTTTCTAATGGTGCCTGGGGATCTTGCTTTTTCAGGATAGAAAAAATCGTGCCGATAGAGACGTTGACATCAATATTGGATGAACCATCCAGCGGATCGAACAACAATAAATAATCACCAGTACCCTGAACTGGAACTGGCAATTCCATTTCTTCAGAAGCTAAGCCGGCAAGTGATTGGCAATTTTTTACACCGTCTATCAATAGGTCATTCGCGATGATGTCGAGCTTTTGCTGAACCTCACCCTGAACGTTACCAGTACCCGCCGAACCCAACAAACCAATCAAAGCGCCTTGCGCCACTTCATGACTAAGCGTAGAGCAGGTATTGACTACAGCAGTCAGCAAGTCTTGCAGGCCTACTGGCACAGCCGCACCCTTAGGTTTAGCGCTTGCCAAATACTGCTTGAAATTGATATGGGTATTAGAAGACAAAACGATCTCTCCGATGATTTCTACATAGACTAAGTCTGTTCAATAGACTCTATTTTGCCTTGTTCTCTCAGAAGACTAAAAATCAGCCCCCAAAGCCTTACCAATGACCTCTTTGACATCGGGAGAGAGGCTTGGGCAAGCCGCAACCCGCTCTAAGGCAACCTTCATCTTGTCCTGGTAAGGCTGTGCAAACAAGCGCCAGCGATCTAGTGCCCTGGCTAAGCGAGCAGCTACCTGAGGATTAATGGGATCGAGGGCTAAGACACTTCCCGCCCAAAAGTCATACCCACTGCCATCAGCCTGATGAAAGCTCGCCGGATTATTTGCACAGAAAGCATGAATGACGCTACGAGCGCGGTTGGGATTATTCAGCTTGAAGGCGGGATGTTCGCGTAAGCGCTTGACATCGCTCAAGGTAGACTCAAGCCCATCCACGGGTGGACGACTAGACTGCAAAGCAAACCACTTATCAATGACTAAGGCATCATCTGCAAAACGATTAAAGAAATCTGCCAAGCATTCATTTGCCGCTTTGGCGCCATGCAAGACCAAAGCTGAGAGTGCCGCATAACGGTCAGTCATATTGTCAGCAATTTGATATTGATTGAGCGCCATTGGAGCCCAAGTCTTCACATCAGCCTCAAGCAGCATATTTAATGCCAAATTTTTGAGAGCGCGCTTGCCTGCACTTACTGCATCAGACTTAAATGGTCCAGGGGTTTGATTTTGCTGGTACAGGGCCGCCCATTCGAGTTGTAGCTGCTGAGCAATTTCTTTTCGAAACGCCCGACGTGCCACAAAGATCTGCTGTGGATCAACGCTGGCACACTGCTCATATAGATAGGTTTCTGCTGGAAGCGTCAGGGCCAACTCTTTAAAAGCAGGATCAAGCTGGGCATCGAGCAAGAGATTGCGATAAGCCTCAATGAGCTTGGCATCTGGCAAGCGTTGATTCAAAATCATTTGCATAGCCAACTTCTGCCCTGCTTCCCAGCGATTGAATGGATCGTTATCGCTGGAGAACATCTCCAAGAGATCCGCTTCGCTCTGAGCAAAATCCAAATGGATGGGAGCCGAAAAATCACGGTTAATCGATAGCACTGGTCGCTCGGCAATATGGTCGAAGATCCATGACTGAGTCGGCTGCGTTAACTCCAATAACTGCTCTGCCTGATCATTGGCAGAGGTAATGAGGCGCATCTTTAGTGGAATATGAAAAGGCTTTTTCTCAGTCTGGCCAGGCGTAGCCGCACAAGTCTGAGTAAGCGTGAGGTGATATTGCTTTTTAGCAGCGTCATATTGCTCTTCCACCTTGACGCGTGGTGTGCCGGCCTGGCTATACCAATTTTTAAACTGAGTCAGATCTCGCCCATTGGCGTCGGCCATCGCCGCCAAAAAGTCATCGCAAGTGACAGCTTGACCGTCATGGCGCTTGAAGTAGAGATCCATCCCCTTACGAAAACCTTCTTTACCAAGTAGTGTTTGATACATCCGCACCACTTCAGAACCCTTTTCATACACAGTTACGGTATAAAAATTATTGATCTCTTGGTATTCATCTGGGCGGATGGGATGGGCCATCGGACCCGCATCCTCTGGAAATTGCAATTGACGCAATAGGCGAACATCTTCAATTCGTTTCACCGCCCTGCCAGACTCGCTACCCATTTGATCAGCAGAAAACTCCTGATCCCGAAATACTGTCAAGCCTTCTTTGAGGGATAACTGAAACCAATCCTGACAGGTCACGCGATTGCCAGTCCAGTTATGGAAGTACTCATGCGCAACGACGCTTTCAATATTAGCAAAATCGGCATCTGTTGCCGTTTCAGGTTGAGCTAGGACAAACTTGGTATTGAAAATATTCAAACCCTTGTTTTCCATTGCGCCCATATTGAAGTCGCTGACCGCCACAATCATGAAGCGTTCTAAATCTAACTCCAAGCCAAAGCGCTTTTCATCCCAATGAATCGAAGCAATTAAGGAGTCCATTGCATGACGGGTTTTCTGAAGATCATGGGGTTCTACCCAGATCTGCAACAACTTCTGAGCGCCACTACTGGTCGTAATGGTCTCTTCAATACATTTCAGCTTGCCGGCTACTAGCGCAAACAGATAAGAAGGCTTCGGAAAGGGATCTTCCCAGGTAGCGCTGTGCCATCCATTTGGAAGCTTTTCTTCTTTTACGAGATTGCCGTTCGAGAGCAATACAGGGCACTCTTCTTCACGGGCCCGGAGAGTCACACGGTAACGTGCCATAACATCAGGGCGATCTAAAAAATAGGTGATCTTCCGAAAGCCTTCAGCTTCGCATTGCGTAAAGAAATTTCCATTCGATACGTATAAGCCCATCAGAGTAGTATTTTTATCTGGTGCGCAAACTGAAATAATTTCAACAATGAATTTTTCTTGCCCCTCATTGGGCAGAGAATGAATGCTTAAGGTTTCTGGGGTTAACTCAAAATGACGATGAGCCTCGCCATTGATACGTAAGCTCACAAACTCTAAATCTTGACCAACCAGCGCCAAGGGAGCTCCTGGTTCAAAACTCTTTCCAGGCAATACTTCAATACGACTTTTGACAATCGTGCGCGCTGGATCTAAAGCAATATCTAGTTCGACCTGGTCAAAGGTATAAACGGGAGGGCGATATTCGAGCCGACGAAAGCTCTGGGGCAGATCTGTTTTCATAGCCTTATTTTAAGTCTTAGGCACTAGACTCGCCCAGGCCGAAATTAGCCCCAAACTAAGGTGGCAAGCCCAATGGCGATAAACGTGAGCGCTGCAACGGCATGCACCCATTTGATCGGCATGCGCTGCGTAAACTTCTGCCCTATCCAAACCGCCGGCGCATTTGCCAACATCATCCCTATTGTGGTGCCGATCGTGACTGAAACCACATCGTCATAGCGAGCCCCTAAGGCGATGGTAGCGATCTGAGTCTTATCACCCATCTCCGCCAAAAAGAACAGCACAACCGTCAGCAAAAAGACCTGAAAGGCTCTATCAGCTACTTTGGAGTCGGCAGCGTCATCAATATGATCGGGAACCAGAAGCCATAAACCAATCCCCAAAAAGCTCGCACCCAAAATCCAACGCATTACATCGGGGGATACTAAGGTCATGAGCCAATGGCCCAATAATGCGGCACAAGCATGATTGGCAATCGTTGCAATCAAAATACCGGCAATGATCGCTAGCGCTTGCTTGGGATAGCGCGCTGCCAACATTAAAGAAAGTAATTGGGTTTTATCGCCCATCTCGGCAAGAGCAACCACTCCAGCCGAAAGCGTTAAAGCAGGAAAATCCATGAATTTGCAGCTCCAGTAAATACAAGCGATTGATCACACTGGGGATAGTGTAAATCCTCAGTGTGACTATCGATTGCTAGGACTACAAAAACTGATACATCGGGCTTATGCCACTAATAGCGTCTCAGGATGGGAAAAATCCAAGCCCTGTGCCTGCGCCACTGGCTGCGATGTCAAGATACCCTTGTGCACACTCAGACCATTGCGAAGATGATGATCGATTGTCAGTGCTTGCATCACGCCACGATTGGCCAAGGCCTCTACAAATGGGTAGGTAGCATTGGTAAGTGCAAAAGTAGAAGTGCGCGCTACCGCTCCTGGCATATTGGCCACGCAATAATGCAAGACTCCATCCACCACAAAGGTAGGGTCCGCATGGGTAGTGGGTCTTGAGGTCTCAAAACAGCCGCCTTGATCAATGGCCACATCCACCACCACTGATCCAGCCTTCATTTTTTTGACCATCTCCCGAGTTACCAGTTTGGGGGCCGCACCTCCCGGTAATAAAACAGCGCCAATAACCACGTCAGCCTCGCAAACCTCTTGCTCTACCAATAAGCTATCGGAATAAAAAGTGCGTACCCGATTGCCGTAGAGCATATCGATCTGCCGTAAGCGCTCAATATCACGATCGAAGATGCAAACATCTGCACCCATGCCAACCGCAATTTGTAATGCGTTACGTCCCACCACCCCAGCGCCTAAGATCACTATCTTCGCCGGCGACACACCCGGCACTCCCGCCATCAACACACCCAAGCCACCATGCGTTTTTTCAAGATGGGTTGCAGCCGCCTGAATCGACATCCGACCAGCCACCTCACTCATGGGCGCTAATAATGGGAGGGCACCATTCATCGCGGTCACTGTTTCATAGGCGATACAGGTGGCACCAGACTGAAGGAGTGCATTGGTTTGCTGTGGATCTGGAGCAAGATGCAAGTAGGTAAACAAAATTTGATCTTCACGCAGCATGGCACATTCTTGCGCTTGCGGCTCTTTGACCTTGACGATCATCTCCGCTTTTTGAAACACTTCTGCAGCGCTATTGATCAAAGAGGCACCCGCTTCGCGGTAGGACTCATCACTTAACCCGATTTTTGCACCAGCCCCTCTTTGAATCAGTACTGAATGCCCTTGTTGGCATAGTCCCCTGACATTACCAGGGGTCAAGCCCACGCGAAACTCGTTATTTTTTACTTCTTGTGGAACACCAATAATCATACTGTTCTCCTATTAAATAAACTCACGACGGTTTTTTGTTTTGCGATGTAATCCAGCGATATAAAACATCACCAGATACACGCCCAAGAGACACGGACCCAAGATCAATGCAATCCGTGCATCCTCATGAAAGCCCATTAAGACCACCACTAAAGCAATAAATGCCAGAGCAAACCATGAGGAATAAGGCCACCAAGGTGCGCGGTAACCCAACTGGGCTACTTGCGCTTTGGTAAGAGACCGACGGAATTTCATTTGCGTTATCAAAATGGCAATCCATACCATCAGACCCACAAATGTCACGGCAGCCATAACATATTGAAAAGCTTTATCTGGAACAAAATAATTGAGCACAACGCCAGACATACAAACCACTACCGTTGCCATCACTGCGCGGTGAGGGACACCGTGCTTAGACAGCCTGGCGAAGGGTGCTGGCGCATAGCCATTGCTAGATAAGGAATACAAGAGACGACCGCCACTGAAGATGCCAGCATTACAAGATGACAGAGCGGCAGTAATCACTACAAAGTTGATCAGTCCTGCTGCTTCGCGCAGACCAATGCGCTCAAACATCACAACAAAAGGACTGCCTTCTTGACCCACTTGATTCCAGGGGAAGATGGCCAAAATCACTAGGATTGCACCCATATAGAAAATCAAAATACGCCACGCCAAGGAATCAATGGCCATCGGTATAGTTTTCTTAGGATTTTCGGCCTCACCCGCAGATAGGCCAATCATCTCAATACCAACATAGGCAAATAAGACCATCTGCAAAGAGAGCAACATCCCGCTAATGCCATTTGGAAAGAACCCGCCGTGCTGCCATAAGTTGCTTAAGCCAATCGGCTGCCAGTCATTTGTAAAACCAAACAAAATCACTGAGCCTCCAAGAGCAATCATCGCAACAATTGCTACCACCTTAATCAGTGCAAACCAAAACTCAAATTCACCAAATACTTTTACGGCAATTAAATTAATCATCCCCATCATCACAATGGAAGATAGTGCCCATACCCATTGCGGCGTTTCAGGAAACCAAATGCCCATATAAATGCCGACGGCCGTCACTTCTGCAATGCCGACCACAATCCAATAGGTCCAATATCCCCAGCCCACCATATAACCTGCTAGTGGGCCAACATAGTTATTGGCGTAAGCGGCAAACGAGCCGGCTACTGGCTCATGAACCGCCATCTCGCCAAGAGTTCGCAGAACGATAAAGGCGACAATGCCTGCAAGCAAATAGCCCAGCAAGATAGAAGGTCCAGCAATTTGAATTGCACTTGCGGAGCCTAAAAATAGTCCAACGCCAATCGTTGAACCTAAAGCCATCAAACGAATGTGTCTTACTTTGAGATGGCGCTTTAAGCCAGTTTGTTCAGTCTGCAAAAGAGACCTCCTTTCAAGATGTCATTGGAGAATTACCAACGACACCGAGTCTATGGAGGACTCAATAGAACTACTAGAGGAAGAAAGTACCTAAAGTAACCAATCAATTAAAAGTGCAGCAATACTTCAGCAGGTATAGGCAATGAAGACTGATAATCGATTACATAGAAATTTTTGACTGCAACAGAATCAGTAAATTCTTACAGGGAATCCCCTGATGAAATAAAACCCTATTGAGAAAATGTTAGGAGCAAATCCCTTAACAGCCCGACTGTCCAATCAGATTCAAAATCTCGGCAGCAGCAGCAATTCCACATGCAGCAGTTACCATCACCGTGGAACCATAGCCAGAGCAAGCTAGGCCGCCGGTAGATGCGCCAGCTCTAGGCTCATGAGAGTAAATCGCTCGGATACCAATTTTGTGTTTTAGATTGCGAGAGAATCCATGGTCTTGTCGTAGACCCTGCCTGACTTTTGCTAAGAGTGCATCTTGCTCAGTGCGAGAAAGATCATCGCAGCGCACTGAAGTGGGATCGGTCTTGCCGCCTGCCGCTCCACACATGACAAGCACTCGATCATTAGTTCGTGCCCAAACCGATAAGGCTATTTTTGTTTGCACTGAATCGGTCGCATCTAAAACTAGCGCATCTGCCGGAATCAGACGATCGAGATTTTCTGGCTCTAAAAACTCATCACATAATGTCAACCGAATTTCGGGGTTGATTTGCAAAATACGTTGGGCCATCGCTGCCACTTTTGCCATGCCATATTGACCTTCAAGCGCATGCAGCTGACGATTGGTATTGCTTTCTGCAATGTGATCGAAATCGACCAAGACAAGATGTCCGATGCCGGTGCGCGCCAGTGCCTCTGCCGCCCACGAACCAACACCGCCAAGACCAGCCACAACCACAGTCGCGTCTTGAAAACGAGCGCGCATATCGGCACCGTAGAGTCTAGAAACCCCACCAAAACGTCGCTCTAATACGCTCTCTTCCATCTTGTCTTCTGCCATAACATCTCTTTATACTGAATAAATGGACTCGATTGCTCAACTTCGCAAAAACTATACCTTTGGTCAGCTCTTAGAAACCGAGGTACCCCACAGTCCCTTGCCGCTCTTTCAACTCTGGTTTGATCAGGCCGTAAAGGCGCAATGTCCTGAACCAAATGCTATGACCTTGGCTACAGCCGACCAAGCAGGCAATCCATCAGCCCGTATTGTCTTACTAAAAGGCGCAGACGAAAACGGTTTTAGCTTTTTCACCAATTATGAGAGTCAAAAAGGCAAGGACTTGGCTATTCGCCCTGAAGCGGCCCTTCTTTTTCATTGGCATGAGTTAGAACGTCAAGTGCGCATTAAGGGCGTTGTAGAACGCGTCAGCCCGGCAGAAAGTGATGCGTACTTTCATTCTCGTCCACCTGCCTCACGAATTGGTGCATGGGCATCCCCACAGAGCGCAGCCATTCCAAATCGTGAATTCCTAGAGGAAGCTGAGAAGCGCTTTAAAGCAGAGTTTGGAGAGGCGCCGCCACGACCTGCACACTGGGGTGGTTATCGCTTGCGACCTACCGAAGTAGAGTTCTGGCAGGGACGTCCCTCTCGTCTTCATGATCGCATCCATTACCAATGGAATAACAATCAATGGAGGATTAATCGCTTGGCACCTTAAGCATAGGGGGCTGCAATCAGCGATTTAAATTTTGCTCGAAATTTAGCGAGCTTCGGAGCAACCACTGCTGCGCAATACCCTTGATTTGGGTGCTGCTGAAAATAATTCTGGTGATACGCTTCTGCAGGATAGATAGTTGGCGCCGGTTCAATTTGCGTCACAACCGGGTTAGCGTAAATCTTGGCACACTCTAACTCTTGCACTACCTCATGAGCAATCTGATTTTGCTCCTCGCCATGAGTAAAGATGACCGAACGGTATTGCGTACCATGATCATTTCCCTGGTAATTGAGGGTGGTTGGATCATGAATCACAAAGAAGATCTCCAACAAATCCCGAAAAGAGACGATCTGCGGGTCAAACACAATATCCACGATTTCTGCATGCCCTGTTACCCCGGTACAAACAGACTCATATGATGGATTAGGTCGAGCGCCTCCGGCATAACCCGAAACAACAGTTTTAACCCCTTGAATTTGCTGATAAACAGCTTCAAGACACCAAAAACAGCCGCCGCCAAGGGTTGCGCGCTCTAACAGAGCTGAGTTTTTATCTAAGTTTTCATTCATAGCTTTATCCTAATGCCTTATTCCAATGCCTGCCAACTTCTAAATAGACTATGAATCGCCTTACCCTCCAACTTGATGAAATCAAAGCAGCCTATGCTGCCGAAGCAAATCCAACTCTAGAGGTGAGGCTTGAGCGTATTGGCCGCATTGAGAAAATGATTGAGGCTAACGAGGAAAAGCTGTGCAAAGCCCTGATCGCAGACTTTGGTGTACGCCACCCAATCGAAACGCGCCTAGCTGAATTTCAAATGGTGTATCAGGCTTGTAAATACACTCGCAAACATCTCAAAGAGTGGATGAAGCCAGCACAAATGGAAACACCCTCTTCACTCGGCGCTTCGCAGGCTTGGATTGAGAGTCAATCTATCGGGGTGGTTGGCATCATGAGCCCATGGAACTACCCAATACAGTTAGCGCTCGTTCCTGCTATCGCAGCTTTTGCAGCCGGAAACCGAGTATGGCTCAAGCCCTCAGAGCGCAGCTCACGTACCTCAGGCTTTTTGGCAAGCCTGATTCAAGAGTACTTCCACCCTAGTGAATTTAGTGTCACGACAGGCGGCCCAGATATTTCTGAGCAATTTGCAGCATTGGCATTTGCACATCTTCTCTTTACCGGTTCTGAAGCAATTGGTAAAAAAGTGATGCGCGCTGCTGCCGAAAACCTGACTCCAGTGACATTAGAGTTGGGTGGTAAATCACCAGCCCTGATTGACCCATCAGCCAAACTGAAAGATGCTGCAAGTGCCATTATTTACGGCAAGCTCCTCAATGGCGGTCAGACCTGCATCGCCCCTGATTACGTTTTGATTGAAGGCGGTCGTCAATCTGAATTGATTGAGGAATTACAAACAGCAGCCCAAACCCAATTTAGCAACCCCGAAGAGCTCACAGGCCCCATTGATGAAGCACAACTGCAGTATTGGCAGCATCTACTAAGCGATGCGCTCGATCGTGGTGCCAAAGCAGTTCCACTCCTCAACAACCCAGGTGCAGGTGCCAGACGTTTTGAACCAGTTGCTCTTTTGAACGTACCAGCAGAAGCACGCGTACTGCATGAAGAAGTCTTTGGACCCATTTTGCCAATTGTTTCAATCAGCAATACTGCATCCGCCATTGAGTACATCAATTGCCGACCTAATCCCCTTGCCTTGTACTGGTTTGGTAAAGATAAAAAACAGCTGCAGAAAGTATTACAAGAAACATGCTCAGGCGGGGTGACCATTAACGACGTCTTCTTGCATGCTACTGTCGAGACACTTCCGTTTGGCGGCATTGGAGCCAGCGGTTTTGGTAGCTATCATGGCAAAGCTGGTTTTGACACCTTCAGTCACCAAAAATCCATCCTAGACGTTCATGGTTTCTGGGGTACCAATCTCCTAAAGGGCACAAAACCGGTTCGCCCACCGTATAGCAAAAAAGTTGAGCGCCTTGTAAAACGTCTGAAGTAACTAAACAAGCGCCAGTCTTATGGCAAAGGCAATAAAAAGACATCCGGCAAATGTCCATAAACCCGCTGTTAGGCAGTGATGGCGCTTAAAAACCTGAGCAAAAAATTGCCCTACAAAGATGAGTATCGCCAGATAAGTCATGCTCATCAGCTGCAAGACTGTTGCTAGGTAAATAAAAGTGAGCGCTGGTTGCGCAACATCAGGCGCGATAAATTGCGAGAAGAAAGCAATAAAGAAGAAGATGGCCTTGGGATTGGTTAGCGACAGAGAAAGCGCTGCCAATAGCGGATGTAATTGCGTTAAGCGTGCCTGCAACTCATATGCACCCACAGGAGATTTCGTCCTCCAGCGCTGTTGACCGCTACGTAATAAGCCTAGCCCCATCCACCCCAAATAGATTGCGCCCAAAATACGGACAAACTGAAATAGTACGGGGGAAGAGATGAGCAATGAAGCAGCACCAAGAGCAACAGCAATCATCAAAATTGAATCGCCAATAAAAATACCGGCCGCACCCCAAGCACCAGAACGCCAACCTTGTTGGGTTGCTATGGTCAATACATAGAGTGAGTTTGGCCCCGGTAACAAAATCACGAACAAAGTCCCGAGCAGATAGCTTGAAAAATCCACAATTCCGACGTTTGAAGGCGCTAAGAGGCTGAAGGTGAACCATTCCATAGCTACATCATAATTAATTCGGGAAAACCCTTGTAATTAGTGCCTCAAACTGCTATAGTGAGAGGCTTTTTTAAGCAATTTGATTCATCGCCCCCCAGCTCTATTTCAGCGTACCGTTTAGAAGTCATAAACACCAAAGTTCCAAAAACGCGCTGCCGCTTGTCTGATGGTCGATGCCTTTGACCATCGCACCCTGTAAAAAACTATGGGTGCAACATACGGAGACATCCCTTAAAGGGGATGTGTAATAGCATGACTTTTTCTAAAGGAACTAAACACGAGTTGAAAGACTCCAAGAGCACTGGAAATGAATTCCAGAATTTCGCCCTAGCGGCCTCACTTCTTAAAAACGTTGCTGAATTGGGTTTTACCCAGGCTACTGCCGTGCAAGCTCAGGTTATTCCTGCAGCCCTCGCTGGCGGTGACTTATTAGTCAGCAGCCAAACTGGTAGCGGAAAAACCGCAGCCTTTTTATTGCCGATGATTCATCAGCTGATCGAGGACAACCCGAACAACTCACCTGTACCAGGTCGTGCACAACCTAAAGTGTTGGTGCTCTGCCCTACTCGTGAATTGGCTCAACAGGTTGCCGCCGATGCAGTGAACTTAGTGCGCGGTATGAAAGGTATTCGTATTGCTACTGTGATGGGTGGCATGCCGTATGGCAAGCAAATCCAAGCATTGAAAGGTGCATTGTTAGTTGTTGCAACCCCAGGTCGCTTACTCGACTTGTGCGATAGCAAAGCAATTCGCTTAGATGATGTTAAACAGCTCGTGATTGACGAGGCAGATCGTATGCTCGACATGGGATTTGCGGATGATCTCGAGGCGATTGATAAACGCTGTGCTGGACGCAATCAAACATTGATGTTCTCAGCAACTTTTGCACCAAAGATTATGTCTTTGGCTAATGAGTTGACGACAGATGCCAAGCGTATTGAACTTGCTCATGCAGGTGAAAAACATGCCAACATTGAACAGAAATTGCATTGGGCTGACAGCATGTCACATAAGCATAAATTGCTTGAGCACATTTTGGCCGATGCCGATTTGGATCAAGCGGTTGTGTTTGCAAGCACTCAAGTTGAGAGCGAAAAAATTGCAGATACATTACGTGCGAACGGCTATGAAGCAACCGCCTTACACGGTGCTATGCCTCAAGCGGTGCGTATGCGTCGCCTAGAGTCATTACGTAAGGGTCACACCAAGATTTTGGTAGCCACTGACGTAGCTGCTCGCGGTATTGACGTGCCACGTATTAGCCACGTTATTAACTTTGGCTTGCCAATGAAACCAGAGGACTACACGCACCGCATCGGTCGTACTGGTCGCGCTGGTCGCAATGGTGTTGCTATCACCTTGGTTGAACATCGTGATCGCGCCAAGATTCGCAATATCGAGCGCTTTACACAGCAAGATATCGTTGCTTCTGTAATTGCCGGCCTTGAGCCACAAGCCAAGCCAAGTTTTGGCGGTGGCGGTGGTCGTCCTGGTGGTCGCTCTGGCGGCGGCTTTGGCGGTAATCGCTCTGGTGGCGGTGGTGGTCGTTATGGCTCCGGCGCACGTTCCGAGTCTCGCTTTGGCGGCGGCGGTTCTGGCGGCGGTAATGCTGGTGGTCGTTCAGGTGATTCACGTCCTGCACGCTCTGCTGACTCTCGTCCTGCACGTTCCGCGGATTCACGTCCGACTCGTTCTGGTGATTCACGTCCAGCAGGCCCTCGCTTTGCTAAGCCAAAGTCTGGCGGTCAACGTCGTAACTTTAGCGGCAGCTAAGAATGGCTCACCGTAATCGTCTCCGTTCTGCATGGAATCGAGTCGGTTCCGGTGAAATTCACCGGGCACCGCGCAAGTGGCAAGCCTGGTTAAGCGATACCGGTTCTTTAACTCAAAAAATTGAGCAGGCGATTGGGCAAAAACTCGAAGTTCAGGTTTTGCGCGATGGCCCTCAAACCTTAAATAGCGACGAGAGTCGCTATTTTCATTTCAAGATTAGACGCTGCCGTGTGCGCGAAGTATTACTGTGCGCCAAAGGCATTCCTTTAGTCATGGCGCATAGCGTCATTCCAACGACAAGCTCTAGTGGCAGCAATCATGGCATCCTGCGCCTCGGTACCAAGCCCTTGGGAGCCGTTCTCTTTGCCAAAACCCGGATGCACTCCAAGGCAAAGCCACCGCGCGACATTGCGCGCTTAGATAAAACGAATGCGCTATGGAGAAAATGTGCAAAAAATAATTTAGCCCTTACGTCTCCTCTATGGGCACGTCGCACCCTTTACCGATTAAAGGGGCACCCTATCCTAGTGAATGAAATATTTTTGCCGACGCTGCTAAATTACAAAATCAAATAATCAGCCAGGCTAGTGCAGCCTTAATTAAGGCTTCGTCACCTGGTTCTGTAGTGAAGACTTCCCCAAACCCAATCTGCTCTGCTGCATCAGCAATATTGTGATGTGGGCATACAGCACTTGCCACATTCAAGTTTTGGGCAAATTGATCTGCTGCTACCTTACCCAAATACCTTACGGCTTCTGAAGAGGTGAGCAGCCAGAGCGATTTAGAAAAATCCATTTCTTGGATGGCCTGCCATGCAGGATTATCGATATCGAGCGGAATACGCGAGTAGGTAGAAATCGCCTCTACTGTTGCGCCAGCTTTGCTCAGAGTGTCAGCCAACCAATCGCGACCACCCTCCCCTTTAAAGATCACCACCCTCTTAGTTGACCAGTCCCACCCTAATCCTTGAAGCTCCTGCCACAAACCCTCCGAATCCCAATGCTGATTGTTATTCGGAATCCAAATCGGCGTAGGGTTCTCTTCTTGACCAATTCCATGGTTATTTAAGGCCAAACGGCTGCTACCGCCCATGACACCAATGGGAATAATCTTCTTAGAAAAATCTTGCCAGTCTCGCTCTAACAAACGCATCACACTCTCAATCGCATTAGGACTGACAAAAATAGCGAGATCCGCATTATTTAAAACACTGGCAATGTGATCAGCCAACTGCTCATCATCTTTAGGAACGATGGTTAGCAAAGGCAAAGATAGAATTTGCGGCAGACTGCGTTTTGCTACACCACTGAACTCGATCGCACGTGAAAGCGTCTCAATCAACTGGCGCGCTTGACCGCTTGGCCTAGTAATGACGATCGATTTGATGCTCATTGCGCTGAGTATGTCGAATTATTTGGCAATTTTTGGAATTAACTCTGCTGCACCCTGGGCAAGCAAGTCATCGGCTACTTTGAGACCTAGTTCCTCGGCCTGGGCAACAGAATGCACTGGGCCACTTCCGCTCGCCAGACAAATCGCTTTGCCGTCAGTGCTGGCCACAAAGGAGCGAATCTGCATTTGCTCTTGATTCCAAGTGGCATGTGCAGCCAAGGGCACCTCACAGGAGCCGCCGAGCTGACGTGAAACCATGCGCTCAGCCGAAACAGCATATAGCGTCGGTAAATCATTCAAAGGGGCAAGCCATTGCTTAATGTGAGGATGCTCAATCAGAGTCTCAATTCCCAGCGCACCCTGACCTGCTGCAGGTGTGTAAGGTTCATAAGGAAGGTAAGCACGAATGCGACCGTCCAAACCTAAACGCTTTAGTCCAGCAGCAGCCAAAATAATCGCCTGATACTCGCCGCGATCCAACTTACCCATCCGGGTATCTAAGTTCCCACGCAAAGGCTGAATTTCTAAATGGGGAAAGCGGGCACGGAGCACAGACTCACGACGCAAACTAGACGTTCCCACAATGGCACCTTTGGGAAGATCCTCCAGACTGGCGTAGTCGTTAGATACAAAAGCATCCCTTGCATCTTCACGTTCCATCACGCAGGCCAACTCAAAACCCTCTGGCATGACCATGGGCACATCTTTTAAAGAGTGCACTGCTAAATCAGCTCGACCATCTTCTAGGGCGGCTTCTAATTCTTTGACAAAAAGGCCTTTACCACCCACTTTTGAGAGGGCTTTATCCAAAATTTGATCCCCCCGGGTAGTCATGCCTAATATCTGGACATCACACTGTGGATAGAGCTTTTTTAGGCAATCTCGGACATGTTCCGCCTGCCACATGGCTAGGCGACTCTCACGGGACGCAATAACCAAGCGCTTTGGGGCGTCGGGGGCGGCAGAAGAAGGCGAAGAATTCAGGATTTGGGGCATAACATTTAAAATAATCAAAGACCTACACCAATATACTGTGTTTATGAGCTCATCTAAAAATTCCCTAGCCAACAAAGCCCAAGCTTGGTCGGCCCGTTTTGCCGAACCCGTTGACGAACTAGTACAGCGTTATACAGCCTCTATTGGCTTTGATCAACGTTTCGCCATGGTTGATATTGCCGGATCTCTGGCTCACGCCGAAATGCTGGCCACCCAAAAAATCATCAGCGCGCAAGATTTAGCTGACATTCAAAAGGGTATGACGCAAATCAAAGCGGAAATTGAAGCGGGTGAGTTTCAGTGGCAATTAGCACTAGAAGATGTGCACCTGAATATTGAAGCTCGACTCACAGAGTTGGTTGGTGATGCTGGCAAGCGTTTGCATACTGGTCGTTCACGTAACGATCAAGTTGCTACTGATCTGCGTCTATGGTTGCGCGCTAGCGTAGATGAAATTGCGACAACTTTAAAAACTTTGCGCACTGCCCTATTGGATCTTGCTGAAAAGCATGCCGCAACCATCATGCCTGGTCATACCCATCTCCAAGTAGCGCAACCGATTACTTTTGGGCACCACTTAATGGCCTACTACGAAATGTTTAGTCGTGATGCAAGCCGTTTAGCGGATTTGCGTGCACGTTTTAATCGCTTACCTTTAGGTGCTGCTGCATTGGCTGGTACTACCTACCCAATTGACCGCGAACAAGTCGCCAAGATTCTGGGTTTTGATGGCATTTGCAACAACTCTTTAGATGCAGTATCAGATCGTGACTTTGCAATTGAATTCTGTGCCTTTGCTTCTATCTTGATGATGCATGTCTCCCGTCTATCGGAAGAGCTCGTCCTCTGGCTAAGTCCACGCTTTGGCTTTATTGACCTGCCAGACCGCTTTTGCACTGGCAGCTCCATCATGCCGCAAAAGAAAAATCCTGACGTGCCTGAATTGGCGCGCGGTAAAACCGGTCGCGTTTATGGCGACTTGATTTCATTACTGACGCTAATGAAAAGCCAACCACTGGCCTACAACAAAGATAATCAAGAAGATAAAGAGCCATTATTTGATGCGGTTGATACTGTACAAGATACGCTGCGCATCTTCGCCGATATGGTTCCCCATATTGAAGTCAAAGCCGATGTCATGAAAGCTGCTGCAGAAGAAGGTTTCGCTACCGCTACTGATTTGGCCGACTATCTCGTCAAAAAAGGCCTGGCATTCCGCGATGCTCACGAAGCAGTGGCCCACGCCGTGAAAGCTTGCGTTGGCAGAAACTGCATGCTAACCGACTTGAGTCTTTCTGAATTGCGCTTTGCTTGCGGACTAGATAATCGCCCTGAACTGATTGGCGATGATGTCTTTGCCTTGCTGACAGTAGATGGCTCTGTACAGTCTCGCCAGCATGCTGGTGGTACCGCCCCAGCTCAAGTGCTTGCTGCAATTGAACGGGGTCGCGCAGACCTCTAAGTCGCATGGGGTTCTGGACTAAGCTCTCCAAGGGCATTGATCGCATTAATCAATGGCTAGGCCAAGCAGCCAGTGTCATGATTTTGTTGTCCTGCGTTGTCTCTGCCGTGAATGCCCTACTTCGCTATGGCTTTGATATTAGCAATAACTGGCCGCTAGAGCTCCAGTGGTATCTCTTTAGTGCAGCAGTAATGCTGGGTACCTCTTATACCCTTAAACGCAATGAGCATGTTCGCGTTGATCTGATTTATTCCCACTTGTCTGACCGCGGCAGAATTTGGGTTGATCTATTTGGGCTAATCTGCTTCTTAATGCCTGCCTGCTTACTCTTTTGCTGGCTTTCTTGGACCACACTCTTTTATCCCTCTTGGTTGGTTATGGAGGGCTCTCTGAACTCAGGTGGTCTTGCGCGTTACCCAATTAAATTTGTGGTGCCGTTTGGTTTTTTCATGTTGAGTCTACAAGGGATCTCAGAAATAATTAAACGCATCGGCGCATTAAAAGGTGAAATTACCTTGCCCGCCGAAGACCTTCATTACGAAAAGCCGATGCAATGATTCCATTAGAGTGGATCCCCCCTCTCATGTTTGGTGGCCTAGTCATCTTTATGTTGATTGGCTTTCCAGTAGCTTTTTCATTGATGGCTGCGGGCTTATTCTTTTCTGCAATTGCTATGGCGGAAGGCTTTTTTGGTATGTCTTTTTTGCAGGCCATTCCACAAAGGATCTTTGGTAGCGTACTGGCCAATGATCTTTTGCTGGCAATCCCCTTCTTCACCTTTATGGGTGCCATCCTAGAGCGCTGCGGCCTTGCTGAAGAGATGCTGGACTCCATGGGTCAACTGTTTGGGCGCATTCGTGGTGGCCTAGGCTATTCCGTCATCATCGTTGGCTTTATTCTGGGTGCCATTACGGGCACAGTAGCTGCGCAGGTGATCGCAATGGCGATGATCTCCTTGCCCGTAATGATGCGTTATGGCTATAACATGCGCTACGCTACGGGCGTTTTAGCAGCCTCCGGAACGATTACCCAGTTGGTACCGCCTTCGCTCGTTTTAATCGTCTTGGCAGACCAACTCAAAACCCAAAGCGGTAGCGCAGACGTTGGCAGTATGTACCTGGGTGCATGGGGTCCATCACTATTGCAGATCGCATTGTTTGCCCTGTATACCTTCTCCTTATCGCGCATCCGACCCGATTATTTACCACCCGTACCCGAAAGTGATCTCACCCTTAAAGGTTGGGCGCTCTGGAAAAAATGCCTCATGGGCATCATTCCGTCTGCAGTGCTCATCTTTTTAGTACTAGGCACCATCATGGCCGGCATTGCTACGCCAACCGAGTCAGGCGCGATGGGCGCCATGGGTGCGCTACTGCTAGCCTGGATACGCCGAGCAAGCATTCCCAATTTGAAGGGGTTGATACAAGAAGCCTATCAAAACACGATGCGCATTACAGCGATGGTGGTATTTATTTTGATTGGTTCAACTTGCTTCTCTGTTGTGTTTCAAGGGGTCGATGGTGGTCGCTGGGTTGAGGAGCTTTTTTCAAACCTTCCTGGTGGTTGGATTGGATTTTTAGTTGTCGTCAATCTCTTTGTATTTTTCCTTGCCTTCTTCCTCGATTTCTTTGAGATTGCTTTTATCGTGGTCCCGATGCTTGCGCCAGTTGCCGTGAAACTACTGTCACCAGTATTGCTCGATTCCATGAATGGCAACCCTCAAGCAGCTGCTAGCGCCGCATTGGTCTGGTTTGGCGTCATGCTGTGCGTCAATATGCAAACCTCCTTTATGCACCCACCCTTTGGATTTGCCCTTTTTTACCTTCGAGGCGTAGCCCCGAAAGAAGTCAAAAGTAGTGACATCTATTGGGGCGCCCTACCCTGGGTAGGGCTGCAGTTGGTGATGGTTGTCGTAGTTATGGCTTTTCCAGCTCTAGTGACCACCTTCCTAGATAAGCCTGCGGCAGTTGTGCAAAGCCAAGACTTCAATTTCACTGGTGGCGATGAAAACAAGCCTGAAGCACCTAGCAAAGTTGATGAAGATGCCCCTGTGACTTTCCAATTGGACAAACCGGGCAAATAATATCCCCGCTACTAGCCAGAAACGTCTACGATACAAAGACTTTTTACCGTTCCCAGACCTAACAACTGATAAGAATTTGATATGTCAAATTATTTAATGCTCAATCATTTATCCTTTATTAAGTTTCTACCCTTATTTTTCTTTACAGCAATCGTGTTGTTCTTGGTGATTGGCTGGCTACATGGGAGATATCGACTGAAGCACAATGGCACGGTCATTGTCCGAGATTCCCTGGCAGCCTCTATCTTTGGTCTCTCTGCCCTCGTTTTGGGCTTTACATTTTCAAGCGCAAATGATCACTTTACTAAACGCATCGGCGTGAACAGAGCTGAGGCCTACTCGATCGAGCGCGTTTATCAGTCTACAAAATATTTATTGCCACAAGATCAAATTGTGGCCAAAAAGGCATTGGATAAGCTAATCGAAACCAGACTAAAAACATTTATCAATGTGGATACCGAGCAAGAGTTAGACAGCCACCTAGAAGCCCTGAACAATCAAGTCAGCGCCACCAATGAAGTCATCATCTCCGCAATTGCAAGAGCACCTGTAGCCACTCAAAATTATGCAAATAAAATATTGGCTATCCAATTGGGCGAGATGGTTCAAGCATTTGAGGATGGCGCTCTGGCAGCCAAAGCCCATCCACCAGCTATTATTGAGCGCTGCCTACTGGTCCTTCTCTGTGTTGGCTCCTTATTAAGCGGCTATACCATGGCTGTCCACAAAGAAGAGGATTGGTTCTTGACCGCCATTTATCTTGCCTTAATGGGTTTTTCCTTATTTGTCATTTTTACCTTGGAATTTCCAAATCAATTGTTTTCTTATGAAGCAGTGAACGTGGATCTCTTGCGCATTCAGCGTCTCTATGGGGCGGCTAGTAGCCCCCCTTAATTGCATCCACAAAAAATAATATGAAGAAATTAATGAAGTCTTGTAAATATGTGCCAATGATTTTGAGCGCATTGATTCTCTGCGCCTGCGGCTCTCCCATGACCCCCGATTTTGGTCAGATGTCTGCCAAATACGCAAATACGCTTGAGCAATATCAAATTAATATGATTTTTCAGAATATATTGCGCGCTTCTGAAAACCGCCCTGTAAGCTTCTTGGATATGCCAACCATTAATGGCTCGGGATCGATTGGCGTGAGCTCTTCTGTCGGCGCATTATTTACTGGCGGTGCTATTCCTTACAACGCTAGCTATAACGTGATCCAAGGTGGCCTCTCCTATGCAACTCCGAGTACCTCACTTAACCTAAACAATAACTTTAATTTCACACAATCCTCTTTAGATAATGCCGTTTTTTGGAAAGGCTATCTCAACGAACTTCCCGTGGAGACGGTGAAATATTTTGAACATAATCACATTCCCAAAGAGGTTGCCCTAACTATTGTGATTGATCAAATTCAGGTAATACATCCAAATGGGTCTCAGGAAACCTTCATCAACAACCCCTTGAGGCCTGATTACGCGCAATTTCAGAAGCATCTCTATGAGCTTATCGCCGATGGCTTTGAGGCTGCCCTAATTGATACTTCACAAAAAATTGGGCCCCCAACTACCATTGATCATTTGCGGCCTAAATTTGGGGAAAAGGGATTAGAATTTTTGAAGGAATCTGGTATTGCTCTACAGAAAGTAGATGGGCCTCAGCCGTACTTATTTCAACCCGTTCAAGTTTCAAAGCAATACAAACTGTGCGTTCAAAAGAATAAGTACGAAAACTATGTTGCCCAACAATACTTCCCTGGTATCTATTGCCAAGAAACCTTAGCCGAGCAAATCAGCAAACAGAATCCTGCCAAGAAGAATCAGCCAAAGCTATTGGTTCGGATTCGCTCGACCAACAATATTTTTGAGTTTTTAGGGCAAGTAGTTAAGGCTCAATTGGCCCAACAACCATTTTTACTAAAGCTACCACCAACCCCAACAACCTTTAACGATAACCGCAGCGAGATAAATAAATATGCCCTCCTGGTTGTAAACAAAGATAAGCCTACTCAAAAACCTTTTTCCATTATTGAGAGCTTAGATGGATTTACTTATAGCATTCCCAGCGAAGAAAATGGGTACTCGCCACTGACAATTAAGCTACTGTCACAGCTTATGTCATTGCAAAAGATTCCAGGAAGCATTCCGGCATCACCCTCGGTGCTATTGAAGTAGACCCAATAAATAAGGCCCCTAGGGGCCTTATTTATTTACAGAGTGATATCGCGTTCTTGCCTAACGCAGTCAACGTAATACTCGCTTTTGCCATCAACACTCGTTTTGACAAGCCCATGAATATCCGTCTCAAAGCCTGGGAACTTTTCATTAAAGTCTCGAGCAAAGTAGAGATAGTCCACGATGCGTTTATTGAAACGCTCTCCAGGAATCAATAGCGGGATACCTGGCGGGTAAGGCGTCACCAACATGGCTGTTACCCGTCCATCCAACTGATCTAGCGGCACACGATCAACCTGTTTGTGTGCCATTTTTGCCCATGCTTCGGAAGGCATCATGGCTGGCTCCATATCGGAGGTATACATCTCTGTCGTCATGCGTGCTACATCTCGGCTCTTATAGAACTCATGAATTTGCTGGCAAATATCCTTGAGTCCCACACGCTCATAGCGCGGGTGCTTTGCGACAAACTCTGGCAATACCTTCCAGAGTGGCGCATTTTTATCAAAATGATCTTTGAACTGTTGCAACTCAGTCACCAAGGTGTTCCAACGGCCCTTAGTAATGCCGATGGTAAACATAATGAAGAAGGAATACAGACCGCACTTCTCTACGATCACCCCATGCTCTGCTAGGTATTTCGTGACGATGCTCGCTGGGATGCCCATAGAACCGAAATTACCTTCGATATCTAGGCCAGGGGTCACTACAGTTGCTTTAATAGGATCGAGCATGTTGAAGTCTTTGGCCAATTTGCCAAAGTCATGCCAGCTTGCATTGGGCTCCAAGACCCAATCAGAACGTTCGCCAATACCTTCTTCAGCTAAGTGATCTGGGCCCCAAACCTTGAACCACCAATCCGAACCAAACTTATCATCTACCTCGCGCATTGCGCGTCGGAAGTCCATTGCCTCGGCGATTGACTCCTCAACCAAGGTAGTGCCGCCCGGCGACTCCATCATGGCTGCAGAGACGTCACAAGAAGCAATGATGGCATATTGCGGGCTCGTTGAGGTATGCATCAAATAGGCCTCATTAAAGCAATCACGATCCAACTTAGTATCTTCTGCATCCTGGACTAAGACCTGGGAAGCTTGAGATAAGCCAGCCAGCAACTTGTGAGTGGACTGAGTCGCAAACATCAAGCTCTTCTTGGTGCGCTTACGATCAGAGCCGATCGCATGCATGTCCTTGTAAAACGGATGGAATGCTGCATGCGGCAACCAAGCCTCATCAAAATGCAATGAGTCCACCTTACCGTCAAGCATTTCTTTAATCATCTCAACGTTGTACACAATGCCATCGTACGTGCTCTGGGTAAGTGTCATTACGCGTGGTACGACGTTCTTATCCTTAATAAATGGATTGGCGTCAATTTTTTTCTGAATATTTTTCCACTCAAACTCTTCTTTCGGAATGGGACCGATGATGCCTAAATGATTGCGTGTAGGCATTAAGAAAATAGGAATTGCACCCATCATGGTGATGGAGTGGATCACTGACTTATGACAATTACGATCTACCAAGACAACGTCGCCAGGCGCAACAGTCGAGTGCCAAACAATCTTATTAGAGGTAGATGTGCCGTTCGTAACGAAGAACAAGTGATCTGCATTAAAGATACGGGCGGCATTACGCTCACTCTGAAGCACTGGACCAGTGTGGTCTAGTAATTGACCTAACTCTTCCACGGCATTACAGACGTCGGCACGCAACATATTCTCGCCAAAGAATTGATGAAACATTCGACCTACTGGGCTCTTGAGGAAAGCTACACCACCAGAGTGTCCGGGGCAATGCCAAGAATATGAACCTTCTGAAGCGTAATTTGTTAGAGCGCGGAAGAATGGTGGTGCCAATGAGTCCAGGTAAACCTTCGCCTCGCGAATAATATGACGCGCTACAAATTCAGGGGTATCCTCATTCATATGAATGAAGCCGTGCAGCTCACGCAAAATATCATTTGGCATATGGCGTGAGGTGCGGGTCTCGCCATACAAGAAGATTGGAATATCTTCATTGCGCTTACGTACCTCAGTGATAAAGGCACGTAAATTATTGAGCGCTGGCAAATCATGATCTTCAGAATCAGATACAAACTCTTCATCGTCAATCGATACGATAAAAGAGGAGGCACGGGATGCTTGCTGAGCAAAAGAAGTCAGATCACCATAGCTCGTTAAGCCAATGACTTCCATGCCTTCATTTTCAATTGCCTCGGCGAGGTCGCGAATACCAGAACCCGAGATATTCTCGGAACGGAAGTCCTCATCAATAATGATGATTGGGAAACGAAATTTCATAAATACTCCCCTGCTATCTTGTCCGACGTATTCGGAACCCACTTCTCAAAATTGGCTAGGTCAATGACCCGGCCACCATCTGGCAAAACCGTGACTATATCGACAAATGTCGCATTTTGCTGCACATCTCTTGGCAAGTAAACATGGCGAGCATAAACCTGGTTTGCTAAGCTTTCGTGATAGCCGGTAAAGGTAATCAGGAGATGCCAATGTCCATTCAGAGAGGCTTTACCCAAGAACTCATTTAAGGGGCTAGCCTCATCAACGCTGTGCATAGCTGTCCAAGTCAATGAAAAGACCGGACTCTCAGAACGATGCAAGGGCAACTCTACCGATCTGCGATAGCGCTCACCTTCACTAGTCATGCTCTCGGCAATCAACCACAAGCGTAATTGCGCCTCAACAATATGTGAACTACGATCATTAGCCACTCTAAATTTCAGCGTCTTCACGCCATCGTGATTACCAACTACTGCTACCTTTGTAAAACGTACGCCGGCAGTAGGTCTCGTGAAACGAGCAAAGGCCAAACCCGTTGTCAGGGCTGAATACACAATGCCAAAAAAGGCTTCAAAAGTAACGATTGAGTTGGGCCAATGACCAACTGGTGTCATTTGCCCATAACCAATGGTTGCCATCGTCTGGACACTGAAATAGAACACATCAATTAAAGAACCCGGTTTAGTGTTCGTAATTGCCCCTGGCCCACAAGCCAGATAAGCAAAGGCGAATAACAGATTGGTTCCCAGGTAAACACAAATGACCAAGAGTAAAAACTTGGACCAGGTTGTGCCAAGCAACCAATGGTAGAAATTGTTTTCTGGACGCGCTACCGCTGAGCGCGTCAGGGTTGCGCGATATTCATCAAGATTAATCCGCTCTGGGCGGCGACCAAAATGAAGTTTATCCACTACCGTGAAAGACTTAGGTCTTGGGCAGGGTTACGCCCCGCTGACCTTGGTACTTACCACCGCGATCTTTATAAGATGTACCGCAAACTTCATCGCTCTCAAAGAAGAGTACCTGCGCACAACCCTCACCTGCATAAATCTTTGCAGGCAATGGAGTGGTATTGGAAAACTCTAAGGTGACATAACCTTCCCACTCTGGCTCGAATGGAGTGACGTTCACAATAATGCCGCAGCGTGCATAGGTGCTCTTACCAACGCAAACCGTTAAAACGCTACGTGGAATCTTAAAGTACTCCACCGTTCTTGCTAAAGCAAATGAATTGGGAGGAATGATACAAACGTCACCCTTGAAATCCACGAAGGATTGCTCGTCAAAATTCTTCGGGTCAACAATGGTGCTGTTGATGTTGGTAAAAATCTTAAATTCATCAGCACAACGAATGTCATAGCCGTAGCTTGAGGTGCCATAACTTACGATTTTGTTGCCGGCGGCATCTTGGCGAACTTGCCCAGGTTCAAATGGGCTGATCATGCCTTGCTCGCCCATGCGGCGGATCCAGTGGTCAGATTTAATAGTCATGGCCGAATTGTAAAACCTTCGCTAGGCCCTGCCCACCAATTTATTGGGTGTTTTGGCTAAAAACCACCCGTTCGGGGGCGTTATAGATTTCGAAGTGTTTTCCAGAACAACGTGAGAGGATTGTCAGATTGGTTTTGCGGGCCAATTCCAGCCCCATGAGCGTGACACCAGAGCGGGTCAACAGAAACGGAATTCCCATTTGGGCACCTTTGATGACCATCTCTGAGGTCAGCCGTCCGGTGGTAAAGAACACCAAATCTTTGCCCGGCTTATTGGCCAGCCACATCAACCCTGAAATCGAGTCGACTGCATTATGGCGGCCTACGTCTTCAATGAAATGGAGCAGTCGAACACCAGCCTCGCCCTCTCGCTCAAAAACTGCACAAGCGTGAACGGAGCCGGACTTTTTATAAATAGTGTCATGGGTCCGGATCGCCTCTACCAAGGCAACGATGGCCTCTTGGGACAGCTGAGGGCCATCTGGCAGCTTAATTTCTGACATCTCCTCCATCAGGCCACCAAACATGGTCCCCTGACCGCAGCCGGTGGTTACTACCCGCTTGCTTGTTAAGGCATCAATATCTACCGTGCTACGACGGGTTTTTACAGCCGCAGAATCAGTCTCCCAATCCACCTGAATACTTTCGATGTCATCAGGTGACTCTACCAATCGCTGGTTACGGAGGTAACCCAATACCAAGGCCTCAGGGGCGCTTCCCAGCGTCATCAAGGTGACTACTTCACGCTTGTCCAGGTAAATAGTTAAAGGCCGTTCCCCAGGGATATAGGCCTTCTTTAAACGCCCGGCCTCATCCATGGTCTCTACCTCGTGCACCAGAGGCACTGAGGCATTGGACATCTGAATATGGGGCTTGACTGCCTGGGATAACATGCGGCGCTTTCTAAAATGGGGTTTAGCAGGATTTTATCGAGTCTTATTGGGTGTTTACTTTAACCGCAGACTAAAATCACTGCTCAAGCCAGCATAATTGTGGATTGTCCCTAAATTAACCTTTTTATTTAAGTCCGCTTTACATGAGCAGCCCGCAGCGTCGCCTTCTAGTTACCTCCGCCCTTCCTTATGCCAATGGTCAGATCCACATCGGCCATTTGGTGGAGTACGTTCAGACAGATATTTGGGTGCGCTTCCAAAGAATGCGGGGTCACGAGGTTCACTATGTTGGCGCTGATGACACTCATGGCACGCCGATCATGTTGCGCGCTGAAAAAGAAGGTCTTACGCCTAAAGAGTTAATTGCAAATGTGTGGAAAGAGCACAAGCGCGACTTTGACAACTTCCTCATTTCATTTGACAACTACTACACCACAGATAGCCCTGAGAATGAAAAACTGGCACAAAGTATTTATCTCAAACTACGGGATGCAGGTTTAATTGAAAAGCGCGCGATTGAGCAAGCTTACGATCCTGTTAAAGAAATGTTTTTACCTGATCGCTTTATCAAAGGCGAATGCCCGAAATGTGGCGCCAAAGATCAATATGGTGATAACTGTGAAAAATGTGGGGCAACATATTCCCCTACCGATCTAAAGAATCCCTTCTCGGTAGTGAGTGGAGCAACACCGATTAAAAAGATCTCGGATCACTATTTCTTTAAGTTATCTGACCCCCGATGTGAAGCATTCTTGCGCGAGTGGACTCAAGTCAAAACACCGCTGCAATCTGAAGCGCGCAACAAAATGAAGGAATGGGTTGGCGAACCTGGCGAGAGCAAGTTAGGCGACTGGGATATCTCCCGCGATGCCCCATACTTTGGCTTTGAAATCCCCGATGCCCCTGGTAAATACTTCTATGTATGGCTGGATGCCCCAATTGGTTACTATGCCAGCTTCCTAAATTACTGCCAGGCTAAGGGCCTCAATTTTGATGAGTGGGTAAAGCCAGATACCACTACCGAGCAATACCATTTCATCGGTAAAGATATTTTGTATTTCCATACCTTATTTTGGCCTGCGACTTTGCAATTTGCCGGCTACCGCACGCCCACCAATGTATTTGCCCACGGCTTCTTAACGGTGGATGGCGAGAAGATGAGTAAATCTCGTGGCACATTAATTTCCGCCAACAGCGTCATCGAGTGCGGCTTTAATCCAGAGTGGTTCCGCTATTACTTTGCGACTAAATTAAATGACAGCATGGAAGATTTAGATTTAAATCTTCAAGACTTCGTCGCACGCGTCAATAGCGACCTTTTAGGAAAGTACATCAACATCGCAAGCCGCAGTGCTGGTTTCTTAGTCAAGCGATTTGGTGGCGTGGTTTCTGATGAAGCCATGAATCATCCTCTCCTGAAAGAAATTGCATCAGCCAGCGAAAAAATTGCAGAGCTCTATGAAGGGCGAGAATTTGCGAAAGCACTGCGTACCGTGATGGAGCTCGCCGATAAGGTCAACGGCTTTGTGGATGAAAACAAGCCTTGGGAAATTGCTAAAGATCCTGCACGAGAGGCTGACCTTCAGCGGGTCTGTAGCGTTACCTTAGAGGCCTTCCGCATGCTGACGCTGTACCTCAAGCCGGTTATTCCTCAGGTCGCTGCAGGTGTGGAGCAATTCCTCTCATTGCCAAGCCTTGGCTGGCATGACATCAATACCCCGCTTTCCAGCAAGAATCCTATCCAGCCATACAAGCACCTAATGACCCGCGTAGAAGCCCCTCAAATTGAGGCTTTGCTGGCCGCAAACTTGTAAAAAAGGGGCTAAAAAGCACCTATAATGACAGGTGTAGTCCCTCGATAACTTTTCGAATTAATTTCATAGGTTATTGAATTTATTGAGTATTTTAGGAAATGCCATGGCAAGATATCAATCAGAATTCACCCAGTTCTTAGGCGAACTGAAGTCCGAGAAACCCCATCTTGAGGCTGACCAACAAGCGGGTCGCGCCCTACTCTGGGACAAGGAGCCATTGAGCGTTGAAGACCAACGTCGCGCCAAGGCCGCCAAATTAAAGCAACGCGCCTACGTTTATTCGAATGACTGAGCCAAACACTCAGCCAATGTCAGATTTGCTCGACAGCACCCCGTCGGTTACCGATGGGATGTCGTCAGCATTTGCCAAGTTGTATGGTGAGCCACTTTTTAAGCTCCCTACCGATCTTTACATCCCACCCGATGCTTTAGAAGTTTTTCTGGAGGCCTTTGAAGGCCCTCTCGATTTATTGCTGTATTTAATTCGCAAACAAAACTTCAATGTCTTAGATATTCCAATGGCGCAGGTAACCCAACAGTACCTGAGCTACATTGATCAAATTCGTCATCACAATCTTGAGCTAGCTGCCGAATATCTCTTAATGGCCGCAATGTTGATTGAAATTAAATCACGCATGCTGCTGCCAATGAAAAAAGCAGACAGCGAAGAAGAAGTGGAAGATCCACGTGCAGAATTGGTACGTCGCTTGCTCGAGTATGAGCGCATGAAGTTAGCCGCTCAAGAATTGGATCAAATTCCCCAGCAGGGTCGCGATTTCCAAGTGGCACATGGCTTTGTGGACACCACAGTCGCCATCACTTGGCCAGAGGTTAATCTCGATGACCTGCAAATGGCGTGGCGCGATGTTCTCCACCGCGCCAAACTCAATCAACACCATACGATTACCCGCGAAGAGCTTTCGGTGCGTGACTTTATGACGCGTATTTTGCGTCGCCTTCAAAGCACACGCTTTGTTGAGTTTGGAGAGTTGTTTGAAGATGCCATCAAGTCTGGCAAAGGCATTCCCGTTGTGATCGTCAACTTTATTGCGATGCTGGAACTCTCTCGCGAAGCCTTGGTAGAAATTACTCAGGCCGAGCCTTATGCGCCAATCTATGTGCGTCTCGCCTATACCCCGGTTGCATGAAAATTATTAGCGACATTCAGGAACTGCGCGATCACTTGCGCGGGCAAAATCGTGCTTCCTTTGTCCCAACCATGGGCAACTTGCATGAAGGTCACCTCTCCCTCATGCGTTTAGCAAGACAACATGGTGACCCTGTCGTTGCCAGCATCTTTGTGAACCGCCTACAGTTTGGCCCTAATGAAGATTTCGATAGCTACCCACGCACCATGCAGGCCGATATCGAGAAGCTGGAAAAGGAAGGGGTTTACATCCTATTTGCACCTACCGAGCGAGATCTCTATCCGCAGCCGCAGGAGTATCGCGTAGATCCACCGCAGCAACTGGGTGATATCCTGGAAGGTGAGTTCCGCCCTGGCTTCTTTAAAGGTGTTTGTACGGTTGTCTTGAAATTATTTTCTTGTGTACAGCCCAAGGTAGCCGTATTTGGCAAAAAAGATTACCAACAGCTCATGATTATTCGCCAAATGGCGAAGCAATTTTCCTTGCCAGTTGAGATTATTCCTGGTGAAACCATTCGCGCCGATGATGGTTTAGCCCTATCTTCGCGCAACGGCTATCTCTCTGCAGAAGAGCGTGCAGAAGCTCCACAATTACAAAGAGCATTGCAAGAAGTTCGTGAACGTGTGCTGCAACTTAAAGATCGTAATAGCCAATCTCTATCCGAGATCGAAAAAGCCGCTGTTGCCTCTCTTGCTAGCCGTGGCTGGAAACCAGACTACATCGCAATTCGTCAGCAAAGCAATTTGGCGCCTGCTTCCAATGAAAATTTGCAGGCTGGCGAGTCCTTGGTAATCCTCACCGCAGCCAAGCTTGGCAACACTCGCTTAATCGATAACTTAGAGATTTAAAGAAGTTATCTTGGGAGTTTAATCATCCCAAGGAAATCGCTCTCGAGATAACTGTTCCATGATTTCGCGCTTACTCAGCGCAGGATTTCTTGAATGGTCAATCTTTTGATCTGATGCAGACTCACTTTGATCTAACTGTGAATCTTCCACCTTTGAGGATGAAGCATTCTCTACTTTTTCCGCAGAGGATGGAGTTGATTCATTCATCATGGAATGATTTACAGAGCGAAGAACTGGCCTACTTGCAGATTTAATTCTTTTGCCAATTCAGCTCCAGTCACCTTACCAGCAGTACCTTTTGCCTTGAGCACTTCAATCTGCCCACCATGGCAGGTCACAAAGAAGGAATCTAAGGTGATATTGGTAATTTCACCCGATTTACCTTGCACGGCGCCAAAAGTTGCAGCCACGTGCTTATGGCAATCATAGATCTGCACCTTTTGCTCGCCAAACTTGGTCCAAGCACCTGGTGCAGGATTGCACGCGCGAATCAAGTTGTAGATCTGACTGATATGCGTTGCCCAATGAATCTGTGCGGCGTTTGTATCAAACCAACCTTCGTAATTAGCCTGGGACTCATCTTGAACCAGTTCTTGATGCTTGCCCGCCACCACTAAATCAGCAGCCTCTAATAGCGCTTTGATGCCAATCGGGAATAAATGATCAAAGTAGATCTTTCCTAATGTGTCATCAGGACCAATCGCTACCTCTTTTTGCAAAATGACTTCGCCTTCATCCAAGCCATCAGATGGACGGAAGATAGTTAAACCCGTTTTTTCCTCACCCAATGCGATAGCCCAATTGATTGCGCTTGGGCCACGATACTTTGGCAAGAGAGATGGGTGATATTGGATCGTACCGTGCTTAGGAATTTTGACTAATTCTTGTGGCACAAACTGCAAAACATAAGCCATGACGCAAATATCCGCTTGGCTATCGATCATGGCCTGAGCGGCTTCCGGGCTCTTTAAGGAGGCAAATTGCAAGGGGTTCAATCCCCTTGCGAGCGCAGCTTCTTTTAAAACCTCAGGCTTGCTTGACTTGGGATTATCCGGTGGGCAGAAAATGGCAACCACTTGGTCGCCACGATCCAAAAAGGCCTCTAATGCAGCCTTACCAAAATCTGCACTCCCAATCAACGCAATCCGCATCTTAGATCACCTTATCGTGACGCAATGCGATCAACTCATCCGTTGAGTAACCAAGCTCACTGAGAATTTCATCAGTATGTTCACCCAACAATGGTGATCGTTCTACTTCCGTTGGACTATCAGATAACTTAATCGGATTACCGACAGTTAAGTATTTGCCACGAATTGGGTGATCTACTTCAACCACAGTCCCAGTAGCACGCAATGCAGGCTCTTCAGCAATTTCTTTCATCGACAGAATTGGGCCGCATGGGATGTCGTATTTATTCAATACATCCATCACCTCAAACTTCGTCATGGTCATGGTCCATTTTTCGATCTCACCGAAAATTTCCATTAAGTGTGGCAAGCGTGCCATTGGGGATGCAAAACGGACATCCGTAATCCAATCTTCACGACCAATCACTTTGCAGATGGCTTCCCAAACTGGAGCCTGAACAATGACATACATATAGGCATTAGGATCAGTTTCCCAGCCCTTACATTTAACAATCCAACCAGGCTGACCACCGCCAGAGGCATTGCCAGCGCGGGGTACAGAGTCACCAAACTCGCCATTTGGGAACTGTGGATATTCCTGCATGAGGCCAACGCGCTCAAGGCGCTGCTGGTCACGCAACTTCACGCGACACAAGTTCAATACAGCATCTTGCATGGCAGCCAATACTTTTTGACCGCGACCAGAGTGAGTGCGCTGATACAGAGCCGTAACAATACCGAGAGCCAAATGCAAGCCAGTACCGCTGTCACCAATTTGTGCACCAGTCACCATTGGAGGCCCATCATCAAAACCAGTAGTAGATGCAGAACCGCCAGCACACTGCGCTACGTTCTCATATACCTTGCAATCTTCGTATGGTCCAGGACCAAAACCCTTCACAGAGGCCATGATCATCATCGGATTAAGTTCTTGAATACGCTCCCAAGAAAAGCCCATACGATCTAACGCGCCAGGTGCAAAGTTTTCCACTAGAACGTCGCACTCTTTAATGAGGCGCTCGAGAATTTCTTTACCCTTTTGGGTTTTGGTATTAACAGTGATTGAACGCTTGTTATGGTTCAACATTGTGAAATACAAGCTGTCAGCATCCGGAATATCACGCAACTGACCGCGGGTTGCATCGCCTTCGCCAGATTTTTCTACCTTGATCACATCCGCACCAAACCAAGCCAGTAACTGAGTACAGGTTGGCCCTGATTGAACGTGCGTAAAGTCGAGGATTTTGACCCCTTCTAGTGCTTTTGCCATGATTTAAGTCCTAATAAGAATGAAAATTTTGAATTGAAGCAATTTTACCAGCGGGGAATTCTGGAAAAAGGATAATGCCCAATTTTTGGGCACAGGCTCCATTCAAGCCTTATAGAGACTATATGCGGCTAGGACTGGGGGTTTTCAAGGTCAGAGAGGCGCTTTTTGAGGGCCCGCTCCTCCGCAAAACGGGCTGTCTCATCCCGAATGATCGCCACTACTCCATTGGCCTGATGATTTGCGTCAAAAAGCATGCCCACTGTAAAGGCAATAGACAGCGTGCTGCCATCTTGATGTTTTGCGGGGACCTTCAATAAAGAAGTGCCATAGCGAGTGGTGCCCGTTTGCATTGAGTGACTGTAGCCCTCATTGTGTTTTTGGCGCTGACGCTCTGGAACAATTAAATCTAAAGTATTACCCAAGGCCTCGGCCTCTGAATATCCAAAGATGCGAGTAGCCGCTGGATTCCACAAAATAATTTTTTCATTGGCATTGGCAACAATCACAGCATCGCCAACGCACTCTATTAATTGATGCAAATCGACATTTGTATTCATATGTTCAGTCTATAGCAGTTTTAATCTGAATTTTTACAAGGCATTCAGTTATTAGGGAATAAAAAAGGCGCCCACTAGGAGCGCCTTCAAATCAACAGCGATGTTTATCGTTATTAAACTGCTTTAGCTGCATGCAACTTGGCGATGTCATCAGCGCTGTAACCGAGATCAGCCAACACTTCATCAGTGTGCTCACCCAATACAGGAGATGGCTTCACTTCGATTTCCAAGTCAGAGAACTTAATTGGGCTGCCGATAGTCAAATACTTGCCACGTACTTTGTGGTCAACTTCAACAATCGAACCGCTCTTACGCAAGTCTGGTGAGTTTGCCAATTCCTTCATAGAGAGAACTGGTGCACAAGGAATATCGAACTTGCGGAGGATATCCACAGCTTCGTACTTAGTCTTGTCTTTGAGCCAATCTTCAATGGTTGCGAAGATATCGAAAATCTTATCTTGACGAGCTTCTGCAGTCATGTAAGCAGGATCTGTTGCCCATTCTGGTTTGCCCAAAGCCTTAGTGATTGGCTCCCAAGCGTGACCTTGAATAGTGAAGTAGATGTATGCGTTAGGATCAGTTTCCCAGCCCTTACACTTCAATACCCAACCTGGCTGACCGCCACCACCAGCGTTACCGCCACGTGGAACTACGTCAGTGAATGAACCGTGTGGGTATTGTGGATACTCTTCTAAGTAACCAACCTTATCCAAACGTTGTTGATCGCGCAACTTCACGCGGCACAAGTTCAATACAGCGTCTTGCATGGAGCATGATACTTTTTGACCTTTACCAGTCTTAGCGCGCTGCATCAAAGCAGTCAAAATACCAATTGCCAAGTGCATACCAGTATTAGAGTCACCCAAAGCAGCAGCAGAAACTGTTGGAGGACCATCCCAGAAACCAGTAGTAGAAGCAGCACCACCAGCACACTGAGCAACGTTCTCATACACCTTCAGATCTTCATATGAGTGGCCATCGCTAAAGCCTTTTACAGAAGCCATGATCATCTTTGGGTTCAATTCTTGAATACGCTTCCAAGAGAATCCCATACGATCCAAGGCTCCAGGACCAAAGTTCTCAACCATTACGTCTGAAGTTTTGATCATCTTCTCTAAAACTTCCTTACCTTCGGCAGTCTTAGTATCGAGTGTCAATGAACGCTTATTGCCGTTGAGCATTGTGAAGTACAAAGCATCAGCGCCTGGAACGTCGCGCAATTGGCTACGAGTAACGTCGCCAGCACCTGGACGCTCAACTTTGATCACGTCTGCGCCATACCAAGCCAACAACTGAGTACATGCAGGACCTGCTTGTACGTGTGTGAAGTCAATAATACGAATACCGTCTAATGGTTTAGTCATGTTTGTTTCTCCTTAAGTCTTTCTTGTTTGCTTCTAAATTAATCTGGAATTACTTCTTAGCGGCTGCAGTAGATGGGTTTAAGTTCGTTAAACGTCCACTCTCAGTACCTGCGGTTTCATCAATAACAGCATTGATGAGGGCTGGTTTACCGGCAGCAATTGCTTCTGTTAAGGCTGCTTCCAATTCTGCTGGGGTAGTCACGTAATAACCCACTCCACCAAATGCTTCAATCATCTTGTCGTAACGCGCATCTTTTACGAATACAGTTGGGGCAACATCAGCACCGCCAGTAGGATTCTTATCGGTACCACGGTATACGCCGTTGTTATTAAATACAACGGTAGTGATTGGGAGGTTGTAACGGCAAACGGTTTCGAGTTCCATGCCGCTAAAGCCAAACGCGCTATCACCCTCAACTGCCACTGTTGGCAGGCCGCTGATGACCGCCGCACCAATCGAATAACCCATACCAATACCCATAATGCCCCAAGTACCGGAGTCAAAACGCTTACGCGGTTTGTACATATCGACGATGGCACGGCAGTAATCCAAGGTATTAGCACCTTCGTTTACTAAGTTCACATCAGGGTTCTTCTTGATCACATCACGAATTACACGCAGTGCGCCATGGAAGTTCATTGGACTTGCTTCTTTGGCCAATGTTTCGGCCATCTTGGCCATGTTCTTATCTTTTTTCTCATTGATTGCAGCAATCCACTCAGCGCTTGGCTTAGGCACTGATGCAATACCCTTCAAGAGTTCGCTCACGCATGAACCAACATCACCAATCAATGGAGCAGCAATTTGTACGTTGCTATCCACTTCATTTGCTTGAATGTCGATCTGGATAAATTTCTTAGACTCTTTACCCCAAGTCTTACCCTTACCATGTGCAAGCAACCAGTTCAAACGCGCACCAACCAACAACACTGCATCGGCTTCAGCCAATACAAATGAGCGTGCTGCAGAAGCCGACTGTGGGTGGTTATCTGGTAACAAACCTTTGGCCATCGACATAGGCAAGTAAGGAATGCCGGATTTTTCAACCAGATCACGAATCTCTTTATCAGCCTGTGCATAAGCAGCACCTTTACCCAGGAGAATCAATGGGCGCTTAGCACCTTTGAGCACATCTAATGCACGCGCTACCGCATCAGCGGCTGGGATTTGACGTGGTACTGGATCGATTACCTTGAAGATGGATTTCTTCGCCTCTTCAACCGGCATGGTTTGAGATAGCAGCTGGGCTGGCAAATCTAAATACACGCCGCCTGGACGACCAGAAACGGCAGCACGAATGGCACGCGCAAAACCAATGCCGATGTCTTCAATATGATTAATACGATAAGCGGCTTTGCAATAAGGTTTAGCAGCATTAAGCTGATCCATCTCTTCGTAGTCGCCTTGTTGCAAGTCAACGATTTCACGTTCGCTTGAACCAGAAATCAAAATCATTGGAAAACAGTTCACAGTGGCATTAGCCAATGCAGTTAAACCGTTCAAGAAGCCTGGCGCAGAAACGGTCATGCAAATACCAGGCTTTTGTGTCATGTAACCTGCGATCGCAGCAGCGTTACCAGCGTGTTGCTCATGACGGAAGCCAATAAAACGCAAACCTTCAGCTTGAGCCAAACGGCATAAGTCAGTAATTGGAATACCAACCAGACCGAAAATCGTATTGAGGTCATTCGCTTTCAGAGCGTCAATAACGAGGTGAAAGCCATCTGTTAATTGGGTGTTTTGATTGTCTGTTGTCATAATTTTTTGATGTGAATTGCGAAAAGGCCCTGATAAGGGCTAAAGCAATTTAGCTTGCGCTATCGTCTCCAATAAAGTTATTAATCGCACTGCAGGTTTTACGTCCTGCTTTGGCTGAGATGAATATTAGGCTTGGGGTGGGGGTTCATCATTGACTTCGGTCAATTTCCCTCTAAATCCTGTAATTACAGGGGTACCCAAGCCTAAATAAAGAGCTCTTTATGCTTGGTTTTGAGGCGGCTCAGGGTCTCAGGGGAGAGATTGAGGTAGGCGGCCAACTCCTTTTTGGGAAGCAGCTCAAAAAGGTCCTCGTACTTGCGCAAAAAGCGCTCTACACGACCGGGAGCG
Organism: Polynucleobacter sp. UK-Kesae-W10; assembly: GCF_018881575.1. Classification (GTDB taxonomy): domain Bacteria; phylum Pseudomonadota; class Gammaproteobacteria; order Burkholderiales; family Burkholderiaceae; genus Polynucleobacter. The sequence goes on along the minus strand of NZ_JACVQB010000002.1, from coordinate 92,451 downwards.
TCCAACATATGGAGTGTAATGGTGTGGGCCATGATCTCGCTCATGAGACGCATTACCTCAAACTCAAAGCTTTCTTTGAGGGGCTTGTGCTCTTCCAAAAATTCCGCCCATTTTTTGAGGGGCATCCGAGCCACACGGGCCTTGGTGACACAGGCAATACTGTAAGGAGCAGCGGTTTTCAGGCGCCAGGCAGCATAGCTGGTCTCAATGTCTTTTTCGATTGCAAACCGCAGGATCATCTCTTTGGCATCTGCGCTGGAAACAATCCGCTTGAGAATTCCGTCCAGCACAAAATACTGCTCCATTTGGTGATCACCTTGGTGCAGCAGTATTTCTGATTTCTTAAGGTCGGAGATCTCTAAATGGCGCTCCAATTCAGCCATTGCAGCCACATCAAGGCTTTTCAGCACGGAGTTTTGGCTCAACTGAAGGCGAATCAGGTTTTTTTCGGGATGCTTATCTAATACGGTCATGAATCCTTAATCCTAGACCTCATATTGTAGGCTTTTTTGCACCAAAAACCCGACTTGAGGTCAAAGCGTCCTCCGGATGGACTAGAATTGCCAGGTCGTGGTGCTTTATTGCAGTGCAATAAAGTTAAACGGGAAACACTAAACGTGTGCTGCCCCCGCAACGGTAAGTAAATACCTCCTAAGGAGCAATCCAAAGGGGTCAGGAATCTGAGAATGCCACTGTGCTGTCATTTGCATGGGAAGGCCAGATTCTGACATTTACTAGCCCGGATACCGGCCAAGACAGGTGGAATTTTGCGGACGGGGATCTTCGCGCGCCGATGACAGCGCCCTATCTTGCGATCTGACGCCAAATTGACGCCTAAGCTCCTGCACAAAAAATTCTGTTCGACCCAGCTAACGGGGAAGTTAGATGGGTATTCGATCACAGAAAGTTTGAAATGAAACAGCAGTTGAAGTCAAAGCAAATTGCCCAAATTTGCGCCAGTGTATTTTTCCTCAGTAATTCGCTTGTTGCGCTTGCGCAAAATTCTCAATCGACAGTCATCGTCACTGGTTCAAGATTTGAAGAAAATCTGAATGAAGTGCCAGCTAATGTCAAAGTTATCACCCGCGATGAAATTGCCAGCTCCACCTCGAGCAATATTCCAGATGTGTTGTCACAGATTGGTGGTCTGAATGTTCGTAGCTTAAATCCAGGACAACTCAATTTAGATGCCACGGTAGATATGGGTGGTTACGGCGCTACCGCCAACAGCACCACCCTGATCTTGATTGATGGCCAACGGCTTAACCCCATTGATTCTGCTGGGGTCAATTGGGAATCCATTCCAATAGACTCTATTGAGCGCATTGAAGTGCTGCAAGGCGGCGCCAGCGTTCAGTATGGTAACGGCGCAGTTGGCGGCGTAATCAACATCATTACTAACGGCAATAATGCAAAGCTCAATCAGGCCAGCGTGATGTATGGCAGCTATGGAACACTGATCAACAATGCCATTTTGCGAGATAGTTTTGAAGATACAACCTATCAACTCACCGCCAACACATCCAACACCCAAGGTTGGCGACAAAACTCTGCAGCTAATGCGTATTCATTTGATGCCAAGGTAACGCAAAAGTTAGGCGGGATCGATCGCGTTTATACAGACCTTTTTTATGCGTACACAAATGCACAAAATCCTGGTGGCGTTGTTGGCCAAGTAGGTCAAGGAGATCCGCAAGCAGCAAAATTTAATAACATTGGATCGAATACGACCACCGATAATGTCGGCGTTCGCTTTGGTGGAACCAAAGGACTTGGAGAAACTTCCATTGCAGAGTTGGATGGTTTTTACACCAATAAGACGGTATTTTTTGCCAATCCCTATTGGGATACGCAAACTGCCTATAACGTTGGCAACTCATGGCAGGTACCCAGCAGCAGCAAATTATCTGGCTGGCAGTTCAATCTCTCGCCACGGATCAAGGCTGGCCTGGGTTCATTTGGTAGCGGGATTTTTGGGTATGAATTTAATAAAGGTGCTCAGGGGTCAACCGATACCTATGGAGCGACCCAACAAGATTTCTTAAATACTAATTTTTACATCGCCAATCCAAATGGTCTGAATCACGATATTCAGAATGCGTCCATCGTCAATCAATCGGTCTACGGAATTTTGAAACTCCCTATTACCAATGGATTAAGTCTAGATGGTGGCGCAAGACATCAAACGCAGCAAGCTAACACGTACGATTCAAATATCTTTTCACCAAACGGATCGGTCAATAACAGTCAAACCTATTCAGCCAATGCTGGCGATATCGCATTCAATATGAATTATGCAAAAGACCAAAAGATCTACGTCAAATGGAATCAGTCCTATCGCTTTCCGAATATCGATGAATTCTGGGGCTTTAATGCTGAGGGGAACCGAGTATTTAATGGCATCCTACGCCCTCAGACCGCTCAAACCTATGAGCTAGGCGGCAATTGGATGCTCAATAGTTTGCGTGTGAATGGCTCTATCTTTTCCTCTGTTTCTCAAAACGAGATTACTTACAACCCATCTACTGGCTATAACTACAACTCCCCCTACAACATCAACCGCAAAGGTGTGGTTGTAGATTCATCAACCAATCTCACGAACAAACTCACCGTTGCTGGTGGTGGTAAATATCAAAAATCTTTCTATGCTGATGGCCCCTACTCTGGCAATGAGATTCCGCTAACGCCAAATTTATTGCTCAATGCCCGGGCTAGCTACCTGATTGATATGAATTGGTCATTTGGGGGTGTTGTCAATTACGTTAGCAACCAGCATTACGATGCCAGCCCAAGTTACTACAACGCGCTTGCCGTCATGCCTTCCTACACCGTAGGGGATGTATACCTGGCCTACAAATTAGGTGGTTTTGACGCCAAATTCACCATTAAAAACGTTGGAAATGCCACTTATGCCACCTACGGGGGCTATGGAACCATCAGCACCGCAGATGGGGCTGGCGCAAAAAGCTATTACTACTACCCTAGCGATAGACGCTCTTATTTCATCACCACTAAATATACGTTCTAGAGGGCTGCAGGGAGACCCTTCTCGAGGCTACAATGCCAATATGAGTGAGCTAACCTCCCAACCCCCATCCCAGGATGTCCTTGATATTGATAGCTTAAATGCATCGATCAAGCGTTTGTCTGAAAAGCTTTCTGCAATTCAGGATGCGGTGAAGAACATGACTCAGAGTCGCGCGCAATTAGAGGGCAAGATTGAAGATGCTCAAAAACGGGTGCAGCGGATCTTGAGTCGTTTGCCAGAACAAAATGATGGTCGCCAATTGAATTTGCTTGGCGAAGCAATCCCACCAACCAATCTTGAGGATGACAGTGAGCCAACAACGCATTGAAGTAACTCTTGCTGGTCAAAAGATCACCTTAGCCACCAGCGCCGAACACGAGCCATTGTTGCGTGCTGCCTGCGTCTTGGTGGACGAACAAATTCAGTTGGCCATCGGCGGAGGCAACCGTAGCATCGAACGTGCCAGCATGATGGCTGCACTCAAAATTGCAGGTGATCTCATCACTTTGCAAAAAAATCAAACGCAACAAAGCACCTCTTCACATGTCAGCTCTGATGAAGTAGCACGACTTCATGCAGAGATTCGTGGACTTGAAGAACAGGTAGATACTTTGATGCAAACCCTTTCCCTGCCTGGTTCGCCAAGGCCAATAGTTCCTTGAACCGATGCGCAAGCATCCGGAACGATCTTTACCTTGTGGGCGTGAGCGTTTTGCGAGTTCACAGTGCCAACTCAGACTTGGTCACTCCCTGAACTACTTAATGCACCCGAAACAGAGTAGCCGTTCCACCTTGAACCTTAGGGTTCAGGATGACGGCCTAGCGGCTAAGGCGGGGAATTCATGTCACTAAACGATATCCTAATGCTCATGCTGTGCGGCAGCATCTCCGGATTTCTTGCGGGACTGCTTGGCATTGGTGGTGGCATGATCTTGGTGCCATTCATGATCTTGGTTTTTAACCACCTAGGATTTAGTCAAGAAGTAATCGTGCACATGGCGATTGCAACTGGCATGGCCACTATTTTATTCACCACCTCTTCTGCAATTTGGGCGCATCACAAGCATGGCTCGATTGATTGGAAATTGGTTGCATCCCTTAGCCCTGGAATGATTTTTGGCGGCTTGATTGGTGGCAGTGAATTGTTTGAAGCTTTAAAGACCTCCTGGCTTTCACTCTTCTTCGCCATCTTTATTATTTACACGTCCATACAGATGCTGCTCAATAAGAAACCAAAGCCTGGTAGAGAATTGCCAGGCCCTTTGGGACTATTTTCTTTCGGAGCCTTCGCTGGAGGACTTGCTAGCCTGGTGGGCGCCGGCGGTGCATTCATTACCGTGCCTTTTATGCTGTGGTGTAACGTCAAGCCCCACACCGCAATGGCCACATCATCAGGATTAGGCCTGCCAGTAGCCGCTGCCGCAACGCTTGGTTATATGTATGGAAGCTGGGGTAATCCCAACCTGCCAGCAGGATCACTGGGCTTTGTCTACTTACCAGCAGTCGCTTGTATTGTTGTGGTGAGTATCTTTACCGCTCCATGGGGTGCCAAGATGGCAAGAAAACTCGATATTGCTCAGCTCAAACGCGTATTTGGCATCATGTTGTTTTTCCTTGCGGCCTTCATGCTAAATGAAAGCCGCAAGGCATTCGGTTTTTAATTAACTCGTATATTGCTGGCGCAAAATATTCTTTTGCACCTTACCCATTGCATTGCGCGGTAAATCACTTACGATTTCTAAACGCTTAGGAATCTTGAAGTTCGCAATCTGAGTTTTTAAAGTCGCAATCATTGAATCCGCATTGAGCTTGGCGCCTTTCTTAGGCACCACAACTGCCATTACCGCCTCACCAAAATCTGGATGTGGAATACCAATCACAGCGCTTTCATCAACACCAACCATATCATCAATAAAGCTCTCGATTTCTTTTGGATAAACGTTGTAGCCACCAGAGATGATGAGATCTTTACTGCGACCTACGATACATAAGTAGTCTTTGGGTGCCTTACCACCATTGGCATCCCCACCCCAACGACCGACGTCTCCAGTCTTGAACCAACCATCTTTGGTAAATTCTTCTGCAGTCTTCTCCGGCATGCGCCAGTAGCCCTTAAATACATTCGGACCCTTCACCTGGATGCTGCCAATCTCATCAACGCCGCATGGCTTATTATTCTCATTCACTACGCGTACCTTGACGCCAGGTAAGGGCAGGCCAACGGAGCCGCCTACACGAGCACCTTTGTAAGGATTAGAAACTAGCATCACGGTTTCACTCATGCCATAGCGCTCGAGAATTGGCTGACCAATCACTTGTTTGAAGGTATTGAATGTTTCAGTCAGCAATGGAGCAGAGCCAGAAACGAACAAACGCATATTGCGGGCTACTTTCTTGGTGAAGCCTTTATCAGCCAATAGACGCACGTAGAAAGTTGGCACACCCATCATGACGGTAGAGCGTGGCATGTGATTTATCAATTGTGAAACATCCAAGCGTGGCAACCAAATCATCTTGCTGCCATTGATCAATGCACCATGAGCGGCAACAAACAAACCATGCACATGGAAGATTGGCAATGCATGCAGGAGCACATCACCTTTTTGCCAACCCCAAAATTTTTGGAGTACTTGCGCATTGCTATACAGATTCTTATGGGTGAGCATCGCTCCCTTGCTACGCCCTGTAGTACCAGAGGTGTACAAGATTGCCGCTAAATCATCATCTTTTGTAACAACCGTTTTGAATGAGTCACTCATACCGGCAGCGCGCTCGAGCAAGCTACCAGTGCGATCTTCATTTAAGGTGAAGACTTGTTTTGTTCCAGCCTTAGATGCTACCTTAGAGACCCAAGCATCATTTTTGCCGCTACAAACTACGACTGCAGGCTCAGCGTTTTCAATAAAATACTGCATCTCCGCGGCCTGGTAGGCAGTATTCAGTGGCAGGTAAACATAGCCGGCACGAATGGTTGCCAAATACAAAAACAATGCCTCTGGAGACTTCTCAACCTGTACAGCCACCCGTGAACCTGCTGGTAGCTTGAGGCTTTTTAAGAGATTGGCTAACTTTGCAGTTGCCCCTTCTAAGTCCGCCCAAGAGTAGTAAAGGCCATCATGCGTTTCAATGGCGCACGCTGTTTTGTCTTTTGGAAAACCTTTTTCCAAAACTGAATATAAATTCATGAAATATTCCTATGAAACTAATTTATCTATTAATGCCGTAATCAATGAACTTTAGCTGCACCCATTACCAGGTCTGATAAACCGGTGGCAATTTCTGGCACAAAACAAAGCAATACAACGGAAAGAATCATGATGATCACAAATGGAAAGACGCCCCAGATAATTTCATTCAAAGAAATATCGGGTGCAATATTTTTGATCACAAAGATATTCAGACCCACTGGTGGATGAATCAAGCCCGTCTCCATCACAATCGTCATCACCACGCCAAACCAAACCAAATCAAAGCCAGCGGCTCTTAATGGTGGCAAGAAAATCGGTGCAGTCATCAAAATGATCGAGACCGGTGGCAAGAAGAAGCCTAAGATCACCACCAAGACCAAAATCGCAGTCAAGAGGCCCCAGCGGCCAAAACCCAAATCCACAATTGCTTGAGCAGCAGACTGACTCAAATGTAAGTGGCTCATCACGTTAGAGAATAAGAGCGACATGCCGATGATGAACATCAACATGGTGGACTCTTTAATGGTTGCATTTAGCAGCGGCGCTAAATCCTTTACGCGCCACATCTTATAGATGCCAGCAATTAAAGCGAATGCCAAAATGGCGCCCAAACCTGCGGTCTCTGATGGTGTTGCATAACCACCGTACAGGGCAATCATCACACCAATCAATAACACTAAGAATGGCAAGACGCGTGGCAAGGAGCTCATCTTCTGCTGCATCGTGTATGTCTGACGCTCAAGAATCGGCTGACTTGGTGCGCCCTTCTCTACTGCATCAAGAGCGAGGTTGTATTCCTTGCGGAAGCGATACACGGTATAGATTGAGAAAAACAACACCAGCATTAAACCAGGGCCAATGCCTGCTAGGAATAAACGACCCAAAGATTGCTCAGCAGCAACTGAGTACAAAATCATGGTGATTGATGGTGGGAGCAAAATACCCAAGGTTCCGCCGGCGGCAATAATGCCAGCAGCCAAACCAGGTGAATAGCCACGCTTACGCATCTCTGGAATACCAGCACTACCAATTGCAGAGCAAGTAGCAGGACTGGAGCCGGCCATCGCAGCGAATAAAGCGCAAGCCAATACGTTGGCCACACCTAAGCCGCCTGGCACCTTACCCAACCACACATGCAACGCTTCATACAGATCTTGACCCGCACGTGAACGACCAATGGCCGCCCCCTTTAAGATAAAGAGCGGAATCGAGAGCAAGGTAATACTCGCCATCTCTTCATACACATTCTGCGTGACTGTATCCAATGAGGATGCAGGCATAAAGAAGACCATAAATATGACGGCAACAGAACCTAAGGCAAAGGAGATTGGCATCCCCGAGAACATTACCAATAAGGTAACTGCTGCAAACAATAATCCTAGTGTCATGATTGACATACTTATTCCCCTTCGCCTGGATTAACAACATCTCCAAACGCTTGGAGCAAAATCTGAAATGCCAACAAGGTCATACCCAGCGACATCATGATGTACGGGATCCACAGTGGTGGCGCCCATGAGGATGCTGTGACTTGGCCGTCTACCCATGCCTCATGGAACAATGCCCAAGACTTCCATGCAAAAAATGCACAGAATGCGCAAGAGGCAACGTCAATAATCAACACGCGTAAACGATTGAGGGCCTTAGGCAACATCGTAGAAACCGCTGATATACCGACATGCCCCCGAATCTGCTGAACATAGGCACCACATAAGAAAGTGGCCCCTACCAAGCAAAATACGGCAGCCTCATCTTGCCAATCTGTCGTTGCACCGAAAAATGCTCTGGAGGCTACGCTATAACTCAAGATGACAGAAGCAGCCACCAAAGCCAATGAACCAAATAACACCATCAGCTTGTTAATGCCAGACATTAAGCGGTCTGTCGCTTGTAAAAGTTGAGTCATATTCTTAGGTCACTTTTTCTGCTGCTCGTAACAATGCTGCGCAGCTTTCATTCTTCTCGGCATAATCTTTCCAAGCGCTATCACGGGCGATTGCTCTCCATTTATCCACAATGGCAGCATCCACGTCAGACACCTTACTACCTGCTCTTGCATAAGCAAGCGCAGCAGTTTTATCATCATCCTTAGCAGCTTCCATGCCAAATTTTTCCATCTCAGCACCAGCAGCCATCAAAGCATCACGCTGATCTTTAGGCAATGCATCAAAGATTTGCTTGGACATCATGAGTGGCTCTAACATGAACCAGTAAGACTTATTACGGGCACTAGTAAATGCTTTTGCCAACTCTTCCAATTTGAAGGACATGAAGCTAGTAGATGATGTGTAGGCAGCATCCATTGCCCCAGTTTGCATTGCTGCGTAGATTTCATTGGAGGGCAAGGAAATCACTGAAGCGCCTGCTGCTTTGAGCATCAAGTCAAATTCACGACTACCGCCACGAATCTTCATGCCTTTCACATCCTCTGGGAGAACGACTGGCTTGGTTCTGCTAGCAACACCGCCGGCTTGCCAAACCCAACTTAAAAGAACAATTCCTTTGTCTTCTAATGTTTTGGTGAGCATCTTTCCAACTTCAGCAGTTTTCCATTTGGCAGCTTGCTCATAGCTAGTCACCAATGCTGGCATCAAACCAATATTGAGTTCAGGAACTTCTCCGCCAGCATAGGGCATTGGGAAAAGTGAAATATCCAAAGCGCCTTTACGCATTGCGCTAAATTGCGCATTGGTTTTCATCAGTGAAGAGCCTGGATAAACCTGGAACTTCAGAGCGCCTTTAGTACGCTTTTCTACTGACTCTGCAAATTTTCTACAGAGGCGATCACGGAAATCGCCTGCCTGGATCGTGCCACCAGGAAACTGATGAGAAATGTTCAAGGTCTTGGTTGCGCCCTGGGCAGCGACATTGTGGCTAAAGCCCATTACTCCTGCCATTGGCAACGCTGCTGAACCGGCCAATAGTTGACGGCGCAAAGCATTTGGTTTGGATGCGTCGGATCCTGAATGAAATTCATTGCTCATGTTGATCTCCTGATTAGTTATAGCTATTTATTTTTAATTGCTTATAAATTGCCGGGTCTTAACGCCCGGCTTCTTGCTGCCCATTCTAAAGCGAATACTCTTTGAATTCTGCTTTAGCGTCTCCCCTGCTCAATTCCTGCTTAGGGCTGCATTAAACGACCTACAGCCCTTGAATAATCAATCTCACCATGCGTAAAACGCTCATGGTTCTCCTCAACCGCCGATAAATCATACAAATAATTGACCATCAGCGAGGCCGATTGACGCAAACCTTTACGGGAAAGGTCGCCTGCCCAGTTAATTTGATGTAATTTGGCCCCGTTACCCAGGTGGAACTTGGCTACCGGATTGCCATTTCTGCCTGCAGAACCCAAGGCCAAATAAATGCTAGCCAAGCAGAGCAAAGCCGCTTTTTCTTTTTCTGTAGCGTTATCCGGATGCCAGCCAGCACTTAAACGCTCTGTCCAAGAGCGATTTGCTAGGCCCATAGTTTCTAATGCCTGTTCGCGAGCAGCACGCACTGCTGGCTTTAATTGCACACCAGTTTTTTCTCCGCCAATATCGGCTCCCGCAGCGACCCAATCAATAAATCCCGGGATTGGTGACAGCGTGACGAAAGTTTTCAGGCCAGGGAATTCAGCATGCAACTGCTCAGCAACGCGCTTAATGAGGAAGTTACCCATGGATACACCACGCAATCCCGGCTCACAGTTACTAATGGAATAGAAAGCGGCCACCTTGTATTGGGAAGTTTGGTGAACTGTTTCAGCCTTCTTGTCGACCAAAGGCGTAATGACCGCAGGAATCTCAGGCAATAAAGCCACCTCAACGAAGATAAGGGGCTCATTGGGTAACTGTGGATGAAAGAATGCGAAGCAACGGCGGTCTGGCTGCAAACGTCTGCGCAGGTCATCCCAGCCATCAATCGCATGTACTGCTTCATGCTGAATTAATTTCTCCAGCACTTCTGCTGGTGACTTCCAGTCAACGCGATGCATCTTCAAGAAGCCAGGATTGAACCAAGAAGACAACAAGTGGCGTAAGTCAAAATCAACTGCCGTGAGTTCTGGTTGCTTTTCGAGCAACTGCAATAAATCACGGCGCATCGCCACCAGTGCCGCGGTACCGTTCGTAGCGCGATTTAAGCGACGGAACAATTCTTGACGTGGCGGCTCCGTAACCCGCTGCAACTTAATGTAGTTTCGGGCGCTAGCTTCAGCCGAGAAATTCTGCGCCGCAGACATCACTGCGGCAGGATCTGGGTTGAGCTTTTCAAATAAGAATGTGAAAAATTTAAGGTGCTGATCTTTCGAGAGCTTGCGATAGTTATTAATCACATCATCAGCCATGCTGACAGCATTCGATTCACCTCGCTCGGAGATGAGTCGATTCACTGCGCCAGTTACGCGTGAAAAATATCGGGCTTTAGCTAACTTTTCAAGCATGCCGCTCTCTTAGAAAGGGGGTCCATAAAACGAATGCCCCAATGTAGCCCCACCCGTTTCGGGAATCAATTAAGCGAATTGCATTTTCATTAACCTTTAGTTAATGATCAAGGGAATGCTCTTAGTATTTGAATTAGTTATTGCGATGCAACATACGGGCTTCAGCCGCAAGCGCCAAAATATTCGGGTTGGATTCATTAGCCTGAAGATACATTAAGGCAATCCGCTGGGTGACCTGATATTTGGGCAATAAGGGGGTAAATTCAATCGCATCACCCATCAGCGCCCTCACCCGACCAGGTAATAAAGAGCGCCCCATATCGCTTGAAACCATATTCATTAAAGAAAAGATATCCCCAACCTTCATCACGACATCGGGTTTAAAGCCTGCTAGCTCAAAAGCGTCATAAAAACCTGAGGTAGTCGCAAAACCATCTTGCAGGGTGAGGAATTTCTCCTGCGCATAGGTCGAAAGATCAATGCTGTCTTCCTTGGGCTTGCTTTTTTTCGAAGAGGCAAAAAATAGATGGTCCTCAAACAAAGGGACAATCTCGATACCATCTAACAATCCTTCGGCTGGTGCTGCAATCACAACGGCATCAATATTGCCCTCTGTCAGCTTCTTCATTAGATCTGCATTTGAACCAAGATAAAGATCGATGTCCAAATCAGGTCTACGGATTTTGGTTCCCATGATGATGCGCGGAATAATGTTGGCCGTTAAAGAATACATAGAGCCAAGACGGATTTGACCACTCTCAACACCCGCCTTAGATCTGGTTTTCTTGAGAATACGCTCAACATCTCCCAATAAATCAACGCTTGCCTCGGCCAAGTAGACCGCCGCTGGTAAGGCCTTGAGCTGGCGGCCTTCTTTAATAAATAAGGGGCAACCAATGCCCGCCTCTAATGAGTGCAGCGCTTTGTGAATACTCACTGAACTTAACTGCAATTCATCAGCAGTCTTCACGAGACTTCCGGTTCTCACAAAAGAACACAGAATCTCGAGCTTCTTTAGAGTCACTTCATCACTGAGCATAGGCTGAGGATTGCGAACGGCGCATTAGATAAATTCCATAAACAATCATTGGCACGCAAAGCCATTGACCCATCGAGAGTCCAAAACCCAATAAACCTAGGAATGCATCTGGCTCACGGGCATATTCAGCCAAGAAACGGCAGATGCCGTAACCCAACAGAAAGAATCCCGAGACTTGCCCTACACGACGCGGTTTGCTTGCGTAAATCCACAACAGCACGCCCAGCAAGACACCTTCGCCCAGCAACTGGTAAATCTGCGAGGGATGTCGCGGTACAGAATCGACCATCGGAAAAATCATCGCCCAGGGTAAATCAGTAGGTCGACCCCATAACTCGCCATTAATAAAGTTTCCTAAACGGCCAAACGCTAAACCAAAAGGAACGAGCGGCGCTACCAAATCGCTCACTACAAAAAAACTCGTGTGCCGTTTTTTTGCAAACCACCATAGGGCAAGCAGAACACCCAACAGGCCGCCATGAAAAGACATGCCGCCTTCCCAGATTTTAAAAATACTCAGGGGATGCACAAGATAAAAGTCAGGCATGTAAAACAAGGTGTAACCCAAACGACCACCGAGCACTACACCCAATACGCCAGCGAATAACAAATCTTCCAAGTCTTTATAGGTCCATCCCAAGGCTTGGTACTGTGGAGTACGAATTCGCAAACGACCTAGCAGCAGGAATTGAGCAAAAGCCATCAGATACATCAAGCCATACCAATGAATGGCAAAGGAACCAATCCGAATTGCTGCAGGGTCAAATTGTGGGTGAATCAACATGGCGATCAACTCTTGGATTGATCGAAATTATGTAGCTCGTGACCAAGGTCACGATAGGCCTTAAAGCGCTCACGCCCCGCAAGACGTTCTGCTTCATTGACCGTTACCACCTCTACAATCCGTGGAAAACGAGCTACTAAAGCTGGCACATCTTGCGGCATGCGCATCCCCAAATGAATCATGACATCCGCATGCGGAATGGAATTTAAGGCAGGCGAGGCAAAGTGATCTGTCAAAACAATCGGTGTCTCGGCAGCAGCTTCATCCTCAATAAAACAGTGCGGCAAAAAATCAGTATTACTAAAGGTCCACATTAATTCATTAAGTTTTTTTAAATCAGGACCTTCGGCAACAATCACAATATTACGGACGGGCTGGCCCTCTTGGGTAGCGCTCCAGATTTTGCGGGTCAGGCGACAAGCGTATTCCAGCTTATCGCTCACGTTGCTGTGAAAATCGATGCGCGCCATATCAGAGGCTTAGTTTTGCTCTAGCAAATAATTAACCAGCAAGGGCACTGGACGACCAGTTGAGCCTTTTGCTGCGCCACTCTTCCAAGCGGTTCCAGCGATATCCAAGTGAGCCCACTTGTATTTCTCGGTAAAGCGCGACAAGAAGCAAGCCGCAGTAATGCTGCCACCAGGGCGACCGCCAATATTGGCAACATCAGCAAAATTCGATTTGAGTTGCTCGTGATATGCAGCATCTAGCGGCAAACGCCATACGGTATCGAGAGAGGCTTGACCCGCCTTCGTCAGCGCATCAACTAAACCTTGGTCTTCTGAAAATAAACCACTATGTACATGACCCAACGCAATGACACAAGCACCAGTCAAGGTTGCAACATCAATCACCGCGCGAGGCTTGAAACGCTCTACGTAAGTTAAGGCATCACACAAGATCAAGCGACCCTCAGCGTCAGTATTGAGAATCTCAATAGTTTGACCAGACATACTTTTTACAATATCTCCGGGACGTGTAGCGCCACCTGATGGCATATTTTCACAAGTCGGAATCACGCCAATCACATTTTTCTTCAGACCCATCAGCGCTGCTGAATACAAAGCACCAATTACGGAAGCTGCGCCACACATGTCGTACTTCATTTCATCCATTGCTTCTCCTGGCTTCAATGAAATACCGCCAGTATCAAAAGTAATGCCTTTACCGACCAACACAATCGGGGCCTCGCCTGCTTTGCCGCCTTGATGGCGCATCACGATAAATTGAGGTGGCGTATCAGAGCCCTTGGCAACAGAAAGAAAAGAGCCCATACCCAAAGCCTCAATTTGCTTAAGACCGAGCACCTCCACTTTGAGGCTGGTTTTTTTAGCCAAGGCTTGAGCAGTTTTACCTAAATAGGTTGGTGTACAAATATTTGGTGGAAGGTTACCCAAATCTTTGGCAACATTCATTCCCTCCACCATAGCGGCGCCCTGCTCTACAGCCAATTTCAAATCTTTAGAAATCGCATCATTCCCCGCAAAAGTCAGATGCTTAAAGGAATCAGCCGTATCTTTGGCTTTGAATTTCATTGCCGGCTGACGAACGCCAAAGCGATAAGCTTGATCGCCTGCATACTGAATCGTTAACCGAACTTCTTCTGCAACGCTTGCAACATCTTTTAAATCTTTAAAGCCAGGAGTAAACCAAAGGGCATTTTCAATTGAGCCGCCACTTAATGATTTCAAGGCTGCTCGTGCAACCTTAGAGTAAGCAATCAAACCGCGATCAGCAGCTGAATGTAGATCACCAATTCCAAGCAATAAAACACGCTTTGCTTTTACCCCGGCAGCAGCCCATGACTTATCTGCACGTAACACGCAAACAGAGGTAACTTTTCCGTCCAAATCACCCAGTGCTTTGGCATGGGCAACCGAACCACCCAGAAATTGATCTAACTCGCCCAAAAGCCCCGCCTGGGCCTTTGCACCCTTGGCTCCAGCAAAACCCTCAAAATCCGCTTTTGAATAAGGCAAGACCAAGCAATCCGTGGCATTAGCCAGTACGCTTTTTAGGCCAGCTTTGAGTAGTTTTGGGCTGTGGAGGTCCGCCTGAGGGAAAATCTTGGTACTAAATTGAATAGTCATATTGTCTTGCGCAGTTTTTAGGTCAATTTAAGGATGAAAGAATGCAAATTGAGGATATTTATCCATTATCCTCCGACATGAGATTAACCCACTTTTCACCCCAACTAAGCCCACCAAACCAGCCCCTCCATGATTTTTAACCAAGCCCTTCGCCGTGAACTCAGTTTTACAACTGGTGGCGTCTTTTTGGTGCTGGTAACCATCATGGTAACGACCTTGGTGATTCGTATTCTGGGATTTGCTGCTAATGGTGCCGTGAACCCCGAAGATGCGCTGGTTCTAATAGCATTGGCAACTTTAGGCTACCTAGCAGTTCTTCTAACGGTTTCCTTATTTGTGGCCACACTGATTGTTTTAGTGCGTTGGTACAAAGACTCAGAAATGATTGTTTGGTTTGCCAGTGGCTTGAGCGTTACCAATCTCATTCGACCTATTCTGCAGTTTGCTACGCCGTTAATCATTGTCATTGCCTTGCTTGCTTTATTCGTTTGGCCTTGGGCAAATCGCGAATCCACCCTGATTAGTCAACGCTTCCAACAACGTGATGACGTCTCTATGGTGAGCGCTGGACAATTTAAGGAATCGGCTAAAGCAGAGCGCGTATTCTTTATTGAAGAGCTGGATATTGATAAGAGCGAAGTAAAGAATATCTTTGTTGCGGACAACAAAAATGGTCGCCTCAGCATTGCAGTGTCGTCAACTGGCTTTATTCAAAATGCTGAGAATGGCGAAAAATCCATCATCCTCAATCATGGTCGCCGCTATGAGGGGCAGCCTACACAGCCTGATTTTCGTATCCTAGAGTTTGATGAGTACACCACCAAGATTCGCAGCAAGGAGGCGCTTGCGCCACCTCCAAGGGATCGCGAAAAGACTATTTCTGAATTGCTGAACGATACCGACCCCATCACCATTAATCCGAATCGAGCCGAGCTTCTATGGCGCATTGGTTTGCCACTCATGGCGCTTGGCTTGGTTTTGATTGCTATCCCATTAGCGTATGTGAACCCTCGCTTGGGAAATTACACTGCCATGTTTTATGCAGTGCTGATTTATCTGATCTATAGCAACCTTTTAAACCTAACGCAAAACTTTGTTGCGCAGGGCAAGTTCAGCGTGTTTGTTGGGGTCTGGCCAATACACTTATTAGCACTGTTGATGGCAATCTTGTTAATTCGCAATCGTATTAATCCGTCAGTGAAGTGGTGGCGCCGTCAATTACCAGCATCTCTGTCAAGAAAATGAAATTGCTCTTTCCCTATATTTATGAGCGTTACCTTGCCAAGCAGATTTATGCTGCATTTGGTTTCATTCTCTTTGCCTTAGTTGCGCTATTTTTATTCTTTGATATTTTGAGCGAATTGGGTTCAGTGCAAGGGCAATACACTCTTCCGCTCGCCTTATTGCATGTCTTACTCAAGGCGCCGAGCCGTATTTCCGAAATCATTCCCATCGCCGGCCTCATCGGAAGTATTTATGTCTTTGCAATGCTCGCTAGCCAATCAGAATTTACGATCTTGCGCATTGCGGGCCTTGATGTGAAGCGTGGCCTCATAACCCTGAGCAAAATCTCCCTCCCACTAGTAGCCATCACCCTCATCATGAGTGAGTGGGTTGGCCCTTACACCGAAGCGAAATCTGAACAGATTCGCATGAAGGCGCTCGGCTCAACCTACTCATCTCAATTTAAAACAGGCGTTTGGGTTAAGGATCGTCTCAGGGATGAAGATGGCAGCGGCCCTGTGCGGCCTGGTGTACGGTACGTGAACGTAGGCAAGGTGGATAAAGATAATGACATTCGCGATATCCGCATGTATGAATTTAATGATGTCTATAACCTGCTATCGATTCGTAGCGCGCCCTCTGGTCACTTTGATGAGACGGGTATCTGGGTTCTGAATGATGTTACCGAAACACGCTTTAAAGAAACCAAACAGACTGACCCTCTCAATCCGGTGTTTTCAGCACAGACGTTTACCCACCCCATTCTGACTCTGGAGTCTGAGGTCACCCCGCAAATTCTCAGCGTGCTCCTCATTAGTCCGGAGAAAATGTCGATTGTGAGCTTGGGTCGTTTTATTAATCACCTCCAAGAAAACAAACAAGACACCCAGAGACATTCAATCGCCTTCTGGAAAAAGGTGGTTTACCCCTTCACCATTTTTGTGATGCTTGCTTTAGCGCTTCCGTTTGCTTATTTAAAAGTGCGCGCTGGTAGCGTGGGGATTAAGGTTTTTGGCGGAATCATGCTCGGAATGAGCTTTCAGCTCTTTAACTCCCTCTTCTCCAATGTGGGCTTACTGAGTGCTTGGCCCGCCTTTATGACGGCTTTAACGCCTCCCCTGGTCTACTTCTTATTGGCACTGGCTGGTTTACGCTGGGTTTCTAAGGCCTAATACCCAAAATTCATTTAGAATTTGATTCCTATATCTTTGTAGATATATAGATAGGAATTCCACATGAACCTTCATCAGTTCCGCTTTGTGCGCGAAGCCGTTAGGCAAAACTTCAACCTAACCACTGCGGCAAAGGCGCTCTTCACTTCTCAGCCAGGCGTCTCTAAAGCCATCATTGAATTAGAGGATGAATTGGGCGTGGAAATTTTTCGCCGCCACGGCAAACGCATACGCTCCTTGACCGAACCAGGCAAACGAATTCTGAGCTCCATCGAGCGCATCCTCGATGAAGTAGAAACACTCAAACGTGTAGGTAAAGATTTTGCGAGTCAAGACCAGGGTAACTTCGTCATTGCAACCACCCATACGCAAGCACGGTATGCACTTCCTAAGGTACTGACGGAATTTACTAAGCGCTTTCCTAAAGTGCGCGTCAGCATTCAACAAGGAAGCCCGGGCCAGATTGCCGAACTGTTGAGTCACGATCGTGCTGATATCGCCATTGCTACTGAAGGTATTGCTAACACCCAGGGCGTATTGGCACTGCCCGGCTACCAGTGGCAGCATGTAGTAATGGTTCCCCTCAGCCATCCCCTGTTGAACCAAGCAACTATTACCTTAGAAGAAATTGCTAAATACCCAATCATTACCTATGACAAAGCCTTTGCCGGTCGCAGCAAGATCGATGCCGCTTTTGCACAACGCAACGTGACTCCTGACATCATCCTTGAGGCTATTGATGCTGACGTGATCAAGACCTATGTAGAAGCAGGCATGGGTATTGGAATTGTTGCAGGCCATGCGTACGATCCCGATCGTGACCGCAATTTGAAAGTAATTTCCGTAGGCCATTTATTTGGCAATAACGTGACACATCTTGGAGTGAAGCAAGGCGCTTATCTTCGCTCCTTCGTCTATACCTTTATCGAACTGTTCTCGCCAACTCTCACCAAAAAAATGGTTGAGCAAGCAATGAATAATGAGACAGATTCTTACGAAATTTAAGCGGCACTCGAACCCCATTTATTCCAGATTCATATGAGCGCTTTAAACCTGCTATCGCAAGCCATCCAATTTCACCAAAATGGAGAGCTCGGCAAAGCTAATGACATCTATCTCGCTATTTTGAGCGAGGCGCCTGAACATTTGCAGGCTTTGTGTCTCAGCGGCTCTATTGCCCAATACCAAGGCGATTTTCACGGGGCAATCGCCTTGTTTACCAAAGCCAATCAACTCAGCCCGGCTTTAGCAAGTGTGTATGTACCGCTGGGCATTTGCCATACCCAAATAGGCGATCTAGATGCGGCAAACAGCTTCTACAAAAAAGCGACTTTGCTTGCCCCTCTGCAGATTGAACCGCTCGTCAATTTAGCGAATAATCTTCTCAAACAAAATCAATTTTCAGAATCGTTTGGGCTCTACAAAAAAGCATTAGAAATAACACCAGACTCTGCGCTGATTCATTACAACATAGGCTCACTCTTTCTCAAGTCGATGAAACCTGCCCAAGCGCAATATTGGTTTCGCAAGGCACTTGCGCTGCAAACCAACAATGCTAGCGCATGGAATAGTCTAGGCGTCTGCCTCACTGAACTTGGAGAACTACCGGAAGCCTTAGAGGCTTATCAACAAGCTATTACGCTAGACCCCCATTTTGTCGAGCCCCTATTTAACCGTCATGCAGTACTAGTGGATCTTGAGCGCGGTGCTGAGGCGATGCAAGCCCTTGAACAAGCCGCAAGCTTAGATAGCGCCAATCCCATGTATGTGTTTTTCTTGGGTATGCTGCAAGCGTATTACGGACAAGAGGAGCTGGGAGAGAAAACCCTGCAGGCGATTGCGCAAGCGCCTGGCGTCCAGCCTGAGCTAGAGTCTTGGGCGCACCTCAAAACCCTCAATCTGCAATCGAGCGTCCTGACTGGTACCAATACCAAAACGATTGATGTGGCAATGTCGCATGCCAAATTAGATGGCCTGGTTTTAGAGTTTGGCGTCTATAACGGCAAGTCTATTTGCAATATCGCCTCACTCATCAAAACAGAAGTACATGGATTTGATAGCTTTGAAGGTATTCCAGAAAACTGGAATGATGAGCCACAAGGAAGTTATAGCGCCAACGGCGATCTACCAGAAGTCCCTGCGAACGTTACCTTGCACCAAGGCTGGTTTGATCAAACGATTCCGGAATTTAAAAAGACGCATCCTGAACCGATTCGCTTTATGAATATCGATTGCGATCTTTACAGCTCAACCAAAACCATTTTTGATTTATTGGGCCCGCAAATTGTGCCGGGAACCGTTATCGTCTTTGATGAATATATTGGCTACAAATCCTGGAAAGAAGATGAATTCAAAGCATTTCAGGAAGCGTTGGTGCAATACCAATGGAAATATGAGCTACTTGCCTTTAGCTTTGCCAGCAAGCAGGTCGCTATTAAGATCATTTAAAACGGGAAAAGAGTGGTGCCTCGGGGCGGACTCGAACCGCCACGCCTTGCGGCACCGGATTTTGAGTCCGGCACGTCTACCAATTCCATCACCGAGGCAGGTGTTTGCAGTGGAAATTCTGCTTAATTTTGATGCTTTGTTACTGCTAAGACATGAGAGTGTAACAAAAATTGCTCAGCAACCCCCTCCCTTTGCTCTAGAACCCCTTAAAATAGCCTCTTACAGCCAAATTATTAAAAGGACTTACCCGTATGGCCGGCCACTCGAAATGGGCCAATATTCAGCACCGCAAAGGTCGTCAAGACGAAAAACGCGGCAAGATTTGGACCAAACTGATTAAAGAAATTACCGTTGCTGCCAAAATGGGCGGCGGCGATCTGACTGCAAATCCACGTTTACGTTTAGCCATTGATAAGGCAAAAGATGCCAATATGCCCAATGACAACGTACAAAGAGCAATTCAGCGCGGCACAGGCTCTCTTGAAGGCGTTAATTACGAAGAAATTCGTTATGAGGGTTACGGCGTCAATGGTGCTGCTGTGATTGTGGATTGCCTAACAGACAACCGCACTCGCACCGTGGCAGAAGTACGCCATGCATTTAATAAAAATGGCGGCAATATGGGAACAGAAGGTTCTGTTGCATTCCTCTTCAAGCACTGTGGACAGATGTTATTTGCACCAGGCACCAATGAAGATCAGCTCATGGAAGTTGCACTAGATGCTGGTGCCGATGATGTGATTGCACACGATGATGGTTCGTTTGAAGTGCTCACACCGGTACCTGACTTTTCAAAAGTACAAGATGCTATCAACCAAGCTGGCCTAAAAGCTGAACTGGCTACGGTAGCGATGCGTCCTGAAACAGAAATTACCCTTGAGGGTGAGCAAGCCGAAAGCATGCAGAAATTACTCGATGCGCTTGAGAACTTAGATGACGTTCAAGATGTCTTTACCAACGCGGCTCTTTAATATTCCTTTATCACCTTTACTATGAAAATTCTTCTTATCGGCTCTGGCGGACGCGAACATGCTCTAGCATGGAAGCTAGCTCAATCCCCTCAAGTACAAACCGTATATGTTGCCCCCGGAAACGGTGGGACTGCTACTGCCAAACAAGCTGCTGCTGGCATTGAAAATTTACCCATTACTGGCTTACAAGAATTAGCTGACTTTGCTAAGCGTGAAAAGATTCACTTAACCGTTGTTGGACCAGAAGCCCCTCTCGCTGCGGGTATTGTGGATGTTTTCCGTAACAATGGATTACGTATTTTTGGACCAACACAATTGGCAGCCCAATTAGAGTCATCCAAAGATTTCTCAAAAGCATTCATGAAGCGCCATGGCATTCCAACTGCGGATTACCAAACTTTTTCAAATGCACTCGAAGCGCATGCCTACATTGATTCAAAGGGTGCGCCGATTGTCATTAAGGCTGATGGCTTAGCTGCTGGTAAAGGCGTCGTTGTGGCCGTGAATCTGGCTGAGGCACATGCTGCCGTAGACATGATGTTGGCTGACAATAAATTAGGTAACGCAGGTGCCCGTGTGGTGATTGAAGAATTCCTCACTGGCGAAGAAGCCAGCTTCATCGTGTTGGTCGATGGCAAACATGTTCTTGCGTTAGCAACGAGTCAAGATCACAAGCGTTTATTGGATGCTGATCAAGGCCCCAATACCGGCGGTATGGGAGCCTACTCCCCTGCTCCAGTAGTCACCCCAGAAATTCATGCGCGCGCCCTGCGCGAAGTCATCATGCCTACCGTCAAGGGCATGGAAGCGGACGGCCTGCCCTATACCGGATTTTTGTATGCGGGCCTCATGATTGCGCCAGACGGAAAAATTAAAACACTGGAATTCAACTGCCGCATGGGTGATCCCGAGACACAACCGATCATGGCGCGTTTACGCAGCGATCTGGTGAATGCCCTTGATCATGCAGTGGATGGCAAGCTCAATGAAGTGGAGCTAGAGTGGGACCGCCGCACCGCATTAGGCGTTGTCTTGGCTGCTCATAACTACCCTGATACTCCACGCAATGGTGATGTCATCACCGGCATTCCTGCAGACACCGAGGATCAGTTGACCTTTCATGCTGGCACTAAATTACAGGATGACAAGCTCGTCACTTCCGGCGGTCGCGTCATGTGCGTTGTCGGTTTAGCAGACACCGTTCGTGGTGCCCAACAAAAAGCCTACGATGCGATTGCCAAAATTCAGTTTGATGGCATGCAATACCGCAAAGATATTGGCTATCGCGCAATTAAATAAGAGTCTAGAGCCCCTTGTCACAACAACATACTCAAATTGACATTGCAGCCCTCAAGGAATACTTCTTAGGCTTGCAGGATCGCATTACCAGCGCGATGAGTGCGCTCGATGGCAAAGCATTTGTGGCAGATGAGTGGCACAAACCTGAGGACAGCAAGCTCAAAGGTTATGGACGTACCTGCATTCTCGATCAAGGCAACATCTTGGAAAAAGGTGGTGTAGGGTTTTCTCATGTGCGCGGCGATCAAATGCCGCCCTCAGCTTCGCACCATCGCCCAGAAGTAGCAGGTCGCAGCTTTGAGGCGATGGGCGTCTCTTTGGTTTTTCATCCCAATAATCCCATGATTCCTACCACCCATATGAATGTGCGCTGCTTTATTGCACAGGCGCCGGATAAAGAACCTGTCTGGTGGTTTGGTGGCGGCTTTGACCTCACGCCCTATTACGGCGTAGACGAGGATTGCAAGCACTTTCACCAAACAGCGAAGGATGCACTCGATCCGTTTGGCCCTGAGCTCTATCCGCGCTTCAAAAAATGGTGCGATGAATATTTTTATCTCAAACACCGCGAAGAACCTCGCGGCATTGGCGGCGTCTTTTTTGATGACTTCAATGAGCTTGGTTTTGAAAAAAGCTTTGCAATGACCCGTGCCGTAGGTGATGCTTTCATTGATGCGTATTTACCAATCGTAGAGCGTCGCCATCAAGACCCCTTTACCGCTGCAGAAAAATCCTTTCAGGAATATCGTCGCGGCCGCTATGTTGAGTACAACCTCATCTTTGATCGTGGCACTATTTTTGGTCTGCACTCTGGTGGTCGTACGGAATCTATTCTCATGTCGATGCCCCCGGTAGTGCAATGGTGGTACAACTGGCAGCCTGAGCCAGGCACACCCGAAGCCAAGTTGTATGACTATTACCTTAAACCGCGTGATTGGTTAGCTTGAGCACTCGTCAAAAAATCGGTATTTTAGGTGGCACCTTTGATCCACCCCACGTGGGTCACCTCAAGTTAGCGATTCATTTTGCCAAGATATTGCACCTCGATGCCTTGTTACTCATTCCCAGTGGTGAGCCATGGCAAAAAGGAAGTGGTATCACCCCAGCGGCTATTCGCCTGCAATTAACAGAGGCTGCTGGAATTGATTTGGCTCGTGCAATGTTGTATCTCAAGATTCCCACTCAAGTAGGCATTGATCGCATCGAGATTGATCGCGCAGGACCAAGTTATGCCATTGATACCGCTAAAGCCCTCAGAGCGCGTTTTGGGTCAGATGCCAGTCTGATCTGGTTGATGGGTGCTGATTCGCTTCTAGCGCTACCAAGCTGGCATGACTGGCAAGAATTAAGCAACTATCTCAATTTCGCTGTTGCGAGCCGCCCAAATCATGCACTAGAGCAACAATTAACGCCTGTACTTGCACAATACCTCGCAAAACATCAGACAAAAGATGCAAGCGCCCTTGAAACTGACACTTCTGGCCTCATCTACATTGATGAAAGTCTTGCTGTGGATCTTTCCTCCACGGCATTACGTCAACACCTCAAAACCCCCGCTCGCCACACGATTGGATCCGAGCAAATACCGTCTCATACCCTAGAAATCATTACAAATCTGGGCTTGTATCAGTAATCAAGCTAAGATCACCCTCAACTCTTTAGAAATATTGCTCGGAAACCATGGACTTACGTAAATTACAACGCGTCATTATTGATGCCCTCGAAGATGTTAAGGCGCAAGATATTCGCGTCTACGACACCACCAAACTCAGCGAGTTATTTGATCGCGTGATTATTGCTACCGGATCAAGCAATCGCCAAACCCGCTCTTTAGCCATGTCCGTCAAAGAAGAAGTCAATGCCAAAGGTGGCGAAGTCATCTCGATTGAAGGCTTAGAAACTGGAGAATGGGTGCTAGTAGATTGCGGCGATATCGTCGTACATATTTTGCAACCCATGTTGCGCTCTTACTATCAACTTGAAGGTATGTGGGGCGCCAAACCCGTTCGCGTGAAATTGGCCGGCAGCAAAGGTCTTGCAAAAGCAAGCGAGCCAGATGAGGAAGACGAGTAAAACCCCATAGCACTACATAATCGATGCGCTTAACCATTGTTTCTGTTGGACACAAAATGCCAGATTGGGTGGCAACAGCCACCCACGATTACATCAAGCGTATGCCAGCCGATTGCAGCATTGAAATTAAAGAAATTAAGCCCGACCTCACCCCCGCCAAAGAAGCAGTCAAAATCGCTGCGGCCATTCCTAAGGGGTCACGCATTATTGCGCTCGATGAGCGCGGCAAAGACCAGACCACTCAACACCTCGCTACTCAGCTGGCCAATTGGCGCCAAGAAGGTTTTGACATCACCTTTTTAATTGGTGGGGCTGATGGCTTAGATCCCAGCCTCAAAAATAATGCTCAAGCGATGTGGCGCCTCTCAAGCCTGACACTACCGCATGCAATGGCCAGAGTGCTTTTAGTTGAGCAGCTCTACCGAGCATGGACTATTTTGCAGGGTCACCCCTATCATCGCGAGTAATGCTGTGCACACCTTTATTTACCTGGCCTCTCAAAGCCCACGACGCCAAGAGCTACTAAAGCAAATCGGTACTCGTTTTGAGTTACTACTCCCAGAGCCAGGCGAAGATACTGAAAGTATTGAAACCCCACTGCTACAAGAAAATGCTCGGGCTTATGTTGAGCGGGTGACCTTGGCCAAAAGCACTGTCGCCTTAGAGCGCTGGAAACAAAAGAATCTCCCATGGGCACCGATCTTGTGCGCCGATACTACAGTGAGTCTCCCGGACAGTGTTGAGGGCCAAATTTTGGGTAAACCTAGCAATGCAGCAGATGCTGCCCACATTCTTCAAATGCTGAGCGGCAAAATCCATCAGGTCTTAAGCGCAGTAGCACTGACGATTGAGCCCAATGAAAAACCCTACTGCTTAGTACAGGTTTCGGAAGTGCAATTTGCACAACTGTCGACCGATCAAATTAAGGTATACATCGAGAGCGGTGAACCCTTTGGTAAAGCTGGAGCCTATGGAATCCAGGGTTCTGGGAGTGCTTTTATCCCCTCGATCAAAGGCAGTTATAGCGGTATCATGGGTCTTCCGCTCTATGAAACCGCTCTACTACTCGATCGCGCTCAAGTTATTCGCATATGAATGAAGAAATCCTCATCAATATCACTCCGCAAGAAACGCGCGTAGCTTTAATTCAGCAGGGAGCAGTGCAAGAGCTGCAAATTGAGAGAACTCGTCAGCGCGGCATTGTTGGCAATATCTATCTAGCAAAAGTAGTTCGCGTCTTACCTGGAATGCAATCGGCATTTATCGAGATTGGTTTAGAGCGGACTGCATTTATGCACGTAGCGGATATTACCCAAAGCACTCCTCAGCCCCAGATTGAGAAATTACTTTTTGAAGGTCAAACATTGTTGGTGCAAGTGCTTAAGGATCCCCTTGGTACCAAGGGTGCACGCCTAACAACCCAACTCAGTATTGCAGGCCGCAACTTGGTTTATCTGCCGCCTGCAGGCACGGATGTGGCTACCGAGAAATATATCGGTGTCTCTCAACGCATTGACCAACCAGAAGAGCGCGAAGCAATCAAAGCCCGTTTAGCTGGCCTGATGGCTGATGATGAAAAAGGCGGAATTATTGTGCGCACGAGCGCCCAAGATGCCTCGGATACAGAGTTGGTTCATGACATGCACTACTTGCGCACCACTTGGGAGAACATTCGCGAGGCGGTCAAGCACAATGCAGCTCCAAGCTTGCTGTATCAGGACTTAAGTTTGGCCGAGCGCGTCCTACGCGATGTGGCCGGCGAAGAGACAACGCAAATTCGAGTGGACTCTGCAGAGAATTTTGAGAGGCTCAAGGGCTTTGCCAACCTCTATATGCCCAATTTATTGGGCAAGCTGACCTTGCATCGTGGCGAGCGCGCCCTCTTTGATTTATTTGATGTAGATGCCGAGATCAATAAGGCATTAGGTCGGCGAGTGGATCTGAAATCTGGTGGCTACCTCATGATTGATCAAACAGAGTCGATGACTACTATTGATGTCAACACGGGCAGCTATGTTGGTGCCCGTAATCTCGATGACACCGTTTTTAAAACCAATCTCGAAGCTGCTCAAGCCATTGCACGGCAGTTACGCTTACGCAATCTAGGCGGCATCATCATCATTGACTTTATTGACATGATTGGCAAAGACCATCAAGAGTCGGTCTTGTATGAACTCAAACGGAATTTAGAGCGTGATCATGCCCGGACTTCTGTAAGCGAATTTTCTGCTTTGGGATTGGTGGAAATGACGCGCAAACGAACGAGAGAGTCACTTGCCCACATTACTTGCGAGCCTTGTGCCACCTGCATGGGCAAAGGTGAAGTAAAGACCGCTCAAACCATTTGCTACGAGATCCTACGGGAGATTGTGCGCGAACACCGCCAATTTAATCCCCGAGAGTTTCGGATAGTCGCTGCGCCCGATGTGATCGACCTCTTCTTGGAAGAGGAAAATCAATTCTTAGCTCAGCTAGGCGATTTTATTGGTAAGCCTATTACGCTTCAGGCAGAGGGCAGCTTCCGCCAAGAACAATACGATATTGTTTTAAGTTAAAACTCAGCCTCTAAGCATTCGAGAACTGAATTCGATGCAGATTGGCATACAAGCCATCCCGCTTGATTAATTCCTCGTGAGAGCCATTTTCAACTACCCGCCCATGCTCTAAAACCACAATGCGGTCAGCATGTTCAATCGTTGAGAGACGATGAGCGATTACTAGCGTTGTTCTACCTGCCATCAATCGCTCTAAGGCATCTTGTACCTGGCGCTCAGATTCTGAATCCAAAGCTGAGGTAGCCTCATCCAAAATCAAAATAGGTGCATTTTTATAGATAGCACGAGCAATAGCTAAGCGCTGGCGTTGACCGCCAGACAAGCGATTACCGTTATCACCAACCAAAGAATCAATTCCCTCAGGTAGGTCTTGGATTAAAGCCGAAAGATTGGCCGCCTCCAGGGCCTCAATGACACGACCTCGATCGATACCCTCTTCCCCAAGGGCCCCATAGGCAACGTTGGCAGCGATCGTGTCGTTAAACAGCACAACATCCTGACTTACAAAAGCAATTTGTTTGCGGACATCCGATAAAACGATTTCTTCTAGAGGTATTCCATCTAAAAAAATATGGCCGCTGGTGGGTCTGAAAAAGCGTGGCAGTAAATTCACCAGAGTGGACTTACCCCCTCCAGAAGGCCCAACAAAAGCAACCACTTCACCGGGCTGAATATCTAAGTTGACGCCAGTCAGTGCGTCCCTGCGCCCCGCTTCTTGCTGATATGAAAAACCGACATTCTCAAAACGAATAGCGCCTTTGGCATGATCCAGCGGTTTCATATTGAGCCTACGATCTTCATCCTCCTCGAAGGGTTGATCCATTAAATCAAAAATCATTTCTGCTGCAGTTAAGCCACGCTGTAAAGGCTGGTTAATATCTGCCAAATGCTTTAGAGGCGAAATCACCAACATCATGGCAGTGATAAAAGCTGCGAAACCTCCAACCGTAGTGCCTTCAGTAGCAGACTGCATTAAGGCAATCACTAGCACAATCGACAAGGCCATTGAAGCGATGAGCTGGGTGATCGGCTGATTCAGGCCGCCTGCTACTGCAGACTTCAGAGCAAACTGACGCAGGCGCTCCGCCTTCTCCATAAAGCGGCCAATTTCATATTCCTCGGCGCCATGGACTTTGACAATCTTAAAACCTGCGGCGGACTCTTCCACGATATAAGCAAGCTCACTCGTTAAATTTTGCTGCTCGCGATTGAGTGAACGCAAGCGACGATTGACCTTACTCATGACAAAAGCAATCACTGGAAAAATGAGTAACACCACGAGAGTGAGTTTCCAGTTCAGATAAATTAAGTAGCCCATCAGTCCAACCACCGTGAGCGAATCCCGCACCAAGCTAATGAGCATTCCGCCCATAATGGATAGGACATTATTTACCTCAAAGACCACTGCATTAATTAACTTGGAGGCTGAGTTTTTCTGAAAAAATGCGCTGCCAGCATGGAGCAAGGTTTGAAACATTTGCTCGCGTAATTTCAGGAGCACTGCGTTAATCACCCGAGTGAGTAAATAGTTAGATAAAAACTGCGCCAAACTCCGCACCAAAGCCAAACCCACCAAAAAGACGGGGATTTGCCATAGCTTGCTATTAAGCTGCCCAGTGAAGCCTCGGTCCAATAAAGGCTTCATGAGTGCCGGAATAGAGGTTTCAGCCCCAGCCACTAAGGCCATGGCCAATAATGAGCCGATAATGAGGCCAATATGGGGCTTGAGATAGGCGATTAGGCGATTTAAGGCATAACGGTCTTGAGCATTCATATAATGAATTATGCCCACCTTATCCGTCATACTCATCACCCGCAACGAAGAGGCCAATTTGGACGATTGTCTAGCCTCTCTAGAGGGGCTGGCCCAGCAGATCATCGTGGTCGATACGAACAGCACCGACCGCACCCTGGAGATCGCCCAAAAACATGGCGCAACGATTGCCCAGCCCGCCGATTGGCCGGGGTTTGGCCCCCAGAAAAACCGCGCCTTAGACCTGGCAACAGGCGAATGGGTCTTATCCCTCGATGCCGATGAAAGACTGACCCCCGCCCTCAGATCGGAGATTTTGACCGCCATTCACCACAGCGCCCAGATAGATTGCTTTGCGATCCCACGCCTTTCTTGGTATTGCGGTCGCTTTATCCGCCATTCTGGCTGGAGCCCCGATTACGTTGACCGTCTTTTTAAACGCGGGACTGCACGCTTCTCGGATGACTTAGTGCACGAGCGACTGATTCCCCAGGGTCCGGTTGCTAAACTCGAAAATCCGATGCTGCATTACAGCTTTATGAATTACTCCCAAGTGCTCCAGAAATTAGATCGTTACTCAACGGCATCTGCACAGCAAGCGTTTGCTAAAGGCAAAAACAGTAGCCCCTTCAAAGCGGTAATACATGGCGCCTGGGCCTTTTTTCGAACCTACATCTTGCGAGCAGGATTTTTAGATGGTCCACAAGGATTTGCCCTAGCCATCTCCAATGGTCAAGGCACTTACTATCGCTATATCAAGCTGTGGCACCTCAATCAGGAAGTGCGTAAATGATTTCGATTTTGTTGGCCACCTATAACTGGCCACAAGCGCTAAAGCTTTCTCTAGAGTCTCTCGCCACACAAACTGACCGTGATTTTGAAATCATTATTGCGGATGATGGATCTACTAAGCAAACCAAAGAACTCATCGAGCACATTCGTGCTACCCACCCAATTGCCATCACCCACCTTTGGCAAGATGACCAAGGATTTCGGAAAACTAAAATTTTGAATCAAGCAATTGCTAGCACTCAAGGGGACTATCTTATTTTTCTCGATGGCGATTGCATTGTTCAGCCAGATTTTGTAGCGCAACACCGCGCACTAGCGCAAAAAAATTACCTCGTCACCGGCAGCAGAGTGCTCCTAAATGAAACTTTGACACATGAACTCTTCACATGGCCCCATTGGGACTTCGCCCGATTTGACGCTAGCCTTTTGAGAGAGCGCATTCGTGGCGGCATCAATAAGTACTGGCCTATCAAAATCAAACTGGGCAATGGCTCATGGCGTGATTACAAAAAGTTTGTTTGGCGACGCATTAAAGGTTGCAATATGGCCTGCTGGAAATCGGATGCCCAGATGATTGAGGGATTTGATGAAACCATGACGGGCTGGGGGCATGAAGATGCCGATTTTGTCTTTCGCTTGCAGCGCCACGGTATTCAACGTAAGTCTGGCTCATGGGCCACAGAGGTCTTTCACCTTTTCCACAAAATCCACGATCAAAGCAATGCTGCCGAAAATGCCCGTCGTGTACGAGAAAAGATTTTGGCTAAGGCAATGTAAAGCATCATGAAAGCGTTCTCTTCTTTAAAGCCTAAAAAAGTATTGTTTATTGCCACTCGGCAAATTGGTGACGTCTTAGTGACCACCCCCTTGATTAGCAAGGCCCGAGAATTGTGGCCGGATGCAGAATTTCATTTTTTAGGCTACAAGGGAAAGCTCGATATGCTCAAGGGCAATCCGGACATCGCCCAAATAATTGAAAGCTCAGATCGACCCAAGTTCGGCGAATATCTATCGCTATTCAATCGCCTGTTTCAACGCTATGACCTCGCTTTTGTCACCCAACCAAGTGACCGCGCTTATTTGTATAGTCTGATTGCGGCCTTTAGGCGCGTTGGCGTATTAGGCGGACACCCGCAGGGTAAGGGTCATAGCAAAGCAGACAAACAAAATGCCTGGAAAAAATGGATTTCCATGCATACAGTTGATGTCGATTATTTTGCTCAGCACGTGATTGCAGAAAAATTGCGCCTCTTAGAGGTGTTCTTCAAAAATCCACAGGCATTATTTTCAAAACCGATTGAGGTCACCCCTCCAATTGGCGAGCCGCTTACACCAGTGATTGCCAGCGCCTTAACGCAACCTTATGTCGTCATTCATCCAGGTCCACTAACAGCGTATAAGCGCTGGCCACTTGCGCACTGGCAAGCCCTCATTAGCAATCTTGTACAGCGTGGCTTCCAGGTGGTGCTCAGCGCCTCTGCAGCAAAGCAAGACTTGGAGTTAAACCAAGATATCTTGTCTTTACTCGATGATGCGGTTCGTAGCAAAGTACTCGATACAGCTGGCAAGCTATCCATTCCCCAAGCTGGGTCACTATTGCGTGGGGCTTCGCTCTATATTGGCGTGGATACCTCCATCACGCATTTAGCAGCCGCTTGTAATACCCCAACCATCACCCTCTTTGGCGCAACACCGCCCACGAATTTTGGGCCATGGCCAAATGGCTTTGTAGGACAGCAGCCTTATCAATTGCGTGCACGCCATCAAACTGTGGGCAAGGTCACGATCCTACAAGGGCCAGGAGAATGCGTACCTTGTCGCAAAGCGGGATGCTTAGATCACGCCGATAGTCATAGTGAATGCTTAGATTTACTGGAACCCACCCAAGTGATAGAGGCGGTAGAGAAAGTGCTCTCTAGTACCTAGTGGTACTGAACTTCTACAGCGCTTCCCTGCTTGCTTGGCAGCAATTGATGCAAGCTATGCAAACAAGCATCATCTGGGTAGATACGCATCTCTTCCGGAAATTGCACCAAACAAGCTCCGCCACTCGTAGTAACAGCAGCTGTCAACATCAAGCCCTTGACGCCATCATTAGCACTGGATGGTGGTGCGCCGAATTTTGGATCGCGTACGCGATTAGACATGAGATAAGGGTTAATTTGTGTACGGAGCATACGAACATCTACCGCTGGGTCAAGATTGACATGAATATTGCGGGCAAAGCGCATGCGCGCGCCAGTAATATCCATCACCGCCTCAGAGACAATGCGCATGCCACCAGAAAATTTGTCTGGCGTGACATTGACCTTCGCAATCAACAGCTCATCCTCTTTTAACCAAGAGCGGTTGGGCTCATATACCTCGCTATACAAGGTGATTTCTAGTGCAGCAGTGCCATCATCGATAGTTGCGATCATCATACGGCCGCGCTGACCAGTAAGCATGCGTGCGGAAGTAATGATGCCAGCGATGAGCTGATCTTTGCCTTCTGTGATCTTTGCTAATGGCTGACGAATGAAATGTGATGCCTCCTCACGGTAGGCATCAAACATATGGCCAGTTAAGCATAGACCCAGAGCAGTCTTCTCTTCTTGGAGGCGTTTTTTCTCTGACCATACTGGCTCGCGAACGAGCTCAGGCAAATGACGATGCTCTTCACCAGCCACTTCAAATAAGCTCACCTGATGAATGGAGGCCTCAGCCTGCTCAGCAGCCTCAATTGCTCTTGCCAAGGATGCTAGCAAAGTGGAGCGAATGTCATATAGATTTCCGCCTGCCGCAACCGAATCCCGATACAAGCTGTCAAATGCCCCAGCCCTCATCAGCGCCTCGATTGCACGTCGATTAACCTGACGGCGATCTACCCGTGCGCAAAAGTCGAATAAATCTTTAAATGGGCCACCAGCTTCACGCGCCTTAACAATTGCCTCAATTGCCGCTTCGCCAGTTCCCCGCACGGCCCCTAAACCATAGCGAACATGACTGATTGGAGAGTCGGGCGCAGCATCTGGCGCACGCAATGGGGTGAACTCATACACCCCGGTATTAATATCAGGCGAGAAAACCCGAATTTGGTTGGCCAAGCAATCGTCATACAGAATCTTCACCTTATCGGTGTCATCCATCGCGAGCGATAAGTTGGCTGCCATAAATTCAGCGGGATAGTAAGCCTTTAACCAAGCAGTTTGGTAGGCTAAGAGTGCATAGGCAGCAGCATGGGATTTATTAAATCCATAGCCCGCAAAGCGTTCCATCAAATCGTAGATTTCATTCGCTTTGGCTTCTGTGATACCGCCAGCTTTTGCACCATCACTAAAGATTTTGCGATGCTGCGCCATTTCTTCAGGCTTTTTCTTACCCATCGCGCGGCGCAGCATATCTGCGCCACCTAATGAGTATCCCCCAATCATCTGGGCCATCTGCATCACCTGCTCTTGATAGACCATGATGCCGTAGGTTTCGCGCAGAACGGGCTCAATCCGCGGATCGGGATACTCTACTTTTTGACGGCCATGCTTACGCTCAATAAAGTCTGGAATCAGGTCCATTGGACCCGGACGATATAAAGCCACCAGAGCAATAATGTCTTCAAAGCGGTCGGGCTTTGCTTCGCGCAGCATGCCCTGCATGCCGCGACTTTCTAGCTGAAATACCGCAACGGTATTCGCGCGCTTGAGAACCTCAAAAGCCTTCTCGTCATCCAGCGGAATCTCGCCTATATTCCAATCCTTGCGATCTGCATGTAAGGCTTTAATCCAGCGCTCTGCTGCTGCCAGAATCGTTAGCGTAGTCAGACCCAAGAAGTCAAACTTCACCAGGCCAATTGCCTCTACATCGTCTTTATCAAACTGACTAATGACTGAGCTACTGTCTTGATCTTTGCTCTCTTGGGTATACAGCGGACAAAAATCCGTTAGACGGCCTGGAGCAATCAATACGCCCCCAGCATGCATGCCTACGTTACGAGTCATGCCCTCCAATTGCTGAGCCAAGGAGAGAAGTTGACGTACTTCATCTTCATTCTTTTCGCGCTCTGCTAATTGTTTTTCTTCCTTTTTCGCCATTTCAATCGTCATGTATTGACCTGGCTTATTTGGCACTAGCTTAGCGATGCCATCAACAAAGTTATAACCCTGCTCGAGTACCCGACCAACGTCACGAATCGCAGCTCTCGCCGCCATGGTTCCAAAGGTGGCGATCTGACTCACCGCATCTTTGCCGTACTTATCTTTAACGTACTGAATGACACGGTCACGACCGTGCTGGCAGAAGTCGATATCAAAGTCGGGCATCGATACCCGCTCTGGATTGAGAAAGCGCTCAAAGAGCAAGTTGTAACGCAGTGGATCTAGGTCTGTAATGCCTAAAGAGTACGCCACTAAAGAGCCCGCACCAGATCCACGGCCAGGACCCACCGGAACACCATTGTTTTTTGCCCAGTTGATGAAGTCCGCCACGATCAAGAAGTAGCCCGGAAAACCCATCTGAGAAATAGTTTTGACCTCAAATACCAAGCGATCTTGATAGCGCGGCATTTCTTTAGCGCGCTCCTCCGGATCAGGGAAGTTGCGTGCCATATGACGCTCTAAACCAATCTGAGATTGTTGCAGCAAATAGTCGTCGAGCGTAATACCGGGCGGCGTCGGAAAATCGGGCAAACGCGGCTGACCCAAGACAAGAGATAAGTTACAGCGCTTGGCAATTTCAACCGAGTTTGCTAATGCCGCCGGCAAATCTGCAAAACGCCTCTCCATCTCCTCTTGCGTTAAGAAGTATTGCTCTTCATTGAATTTCTTTTGTCGACGGGGGTTACCAAGTAACTCACCTTCAGCAATACACACGCGCGCTTCATGCGCCGTGAAATCGCTTCTTTGCATAAACTGCACGGGATGGGTTGCTACTACCGGTAAATCTAACTCGCTCGCAAGATGACATGCCAGTTGGAGCTGTTGTTCATCCTGAGGGTGGCCACCGCGCTGAACCTCAATATAGAAGGATTGTGGGAATAGCTTTTCATAGCGCCGCGCAACTATTTTTGCTTGATCCTCTTGGCCTGCCAATAAGGCGGCGCCGACCTCTCCAAAGCGCCCTCCGGATAATGCGATCAAACCATGAGAGAGTGTTTTTTTCGCCTTCTTATCTTCCGCTTTTGCTGCGGGCTCACTAAACCAGGCAGAGTCCACTTCAGCACGGCCACGTGATTGATTATCTAAGGAAGCCCTGCTGAGCAATTCGCAGAGGTTGAGGTAGCCAGAATGATTCTGAACTAGTAATAAAAGACGATGTGGCTGATCGGGATCCTGTGGATTACTTACCCAAACATCAGCACCTGCAATGGGTTTAATGCCTCCTGCACGGGCTGCGGTGTAAAACCGCACTAGACCAAATAAATTACTCAAGTCTGTCAGCGCTAAGGCACCCATCTCATCTTTAGCAGCAGCTGCCACCGCATCATCAATTCGCACTACTCCATCCGTAATTGAAAATTCGGAATGAACGCGGAGGTGAACGAAGCGGGGTAATGCCATAAGACGGAACTGACTATTTCACTTAAATTGAGAGTTGCTGAAAAGGGCATCCATACGGGATTTTGCCATCTGGAATACAGGCTTAATTTTAATCTTCCCGGGGAATCTACTATCATATTCCCATGCGACTCATACGCCTTGGGACCCCCGTTAATAGCCTTCCAGCCGACCAAGGAAATTCGGGCTTAAACCCCTCAAAATTGACCTGGATTACCACCCCATGAATCCAGCCCAAATTCAGTCACTTTTCCAGCAGGCAGTTCAGCTTCATCAACAAGGCCAACTCGATTCGGCCGAGAAAATCTACGAACAAATTCTGGCCTTAGCTCCGAACCAGTTTGATGCCCTCCATCTTTCAGGAGTAGTCGCCCTCCAGAAAAAACAGTTTGATAAAGCAGAACACTTGCTTGAGAGTGCTCTGCGTATCAATCCCAATCACTTTCATGCATTAAATAATTACGGCAACCTGCTACTCGAGTCAGGAAAAAATCAGGAGGCACTAAATGCTTTTAGCAAAGCAATTGCCTTAAACCCCAGCTTTTTCCAAGCGCACTTTAATCGCGGCAATACCTTATTAGAGCTAGAGGACTATCGCGCTGCGATCGAGAGTTTCCAGCAATGTCTCAAACTCGACCCTGGGCAGGCAGAGATTTACTACAGCCTTGGAAACGCTCACAAGCAATTACAGGAATTTGATCAGGCGATTCAATATTACGAGCAAGCCACTCAATTGCAACCAGCTTATGTAGAGGCATTCAATAATTGTGGCTTAGCCCATAAAGAACTGAAACAGTTTACCCAGGCAGCCGAGTGCTACAGCAAAGCCTTGGCGCTCAACCCGCAATATGCCGCAGCGTATTGCAATCAGGGGGTATTGCAGACCTATCACACCCAAATTCCTGAGGCTTTAGCTAGCTTTGATCAGGCAATTGCCATTCAGCCAAATTATGCAGAGGCATGGAATAACAAAGGCGTGGCTTTGAATGAGCTGATGCAATTAGACCAAGCGATTGCGCATTATCAAAAAGCGATTGATATAGAGGCGCAGTATGCAGATGCCCATTACAACAAAGGCTATGCACTTTTACTCCAGCAACACTTTCAAGAGGGTCTGAAAGAGCATGAGTGGCGTAGACAGCTACCAAGTTATCTCCACTCGGCTCCAACCATTTCCAAGCCGCTCTGGTTAGGTGATAGCCCGCTAGAGGGAAAGCGCATTCTAGTGTTCTGCGAGCAAGGGCTTGGCGACACTATTCAATTTTCACGTTTTATTACACCGCTCTCTGACTTAGCAGCGCACGTCGTATTTGTAGTTCCCGGAGCGCTATTAGCGCTCTTGCAAGCCCCGAATGAACGCGTGACCCTAGTGGATGAAAAGCATCTACCAAGTGATGTTGATTGTTACTGTCCACTTTTAAGTTTGCCGTATAGCCTCAACATTAGAACAGTGGATATTGCCCGCATTCACCCTAGTCTTTTGATAGATCAAGCAAAAGTGGCGCAATGGAACTCGCGCCTAGGCCGCAAAAAAGGGGCTTTACGCGTAGGCATTACCTGGAGCGGTAACCCTACATTCAAAAAGGATCACCTACGCAGCTTGGCTTTAGCCGATTTCGTGAAATGCTTGCCAGAACAGAATATTGAATACATTTCACTACAACAAGTGATTCGCCCCAGAGATCAAGAACTTGTTTCACAACTGAGCCATATTCAGTTTGTTGAAAAAGAGATTGTCGATTTTTCTGATACTGCTGCGTTGATAGAGTGCCTTGACCTAGTTGTGACTACTTGCACTAGCATTGCGCATCTTGCTGGATCACTCGGCAAGCCCTGTTGGGTCTTACTCCCCTTTGCACCAGATTGGAAATGGTTTGCATCTTCTACATCCAGTCCCTGGTATCCATCTGTCAAATTATTTCGTCAACCAGAATTACGTAATTGGGATGCTGTTTTTGCAAACGTGAAAAGTGAGTTGAGCGCTTTAGCAATTGCACAATCCAGATCTTAGGGTCTTGAGCTTGTATCGCGGACGATTCGCCCCTTCCCCTACAGGACCCCTCCATGCAGGCTCACTGGTGGCAGCTTTGGGTAGCTGGCTCGATGCCCGTAAACAGGGTGGCGCATGGTTACTTCGCATTGAAGATATCGACACACCAAGATGCATTCCGGGTGCAGATCTCCAAATTCAGTCTCAACTATTGGCCTGTGGCCTGCAGTGGGATGAAGAGCCAGAATATCAATCCTCACACCAAGCAGATTATCAAAAGGCATTAGAGCAGCTGATAGCTGCCAAGCTACTCTACCCCTGCACCTGCTCACGACAATCTATTGCTCAGCATCTAGCTAAGCAGGGCATTACGTCAGCCCGCAATCAGGAAATGGTTTACCCCGGCATCTGCAGGCCAGCCGACCTCAAAGCAGATGCCGCGACTCATACCCATGAGGATAAAGTTGCGTGGCGCATTGCTCTGCCCCAAGATTGTCAAATTACTTTTGAAGATCTTGCCTTAGGCGTGCAAGAGCAGAACCTCAATCAAGAAGTAGGTGATTTTGTATTGCGTAGAAGCGATGGTTTGTTCACCTATCAACTTGCCGTAGTAGTTGATGATGCCAGGCAAGGTATTACGCATATCGTACGTGGTGCAGATTTACTCAGCAACACGGCTAGGCAGATCCATTTGCAAAAAGTTTTGGGGTATGTAAGGCCCAATTACCTCCACCTACCCTTGGTCTTAGATGAGCATGGCGAAAAGCTGAGCAAGCAAACTTTGGCAACCCAAATCCATACTGAGGATGCACCACATGCTCTTGCAGAACTGCGCAAAGCAGCACAACATTTGGGCTTAAGGAATTTGCCGGACGGTCAAGGCATCACGATTGCGGAGTGGCTTTTGGCAGCCACTCACGCCTGGAAAAGCTAACTACAAATTTGCTTACTTTTTCTTAAAGCCACCTAGCAAAGCACCTACCGCTGGCTTTGCTGGCACAATCCCGGCCTTCTTCTCTTCTGGCTTGGGTGCATTTGCAGAAGACTGCGGTGCTGCACCTGGCTCATAAGGCTGATAGAAAAATGGGTCAGACATTTTTGCTGGAGCTGAGCTTGCACTTCTGCTAGATGAAGCAGGACCATCAGGCAAGGGCTTTACGTCTAGCTTGCGCTTCATGAGTTTTTCAATGTCATCTAACAAACGCTTCTCGCTATCGTCCACCAAGGCAATCGCGTCGCCCTTGCTACCAGCGCGACCAGTACGGCCAATGCGGTGAATAAAGTCTTCGGCGTTGTAAGGTAATTCATGATTAATCACGCAAGGCATATCTGGAATATCTAAACCGCGCGCTGCGACATCGGTTGCCACGAGAGCCTCGATGGCACCAGATTTAAAGGCATCAAGCGTTAAAGTGCGCTCACCCTGACTCTTATCCCCGTGAATAGCACCAGCCTTGATGCCGTCACGCTCTAAGGCACGCGATAATCTAGCGCAGCCCAAACGGCTATTCGTAAAGATGATGCATTGACGGGATAAACCTTGGCGAGTGCGAGCCTCGAGAACACGCACAATGGCGCGCTGTTTATCTGCAGAAGAAACCAAATGTACGACTTGCTTGACCGTATCAGCGGCCGCGTTTTGACGCGCCACTTCAACCGTTACAGGTGTACGCAAATAACTTTGAGCAAGCTTTTTAATTTCTGGCGAAAAGGTTGCTGAAAACAATAGCGTCTGTCTTTGCGCAGGAATCAAATTAATGATGCGCTGCAGGTCCGGCAAGAATCCCATGTCTAACATGCGATCAGCTTCGTCCAAGACTAATAACTCAACTTGTGAGAGGTTGGCAACTTTCGAGCCAATGTGATCTAACAAACGGCCTGGCGTTGCAATCAGGATCTCGACACCATTGCGCAGGACAGCAACCTGCTCTTTCATATCCACGCCACCATAAACCACGGCTGTACGCAGATCGGTATGTTTGGAGTAGCTCGCCGCATTCTCGGCAACTTGCACTGCTAACTCACGTGTTGGCGTCAACACCAGAGCGCGAATGGGGTGGCGCGCAGGAGAAGCGCTGTTACTTGCATGACGCAAAATCCGCTGGATGATCGGCAAGACAAAAGCAGCTGTTTTACCAGTACCTGTTTGAGCTGCTCCCATGAGGTCGCTGCCCGCCAATACGTGCGGAATAGATTGCGCTTGAATCGGTGTTGGGGTGTTGTAACCCTGTTCAGCAACCGCTTTTTGAATCAGCGGGTCTAAACCAAAATCAGCAAAAGTGATTGTTGCTGGAGGGGTGGCAGTTTCGCCAACCCCTGTAGATGAATGTATTTCAGTAGCAGTATTTGTCAAGGTAACTTACAGGATGGCCGCAATGCCGGCCTTAGCGGTTTCAGCATCCTCGGTCGATTTAACGCCGGAAACGCCGACTGCGCCGATGGTAAACCCATTTACCTCGATATTGACCCCACCCTCTAACATGCCCGAAATATGTGGGGCAGATAAGAAAGAGGTGCGGCCGTTATTAATAATTTCTTCGTAAACACGGCTTTCGCGTTTACCCATTGCAGCAGTACGTGCTTTTTCTTGAGCAATGTAAGTTGATACTGGAGCACAACCATCACGCCGAATTAAGCCGAGTACGTGACCACCATCATCACAAACGGCAATGGTTACAGCCCATTTATTTGCTGCGGCATGCTTGTTTGCTGCATCCAAAATCTTTTGAACATCAGCTTGTGTGAGGTATGGTTTAGTTGCCAACATGTTTAATCTTTCTGTTTCGAATATGGTTTATATGATGAAAATGCTATCTATATAAGTACTTGAATTATAAGGGGTGCAGCCAGGCACTGCCCTGCCGGCCAAACTACACCCTATCCCCGCCCAAATACTTGATTATTTGAGGAATTCTTGGGCGGCAACGACGCCGCTGGCCTTGGGCTTGTAGCCCATTGAGCCCAAACTCATTTCAACACCACTTAAAGCGGCCATCAAACTGAGTTCATTACAGTCGCCCAAATGCCCAATACGGAATGCCTTCCCTTTAATCTTGCCAAGACCAGTGCCCAATGACAGATTGAATTTCTCAAGAGCATGTTTACGCAATACATCTGCATCCATCCCCTCTGGAGTAGCAATACAGGTCAATACCGGTGAATAGCAGTCTTGATCTTGACACTGAATTTCCAGACCCCATGCTTTAACAGCTTCACGACAAGCAGCGGCCAAACGTTGGTGACGTGCAAAGATCGTATCCAATCCTTCAGCTAACATCATGTCGATCGCTTCATGTAAACCGTACATGAGATTTGTACTCGGTGTAGTTGGCCAATAGCCATTTTTATTGGACTCTAGAATTTCATCCCAAGCCCAATACGATTTTGGATAAGTACTACGCTTACTAGCTTCAATTGCTTTAGGCGATAAGGCATTAAAGCCAATACCCGGAGGCAACATCAAACCTTTTTGTGAGCCAGAGACCGTCACATCCGCACCCCATTGATCGTGCTCATAGTCCGCAGAACCCAAGCCCGATACGCTATCGACCAGCAATAGGGCTGGATGCTTCGCCGCATCAATGGCCTTGCGTACGGCAGCAATATTCGATGTCACACCTGTAGAGGTTTCGTTATGCACAACACAGACTGCTTTAATTTCATGCTGGGTGTCCTTGCGCAAGCGCTCTTCAATCACGGCAGCATCAACACCCCAACGCCAAGAATCTTGCCCCGGCTTACCCACTACTTCAACATTCAAACCAAGACGCTTGGCTAGCGCTTGCCATAAATTAGCAAACTGGCCAGTTTCATAAAACAAGACCTTGTCGCCAGGATTGAGAACGTTTACCAACGCACCTTCCCAAGATCCCGTACCTGAGGCGGAATAAATAATGACAGGCTGCTCAGTTTTAAAAATCTTCTGAATACCACTCAGCACCTTGAGACCAAATGCACCAAACTCTGGACCGCGATGGTCAATGGTTTGATAGCTAATCGCTCGCAAAATGCGAGGGGGAACTGGGCTTGGACCAGGAATATGTAAAAAATGGCGTCCTGATGCGTGGTTATCAAGTTTCAACATGCTTTGTCTCACTTATGGTGTGTTTATAGATAATTTCGACCCTCAGTGTATGCCAATTTTCTATTTTGTATACAATTTTTAATAAAAAATAGTCAAATTAAGCCCATATTTATGGTTTATGATGGCTTATTCGCTTTTTTGTATACAAATATAGGGTTAAAAGGATTCCAGCATGAGCCTCACCGAACAACCCAACTCCACCAATTTGCATGAGGCAACCTTCCAAAAGCTCCGCTCGCTTTTAGTGGAGGGGAAGATCCCTCCTGGAAGCAAGCTCAATG
Source organism: Polynucleobacter sp. UK-Kesae-W10 (assembly GCF_018881575.1). GTDB lineage: Bacteria > Pseudomonadota > Gammaproteobacteria > Burkholderiales > Burkholderiaceae > Polynucleobacter. The sequence goes on along the minus strand of NZ_JACVQB010000002.1, from coordinate 51,723 downwards.
AACGGGAGCTGGCGGAGAGCCTCAACGTATCCCGCACGCCGATTCGCGAGGCGATACGCCGCTTAGCAGCAGATGGTTTGGTTGAGCTCATCGCCAATCGCGGTGCAATTGCCCTGCAATTAAGTTTGGATGATGTCGTTAATACTTTTGATGTGATTGCTGATCTTGAAGGCTTTTCAGGAGAACTTGCTGCGCAAAATATTAGCGATGCCACGCTTTCAGAATTAGAAGCTCTGCAATACGAAATGATGGCCTCTTATGCCCGTCGAGATTTATCAAGTTACTACCAACTCAATTTGCGCATTCATCACCTGATTAACCAAGCGGCAAATAATCCAGTTCTCTCCCGCCTCTTTACCCAAGTAAATGCGCGCATTGAGGCCTTACGTTTTCGCTCTAATCAAGATGGTGTGAAGTGGGAGAAGGCTGTCGAAGAACATCAAGAAATGCTCGACGCCCTCAAAGCTAGAGATAGCAAAAGAATGCGCAAGATCATGATCCAACACGTCATGAATAAACGGGATGTTGTTGTGCAATTACTGAAATCAGAAATGCCTGCGGAGACAGCAAAGCCATGAATAAACCACTAAACCTCAAAGAACTCATGGTGGACCAGGCCCTGCTGGCTAAACGCTTGCGCCAAGAAACCTCTGGTGAAGTGATGACAGACAGCGCTAGCCGTGGGCGCTATGCCACTGATGCATCGATTTATCAAGCCATGCCTGTGGCGGTTTTTGTACCAAAAACCGCACAAGATATTGCCAGTGCGATTCAGATTGCTGCAGAACTGGGTGTACCTGTATTGCCCCGTGGTGGTGGCACCAGTCAATGCGGTCAAACAACAGGCGCAGCCCTGGTGATTGATAACACCAAATACTTTAGAAATGTTCTCGACCTCAATTTAGATAAAGGCTATGTTGAAGTGGAGCCAGGCATGGTGCTAGATCATCTCAATGCCTCACTCAAACAATATGGGCTCTGGTATCCGGTAGATGTTTCTACCGCAGGGCAAGCGACTCTTGGCGGGATGGCTGGTAATAATTCTTGCGGAAGCCGCTCGATTGCTTACGGCAATATGGTGCATAACGTATTAGGCATTGATGCTTGGCTAGCAGATGGCAGAATTGCCAACTTTAGCAACTACGCCAATAGCGCTGGAGTAGCAAAGCAATTAGGTGATTTTGTAAAAGGCCTGGCCAATACCCTGCAACCTGAGATCGAAGCACGTTTCCCAAAAGTCTTAAGGCGCGTTGCCGGCTATAACCTAGATATTTTTCACCCTCAAAGTGAGCTGCCCTATACACAAGATGGCAGCGTCAATCTTGCACATCTACTCGTGGGTAGTGAAGGTACCTTGGCGTATTTCAAATCACTGAAATTAAAACTGGCCCCTTTACCAAAACATAAAGTGCTTGGGATAGTGAACTTTGCCAGCTTTTATAAAGCCATGGATAGTGCCCAGCATATTGTGAAACTGGGCCCTACCGCTGTCGAGTTAGTCGATCGCACCATGATTGATTTAGCACGCAGTAATCCGAGTTTTCAGAAAACCATCGAGACCGCATTAATCGATCACACTGCGCAAACGCCAGAGGCGATTCTTCTGGTTGAATTTTCTGGTGAGTCACATGCGCCCCTCCTAGAAAAGCTCAAAGCCTTACAAGAACTCATGAGCGATCTGGGATTACCAGGATCGGTTGTTTCAATGCCTGATGCGTCTCTCCAAAAAAACCTCTGGGAAGTTCGCAAGGCAGGCTTGAACATCATGATGAGCCTCAAAGGAGATGGCAAGCCAGTTAGCTTTATCGAAGACTGCGCAGTGCCCTTGGAAAGTTTGGCTGATTACACCCAGGCACTCACTGAGGTGTTCTCCAAATATGGTTCACGTGGCACTTGGTATGCTCATGCATCGGTTGGCACATTGCACGTACGCCCCATCCTCGATATGCGTAGAGATGGCGCGCAGAAGATGCGTGCCGTTGCTGAGGAAGCCTCTGCCTTGGTCCGCAAATACAAAGGGGCTTATAGCGGTGAGCATGGTGATGGTCTATGTCGTGGCGAATGGATCTCCTGGCAATTTGGCCCCAAGATTACCGAAGCCCTCGCAGAAATCAAACATGCTTTTGATCCTAAGGGATTATTCAATCCTGGCAAGATCATCGATCCACCCAAAATGGATGATGCTAGTAACTTTAGATTTCCGCCTAGCTATAAAGTCATTCCATTACAACCTGCACTCGATTGGTCTGCGTGGAATGTACAAAACAATCCTGTCACCGAAGAAACCAGCGCGCCCGGTACGGGTGGCGACCCAGCGATGGGTCTGGCTAAGGCAGTGGAAATGTGTAATAACAATGGTCACTGCCGCAAGTTTGATGCAGAGGTCATGTGCCCAAGCTATCGCGTCACCCGTGATGAGAAGCATTTGACGAGGGGTCGAGCCAACACACTCCGCCTTGCACTCTCCAATCAACTGGATATTCAAGATGAGGGCTTACCATTAGGAAGTGATGCCATTAAAGAAGTGATGGAGCTGTGCGTTAGCTGCAAGGCTTGTCGTCGCGAGTGCCCTACTGGCGTAGATATGGCCAAAATGAAAATTGAGTTCCTATCCGCTTATAAGAAACGGGTTGGCCACTCCTTACGGGATCTGGCAGTAGCGTATCTACCGCGCTATGCGGGCATCATTAGCGCCATTCCACTATTGCCAAGCTTACTCAATCTTCGCAATCACCTAGCTCCCATTGCGCAACTGCAAGAATGGATCATGGGCATCTCCGCACAAAGAAGTCTGCCAATCTGGAAAAGTAAAACTTTCTGGAATCAGAAAAAAGGTAACGCTTATCAGTACACAGCAGAACAATTAGCAAATCCTGCTGGTGGCAAGGGTGTTGTTTTATTAGCCGATACCTTTAATGCGTACTTCGAAGATGAGAATTTGCAGGCTGCACTCAAAGTGCTTGAGGCAGGCGGCTATCGCGTGCATATTCCCCATAAAAGTCAAAGTCAAAGTCAAAAAGACCAGAAAAACGATAACGCTTGCTCAAAAGAGTTTTGCTGTGGCAGAACCTATCTTGCTTCTGGCATGGTTGATAAAGCCAAGGCTACCCTAGGAGAATTAGTTGATCATCTGGCGCCTTATGCTCAGAAGAACATTCCTATTATTGGCCTGGAGCCGTCTTGCCTATTCACCCTAAAGGACGAGGCGCTGGTGATGGGCTTTGGTGAACGCGCTGTCAGTGTTTCTCAGCAAGCGCAACTGCTCGAAGAGTTCTTGGCTAGCGAAGCTAAAGCTGGGAAGCTCAATCTCACACTGAAAGCGGCAAGTAAACCAATCCTATTTCATGGTCACTGCCATCAAAAGTCTTTTGCTGCTGTTACACCAGCAATGGAATTACTCAAACTCATTCCAAACGCAGAACCCAAGCTGATTGAGTCTTCCTGCTGCGGCATGGCCGGTAGTTTTGGCTACGAGGCTGAGCACATTGAAGTTTCTAAGCAGATGGCTGAAGCGAGCTTATTGCCTAGCATTCGCAAATCACCCGATAGTTGGGTAGTAGCCGATGGCACGAGCTGTCGTCACCAGATTGCGGATGGCGCGCAAAGAGAGGCGGTACATATCGCCAAAATTTTGGCGGCGCATATTTAAAATAAAGGGGGGTAGTGATTCGCCGGGGAACTTAGCGAATCACTCCGTAGGACACCATCAAAATAGTGCCCGTCAGTAGCGCCGGGACTAAACGGCGCGTTGGTCTAGACATCATGACCGCAATACTCAAGACGCAAATGAGCATTCGGATCCATAAAGGCACCGTTGCTAAGAGACCCAGCGGCATCACAAGTAAGCGGACAGTCAGCGCTGCAACCATGGCATAAGTAACGGCAGCTAACCAGCGAAAGATCTCGCTATCTTGGTTAATACGTTGTGAAAGTGAGACACCAATTGCGCGGCAAAAATAAGTGCCCAAGCAAGCGCCTACTAAGGCAATCCACAAACCCCAACCAGTAAGGGCGCCCTGAATCGTATTCATCAGCCAATAACCCCTGCTTTCTTACGCAAAAATTTGCGATCAATCAAGTAAGCAATCGTGCCTGAGACCAAACCGGCGGTTAACAAGCTGGTATCACGATCAATAAAGAAGAAGATAGGGCCAAAAATGCAGCCCAATAAAATCGCGAAACGATTAATCCACGGCTTCACTTCCGTAAAGGTAAGTAAGAAGAACAGGGGATTAATAAACACCAGGCCCAAGGTCACCGGTGCTGGCACCATGCCAGCCAGGAAGTAACCCAAGATCGTTCCGGGAATGGAGATTAACCAACACAACAAACCCAGACCCATAAAGTAACTGAGGCGATGACGCGTTTCAATGGAGTGAAACTCGCGCATCGAGATGGCCCACGCTGTCATTGCCAGAAGGTGCACTGATGCATAAAGACTACGGTTGCGATCTCTTTGATGAAACTGCGGAAAGAGCGTCACTGTCATCGTGATAAAACGGGTGGCCGTGAGTGTGACTGCTAAGGCAATGGCGATGGCTGAGGAGCCAGTAATGGCCATCTCTAATAAGACCACCTGCCCTGGCAAGGCAAACATAAAGAAGCTCGTCGCCGTAGTAAACCAAATATCAAAGCCATTGGTTTTACCCATGGCGCCAAAGCCCACCATGCCTGCAAACAAGACCATTGCGGGCGCGCCGGCAGCATCTTTAATGCCAGACCAAAATGCATCGCTGGGATTTTTAAAACGTTCTGCAGCAGATTCTTCTAGTGCAATTTCACTAGGGTCAATATAGGGCTGGTCGGCAGATGACATGTCTTGATTGTAAAAGCTAGTCGTTTTTTATGCTCAAACCGGCTGCTGACCCAAGGCCCACTGAATATGCTCGGCCACTAGAGGATCGCTATTAGGCAGTGCAGCGTTCAATGCTTGCACCATGGCATCTCGCTCGACATCTTGGGCAAGCGCATTACCCATCGCTACCGCTAGATTGCGGCGCCAACGGCTATAACCAATACGGCGTATGGCGCTACCTTCATGGCGTTGCTCAAACTCAGATTCAGTCCACGACCATAGTTGTAATAAGGTAGCCTGCCCTAAACCATGTCGTCTTGCAAAGTCTGGCATCTCTGTACGTTTAGCAAACTTATTCCAAGGGCAAATCAGTTGGCAATCATCACAACCGTACACGCGATTACCCATGGCTTTTCTAAACTCGACTGGAATCGCTTCTGGATTTTCAATGGTCAAATAAGAAATACAGCGTCTCGCATCCAGTTGATATGGCGCAGTGATCGCTTGTGTTGGACAGACATCCATACAGGATGTGCACGTCCCACAATGCTCTTCTATCTCCGCATCCATCGGCAGTGGTACATCCACCAGAATTTCGCCTAAGAAAAAAGTGGAGCCGGATTCTCGGTTCAATAGCAGCGTGTGCTTACCGCGCCAGCCTAAGCCGGCCTTGCGTGCGAGCTCAACTTCCATCAGCGGCGCTGAGTCGGTGAACACGCGATAACCTAACTTACCAATACGCTCTTCAATTAATTGAGCAAATTGTTGTAAGCGATTGCGCAGGACCTTGTGATAATCGCGCCCTCTCGCATACATGGAGACAACAGCTTGCTTGGGATCTTCTAAGCGCCCCCACTCTTGCTCAAAATCAGTTTCTGATGGGAGGTAATTCATAGAGACGCAAATGACTCGTACAGTGCCTGGCACTAATAACTCTGGATTGCTACGTAAATCGGCGTGACGTTGCATGTACTCCATTTGACCGTGACGCCCGTCTGCCAACCACGCTTGCAATCGCTCTGTTGCAGGGCCTAAATGCGTATCTGTAACCCGCAGGCCATCAAACCCCAGCGCAATTGCTTGGGTATTTAACCAATCACGCAGATTGATCTCATCAAAAGAGGAAGGGCTGGCAGATAAAGGCATATGGAATACAGAATGTAGCGCAATTATTGAATAAACTAGAGGAATGGCTCAAACACCGGCAACCCAGACCCCGATCACCACTATTGATCAATATTGTAGGCAGGAGCTAGACACAGCCGCCCTTGCTAAACACTTGGCCGCCAGTTTTGCGCAATTTCTTACTCATCAACCAGGCTCCCACCTGAATATCTCACTGGAGGGTGATCTAGGCGCCGGTAAAACGACGTTTGCCCGTTATTTGATTCAGGCAATGGGTCATGCTGGAAAAGTGAAGAGCCCTACCTATACATTATGCGAGCCTTATCCACTACAGTTACAAAATCAATCGGTGACCATTCATCATTTTGATTTGTACCGTATGCGCGATCCATTGGAATGGCAAGAAGCGGGATTTGCTGAGCATTTTGATGTGCCAGGGATTTGTTTAATTGAGTGGCCAGAAAAAGCCGAGGGTACTCTGCCTGCATTAGATATCCAAATTCAGTTGACAGCAGGGCATGATGAGAATGAACGTTCTATCAAGATCCAAGCGATGAGCTCATCAGGAGCAGCTGCACTCCAAGAGATTCACGCTAGTTAATTCATGAGTACTAAAAAGGTCAATCTCTCCAAAAGGCAAACGCTGAAGACTTCAGCCAAGCTTTTGAGTTTTGCCCTATTACTGACCGAGATCGATATTGCCTGGGGCGCCAAGATCCTGGGAGTAAGGGTATGGCCGTCCGAAGACTACACCCGCGTGACCTTAGAGTCTGATACGCCCCTACCCATCACCCAACAAATACTGACAAATCCAGATCGTTTGGTGGTCGATGTACAAGGCTTGGAACTCAATCCCACACTCAAAGATTTAGTAGCTAAAGTAAAGCCCAATGATCCATACATCTCTCAGGTTCGCGTAGGGCAATTTCAGCCTGGTGTAGTACGTTTGGTGTTTGACTTAAAAGAACCCATCAAGCCACAACTCTTTACGCTTGACCCCGTCGCGGAATACAACTACCGCATGGTATTTGACCTCTACCCCACCACTCCACCAGATCCTTTAATGGCGCTCGTGAAAAGCAGCGCGAAAAAAGAGAGTGCGCTTGAGAAATCCAACGAAGAAATTGATTTCATTGCACAGTTCGCTACCAAAAAAGATAAAGAACTCGCTAAGGCGCCAGCAGCTCCAGTGGCTCAAGCTATTCCAGAGACCAAAGAAGCGCCTGCACCAGCTAAATACAAGCGCTTGATTACGATTGCAATTGATCCAGGGCATGGCGGTGAAGACCCTGGAGCGATCGGTACAGCCGGCTCTAGAGAAAAAAATGTGGTTCTCGCCATTGCTAAGCGCCTCAAGGACAAGATTGAGGGTGAAGCCTATATGCGCCCTTACCTTACTCGGGATGGCGACTATTTTGTGCCACTGCATGTCAGAGTACAGAAAGCCAGACGAGTAGAGGCCGACCTCTTTGTATCGATTCACGCGGATGCCTTTATTGAAAGAAATGCCAAAGGCGCCTCCGTATTTGCGCTCTCACAAATGGGAGCAAGTAGCACGGCAGCAAGATGGATGGCTAATAAAGAAAATGCCTCTGACCTGATAGGTGGAATCAATATCAAGACCCAAGATCGGCAAGTTGCCAATCTCTTGCTAGATATGTCCACTACAGCGCAAATCAAAGACTCGCTACAAGTAGGCAACTCCATCCTGAGACAAATTGGCGGATTTGCACCCCTTCACAAGGGAAAAGTAGAACAGGCTAGCTTTGCCGTACTAAAGGCGCCAGATATCCCCTCTATCCTGGTTGAGACCGCATTTATCAGCAACCCCCAGGAAGAAGCGAGATTGAATGACGATGGCTACCAGGACCGGATTGCTGAGGCCATTTTGAAGGGAATTAAGGAGTATTTTTCTAAAAATCCACCGGTCGCCAGACGGGTCAACTCCTAACAATCAGGTAATTACAAGGCCTGACGGGCAGACCCCGCAGACCCGAGGAAGGCCCGCAAACTTCTTGCTATAATTTATGGCTTAACTGGGTCGGTAGCTCAGTCGGTAGAGCAGCGGACTTTTAATCCGTTGGTCGCGAGTTCGAATCTCGCCCGACCCACCAGTTATACAAAAGCCACCTTCGGGTGGCTTTTTCTTTGGAGTCCAGGCGTTTAGATTACAGAAGCTAATTTGAGGTAATGTATGCCTAACATTACTTACTTTGGAGACACAATAGTGCTCAAAAAATTGCTGAGTATTGCCTTGCTCACACTCTTAGCCAGCTGTCAGGGAATGGGGTATCAAGGTGCCGCCCCTGTTAATCCCGGTGGAGATGTTACGCTTATCTTTAATCGCACAAGCACGGTTTGGTTTGGACTTGTTAAAAGCGCCCAAGTTTATGTGGACGACCTTAAAGTCTGCGTCATCCCCAATGCAGGTAATTGCACAGTGAATATACCTTCTGGAAAACATATTCTTAAGGTGGACGCCACAATGTCCGGCTCTTTCGGCGTATTTTCTCAAACCTATCAATTTGATAGCGGTAAGACATATCGATTTGTTATTACGCCAAATAGATCTGAAATGATTGCAGATGACCAGAACACAATTGCCATCATCACCTCACCCATATACTATGAGCTCAATAAAACTGCCAACAGTAGTGATAATGGTGACTTCACTATGAGATCCGCTGACCAGTAGCCAGGCCAGAATTAGTCGCGAGTTAGAATCTCGCCCGACCTACCGGCCATATGAAAGCCTCTAGAAAAATCTAGAGGCTTTTCTTTTTTATATTGTGAAATCATCCGAACCAACGATTCAAAACAACAAGAGATATGAATTCATATTAATAAACAAACTACTATCTGCCATAATTCGTCAATCCATCATTCCGTTAGCGCTTTAGCTAACAATGCTCACCTGCTAGTCGCATGAAAACTCAAACTTGTCGTCAACTCCTGTTCGCCATCTTTTTCAATTCACTATCCGGATCAATCTTTGCCACATCCATTGATCTCTCCACCGCTCCAGGATTTACGTCTTACCAATATCCAGGAAGCTCGGTAACAACCGTCACAGGGATTCGGGACAGAAACATCACCGGCAACTTTAGTACGACCGGGGGAGATACTGGCGGCTTGTTGTTTGACAGCACTCTATCAAATTCGACCGCATCAGCATACCCAACCGCCACTCAAAACCTATCTAATTTTCCAGGCGCAATTAGTAGCACGCCTTATGGTCCTAGCTTTGGCTCCTCTGCTGGAATATTAAGAGTGGTAGGAAGCTATAAAACAGCAGCTTCTGCAAATGGGGCGGCTGGAGATTTGGGTTATTTTTCCGACGCTGCCACAGGCACGATTACAACATTACTACCCACCAGCCTAGCTGGTGGATCCCCAATCTTAAATACCATCGCTCACAGTAATTTTGGAAATCAGGTAGTAGGTAATTTCGATACCCAATTATCTACGGGGAATTCGTTTATCTACAACACAGCAACTGGTAGCTATTCCTCTGTGCCATTTGTTGGGCACTCGTTTGCATATGACATCACAGCAGTCGCAAGTAACACTGCGTATGGTGTCTATAACAATTTAATTTCTGGTGGATATACTGGAACCTATCACGGAACCGCTGGTACTTATGCCTATATCTACAACCAGTCGAGTGATAAGGTCTACACCTTTTCATCCCCAGATGGATCGCTAGTGACCCACTTTGAAGGCATTACTAGCGCAGGAAAACCAGGTATCTATAACTTAGTGGCTGATGCCGTAGATGTGGCTGGAAATAAGGTTAAGGCATATGTTGCTACTGTAGATTTAAATAGTATTGATGGCACTACTGGTCAACCAAAAATTACGTGGACCGAGATTAAAGTGGGTAGCTCTTTGACATCAGCGAACTCTATGTACCAAGGAAATGTTATTGGAGTGTATGTTCAGAACGGCATTACCACTGCATACGAAGCTAATATTGGAAATATCGCTGTAGGTACACCGGCTACTGCAATTTATGATCCCATCACCAATTCAGGAAATAGGCTAAGCACTTTATCTGGTAATGGTGGTGATGTGATTAACTCTGGCTCAATCACGACCAATGGATCAAACGGAATTCAGAGTGGAAGTAGCTGTGGCTATGACGGGTGTGCTACAGCCACCCAATATGGAGGTGTAATCTCCAACTACGGGACCGTATCCGTGATAGGTGGTAGTGGTAGCAGTGCTGCGTTGATGCAAGGTAGTTTTGGAACCTTAGTGAACTATGGAACATTACGCGCAGCTGCAGGGGATTATGCAATCAAAACCACTACTGCTACCGATGCCAGTGCCTCAGTTGGCAGCCTCATTGTTAATGGTGCTGGCGGTATTATTGATGGTCAAGTATCTATTGCTGCTGGACCATATGCTAGATTTGAAAATAGTGGCTGGATGGGTATTGGTTCTGCGAATACATCTGCACCAGGAATAGTTAATACTTTTAGTGGCACCTTTGTTCAAACCTCAACAGGCACATTGGGCTTGCGAATTTCTCCAGCTGCTGTGGATCAAGTGATTGTTTCAGGCACTGCGAAACTTGGAGGCGCTCTTAGCCTTACGGCAATAGCGGGAACGTATGGTGCAGCGCGCTACTCCCTGGTAAATGCAACGGGAGGATTAAGTGGCACCTTTAGCAGCTTTAGCACTAATCTAGCATCGGCTACTAAATTTACCTATGATTCCAATAACGCATACATTAATGTATATGCGTTTACAACTGCCGAGACACAGCAATCTCTCGTCAATACCTCTGCTGCCCTACAAAACACCTTTACCCTACAAAACTCTGTACTAGCAAATAGCTTTACTTACGACTGTAATGTGTTTGGCGCTAATGATGTTTGCGTCTCTGCAGGTGGTCGTAATACTGCGGTATCAGCAGCAAATGGCTTGAACAACACAAGCGCATTATTAATCGCTGCCTATCGCTTGTCACCCAACTACCGCATTGGTGCCTATGCAGACCAGAATTTGTCAGTTAACAATGCCGGCTCGACTGTTAATCTTGGTAACAACACTCCTTTGATCGGTTTATTTGGCGCTTGGAATGAGCGCTTAGATGGCACCGGCACAGAAGTAAAGGTATCAGCTGCGTATGGTCAAAAGAATACGACTGTTACACGCCAAGTGGTTGGAACAAGTGAGCCTGGTTCAGGGTCATCACAACTCAATAGTCAAGGCGCACAGATAACTGCGAAGTATGGCTTTGGCGTTACTCCCGATGTAATTGTCGCTCCCTACGTTGGTATGCGTTACACCCAAAATAACATGGGTGGCTATACCGAGCAGGCAACCTCCTCGGTAACCGCCCCACTGACATACTCCGCCCTTAATACCAACGCAACAACCGCATTAGCCGGTGTTGGCGCTCAATATAAGCTCACCCCACAAGCCACCGCGTTTGCTAGCGCTGGCGTGGAAACCGATACCAATACCAGCAATGGGACCTATTCGGCCACCGGGTTAAATAACTTAACGCCAATAAACTTCAATGCCAACCCGATCAAAACTAGGCCTACAGCTACATTGGGTGCTTACTATGACATTGAGAAGAATCAGCGCTTAGGTATCGCTGGAATCTATAGACAAGAACCTTACCAAGCAGTTCAAACAACAACTGTGATGGCAACGTATACGGTTGGCCTGTAATCAGCCATTCCCTCCAGAAAAACCCGCTTCGTCGGATTTTTTAGTGAGGAAAGAATAGGGTTCTGTTTTAACGACTACCCTACTGAATACCCAGTTATCCAGAGCATCGCTATCAGGTAAGCGCCGGCCTGATTCTTACCAATGCTGCTAGTGAGCTCAAGCCTCACTTTGACAGGGAATATAGATCTCCAGGTCTATGGCATGATTGCAGCATGGCTAGTGAACTCTATCAATCTATTCTCATCAAAAATCCCAGTCCGCATGAGCGGTTTGAGCTAGGAAAATCTGTTCGCAAACTCGTGAGTCGCTCATCGATCGGAGAATTTCAGGTCGAGCACAAGCGCCAAGCAGCAGTTGACATTCTTATCAGCCAGGCGAGCGCTCGCATTCCGGAATACGTTCCGATCCGCCATGCCCGCATGGCAGTTGATCCATTTTCCTTCTTTCGTGGTGGCGCCGCCATCATGGCTAAGGATTTAGCGAAAACTTCAAGCCCTGCTATTCAGGTTCAACTTTGCGGGGATATGCACGTCAGTAATTTTGGCTTCTTCTCTACTACCGAACACCAGCTGGTATTTGGTATTAATGATTTTGATGAAACGCTACCTGGTAATTTTGATTGGGATCTCAAACGTCTAGCGGCAAGCGCAATGATTGCATCCCAGTCACTAGGGCAAGACCAGCATTATGGCGAAATGATTGTCAGAAATATTTGCAGTACCTATCGCAAGTATTTACATCGGTATGCAAAGATGTCATTCATTGATCTCAAGCGTGCTTATATAGACGAAAGGGTACTTCAAGATGCAGCCAATAAATATGCTGATCCCATTAGCAAACAATATCTTGATAAGCTTCTCAAAAAAGCACGCGAGAACAATAATCAAGGTCTTATTGGAAAGCTAACAGAGGTCACTCCGGATGGCATCAGACTCATCGAGAAACCACCTCTAATCGAACACCTCACACTCTCGAATCATGGCAACGATATAGCCGCATTAAATGATCAAGGCTTGAACTCTTATATTGAATCTTTAGCAGCAGATCGAAAGCACCTACTGCTGAGCTACAAATGGATTGACTGGGCACGCAAAGTTGTTGGTGTAGGGAGCGTTGGCACCGCTTGCTGGGTGCTTTACTTTGAGGGGCGAGATACTCATGATCCACTGTTCTTACAAGTCAAAGAAGCACAAAAGTCAGTTTTAACCACGTTCTTTCCGGATACTGAATATGCCACTGAAGGTGCGCGTGTAGTCCATGGTCAATGCCTCATCCAAGGCGCTCCAGATCTTTTCTTGGGATATGGAAAAACATTTGAAATTGACTTTTATGTTCGCCAATTACGGGATATGAAAGGCGGTATCTCCATTGGTGACGATGGTATTAATCCGAAAGTATTTCCGGATTTTGCAAAACTTTTTGGCTGGGCATTAGCCAATGCCCATGCGCGATCGGGAGACGCTGCAATGCTGGCCGGCTATTGCGGAAAAGGCGAGGCATTGGATGATGCGCTTGTGAACTTTTCAATTGCCTACAGCAAGCAGAATCAAGCCGATTACGAAATGTTTTTGCAAGCCATTAAATCTGGAAAACTCGCTTGCACTTCCGAGAGCATTTAATTGGCCACCCCCATAATGCGTCTTTCGCATCCTCTAAAAGGCTAATTTTTGTTCTACTCTGCGATCTATTTAAACCATATTAAGAGGGTCCCCCACAGCCCTAAAAGCCCCTTCATTGCAGATGCAAGAACTACTGCATGAGGGGCACTCAACACCATGCGGATAGATAGCTACAATCATTCATTGCATATTTATTGGGCATCAAATATATTGCCAATACGAACACAAAAGGAAGTTGAATATGAAACAAGCCCTCTCCAGCGCACTGGTCGCATTGATTCTTTATTTAGGCATCCAAATGACTGCGGGCGCTCAAACAGGAGCTTGTGGCTCGGTCCAGTCTGACCCAACCAAGTCCTGCTCACTTCCAAACAGTAGCTCCAGCTATCGAGTTGATAATCGCGTTTATGCCGGTTTATCTTGGGCTCTTGGTGCATACAGTAACGGCTTTATTCCAGATTTGTTACTAGGCGCACGCTCTTTAAACGTTAATTCAAACAACAATGTATATGGTGCGGATGTCAATTTGAGAATTAGCTACAGGGATGCAATAGGTATTGATAACATCAGAGTGGCTTATGTAGGCGGAACAAGGGATGTGATGGGCAACGCTGGATTAGGCTATTCATTTAATAAAACGGGTATCTTTGCTACAGCGGCTGTACAAGCAAGCTATTCACGCCTTGGCCTTGATTACCAATTTGATGGTGCTACATTTAGCCCCTACATTGAGGGCAATAGTCTCGCAAAACCCAATTCAGTAAATAACAGTCTAAGCTGTGGCAATGGATACTCCCTAGTTAACACCTCAACGGTAAATTGGGTGAATGGAGTAGCTCCTAGCGCTACTCAATATGGACAGACTTGCTACAAACCGGGTGCCGGCTAATCTAATAACAAGCGCCTGATGAGATTTAAAAGCCACCCGTAGGTGGCTTTTTCTTTATTTAATCTGGCGCTACTTGTTATAACGCGCTAATGCAAAAATTCCCTCTTAGTGAGCTCGGATGGTGTTGAATTTCTTATTAGCGATAAGCGATCTGCGTTCGCTGAGTCAAAAAGTTGCGTTAAGCCGTCGGGAATATTTTCACTAAGGCAATAGACCCCTCTTTTGCTGCCTGCCTTCAGGATGATTAGCCCTGCAGCAACGAGCTTTTTAAGATGAAAATCCAAGGTACCCGAATCCACCCTAAACTGATCAATCATTTCTTTCGGACGTGCGCCTGCTTCCCCTGATTGGTAGATGAAATCAAAAACACGCAATCTCGTCTCATGGCTAAGCGCTTCAAAGATTGATAAATAATTGAGTGCCGTCATCATTAAGCCCCGCTTAGTCTATGGTGATGCTATATCAAAAATTCTTCAAATCTTAATTGGATGTGCCAGTTGTGAAATCGATTGTCTGCTGCGATGTGCCGTGATGATCTTTAAATGCAACACTATGTACAGTCTCGCTCACCTCAGCTAGCTCCTCACGCAGCTCCACTTTAATGGCATTGATTTCATCAGACAGCTCCTGAGACTTTGGATCCAGATGAGCGGGTATGCGATGGGGATTGCTTGGATTCGCAGCCGCCTCATAAGCAACCCCTGATTGAATTTGTGTTCCGGCTATTGCAGCAGAACCACAAATGAGTAAAGCAATCGCTAACAGCGTAATGACTGGGTGGCGGCCGAAGAAAGAATGTTGGGACATGGTAGACCTCTAAAAATGAACTAGGTTCATCCTAAGAAGACCACCCTAATTAAGCTATAGCACTTTAGCTCTAGTCACTCAATTGACACAAATCTTTGAAGCCTTTCGCTAAGCAATATCCCTAATATGATGAGGCAATTAAGGGTTAGCCCCGAATAATTGATCACGGTCAATCTTAAATCTAGAACTAAAGTATTAGATATGCCTAAATGATGAATGACATAATTAATCACCTTTTTTCCTCACCCGATAATTAGACCAAAAATAGGGGTCGCCATGCATTCCGTGTCACTACTGATCGTTGACGACCATCCGGTTTATCGGGATGCATTACATCAGTTCTTAACCCGAAAATTCTTCTCCTCAGGTAACCAAGTCTTTTCTGCAAACTCTATTACAGAGGGGCTAAAGATTGTCCGCTCCAAAAAGTCTAAATGGGTCATCCTATTGGATTTATTAATACCCGACTCCGAGAATCAGTACTCCGGTATTAAGGAGTTTAAAAAGCTAGATGACGTCATTGCTATTGCTGCAATTTCAGGGCTTGAACAGGACACTATTGAAGCGGAATGCCTTGAGGCTGGGTGCAGTATTTTTATACCTAAAAGTAGTGATACCTCCTACATTCATCAGAGCCTTTGCGCTCTCATGGGCCTTAGTCCAAATGAAGCAGAGTTGACGCAACTGACAGATAGGCAAAAAGAAATTCTTGCGCATATCTCGAATGGTGACTCAAACAAGATGATTGCATACTCCCTCAATATCAGCGAGCAGACCGTAAAAGTGCATTTGGGTGAAATATTCAAGAAAATTAAAGTCTTCAATAGAACTCAGGCGGTGATTAAAGCAAAAGAAAATGGATGGGTATAGAGCATGGATTCATTCTCAATACACCAACATGAAGATTTGCTACTGGAAGAAAAGTATCAATTTCTTGAAACAGCCTCCAAGACCAATACTGCTGGCACTGTTATTGGGCCTCTACTAACTGGTGCCCTGGTATTCCAGGATGCCGCCCTAGGCAGCCTAACAATCTGGCTTTCTGTAATGGCCGTATGCGTTGCCTTTAGGGCCTATATGGTCTTCTTCAGGAATAAGGATGCCCAGCTTTCCACCAAGAAAAAAATTAGCAACCTTAATCTGGGCGTCCTATCGGTAACAGCGTGCTGGGGACTGGGTTGGCTGATCGTTGCTCCCACCCTACCGTTTAATTTGCAGTGCCTCTATCTATTAATGAGCTCTACAGCAGTGTTTGTTGGACTGTATGGCTATTCCATTCATCGCCCTACCTTCTTATGCTTTGCTCTACCCATCTTTATCGGCCAATTCATTGCCTCACTCATACCCCCCTTCATGTTTCCCTGGCCCATTCTTTTGGGTGAATTTGCATTTTCCTTATATGCCATCAAGATGTCCTCGTATTTTTCAAACTCATGGATCAAAACTGTTAGCCTACAAATTCAGAATCAAGCACTGAACAAGGCCTTAGAGCTGGAACGTAATGCCGCCGTCTCTGCCAATATTGGAAAATCCAAATTTATTGCAACTGCAAGCCATGACCTTCGGCAGCCACTACATGCCGTGAATATTTACTTAGATCTATTTGAGCCAAACAAGCTTAGCCCTAAAGAAAAGATCAACTTTCTCCAGATCAGAAAGAGTATTCAAACCTTAAACTCGATGTTTAAGTCACTCCTAGATTTAAGCAAACTGGATGCAGGTGCATCCAATGCCTCTAAAAGACCTTTTGAGCTGATAGAACTGGTTGGATTTTTATCCAACACCTATACCCCCATCGCCACAAACAAAAACTTAGTACTTCAATTTGAATTCATGAATATGGGAATTCAAGGGGACAAGCTGCTTTTACAACAGCTCCTTGGTAATTTGATCTCAAATGCCATTCAATACACTGCCACGGGTTCAATTCTGGTTACTCTATCTTCTAAAAATGAGTGTCTACATATCACTATTGAAGATACAGGCTGCGGCATTGAGTCTACACTTCTCGATAAAATATTCGAAGAATTTTTTAGAGTTGATAGCACTCGCAATATGCATGATGGCCTAGGGCTTGGTCTTTCCATTGTTAAAAGACTCTGCAAGATCTCCGATACTGAGCTATCTGTTCAATCCATATTGGGTAAAGGCACAAGTTTCAATATTCAAACCCAATACTCCACCTTTGGAATCACTACTGGCCCACAATCAGCGTCCCAATCAATACAGCGGGAAAGCGGCAGTCATCAAGAGCTGTTATTGGAAGCCAAAACAATTGCTGTTTTTGAAGATGATCACACTATTTTTGACGCCTACAAACAGGCTTTGACGCAAAATGGGTTTGTCGTTCTCTCACTACCTGAAAATAGTCAAGATCTGATGAACCAGTTAGCGGACATCAATCAAATTGACTGCATCTTAAGTGACTATCGCCTCGAGACCACGACCGGAGACTTGATAATTCAACAGCTTCGAGATAGTTTTGGCATCGATATTCCGGCAATCATCATTACCGCAGACACCTCACCTCAGCATATTCAATTATTTAAACAGTTAAATATTGAAGTGCTCTATAAGCCAATTGGCTACAGCGAAATTGTTGAAGCCATCAAATTATTACTAATTAAATAACACCGAAAACAAAGGGTATAAGATGAAATTAATCAAATGCAGCGCGATAGGCGTGGCGCTCCTCATCATGCATTCAGCAAACATTAATGCCCAAACCAAATCAAATCCGTGGGCTGGTGCATACGCTCAGATTGGCGTCGGCTATGAAAGCTATATCCCTAAAAGTGCTAACGGCACAACCACATTTCCTGGCGTCCCATCATATACAAATACAGGAACTGCGAATCATGCAAATGGCCCTGCAGCAGCGATTGGGGTTGGTTATAACTTTGGTCTGAGCGAGAGCTACTTAATCGGAATTGGTGCCGCCCTTTATCCTGGCCATTCAAAATCAGCAAGTTCAACGCTGGCTACTAACGTTGGCAATAGTCAGATAGTGAAGACTGGAACTTATGACGTATCAAACGTCTTTAGCTTTACCCTGATCCCTGGGTACGTGATTGATAAAACCCATTTAATCTACGCAAAGATTGGCTATGCCGGCTCTACAACGAATGCTAACTCCCCTGGGAACTATCCGCAGCAATCAACCAAAACCAATGGCACTGTTTACGGCTTGGGATACAAGCAATTCTTATCTGAATCAATCTATGCGTTTGGCGAAGGCAACTATGCGGTCAATAGAGCCAAACCTGTGACCATTCTGACTGATAACGGTGCAACAGTCACATCAACATCGAATGCCACTGGATACGATTTTATCTTTGGACTTGGCTACCATTTTTAATGGCCAGAGATACCAAAAAAAACCACCCCTAAGGGTGGTTATCAATATTCAAAAAACCGTCATGGAAATTTGAATAGCTACTGAAATTTATTTATAAAGTCTGGGATCAGAATTAATCTTGATCTTGATCAACATCCCTCATCAGCTAGAACTAAAGTATTAGTAGCCCTATTGCATTAGTCTTGTGTTGCGCAAATATTACCCATGGCATCTGTCATCGCATTTGAGGTAACGCTAGACTTTCCATGCAACCCTGCTTCACCGAGGGCTGAAGCACTTGCTAAGCCAAACAAAAAGGCTGCTATGGCTACGACTAGATTGGTACTGAATTTATTCACTGGATTTCCTTTTTGTAAATTAAATATAAATAAGAATTTTTTTAACAAGCAGGATCTTAATCGAATAAATTGCGAAAATGCCTCTTGTAGAACTAAAGTATTAAGCCAAATTTGCGAGCTCTAGAACTAAAGTTTTAGTCTGGGTTGATATTAGTTTTGGGCATACGAATGATTCACTTTTGAGCACCCCATCAACACCTTTTTTGCTCTAGGCCCCAATAAGCAGTATTGACTCTTAGCCAGCCTCATAGAGGGCGCCTTAAAGCTAGTCCTAAGGGCCTTCCCTCCTTCACAAGGCTTCTTTAGGCTCATAAAATGAAGTATGCCTAATGCCTTTAACTTCTCCTCCTCCCCATTTGACTGTTTAAATAGCCAAGAGCAGCAACTGGTCAAAGACAGTGTCGATATTGCCTACTTTAAAGAAGGCGAAGTCATTTTGGATGTAGGGGCCGCTCCCACCCACCTCTTCATTTTGATCAAAGGATATGTCCGGCAATTGGAGAATGGCGAAGAGGTCGCCATCTATGGCCCCGATGACTGTTTCGATGGTCGGGGGCTGATGGCTGGAAAAGTATCCAGCCAATTTATTGCTTCCGAGGAAGTTGTTAGCTATCAACTCGCTAAAGCAACGGTCAATGCATTGATTTCAGAGAATGCCACCTTTGGCGCCCTTCTCTTTGCTGACCTTTCAAAAAAATTAAATGCGCTCGCTGAACGTCGCAGCCAATATGAAATTAACTCACTGAGCTTGGCTCAAGTCAGTCAGGCATTTTTAAGAGAGGTGCATATTGTTGATGCCGGTAGCAATCTATTTGAGGTAGTGCGTATTTTTAGTGAGAAACGAACAAATAACGTTTTGGTGCGAGATGGTGTATCCAAATTAGGAATTTTTACCATCACCAATCTACAACGGGCTATTCTCAATAAACTACCCCTGGAGTCGACAGCGGTTGGGCCTTTGAGCAACTATAAGCTTATTACCGTACAGGCCACAGATCATCTGTATGAGGCATTGGCCGTTATGATTCGGCACTCAGTACACCGTGTGATCGTAATGAGCGGGGAAGAACCTATCGGAACCTTAGAGCAAGTCGACTTATTGAGCTTTATTGCCAACAGCTCTTCGATTGTGGTGCAAAAAATTCAAGGCGCCAACACGCTAGACGAACTAAAAGATCCTGCCGAACAAATTACCAACCTCATTAGCCTCTTACATCGCAATGGCACACGGGTAAGCATGATTGCCCGCTTGGTTCAGGAACTCAATGCCAAACTCTTCGAGCGCGCCTGGTCTTTAATTGCCAGTCCCGATCTTCTGAACAATAGCTGCCTGTTTGTGATGGGAAGCGAAGGTCGAGGCGAGCAAATTCTGAAAACGGATCAAGACAATGGCTTGATCGTAGCCGATACCTTTCCTATCAGCACTGAAGTTATCCAGGCCTGTAATCGCTTTTCAGCAGCACTCATTGAATTTGGTTATCCAGAATGTCCTGGAAAAATCATGGTGAACAACCCAGAGTGGCGGATGTCTGAAACTGACTTTATCAGCACCACCCGACAATGGTTAATGGAGCCTACTCCAGATAGCCTAATGAACTTAGCGATCTTTCTGGACTCCCATCCGATTAGTGGCAATTCCGCCTTATTGCAAAATGTGAAGCAAAGTTTATTTCAGCTAGCGACCGATAACCAATTCTTGATGGCGCGCTTTGCATCGGCCATCGAAAGCTTCTCTTCTGAGGCTGGCTGGTGGAATCGCTTACTCACCCTGGGGGCTGATTCTTCAGAAAATCGCATTAACCTCAAAAAAGCAGGTATCTTTGCAATTACCCATGGGGTGCGCTCCTTAGCGTTGGAGAACCATGTTTGGGCCAATTCCACGGCAGAACGCGTTCAAGAGCTCATCCAACTGCACAAGCTTCCCCAAGATTTGGGCAATGAAGTGATTGAATCCTTGCACCTCCTGATGGAGCTCAGGCTCAAAAGTGGGTTAATTGAGCTTGAAACCCAAAAAGAGGTGAGTGGTGAGATTGATATCAGCCGCTTATCCACTCTAGAGAGAGATCTTCTTAAAGATAGTCTGAGCGTTGTAAAACGCTTCAAGCTATACCTACGACAACATTTCCATCTTGAATTTGCATGAGTCAGCTAGCTCCGGGACTCTTCAAAAAACTCTATCACTCCATCTGGCGAGAGTGGCTTATTTACCACCTTGCTGATGAGCGCTATCGATTTATGTTTGATGCGCCCCCACCAAATGAATGGGTGGTCTTAGATTGCGAGACAACGGGGCTGAGTATTGCCAAAGATCAAATTATCTCGATTGGCGCCGTCAAAATTGTTGGTAATACCCTCATGACGAGTGAGCGCCTGGAGTTACTGGTGAAGCCTGACAAACAAGTCTCCGCTGAGAGCGTCAAGATTCATCGACTCCGCGAGTTAGATGTGGCCAACGGTTTAGACCCTGAAGTAGCAGCAGCTAAGCTCATGAACTTTATTGGTAGCCGCCCTATTGTTGGCTACTACCTTGAGTTTGATATTGCTATGCTCCATAAAGTGATCTGGCGTATGCTAGGCCAAGGATTACCGCAACCCAAGATTGAAGTCTCGGCGCTGTACTATGAATACAAAAATGCACAATTACCGCCAAACGAGCAAGGCGGCATGATTGATTTACGTTTTGACAGCCTCATGAAAGACCTTGGGCTACCGGTAAGAGATGCGCACGATGCTCTCAATGATGCTGTGATGACGGGTATGGCATTTATCAAGCTGCGCCAACTACTCGGCCATTAGCATTCCCTTCAAAAGAACATAAAAAAAACCAGGATTGCTCCTGGTTTTTTGTACAACTTTGATTCTGACTTGCTTAGTGACCAGATGCTCCGGAAGCGCCAAAGCCGGTTTCAGAACGTACTTGCTGTGCAGCAAATGCAGCGCGCTCTTTCTTCGCATTCTCGCTATTATCCAAAACGGAGAACAACCAAACGCCTACGAAACCAATCGTGATCGAGAACAAAGCTGGAGAAGAGTAAGGGAATAATGCAGAACCCTTAGGATTACCCAACACTGCTTCCCATACAGATGGAGAAACGACCGTCAAAGCTACAGAAGAAATGAGGCCCAAGAAACCGCCAATCACAGCGCCCTTGGTAGTGCAATTTTTCCATAGGACTGACATAAACAACACAGGGAAGTTTGCAGAAGCGGCAATCGCAAAAGCCAAAGACACCATGAAAGCAATGTTTTGCTTTTCAAAAGCGATACCAAGAACCACGGCGATCACACCCAAAGTCAAAGTAGTCAAGCGAGATACTTTCAACTCAGAGGCGCTATCAGCATTACCCTTCTTAATCACTGTTGCGTAGAGGTCATGTGAAACCGCTGAAGCACCAGACAGCGTCAAACCAGCTACCACTGCCAAGATGGTTGCAAAAGCTACTGCGGAGATGAATCCGTAGAACATGTTGCCGCCCACAGTTTTAGCTACCAAGACTGCTGCCATGTTTGCAGTACCAGCACCGCCCAAAATAACGCCCTTCGCTACATCAGCCATTTCTGGGTTGGTCAATACCAAAGTAATCGCACCAAAACCGATGATGAAGATCAAGATGTAGAAGTAACCAATCCAAGTAGTCGCCCACAAAACTGATTTACGAGCTTCTTTCGCATCTGGTACGGTAAAGAAACGCATCAAGATATGTGGCAAACCTGCTGTACCAAACATCAATGCCATACCGAAAGAAATCGCTGAGATCGGATCCTTAATAAAGCCGCCTGGACCCATGATGCTCAAGCCTGCTTTAGCAGCCTCTTCTGGAGTTTTACCGGCGTTTGATGCAATCGCAGTCTTCACTTCAACTGCTTTCGCAAACAATGCTTCTGGGCTAAAGCCGTATTGCGCCAAAACCATGAAGGCCATGAACGTCACGCCAGCCAATAGCAAGCATGCCTTAATGATTTGCACCCAAGTTGTGGCAGTCATACCGCCGAACAACACGTAGATCATCATCAAGCAACCAACAATTACCACCGCCATCCAGTACTCAAGACCGAAGAGCAATTTAATCAATTGGCCCGCACCTACCATCTGAGCGATCAAATAGAAAGCGACAACCACTAAAGTGCCTGATGCTGCAAAGGCTCTAATTGGGGTTTGTTGAAAGCGATAGCCAGCCACGTCAGCAAAGGTAAATTTACCCAAGTTACGTAGGCGCTCTGCCATCAAGAAGGTAATCACTGGCCAGCCGACCAAGAAGCCGATGGAATAGATCAAGCCATCATAGCCATTGGCCATCACCGCAGCAGAAATACCCAAAAAGGATGCTGCAGACATATAATCGCCAGCGATTGCTAAACCGTTTTGGAAGCCTGTAATACCGCCACCACCAGTATAGAAATCTGCTGCAGATTTTGTCTTCGTTGCAGCCCACTTGGTAATGTAGAGAGTGCCCGCAACGAATGCCGCAAACATTCCAATCGCTACCCAGTTGGTCGCCTGCTTCTCAACCTGACCCATATCAGCGCCAGCGGCAATTGCTAATGCTGGCAACACGAATAGCGCTAATGCGCCGAGTAATTTTTCAATACGATTCATTTAACACCGTCCTTCAGAATCTCTGCAGTTAAGGTGTCATATTCATTATTGGCTCTACGAACATAGATACCAGTAATCAGAATGGTGAAAACAATCACGCCCATACCAATTGGAATACCCAAGGTAATCACGCCATCGCCAATTGGCTGTGCCAAGAAAGGCTTATCAAAAGCGATTAAGGCGATGTAGCCGTAATAGACAACAAACATCAAAATACATAGGGCCCAACCAAACGTGCTGCGCTTTCGCTTCAGCTCTTGGTATTTTGGGTTTGCCTCTATGCGCGCAACAATGGCATCAGACATGACTTCTCCTAAAAAGTACTACGTAAAGATGCTTAATTTTAATAAGTGTCCATGCAGAAACCACCTTAATGTTAGGGTCTTCATGAATAAATCTAGGGAATATCCTATAGAGGTTATCCCTAGAGCGAAGCCGCTACTTTACCCAGGTAGTGAACTCTTGGGCACTCACGCGGGGAGTATGGAAGGTGTTGACGATCGCGCTTTTGTCCGCATGTCCTAGTGCCACACCACAAACCAGCATTTCATTTTCTTGAGCCCCGATAAAAGGGAGAATGATTTTTGCGTAAGCATTCCACGCAGCTTGAGGACAGGTATCCAAATCTACACCTCTAGCAGCAATCATCAAGTTCTCCAAAAACATCCCGTAATCGAGCATGGAGCCCTTGCCAAGTTCTTTATCAATCGTGAAAAAGAGGCCTACGGGAGCGCCAAAAAATTCAAAGTTCTTGCGATGCTGTGCATGCATCTTCTCTTTATCGCCTTTCGTAATGCCCAGCAATCCGTATAGGCTCCAACCATTTTCACGACGTCGATCAATGTACGGGCTAAACCATTTCTTTGGGTAATAGTCATAGGCAGGTTGATATTCCTTTTCAAGCTCTGGGTTTTGCGCAATTGCATCATAGGCATCGCAGACTTGATGACATAAATCACTTAACTTTTGACCCTCAAGAACATAGGCCCTCCAGGGTTGGGTATTGGTACCAGAGGGCGCCCTTGCAGCTAGATTGAGCAACTTTAGAATGCGCTCTGAGGACACAGGCTCTTGAGTAAAGGCGCGGACAGACATACGGGTTTCAATGGCTTGTTCAACAGAATTCATTTTTTCCTCTTGGGTACTGAAATACGCTTAGGCTATGATATTTTGATTCATTCTTATTTACTAGCAACTCGCCGCTTACCCCATGATCAATACCAACCGCCCCCGCCGCTCTGTACTCTATATGCCTGGTGCTAATACCAGAGCGCTAGAGAAAGCAAAGACCCTGGCAGCAGACTCTCTCATCTTAGATTTAGAGGATGCAGTAGCGCCAGATGCCAAAGTGGTTGCGCGCGACAATATCCGCACTGCTTTAGAGACGGGTTTTGGTCATCGCGAGGCAGTAGTGCGTATCAATGGCCTTAATACTCCTTGGGGATCAGAGGATCTCAAGGCATTTGCAAATACCAAGGCTGATGCGATCGTGCTCCCTAAAGTAGAGTCAGCAAAGCAAATTCAAGAAGTCGTTGATATATTGGAGACCTGCAATGCCCGCCCGGATCTTCGGATCTGGGCCATGATCGAAACCCCTTTAGCGATTTTTAAGCTCAGTGAAATTGCCAGCGCGCATCCGAGATTAGCAGCTTTAGTTATGGGCACCTCCGATCTTGTAAAAGATCTTCATGCTCGCCATACCCCAGAAAGAGTAGAAACCCAAACCGCCCTGTCACTGTCGGTACTGGCAGCCAGAGCCTATGGTTTGTGCGTCTTAGACGGGGTTCATCTCTCTTTAGATGACCAAGCAGGATTGAAACAATCTTGCATTCAGGGTAGAGACATGGGGTTTGATGGCAAAACCTTAATTCATCCGAATCAAATTACGCTGGCTAATGAAATATTCGGGCCCTCCCCCGAAGAAGTCAGTGAGGCACAAGCCAGGATTGCTGCCTATGATGCAGCCATTCAATCAGGAGCAGGCATAGCAGTGCTCAACGGTAAATTGATTGAAGAGCTTCATATCCAAGATGCCAAGAGGATCTTGGCGCTTGCCAAAGCCATTGCCTCCTTTGCTAGCTAAGGCACCTCATAGCAGCACTCAAAATCCCTGAAATGGTGCATCTGATTTTCCAAATTGTGCATAGGGACAATTACTGCTAATTTTTGGAATCTATGATGGCTCATGCGTATAAAAATTACCAAAAGCCTTGTGCTCAGCGCCCAGATTCACAACACCGAGACTATCCCGGCAGCTCTGTTTCCGGAAGGTGAATATCTTGCCAACCTCACGCCCGAAGGCAAGATTGAAGTGGTAAATACCAAAAAGATTAAAGCCCTGTTTTCGTTTTCTCAGTTCAGAGAAAAAATATCGCAAGGCGACTTTATTGTGGTTGAAGCTTAGTGATCTAGGTCCAGACTTTGCACTAGGCTCGCGAGCTTCGTAACGGACTCAAACGCATTTGACCTATTCGCCTCAACGTCTAAGTTTTCCCAATTAAATTCTAAAGAAAAATGGGCTGACTCAATAATGAGCTCGTAACTTGAGGAGGCCTTATTTTCAGGATTTGCTGGCAGCTCTTGTGCAATCGGCACCCTCACCGCTTCAATTGCCGCTAGCAAACTATCCACCTCTGCAGCTGAGAGCTCACGCGTATGCAATACATCGTCCGTGCGCTTGATCGAAATTTTAGAAGCTTCATTCACTACGACTTCGTATTGACTTAAACCCAAATCAAACCAAACGGTTAACTCGAGCGCTATAGGATATGTTTTCATCAATCAACCTCGTCGGCATGGGGTTCGTCAAAATGAGTTTGCTGCGGTTTGAGTTTTGCTCCTAATTGCACCCATTTACCTTGCCGGGCACGATAGTCACAATTCTCAGCATGGTTTTCAAGTAAGCCAAAAATGATTGTGGTCGGAATCTTGCAATACGCGCATCGATAAGCATGCTGATGCTCCTCGATTTTCTCTTGGGGATAGTCTATATAGAATGGCTTCACTAGGACCTCCTATTGCAATAATCGGGATACCTGTAAACCATCTTACACCTGGTACATGGACAAATACCTCAGTGAAAGTGCGGATGAGCCTTATTTGCCGACCGGGTCTAGCGATACGGTCTATATCCGTTGATAATGATTCTTCAAATCTCCTTGGAATAAGTAACCATCATGTTGCCCTGTATTGAACTCGAAACCGCCCCCAACCCCACTGCTGCTGTGATTTGGTTACATGGCCTTGGCGCCGATGGCAACGATTTTGTTCCCATTGTTCCTGAGCTCAATCTCACGGGATGTCCAGGTATTCGCTTTGTTTTCCCCAGCGCACCCAGCATGCCTGTCACTGTTAATAGCGGCTACGTTATGCCAGCCTGGTACGACATTATTGGTCGCAATCTCATGGATCAAGAAGACGCTGCTGGAATCAAACGCTCTGCTGCCGCAATTATCGAGCTAATTGAAAAAGAAGCTCAACGTGGCGTTGCATATGACCGCATTGTTTTGGCTGGATTTTCACAAGGTTGCGCAATGGCACTCCACATCGGCTTGCGCTTTCCACATAGACTCGCTGGCATCATGGCATTGTCTGGCTACCTACCGCTCGCTGCATCTCTTGGCATTGAAAAGCATTCTGCAAATCAAGATACGCCCATTTTTATGGCGCATGGCCTATATGACACCGTTGTAGTTCCGGAACGAGCTGAAGCCTCGTACGCCATGCTGGAAAAGATGGCTTATAAGGTGGAGTGGAATGAGTATCCCATGGAGCACTCAGTCAATCGCGAAGAGCTAGTGGATATCTCGCGCTTTTTACAAGAAGTCCTGATTCAGCCTCAGTAGTCGAGCTTATAAAAGCCCATCGGCGATCAGCTTTACACTGGCCACCAATAAAAAGAAACGAACGATTCGGTAGTACCACTTCATCGAAATCCGCTTGGCCATGTAAAAGCCTGAGTAAACGCCGATAGGAACACAGGGCAACAGCAGTGCTGATGTCGCTAATTGCTCAAAATTCAATAAATTTAAATACGCATACGGCCCTAATTTTCCAAAATTAACAAAGGTAAAGAAGACGCCTAACGTAGAGGTATAGACCATCGGCAATAGTCTCTCGCGCAACATAAAGACGGTAATTGGCGGCCCGCCAATATGCGCCACAAAGGAAGTAAACCCAGAGGTCAAACCCATTGCTCTGCCTAGCCAAGGATAAGGTTTTGCCTCCTTGGCATCAAAGTATTCCGTTGCCAAATTCTGAATCAAAAAGAGCAAGGTGAAGATGCCGATCGAAAGTGTTAAGACCTGCGGGGTGATGGAGGTGAAAAAAATCATTCCCAACAGCAAGCCCAGCATGGCGGGCGGCAAAATCAATTTAAGTATTCTCCAATTGGCATTGCGAATAAAGCGGCGCAAGCCAACCAAATCGATTGCGATCAAGAGCGGTAGCAAAATAGCCAAAGCCTCATTAATGCTTGACTGGCTAGCCATCAAAGGAAGAGACAGAATGCCTAAGCCAGCACCAAAGCCGCTCTTAGAGATGCCCACTACTAATACACTCAAGATGGCACAGATAAAAAAGGCAAATGAGTGTGCCTGAAAAGATTGCGTTAATGGGCTGATGAAAGAATCGAACATCAAGCTATCTTACCAAGTAACAAATAAGTAGATTGCTGCTACCGCCATGAAAGCGGTTGCTGTCCAGCCCAACAGTTTCATGCTGAAGGTCGCCACATGCCTACCCATCACCTGCGGCCTAGAAGACAAGATCATAATTGCCACCATCAATGGCACTGCCACAATGCCATTGATCACCGCACTCCAAAAGAGGGCCTTCATTGGGCTGATGGGCGAGTACTGAATAGCCAGCGCACCCAAAATACTCACTGCGATCACGGTGTAAAACTGGCTCGCTTGTTTAGCGCTATCTTCAAGGCTAGATCGCCAGCCAAAGACTTCAGATAAAGCATAGGCAGCTGACCCGGCCAGCACAGGAACCCCCATCAGACCAACCCCTAAAATTCCCAAGGCAAAGAGGAGAAATGCAAAATCGCCAGCAAGCGGCCTTAGAGCAGAAGCAGCTTCTGCGGCCGTATTAATGTCCCGAATACCAGCGGCATGCAGCGTCACTGCGGTAGCCAAAATAATGCAATATGCAGCAACGTTGGAATACAACATGCCACTCCAAGTGTCCCACTGAATCCTTCTTAATTCACCACGAGCTTGGCTCTGATCCTGCTGATTGAGAAGATTACTTTCATGCTGCAGATTCATGTCCTCTACCTCTTGAGAGGATTGCCAGAAAAACAAATAGGGGCTAATGGTGGTGCCGAAGATTCCTACTACTACCGCTGCAGAGTCTGCATTCCATGTGAAGCTTGGAATAAAGGTGCTCCAGATCACCTCACCCCAAGGAACGTGTACGGTAAAGAGGACGGCCCCATATGCCAATAAAGACAAGGAAAGCCACTTTAAAAAGAATACATAGTGACGATAGGGAATCAATATTTGCAGTGTTAATGTGAGCAACACAAATACACCTGTCATGATGTGCCAATTAATACCAGTGATTAATTGTGCTACCTCACCCATTGCGGCAATATCAGCAGCGATATTGAGCACATTCGCAATCAACAGAAGTAATACCAAACTCACCAATACCATTGGGTGAAAAGCCAGCTTCATATTTGCAGACAAACCTCTGCCGGTAACGCGGCCAATCCGAGCGCATAGAACCTGAATCGTTGACATGAGTGGATAAGCTAGCGGCATCGTCCACAACATATTTAAGCCAAATTGCGCGCCGGCTTGAGAATATGTCACGATGCCACTCGGATCATCATCCGCAACGCCGGTGACTAAGCCAGGACCGACTCGAGATAGCGGGTGCTTCTGAATGCGCGCCCAAATAGTGGCAAGCGTCACAGTTCGAAAGGTAATGCTGTAGTCATCTGCTAAGTGTAGTGTGAAAAGGCTAGATCAGCCTTACTTTAGCTAGACTTACCAAAAGAAAAGGGCTCGTGAGAGCCCTTGTTTCTAGATCGGCAAGCCAATCACAGTTTTTTTGCAAAGCTATATTGCGCAAATGCTTGTTCTGCAACGCCAAACCATTGTGCCTCCATATTTCGGAAGGCGCGATAGTCTTCAAATATTTTCTTAAATTGGGGATTCTTGGCAGACTCTTCTGCGTAAGTTTCTTGACTTGCCTTAAAGCAAGCATCCATGATGGAAGTATTGAACTTGCGCAACACCGCACCATTTTGCAAAAGGCGTTGTAGTGCTGGTGGGTTCAAGGCATCATACTTAGCGCACATGTCGGTATGGGCTTCAAAGCATGCAGCCTCCCAGGCAGCTTGATAAGCTGGGGGCAATGAATCCCACTGCTTTTTGTTTACCAAGAAAGAAAGTCCGGCAGCGCCCTCCCAAAAAGCAGGGTAGTAATAGTTTTTAGCTACTTTAGCTAAGCCCAATTTTTCATCATCGTATGGGCCCACAAATTCTGCAGCATCAATCGTGCCTTTTTCCAATGCAGAATAAATTTCACCAGCAGGCAATTGCTGTGGAACCACTCCCAGCTTGGCGAGGACCTGGCCAGCAAAGCCTGCAATACGGAACTTCAAGCCCTTTAAGTCTTCAGGCGATTTAATTTCTTTTCTAAACCAACCACCCATCTGAGTACCAGTTTGCCCACCTAAGAAATTCACAATGTTGTAGCTGGCATAGAGCTCACGCATCAACTTCATACCATTACCGTGCAGCATCCAGGCAGACTGCTGACGGGCAGTTAAACCAAATGGAGCAGCTGTATCAAAAATAAAGGCACTATTTTTTCCCAGGTAGTAGTAACTAGCAGTATGGCCACACTCAACGGTACCGTTTTGTACCGCATCGAGGACCTGAAGCGCGGGCACAACCTCGCCGGCTGCAAAAACCTTGACATTGAATTTGCCGTCAGTAGCCTTACGCAAGGCATTGGCAAACACTTCTGGGGTGCCGTACAAAGTATCCAAAGACTTAGGAAAGCTAGAGACCAAACGCCAATTGAGCGTTGGCAGACTTTGGGCTAAGGCAGGCGCCCCAATTGCGGCCACTCCCGCACCAATCGTTGCCTTCTTTAAAAATGAACGTCTTTGCATCGCCATCTCCCTATAGCTATTTGAATGAATATTATTTTCCACCAACTGTCATTGAGCCAATCAAGATCGAGCCTGTTTCTTTGGTGCCGCGAATGAGGCCATCGCTACCAATTAACTCAATATCGAGCAGCATATCGCGCAGATTACCTGCAATCGTTACCTCTTCAACAGGATATTGAATCACACCGTTTTCGACCCAATAGCCAAATGCGCCGCGCGAATAATCACCGGTTACGTAATTCACGCCCTGCCCCATTAACTCCGTCACCAGTAAACCAGTACCCATTGCTTTTAGCAAAGCAGGCAAGCCGCCCTTCGGCGTTTTCTTACTTTGCAAAGTCAGGTGATGCGATCCGCCGGCATTGCCGGTGGTTTTCATACCCAGTTTGCGAGCTGAATAGGTTGAAAGAAAGTAGCCCTCCAAAATGCCTTTATCCACTACCGTGCGCGCACTAGTGCGGACACCCTCTTCATCAAACGGCGCACTGCCGGTCATTGCTTTGAGATGCGGGTTTTCAAACAGACTGACATGCTTGGGTAATACTTGTTTTCCCAAGCTATCGAGCAGGAAGCTCGATCGGCGATAGAGTGCGCCGCCTGAGACTGCCTGTACCAATCCGCCCACCAGGCCAGCAGCCAATGGCGCTTCAAAAATAACAGGGCAACGACGCGTTGTCAGTGACCTTGCCTTTAAGCGAGATAAGGCACGCTCTGCTGCGTATTTACCGATTGCGGCTGGATCTGCAAGCTCCTCTGGAATGCGTGAGCTCGAGTACCAGTCATCTCTTTGCATATGCGGATTCTTGCCGCCATTACTGGCGATTGGTGCGCACGAAATATAGTGGCGAGAAAAAGGATAGCCTCCCATAAAGCCATGAGAAGTCCCCATCATGAAATGGGCATGATGCGCAGAAACCGATGCACCATCGCTATTTTGAATTTGTTTACTCACTGAAAATGCAGCGCCCTCTGCTGTGCGCGCAATCTCTACAGCTTGCGCTGCATCAATACTCCAAGGATGAAATAAATCTAGATCTCGGGGATTTTTTTCCAACAACTCTGCTTCTGCTGGACCAGCACAGGAATCTTCTGCGGTATGTTGAGCAATGTGATACGCAGCATCCACCGTCGCCTTCAAAGATGCTTTAGAAAAATCACTGGTACTGGCATTGCCACGATGGTGACCTAAAAAGACCGTCACCCCCACCTGCTTATCTAAGCTTTGCTCGATGGTTTCGACCTCCCCCTTGCGAACTGTAACCGAAAGCCCCTGACCCTCAGAGACCTCCGCTACCGCATCAGAGGCACCCCGTCTTTTGGCCTCTTTGAGCATGAAATCGATGATTTCTTGAAACTGGCTAGATGAATATGTAAACATGCCCTAATAATAGCTAGAATAGAAACATGAAGCATACCGAAGCTTGGGAACGGAGCACTCCGAACGAACTCAAAATTGGCCTGATTTCAATCTCTGACAGGGCCAGCAAGGGCATCTATCAAGATGAGGGTATCCCTGCCCTACAAAACTGGCTCATTAAAGCCGTTACCAATCCCTGCACCTTCCATGAGCGACTCATCGCCGATGAGTCTGAAGTCATCACCGAGAGCATTGTTGAGCTTGTAGACGAATTTGGTTGCGACCTAGTGCTTACCACCGGCGGAACCGGCCCATCCCGTAGAGATGTCACTCCGGAAGCCACCCGCGAAGCGGGCACACGAGAAATGCCTGGCTTTGGCGAGCAAATGCGCCAAATTAGTCTCAAGTTTGTGCCGACTGCTATTTTGTCCAGACAAACCGCCGTTTTAAGAGAGATTGAAGGTCATGCTGCGCTGGTAATCAACCTGCCCGGCCAACCCAAGGCGATTGCTGAGACTTTAGAAGGCTTAAAGGATGAGCAAGGTAAATCAGTGGTGCCCGGTATTTTTGCTGCCGTGCCCTACTGCATTGACCTGATTGGCGGCCCTTATATTGAGACCAATGAAGAAGTCATTAAGGCATTCAGACCCAAGAGCGCCATCAAAAAATAGGTGGGGTGTTAACCAACATTCGTTCATAAAAAAGGTCCGCTTCGGTGGACCTTTTGATTTATTGCGGGAGCGGTACGATAAATTTTTCTCGGTAATACTTTAGCTCTTCAATAGATTCTTCAATATCTGCCAAAGCAGTATGTGCCTGCTTTTTCGTGAAGCCTTTTACCAACTCCGGATGCCAGCGTTTGCAGAGCTCTTTCAAAGTGGATACATCGACATTGCGATAGTGAAAGTAGGCCTCGAGCTTTGGCATGTACTTGGCCATAAAGCGGCGATCTTGACCAATCGTATTGCCGCACATGGGGGCAATACCCGCTTTAATGTATTTCTTTAAAAAAGCGATGCATTCCGCCTCTACCGTGGCTTCGTCTAAGGTGGATGCTTTGACCTTATCTATCAAACCCGAGCGGCCATGGGTACCCTTATTCCAGGCATCCATTGCATCCAAAACAGCATCATCCTGGTGCACTACCCATACTGGCGCAGTGGCAATCGTATTCAGGTGTGCATCGGTCACAATGATGGCAATTTCTAGGATGCGCTCGGTTTCTGGGTTTAAACCAGACATCTCCATATCCACCCAGATGAGATGCTCATTGGCTGGCGCCGCTTTTGCTGCTGCCGTATTGATTTGTTCGCTCATATCTATAATGATCTCATGACCTTCACAATTGTTTTTTTAATTGCTTTTATTGCCAGTTTTGGCCTACGCCACTGGCTTGCCCAACGTCAAATTCGGCATGTTGCCGAGCATCGCGCTAGCGTACCCATGGAGTTTGCCGAAAAGGTAAGCCTAGCAGAACATCAAAAAGCAGCTGACTACACGATTGCCAAATTACGCTTAGGTATTTTAGAAAACGGTGTCAGCGCGGTTATTTTAATTGGCTTCACCCTCCTAGGTGGACTAGAGCTCCTCAATATTGCTCTCTTGCAATGGCTGGGTGAAGGCATCACCCAGCAAATTGCCTTGCTCTCCTCCATCGCCATTATCTCCGGCCTGATTGATCTGCCCTTCTCTTGGTACAAGCAGTTTTATGTGGAAGAGCGCTTTGGTTTTAACCGCATGAGCAAGAAATTGTATTTTGTTGATTTAATTAAAGGGCTTGCTGTCGGCGCAGTGATCGGCCTGCCACTGCTGTGGGTCATTCTGTCTCTGATGGCTCAAGCCGGAAACCTCTGGTGGCTTTGGACTTGGCTTGTCTTAACGGCATTTAGCCTATTGATGCAATGGATCTTCCCAACGTTTATTGCCCCACTATTCAATCGCTTTCAAGCTTTAGAAGATGGGCCACTCAAAACGCAAATTGAAGCACTGCTCGCCCGCTGTGATTTTGCAAGCCAAGGTTTATTTGTTATGGACGGCAGCAAGCGCAGTGCTCATGGCAATGCATTTTTTGCGGGTATGGGTAAAGCAAAAAGAATTGTATTTTTTGATACCTTGATTGAGAAACTCAATCCGGGTGAAGTGGAGGCAGTACTAGCTCACGAGCTGGGCCACTTTAAGTGCAACCATATTCGTAAACGCCTGTTCGTCTCTTTTGCCCTGAGTTTCGCAATGCTTGCACTTTTAGGGTGGATTAGCACTCAGGTCTGGTTCTATACCGATCTAGGCGTTATGCCTAACCTCAATGGCTATAACGGTGGCCTGGCATTGACTCTCTTTATGCTGGTATCCCCAGTATTTAGCTTTTTCTTCACACCCTTAGGCAGCTTGGCATCCCGCAAACATGAATATGAAGCGGATAATTTTGCGGCAGAAAAGTCCTCTGCCAAAGACTTAATTTCTGCTCTCGTGAAGCTCTACCAAGACAATGCGTCGACATTAACGCCTGATCCGATTTACACCGCTTTTTATAGTTCGCATCCGCCAGCACCCTTGCGTATCGCCAACCTCCAGCGTGCCCACTAATTTACTGAGCCACTGAATCAATATGGAACAGTTCCACGCGCTACTCACCGCTTCTTATGGGCGACACTATCTTGCGCAAAGACTGGTTTCCGATTCCTTTGGCCATGAATCTCCAAGCGGTCCATTAATACAAGTAAGCACTCCGGCAAAGCAACATGTAGGCGCAGTTGGTGATCGCCTCTTGCTAGAGATGACTTCTGCAGATCAAGCGCGCATTATCAAGATTGAACCCCGCGACAATATTCTGTATCGCTCCGATGCATTTAAAAGCAAAATCATTGCTTCTAATGTTGACCAAATTTTGGTTGTACTGGCAACGCAACCTGCTTTCTCTCCCGACTTATTAGGTAGAGCGGTGGTTGCCGCAGAGGCTCACCAAATTGGCCTTCATATCTTGCTCAATAAATGCG
Organism: Polynucleobacter sp. UK-Kesae-W10; assembly: GCF_018881575.1. Classification (GTDB taxonomy): domain Bacteria; phylum Pseudomonadota; class Gammaproteobacteria; order Burkholderiales; family Burkholderiaceae; genus Polynucleobacter. The sequence goes on along the minus strand of NZ_JACVQB010000002.1, from coordinate 17,022 downwards.
ACCTGCCGGATAACCTCGAGCATGCGCGCAAAATCATTGAGCCTTACGCTCGCATGGGCTACTCCGTCAGCGAGGTTTCAGCCAAGTTTGATCCTGCCTCTATTGACGCCCTTCGCCCTATTCTGCAAGGTAAGGTATCGGTCTTTGTAGGCCAGTCAGGCATGGGTAAGTCTAGTCTGCTCAATGCGTGGGTGCCCAATGCTGCCGCGCTTACACAAGAGTACTCAGTGCGCCTCGATACTGGTAAGCACACGACAACCGCGTGTCGATATTTTGAATTGCCCCAGGCTTGGGGCAGAGATGCCTCTGGAAAACTGGGCGCCCTTATAGATTCTCCAGGCTTTCAAGAATTTGGTCTAGCCCACATGTCGGTGAGCGAACTCCAACATGCCTTTCGAGAATTCAAGGATCTACATGGCAAGTGCCGCTTTCATAACTGCGCCCACCAATCAGAACCAGATTGCGCAGTACGGGCTGCAGTAGACAGAAACGAAATAGCGCCAGAAAGACTGGCGCTATTTAGACAACTACGTTCAGATTCAAAAACTGCCGATACGCAAATTCAGGGAATTAGCCAAGCCAAAGAGCGATGGTCAGCATTAGCAACAAAGCCATCCAAGCGATAACCAAACGCCAGACTAAGCCTACTGCAGAGCGCATAGTGCGTTCAGTAGGCTCAAGACCTACCTCGTACACCAAGGGTTCGCCAGCTTCTGCCATACGCAAGGCCTCATCGCTATCAGGCTCGCTCAATGGCTCACCAAGGCGTACACCTAACGCGCCACTACCTGCAGCCAAAATCACGCCTGATAGAGAGTCGCCCCATTTTTGGGTTAGATAGCGCCAACCGTATACCGCGCCTTCAAAATTACCGACGATCGCAAAGCCCATTGCAGTGATGCGCGCTGGAATCCAATCGAGTACGTAAAAGAAATGGCGAGCGGATTCGCTCAGGTTAAAGTCGCCACGCTCTGACCAACGCTGTGCAGCAGTATCGGCCAAGCGATAGAGCACAACACCAGCAGGACCCATTGGCATCATGAACCAAAACAACACGCCAAAGACATGGCGGTGCGAACCAATAATGGCACGCTCGAGCGCTAATGAGATGACTTCAGTTTCAGAGAGATTGGTGGTATCCAATTCAGGTCCATACCACTCACCCAAGGCAGCACGAGCTGCTGGTAAGTCATGCGCTTCAATCGCTTCATGCACCAAAGTAAAGGAATGACTGAACTGACGGAAACCAAAAAATAGATAGGCAATCAATACATTCCAAAGAAAGCCCAAAATAGGATAGGTCACCATACAGGTGACGTACACAATAAACACTAAGAAGGTTGGGAGAACGAAGGCAACTAAACAGGCCATCCGCGCACCAACAGGGCTAGCACCGCCTTCAGATTTACCGCCAAACTCTGCAGCAACCCAATCTAACCAACGATTACAAGTGCGCACAATCCAATGGCTGGCAGTCACTGGGCGATATTGCTCAGCAATGAGGGCGAAGAGAATAGAAAAGAAAGTCATACTTTTAATAAATGATAAAGGTTACGTAACATTCCCGCAGTAGCACCCCAAATAAAGCGGTTCTCATAAGGCATAGAATAAAAACGACGTCCGCCCTGCTCACTTTGCCACAATCTCACCTGATGATTAGCTGGATTGAGCAAAAAGTCGAGCGGTACCTCAAAAACATCCGCTACTTCAAATGCATCTAAGACATATTCTGCCTGAGGCTTAACCAATCCTACTACGGGGGTGACGCTATAGCCAGAAACTGTTAAATATTGTGGAAGATGGCCGATGATCTCGACCCGCTCAGGATCCAAGCCGATCTCCTCCCAACTCTCCCGCAACGCGGTTTCATTTGGACTGCGATCCTCAGGATCCATCCTGCCGCCTGGAAAGCTAATCTGACCAGCATGGTCACGCAAATGATTGGTTCTTTGAGTCAGTAGTACTGAGAGACCCCCCTCTTTTAATAACAAAGGTATCAATACTGCCGCCTTAGTCACTTTTCCTGCGGCCTGACGACGAGCAATGATATCGGCTGCAATGACATGACGGTTTTCATCGGTGATTTCTGGCTGCCATTCAGGTTGGAATTGCAGACGCGCCTTTAGGGCTGCAGGATCGAGTAATGCAGGGGATACTTTTTGATCGTTGACACACACCTCGTGAACCGGAATCGCTTCCGCATTAAAACCTGGGGGCGCAGCAACATTGATTGCGTCTTCTTCAGGTATTGAGGTTTTAGACATAGTCATATTCTAAGGCAACAAAAAAGGCGACCGAGGCCGCCTTTTTTGTTTGCTTCAAAGCAGCAATTATTCAGCAGCAGCAACAGCTGTTGGTTTAACGCGTGCTTGGAGCTTTTCTTTAATACGTGCTGACTTACCAGAACGATCACGCAAGTAGTACAACTTCGCGCGACGTACATCACCACGACGTTTCACTTCAACGCTAGCGATCAATGGTGAGTATGTTTGGAAAGTACGCTCAACGCCTTCACCAGAAGAAATCTTACGCACGATAAAGCTGGAATTGAGTCCGCGATTACGTTTAGCAATCACAACGCCTTCAAAGGCCTGGGTACGCTTACGCGTACCTTCAACTACGTTCACGCTAACGATTACTGTGTCACCAGGCGCGAAGCTTGGTAAAGTTTTGTTAGCACTTAAGCGAGCAATTTCTTCTTGCTCAATTTTTGCAATTAAATTCATTTCTAATCCTTAAACATCGTATTAGCGTTTCATCCCGTGACATGTAGCAACGGACCTAATAGAGGATGCAGTTAAAACAATTTCACTAAACCAAAAAACCAAACTTTTAAATCACTACTGAGAATGTTCACAGCGAGCGAAGAAATTGTTCATCTTCTCGGGTTAGCAACCCATTGGCTCTAGCCGATTCAATTAAATCCGGCCTTAACCTGAACGTCAGCTCCAAAGACTTTTGCCGACGCCAATCCGCTATTTTAGCGTGATGTCCGCCTAAAAGCACGTCTGGAACTGATAAATTTTCATAAATTTCGGGCCGAGTGTAGTGCGGATAGTCCAAAAGGCCATTCATAAAGCTATCCTGGGTAGCCGATTGACCGTCTCCCAGGGCTCCAGGGATCAAACGGATGACTGAATCCATGATCGCCATAGCGGGTATTTCACCCCCAGAAAGCACAAAATCGCCAATAGAAAGCTGTAAATCGACGTTTCGGTCAATAAAACGCTGGTCTACAGCCTCGTATCGACCGCAAATAAAGCTGAAATTGCCGTAATTGAGGATGTCCCCGGCAATTTTTTGAGAAAACCGCTCACCCTGAGGCGCTAACAAGCAAACCGGGCCTGTTTTAATCCCACCGGCCTGGTGAGCAGCTTTCATACCCACCAAAGTGTCTTCCAAAGGTTTGGCCATCATTACCATTCCAGGGCCGCCACCATAAGCGCGATCATCTACCGTTTTGCGTGGATCAGAACAAAAATCGCGTGGGTTCCAAAGATGAACGCTAGCAAGGGATTGTTCGCACGCACGACCAGTGATACCCCATTGCGTTAAAGCAGAAAACATTCCTGGGAAGAGGGTTACGACATCAAAGCGCATGGGTTATTTCTTCAATTGACTCTACGAGTTTTACTGCCAGTCAGACTGCCAATCTAGCGTAATTGTTTTTTTAAGCAAGTCTACGTCTCGCACTACTTCTTTTACAAATGGAACTAAGTATTGAATATTTTTGCTGGTGGCATCACCAATTGCAATTACACCATGTGCACCATTTTCCGTGACGTCTAAGACCTCACCCAAAGACTCGTCTTGCAAATTGACTGCATGACATCCAATCAGATCCACCCAGTAATAGGAATCATCATCGGCCTTTGGAAAGGCATCACGAGCAACCAGGATGCGCGCACCTTTTAGGGCAAGCGCTTGATCACGATCATTCACGCCCTCGAGTGCTACCACCACATTACCGCTGTGCATTTTGGCGCTCTTGACTTTGTATTGCGTCAAAGAAGCCTGCTCAGTAGACGCAGAAACACCCGCGTCCCGACGAGGGATTAAAGATAGCCAAACTGTTTTAGAAGAGAGCAATGCAACAGGCTCTGGAGAGTGAGGTCTTACCTTCACTTGGCCTTGCAAACCTTGCGCTTCAGAAATAGCGCCAAGCTCAATCAAATCATTTAGGGAAGGCACACTCATTTGCAAGTCACCTTATCTTCCCAAAATAGAACTACCAATAAATTCATGAGAAAAGACTCCATCGAATCGATGAAGTCTTTAGCCACAGAATATTAGACAGCTGGATTGTTCTTGATTAAACGAACCACTGTTGGAGATACTTGTGCACCAACGCCAGTCCAGTAAGTCAAACGATCTTGAGCAATGCGCATTGCTTGCTCAGATGCAGCTGCTTGTGGATTGAAGTAACCAATACGCTCGATAAAGTTCGAGTCGCGACGGTTGCGCTTATCAGTAGCAACGATGCTGTAAAAAGGGCGCTTCTTAGAACCGCCGCGTGCCAGTCGAATGACGACCATACTTATTCCTTAAAATCTAAAATGAAAACAGGTTGATTACAACCCAATGAAATTTCTACTAAAAATCTTGGGCTCCGGTTCACCAACTAAACGTACGGTAAAGCGGAAAACCTCATATTCTAGACGAAAACCCCTACTTCTTCCACCTATTTCAGCAGTCAAGCCAGTAGAATAGAACGCTACAGAATATAAAAAGTTCATATAAAACAGTGACTTATAAAAATATGCCGAGTAAAACACCCCCATTTACAACTCCTACAGGCAGTCTGAAACGGTCTTTACTCGCCTTTTCTTGCGCAAGCCTAGGCCTTTTAGGTGCCTGCGCCAACGTTATTCCGCCCTGTGGAGCCAAAATTAGCCCTCCTAGCAGCGAACTACGCAATACCAAATGGGAACTCACCCGCTGGAATTTAGCCCCCAACAATAAAGGTGAGGTTCGTGCCCGCCAAATCCCTCAAGGTGAAGCAAGCAACCCCATTCAAATCACCTTTGATGCCAGTGGCCAGAGAATCAGTGGCTCAACAGGTTGCAATCGCTTTACTGCTGAACTAGATGAAGATGCAAGGGGCTTTAGCCTCAAACGCATTGCGAGCACCAAAATGGCGTGCACACCACAGCGCATGGAATTAGAAAACGATTTTTTATATGAGCTCAATGATTACCGTAGCATTGTGCGCAATGGCGACCAACTACTCATGATCGGTACAGATCGTGAAGTCTTGAGCTTTAGTCAACGCCCGATTAACAATCCATAAATCCATCACCAATTACTGAAGACCCATGAAAAATTCCAAACTGATTTTTTGCGCACTCGGATTATTTTTCCCTGCTAGCGGCTTAAATTGTTTTTATTTACAGGGCATTAAATCTTTCTGGGGATGGACACAACTGGTTGCGCTCATTGGCGGCATCATTGGCTGGGGCTTGCTTATAGAAGCCCATTTTCATTCTGCCCCAGGCTGGGTCTTGCTGACCTTTGGGTTTATTGCCCTTGAAGCGAGTTGGTTAACTACCATCACCTTCGGACTTCGTCCTGATGAAAAGTGGGACGCACAATTTAATCCCGGCATTGCCGAGCAAGATCAAACCAAATCCGGCTGGCTAGTAGTCCTCACCGTTATTTTTTCTCTAGTACTAGGTGCTGGAGTATTGATGACATTTTTGGCTATCGCGTTTGAGCAATTCTTTATTTCTCAGCTCTATGAAGCCAGAAAGCTATCCCAGTAACTGCAGCTTTCAAGATGAAATCCATAAACCGCTTGCTGAGCGGTTTTTTTATTGCTTAACTTAGAAGCATTCCACTTCTAAAGCATTTGTGGAATGACCGCCTTCAACAATCGAAGTTGCTAAAGCTTGTGCTTGTGGCAAGAGATTCTCGGCAAAAAAGCGAGCAGTTGCGATCTTGGTATTGTAGAAAGTCGGATCGCTATCACGCAAGCGTTCTGCAGCCAATAAACCACGGGCCATTTGCCAACCGCCCAAAACCAACCCAGATAATCGCAAATATGCAAAGCTACCTGCATACACTGCTTTCACATCCGTTTTGGCATTGGCCAAAATATATGCAACCGCTTGATCAAAAGCGGCGCGTCCAGTGCTCAATTGCTTGAGTACTGCTTTGGCATCTGCACTTCCGCTAGCGGCCAACTCTTTTTCCACATCGGCAATTTTTTGAGAAAGCACTTTTGCAGTTGCCCCACCATCACGTACTGTTTTTCTGCCAACCAAATCATTTGCCTGGATCGCGGTTGTGCCCTCATAGATGGTCAAAATACGGGCATCACGATAGTGCTGTGCAGCGCCCGTCTCTTCGATAAAACCCATACCGCCATGGACTTGTACGCCTAAGCTCGCCACTTCAATTGACATCTCAGTCGAGAAGCCTTTGACAATCGGCACCAAGAACTCATAAATCGCTTGATTGGCTTTGCGCACTGACTCATCTGGCGCAGCATGCTGCGCATCATAGGCAGCCGCTGCGTAATACGCTAAGGCACGCGAAGCTTCCACATAAGCACGCATGGTCATCAGCATGCGCTTGACATCCGGTTGATGAATAATGGCAACTGGCCCAGCGGAGCCCGCCAAGTCACGGCTTTGTACACGGTCTTTTGCGTACTGGACTGCTTTTTGATAAGCGCGCTCTGCTACCGCAATACCTTGCATACCGACTGCAAAACGGGCTGCATTCATCATGACAAACATATACTCCAGCCCGCGATTCTCTTCGCCAACCAGATAGCCTATGGCGCCACCATGATCACCAAATTGCAACACCGCGGTTGGGCTCGCCTTGATACCTAATTTATGTTCAATAGAAACGCAATGCACATCATTGCGCTCGCCCAATGAGCCATCGGCATTCACTAAGAACTTTGGCACCACAAATAAAGAGATACCTTTCACACCCTCAGGTGCGTCAGGCGTTCTAGCCAATACTAAATGCACAATATTTTTTGCCATATCGTGCTCACCATAGGTGATATAGATCTTTGTACCAAATATTTTGTAGGTGCCATCACCTTCAGGAACTGCTTTAGAGCGCACCATCGATAAATCGGAACCGGCTTGAGGCTCAGTCAAACACATTGAGCCAGTCCATTCGCCAGAAATCATGTTTGGCACAAATTGCTCTTGTAGCTCTGGGCTTGCAGCAGTAAGTAAAGCCTCAATCGCACCATCTGTCAGCATTGGGCATAAAGCAAATGAAAGACTTGCAGAGTGAACCATCTCAAAACACGCTGTTGCAATGAGTTTTGGTAAGCCTTGACCACCAAATTCCGCGGGGTGGATTACGCCCTGCCAACCTGCAGCAGCAAATTGTTCAAAAGCCTCTTTAAATCCAGGTGAAGTAGTGACAACCCCATCTTTTAGTGAACTTGGCTTTTGATCGCCAGGCCAATTGAGTGGCGCCACGACATCTTGATTGAATTTAGCCGACTCCTCCAAAATTGCTGGAGCCAAATCGATATCTGCACCTGCCTCAGCATAGGATGGATACGCCACCACATCAGCCAGCCCCGCTAATTCATTCATAGCAAACAACATGTCTTTCACAGGGGCAACGTATGGCATTACAACTCCTCTAAATTCAAATTGAATACAGCATTGATTTAAAAAGCGCTCAAATTAAGAGAGCGCCTTTGTTAACTCAGGTACAGCGGTGAATAAATCAGCAACTAAACCATAGTCAGCCACCCCGAAGATTGGGGCCTCTGGATCCTTATTAATCGCAACGATCACTTTGGAGTCCTTCATACCGGCCAAATGCTGAATCGCACCAGAAATGCCGACCGCCACATACAGCTGTGGAGCAACAATCTTGCCGGTCTGCCCCACTTGGTAGTCATTCGGTACGTAGCCCGCATCCACCGCGGCACGGGAAGCCCCTAAAGCGGCACCCAACTTATCAGCCAATGGCACTACAAGCTCTTGATACTTTTCGCCCGAACCCAAACCGCGACCACCAGAGACAATAATCTTGGCAGCAGTCAATTCAGGACGATCCGATTTAGTAAGCTCACGACCTACAAACGTCGATTTGTCTGCGCTCTGGGCAGCTACAGCTTTTTCAACGGCAGCAGATCCGCCAGTCGCGGCTACTGGATCAAAACCGGTAGTACGCACTGTGATCACTTTGACAGGGTCTGAGCTTTGCACTGTAGCAATCGCATTGCCCGCATAGATGGGGCGCTCAAAAGTATCTACGCTCACTACCTTGGTGATGTCTGATAACTGCGCTACATCCAATTTGGCAGCAACGCGTGGCAAGACATTCTTACCAGAGGCAGTAGCAGGAGCTAGGATATGGGTGTAACCATTGGCCAACGAAAGGATCTGAGCCGCCAAAGGCTCAGCCAATTGATCAGCCAAATTAGCTGCATCTATTTGAATCACTTTGCGTACGCCAGCGATTTGGGAAGCCGCTTGTGCAGCAGCATCCGATGCGTTGCCAGCAACCAAAATATCGACCTCTGGTGAGCACTGCAGAGCAGCAGCCACCGCATTCAAGGTAGCAGCCTTTAAAGATTGATTATCGTGTTCAGCAATTACAAGAGCGGCCATTTAAATCACCTTCGCTTCATTTTTGAGTTTTTCAACAAGGGCTGCTACATCAGCAACCATCACGCCAGCGCTGCGCTTAGGCGGCTCCTCCACCTTAATCGTCTTCAGGCGCGGGGCAATATCCACACCCAAATCTTCAGGTTTGACAATATCAATGACTTTCTTCTTGGCCTTCATGATGTTTGGCAAGGTGACATAGCGTGGCTCATTCAAACGCAAATCCGTTGTAATGACAGCTGGCAATGTGAGAGCAATAGTCTCTAGACCACCATCGACTTCACGCGTTACTGTTGCTTTGCCATCAGCGATCGCAAGTTTAGAGGCAAAGGTTGCCTGTGGAATATCCAAGAGGCTAGCCAACATTTGACCAGTCTGATTGCTATCGTCATCAATTGCTTGTTTACCAAGGATGATGATTTGCGCTTGCTCTTTTTCAGAGAGCGCTTTGAGAATCTTTGCTACGGATAATGGCTGTAACTCAGCATCGGTCTCGACTAGGATGGCGCGGTCTGCACCAATCGCCAAGGCAGTACGTAAAGTTTCTTGGCATTGCGTGACTCCAGCGCTGACTACGACTACTTCAGTCGCTACACCAGCTTCCTTGAGGCGCACCGCTTCTTCAACGGCAATCTCATCAAAAGGATTCATACTCATTTTGACGTTCGCAATATCGACGCCAGAATTATCCGATTTCACGCGCACTTTGACGTTGTAATCCACCACCCGTTTTACCGCAACTAAGATCTTCATCTGAATTCACAATCCTTCATTTCTACTAATACAAAATTCGTTCAAAAACTTGGGCAATCCTCATTTTACCGCCCTCGCTACTGACCTAGACATCAATAGCGGTGGCCGAGCCTGCTTGCTTGCGCAGCTCAAATTTTTGAATCTTCCCTGTTGAGGTCTTTGGTAGATCGCAAAACACGATTGCACGAGGCACCTTAAAGCCAGCCAGATGCTGTTTACAGTGGGCGATGATGTCGGCTGGCGTGACATCCATGCCAGGCTTGATTTCCAGGAATGCGCACGGGGTCTCGCCCCACTTTGAATCCGGCTTGGCCACTACTGCAGCAGCAATCACCGCTGGGTGACGATAGAGCACATCCTCAACTTCAACCGAGGAAATATTTTCTCCACCAGAAATAATGATGTCCTTACTGCGATCCTTCATCTTCACATAACCATCGGGATTCATAACCGCCAAATCCCCAGAATGGAACCAGCCGCCTTCGAAAGCTTCTTTGGTGGCCTTATCGTTCTTGAGGTAGCCCTTCATTGCAATATTGCCTTTAAACATAATCTCGCCCATGGTTTCACCATCGGCTGGAACAGGCTGCATTGTTTCGGGATCGAGTACCGCGATCGCCTGTTGCATGTGATAACGCACACCTTGGCGCGCATTGAGGCGCGCACGCTCACTAATGTCTAAATCATTCCACTCATCTTGCTTAACGCAAACTGCAGCAGGACCATAGACCTCAGTCAAGCCATAGACGTGAGTTAAATCAAAGCCCAACTTCTCCATACCTTCAATAATGGAGGCAGGAGGTGCGGCACCAGCAATCAGCCCTTTGACGCCCGCAGGAACGCCAACCTTCAGCTCATCTGGTGCGTTTACTAATAAGTTGTGCACAATCGGCGCAGCACAGTAGTGCGTAACACCATGCTCTTTAATGGCGGCAAAAATATGTTGCGCATCCACACGGCGCAAGCAGACATTGATACCGGCACGAGCGGCAATTGTCCAAGGGAAGCACCAGCCATTGCAGTGAAACATTGGCAAAGTCCATAGATACACAGGATGTTTATTGATATCCCAATCGAGCACATTAGAAACAGCATTAATCGCTGCGCCACGATGGTGATATACAACCCCTTTAGGATTACCGGTGGTGCCTGAGGTGTAGTTCAAGCAAATAGCCTGCCACTCATCGGCAGGAACTTGCCAAGCAAAGGTTGGATTACCTTCTGCCAAGAGTTGCTCATAAGTGAGCTTCCCTAACTTTTCACCAGGAACGTCGTACTCTTTTTCTTCGACGTCGATGACTAAAAACTCACGGCCAGATTCTTTTCGTGCAATCTCGAGCGCTTTTTTCATCACCCCGGAAAACTCTGGGTCAACAATCACGACTTTCGCTTCACCATGATTGAGCATGAAAGCAATCGACTCAGGATCAAGGCGGGTATTTAAGGCATTTAACACCGCGCCTGCCATCGGAATACCAAAGTGCGCCTCAACCATTGGGGGTGTATTTGGCAGCATGACAGCAACCGTATCGCCTAGGCCAATGCCATGCTTTTGCAGGGCGCTTGCCAAACGACGGCAACGCTCATAGGTCTGAGCCCAGGTCTGGCGCAACTTCCCATGAATAACCGCAACTTTATTGGGATAGATTTCTGCCGAACGCTCTAAAAACAACAGAGGCGTAATTGGAGTGTAGTTAGCAGGATTGCGATCTAAACCTTGTTCATAAATATTTGCCATCTTTTACTTTCAATAACAGTTTTACTTTGAATCTTTAAATATCTGCCAATGCTTTGACATGGGCAACTACGCTACGACCTAAAGCGGAAAGGTTATAGCCACCCTCTAAGCAGCTCACAATGCGGTTATCTGCAAATTGATGGGCGATCTCTTTTAAGCGCTTGGTAATCCACACATAATCATCTTCAACCAAACCCATTTGGCCCAAATCATCTTCGCGGTGGGCATCAAACCCAGCAGAAATAATGATGAGTTGTGGCTCAAAATTGCGTAGTGCTGGTAGCCACTTTTCTTCCACAATTGAGCGCACAACATCACCGCGAGTAGCGGCTGGCAAGGGCACGTTCACCATATTATTGGCGTGATCAAGCCCGCTGTAGGGATAAAAGGGGTGTTGGAAGAAGCTGCACATTAAGACATTGGGATCATTAAAGAATGCTGCCTCAGTGCCATTGCCGTGGTGCACATCAAAATCAATGATGGCAACGCGCTCAATCCCATAGGCCTCCATGGCATAACGCGCAGCAATGGCAACGTTATCAAACAAACAAAAACCCATAGAGCGAGTTGGCTCAGCGTGGTGACCGGGAGGCCTTACTGCACAAAACACATTTTCTACCTCACCCTTCATGACCGCATCGACCCCAGCAATTGCAGCGCCGGCAGCACGCAATGCTGCCTGCCAAGTATGGGGATTCATGATGGTGTCACCATCGAGCATGGCATAACCAGATTGAGGGGCCTGTTCTTTGACAAACGCAATATGATCTGGGCTATGCACTAACTCCAACTGATCTTCGCTCGCCAATGGGGCGTCTAGATGATGCAAAAAGCGATCGACACCGCTTCGGATCATCTGGTCATTAATTGCCTGAATGCGTTCGGGACACTCTGGATGATGACTTCCCATCTCGTGTTTTAGAAAATCCGGATGAGTTATGTATCCTGTTGTCATTCGCTGAAATCCTCAATAGCAAAACTAATATTTTTTATAGTCTAATTAAACGTGCCTAATTACCTACCACCTAAATCCCTGCGCATGCACTTTCGTGCCTCCTACCTACTGCTAGCCCTAAGCTTAGGCGCTTGTACAAGCAGCCCGACACAGCAGGCGAATCCCCAGCAGACCATCGTAAACCAAGCGGACGATGCAGCCATAGAGGCGCGCTATAGCCAAAATCTGAATGCCTTATTAAGTCAGGTCTCCCAGACTCAAGAAATACCGCTTCCAGCCCTAGAAACGGGCTTTCTCGATGCTAAAACGATTCCCTCCATCCGCAAATTGGTATTACCCCCATCCGGCACCTTTAAGAAAAACTGGCTGGTTTACCGCAAACGCTTTGTTGAGCCAGTCCGCCTGAAGGCTGGACGCACATTTTGGGATGAAAATCAGGTCTTTTTAGCCCAAACCGAGCAAGAAACCGGGGTTCCAGCAGCTGTGATTGTGGCGATCATTGGTATCGAGACTATTTACGGTCGCCAAACCGGGAATTTTCGAGTCAAAGATGTCCTGTCTACCCTGGCCTTTAGCTATCCAGATACGCCAAATAAGGCTGCTCGCGAGCAACTTTTTAAGGACCAGCTCCAAGAATTGATTTTGATGTGCTGGACTGAAGCTGGAGGCAAACTACCTGCCAAGAACAATACCCAGGGCATGAATCCCGCAAGATTCAATACCTGCCTCAACCAAAATAGTTCTTATGCAGGCGCAATTGGTTTGCCCCAATTTATGCCGAGCAGCATCCGTAGCTTTGCGGTTGACGGTGACGGGGATGGACGCATCGATTTAAAACAAAGCCCGAAGGATGCCATTGCCAGCGTAGCCAACTTTATGAAAATGCATGGCTGGCAAGCGGGCATGCCAATCTACTTCCCTGTTCAAGAAAATGCGATCGCCACTGCTAAACAACTGGCTGACGGAGAGCCTCAACTGAAATACACGGTTGCAGAGCTCATTGAAAAGGGTATCTTGGTCCCTCAACAAGGCGATTTGCAGCGTGGTGGTGTAGAGCCTCAGAGCAAGGCTCTCATCATCGATCTGCCCTACCCTGATAAGGATGGACTTGATCAAGCACAGTACTTTGTTGGCTTAAATAATTTTCTGACTATTGTGCAATATAACCGCAGTTATTTTTATGCCCAAAGCGTGGGAGAGTTTGCTGAGGCGCTAGGCTACAAGAATCAAAGCGCTGTGCCAGTGGATGCAACGACTAAACCTTCAAGCGCTAAAGATAGCCTAGATAAATCAAAAATAAAAAGCGCTAAAAAATCTAGCGCCAAGAAAAAATCTAAGCCCAACTAATGGGGGTGCGCGCTAGTTAAGCAGGAAACACACCCGTAGATAAGTAGCGATCGCCGCGATCGCAGACAATAAATACAATCGTTGCATTTTCGACTTGACGCGCTATGCGCAAGGCAACCACCAAAGCGCCACCGGCAGAAATGCCGCAGAAGATACCCTCCTCTGCAGCCAAACGACGCGCCATATCCTCAGCATCGGCTTGAGTGACATATTCAATGCGATCAACTCGATCACCTTCATAAATCTTAGGCAAGTATTCTGGTGCCCACTTACGAATACCTGGAATTTGCGAACCCTCTTCCGGCTGAGCGCCAATAATCTGAATATTGGGATTCATGGACTTAAGGTAGGTTGATACACCGGTAATCGTTCCGGTAGTACCCATCGCAGAAACAAAATGGGTAATTTGCCCATCGGTATCTCGCCAGATTTCAGGACCAGTAGTTTCGATATGGGCTCTTGGATTATCTGGATTTGCAAATTGATCCAACAATCTGCCGCGGCCTTCACGCTGAAGCTGCAAAGCGTAATCCCTTGCAAACTCCATCCCGCCCGAAGCAGCCGTCAAAATTAATTCAGCCCCATAAGCCGCCATACTTTGACGGCGTTCAATGCTTTGACTCTCCGGCATGACGAGAATCATTTTGTAACCGAGCATTGCTGCAGTCATTGCCAAAGCAATGCCGGTATTACCGCTCGTTGCTTCAATCAGGGTGTCGCCAGGTTTAATTTCTCCGCGCTCTTGGGCGCGCATGATCATCGACAGCGCAGGCCGGTCTTTCACCGACCCCGCTGGATTGTTTCCTTCAAGCTTACCGAGGATGACATTATTCCGATTCTCATTCTCTAAACCAGGAATACGTTGCAAACGCACCAAAGGTGTATTGCCAACAGTTTGTGAAATCGTCAGATAAGCGGGTTTACTCATGGCTTCATTTTAGCCACAAGCAAGCCTAGACCCGAAAGGGTTTAATTTCGGCGGCGTGATGCCGCAGGCTCTTGCTGATTGCGAGTACTAGCTTGATGACGTGAAGGGCGTCTGCTAGTCGCCCCTCCCTCCTTTTTAGTCCGGCCATTGGGCTCGCGAAAGGAGCTGGGAGCCTCAATGGTTAAACCGTTATCCACCATCTTTTCAACCGATCGCACTCCAATGCCACGAACCCTTTTCTGTAGATCATTGGCATCCTGAAAATGACCACCATCTAATCGCTCCGCAATAATGGTTTTCGCTTTTGCGGGCCCAATCCCCTTAATGCTTTCCAATTCGGTTTGGGTTGCTGTATTGACGTTAATCGGCGCAGCATTTGCAATTCCTAAAGATGCCAATGCAATCACTGCTGTCGTCAAGCCAGTCCTCACGAATCCCTGAATACCCCTTTGAATATTTCTTGTCATTTCTTCTCCATTGGTCAATAAAAAATCCACGCACCAAACGGACGTGGATCGTTCTTAACGAATAAAAAGGCGTGGGGTTGACTCTATTTTTGGTCGTACAAGCAAATCAGCAGTTGCTGATAGCGCACTAAGTTATTGACTCAGAATAAACTGCGCAGCGCGCTGAATCAATTCTGGCTCAGTTTGATTAAAGCCGTGATATGCAAAGGAATCGCAAACATTGCCTTCAGTGATGCCACCATCAATCATTTCTAGTCGAGATGTAAGGCTTTTAGGTCTGCCATTGATAATGCGAGCAGAGTTTTCCGACAGGGAGCCAAGACAAGCATCCTGGACATGGTGAATGGCTAATGCTGGTAACACCACACTGTCATCAAGCGAGGCTGTTTTAATTGTCCCTGCAATGATGATTCCAGTTAACTGTTTTGACTGTGGACTTAATTGATTTGCGTAGTTGCTAACAGTCGATGTACCCATGCTGTGGCCAAAGATCCAAACGGGTAAATCGGTTTTTCTTTTGTAATACCGAATAACCTCAGCTACCCGGTCCAAATGATCTTGCTGATTGCGACGATCGCCACGCTTTAGATCGCCCAAATCATAGGGTGTGTCCACTAAAACGGCTTCAATTCGGTATTGAGCCCAAAGATTGGCGGAGCGCACAAATGTGTGTCGACTTTTAGTGGAGCCATCCTTCTTTAGTCGCAACATGCCGCCGCCACCAGGGAACAATAAGACCACTGCCTTTGGCTGTGAGACCGGCATCAACAATGTTCTTGTGGGCGCATCAGACTGATGCGGGACATCAAATACTTGCCCATATGCATTCAGGGCAAGATGGCTTAAGACAATTGCGAGTAAGACCCTAGCTACCAATGATGCCCTTTAAGCCGGTATAAATGGAAACTGCTGTTGTACCCAGGGCTACAACGGTACCACCATATTCCTGCAGCGACTTCATCAGTCCGTGGATATTTTGTAGCGAAGCACTACCCGCAGAAAGGGTTTGCAAGAGTGCCGCCTTACGACGTCTCTGCTTACTCGCGTAGGCAACACCACCTAAAAGCATGCCCGTCAAGAAACTAAAGGCGATGCTGGCTGAGTATTCCAACACCTCTTTCCACTCAAAGAGATTTTGTGGCCAGACAGGAGAGTGATCAACCAAACTCGTAATCCAACTCATACCAATGACCGAAGCAATTGCCAGAACAACAACGCCCACGAACCATGGTAGCAATTTGTGAGCATGCCCTTTAAATAATGCATAAGCAAATGGGAGCGGCAAAACCATGGAAATTATCCGCAGATATAGCATCTTCGTGTCGTACACAACCGCAATCAACCAATGCGCCAACAATAGCAAAATCAGTGGCACGATCAGATAGAGCAGAATATCCGATACCCAATTTCCAACAGATCTCCTAACTTGCTTGCGCTGTTGCTCATCCAACAAGAGCTCAAGCTCTTCAATTCTGAGTTGATAGGCTTGGGTATTGGGTATCTGAGCAATTTGCTGTTCTAGATCGGCTACTTTTGCCATCAGTGGCTTAAACAAATACAAATCACGACTGCAGGTTTTGCAGACGTAGGCATCTTCAGAAACCTCTGATAGGCAGTACGGACAATTCATTATTTATTGACTACCAAGTTCAATACAGAATTAGTTTCACGGCCATCGGAGTCTTTTACTGAAACACGAATAGTGTGGGTGCCCGGAGGAACATCCGCTTTTGCAAAGTCGATGCCATTTGCTGAAATGGCATTCTTCAAACGCGGTGTCAAATCAACGAACGGGGATTTCATATAAACCACTTTGACAGAGCTTGGATCAATCTTGGCATCACCGCGCGGCTCAAAGCTGACTTTAAAGTCAAATGGTGCAGTTACAGGAGTATCCGCTTCTGGAGATGCAAGCTTGATAGCTGGCCCACGAGAAATCCCGCGAGTAGCTAATGCACCAGAGGCTGGAGGCAATGCAGCTTCCTTTGCGCTAATTAAAGAAGCGGC
The DNA here is from genome assembly GCF_018881575.1 of Polynucleobacter sp. UK-Kesae-W10. GTDB lineage: Bacteria > Pseudomonadota > Gammaproteobacteria > Burkholderiales > Burkholderiaceae > Polynucleobacter. Next base: position 230 of record NZ_JACVQB010000002.1, on the reverse strand, counting down.
GCAGGCCATTTGCGTCATTGCAACTAAGGCAGCAGCCAGCGTGAAGTGAATAAATTTCATAAAACCCTCAAAGTAATCAATAGCAATTGTTATAGATCTTAAATCAATCCCCTACAACCACGAAGGGAGCCCAGAACAAGGGGTGAGCATAGGCGTATTTCATACTCCCGCCCTCACTCATACCGCCTTGATCAATCTGGTTGAGCATCGCTTGGCGGAGTAATTCGGCT
>NZ_JACVQB010000001.1:1177275-1182470 GCF_018881575.1 Polynucleobacter sp. UK-Kesae-W10 | reverse complement strand
CGGCTGGCAACTGCTGATCAGGAGGCGCTGATAGCAATCCGGTGAGTAGCTCCGATAAGGTGTTGATGCGCTGCTGCAGATCTTGCTCACGGCGCGCTAGGGAGGCTAACTGAGGATCACTGATATTGGCACGGGCGGCGCTCGAGGTTAAAGCGCGCTGCACGCCACTACCCCTGGCTAGATCAGCAATCTGGAATGCTTGGGCAGCTGCTGCCCCTGACGGGTCTGCTTTAGCTTGCTGCGCTAGAGAAGCTAAGTACTCCTCTAAGATAAACGTCATGCGCTGGGTTTGGCGGATGGTCGCTGTTGCGTTCTCGGAATCGTTTCGAGCTTGATCCACCAAGACTGGAACCGATTGCTTGAACTCGCCTAGGGCTTGGGACGATTGGCCGGAGGCTTGCAAGGCAGCAGCATTAAAGGCGCGAATCATTGCTAGGCGTGGGGAGTTTTTATCAAACTTGATTTCATCCTTAGCCAGCATTTGCGAGGTCATTGCCGCAGCTTGGGAGGCTTTACCAGTTTTGACCATGGCCAAAGCCCAATCTAAATCTTGAGCAGAATAGCGAGCAGCAATCTCTGGATCAGACTTAATTCCATCGACCATCTCGGTAAAGACTTTTTCGGCTTGGGTGTATTTGCCGTCGGCGACAAGACTCTTAGCCAAGAACCCTCGTACTTCAGCTACTTTGATGGAGGAGTTTGCAGCACCAGATGCTTGAATAATCTTCAACGCGTTATTGGCGAGCAATACAGACTCAGGTTGGCGACCCTCTTCCGATATGACGCGCGCCAAGGCAAGCAAGGCAGTTGCTGTATAGCGTGAATTTGGGCCCACCCTTTGGATGGCCAGAAGTACGGCCTCTCTCGCCTTTAACTCTGCCTCAATAAATTTACCTTGATTTAGCAATGCGTTAGACCAAGCAATTTGCATTTTGATTAATAACAAATAGGCATTAACTGATTCAAAGGAGTTATCTTCAGGAATGCGTTTTTCGTAATCAATCGAGTTCATGTCTCGATTTTTTAATCCCTCTAAAACCATGCTTAAGTTGTTACTTGCATCCCTAAGCAATACTTCAGCCTCTTTATAACCACCCTCCTTCAACAAAATCTGACCCTCAAGAAAATATTCTCTTGAATTAAATGAGGAAATATTATTAATGTTTCTATTTTGAGATGGGATGTATCTTGCGCTCATCCCTCGTGTAGTTTTCAAGCCCTGCAATGCCTCATTCGCACAAGGTATGTCACCAACTAGCAGGCAATCTTCCCCCAAATCGTAATAAGCACTAATACGCCAACCAAAATAACCAATCAACTTTGCAGTATTTAGGGCTTCGAGGGCTTTGGTGGTATTGCCTAAGGACATCTCCAGGTTGGCATAAAAACGCAACTCATCATTATGGAGATCGGCATTGGTTGAGGGGTACTCTTTAACAACCTTCTTGATATTTTCGAGTACCTTTGGGTCATCACCCAGAACTTCGTACGCTTTTGCGCGTCGATAGTAATACGCATTAAGCTCTTCGGCGTTGGCACCAGTAGGTATTGGTAAAGCCACAACATTTTGCGCCTTATTTTTCAAATTCTCCGGCGTTTTTGTTTGACTTAGAATTCCTAAAATATCTTGAATATTTTTGGGGGGAGCTTTGATGCTGCTTAAGTCAATAGCCTCGTCCGCAATAGCAAGGACGGATGCAAAACAAATCATCAACCCGAAGGAGAACTTTGTAAGTCTACAAAAAAACAGACAAGCAGGATTGAGACGCATATAGGTATAGAGAGGTAATAATAGTTCAAACATTTTGAACGATATTGCACCCTAAAAATAGACTACAAATTAGTAATTACCCTCTTCTTTAGGTAATGCTGTGGGGTAAAAATCATGCATATGCCATAAGGGGCCCGGTCCTTCGCCAATACTCAAGAAACGCCCTGCTTCCAGACCCGCCTCTACATAGGCTATGGCTTTAGCAACGGAATGCTGCAAGTCATGGCCATCGGCCATATAGGTTGCAATGGCAGAAGCTAAGGAGCAGCCTGTTCCATGGGTATTGCTTGTATTGACTCGATAGTGCTTGAACTCTTTTGTTTGGACTACCTCTAGGCCATCTTCAAGTGTGCGCCACATTAAGTAATCAGTAATTTGAGTGTGGGTGCTATCTAAGTGACCGCCTTTAATTAGGACGGCTTGTGGACCCATATCGAGTAATTCTTGTGCGGCTAATTTGAAATCATTTGGCGCAACAATATCTCGACCCAACAATAGGGATGCCTCATCTAAGTTTGGCGTGATTAATGTTGCGATCGGAAATAATTCGGAGATGATGGCTTGAGCAGTGTCATCGCCACCTAAGCTTGCGCCTGACGTGGCTCGCAGCACTGGGTCGAGCACAATCCTTTTTACCCCATGACGTTTTAGTGCCTTGGCTACAGTACGAACAATCTCCGGACTGGCTAGCATGCCAATTTTGACAATATCAGCGCCAATATCGAGCAATACCGCATCTATTTGGGCCTCGACTACATCCAGATCGACATCCTGTATTCGGGTGACTCCCAGAGTATTTTGGGCTGTTATGGCAGTAATAACAGACATGCCATATCCGCCCAAAGCAGTGATAACCTTCAAGTCGGCCTGGAGCCCCGCCCCGCCGCCACTATCGGATCCAGCAATGGTCAGTACTTTGGGGATCTGGACAGAAGTAGGAAGAGTAGATTGCATCTTGCTATAATATCGGCTTATTCCTCGATAGCTCAGTCGGTAGAGCGCCGGACTGTTAATCCGTAGGTCCCTGGTTCGAGCCCAGGTCGAGGAGCCAAATACGAAAAACCACCTTTTTAGGTGGTTTTTCCATTTCTGGCCACAGACTATCAATGAGCCCCCAGAAAAAGCCTTGCCACACTAAAATAGCCCTATGAAGAAGATCCCCGAACTCCTTGCCCCTGCCGGCAGCCTCCAAATGCTCGAAACCGCCTTTGATTTTGGGGCGGATGCGATTTATGCAGGACAACCTCGTTACTCTTTGCGGGTTCGAAATAATGACTTTGGCAAGATTGAAGTTCTTAAACAAGGGATTGATACTGCCCATAACTTAGGTAAGAAGTTTTACTTGGTTTCCAATCTCTTGCCCCATGGTGCTAAGACACGTACTTATATTCGTGACATGTCTCCCGTGGTGGCGCTAGGTCCTGATGCGCTCATCATGTCTGATCCTGGTTTGATCATGATGGCTCGCGAAGCTTGGCCAGATATGCCTATTCACTTATCCGTACAAGCCAACACCGTAAATGGTGCTTCAGCAAAATTCTGGCGCTCTGTTGGCATCAGTCGTGTAATTTTGTCTCGCGAGCTTTCTTTTGATGAGATTGAGGAAGTGCGTCAAGACTGTCCAGAAATGGAATTAGAAGTCTTTGTCCACGGAGCTTTATGTATCGCCTACTCTGGACGTTGCTTGCTTTCTGGATACATGTCCCATCGCGACTCCAATCAAGGCGCCTGTACCAATGCCTGTCGCTGGGACTATAAGGTCAAGCCTGGCCAGCAAGTTTCTAGCGGAGATGTGGTGCTGTTACAAGAAGCGCGTCGCCCGGATGATCTGATGCCCATGGAAGAAGATGAGCATGGAACTTACATCATGAACTCTAAAGATTTGCGTGCAGTTGAGCACATCGAAAGGCTTACAGCCATGGGTGTGGACTCTTTCAAGATTGAGGGTCGCACCAAATCACCCTACTATGTTGCGCGCACTTGTCAGGCATATCGCGCCGCTATCAATGATGCCGTTGCCGGCAAGCCATTTGATACAAACTTACTAGGCAATCTAGAAGGCTTAGCAAATCGTGGTTACACAGATGGTTTTTATGAGCGTCATCACGATAAGGAATACCAGCTCTATATGCGTGGTCATTCTTTATCCGGAAGAAGTCTGTATGTTGGCGAGACTTTAGATGTTGATGCTAGCAGCGGTCGCGTTAAGGTAGATGTGAAGAATCGCTTTTCAGTAGGCGATAAATTGGAAATCATTGAACCATCGGGTAATCAAGATGTGGTGCTTGATGCCATGTGGAATATGAATGGCGAACCCATCACCGTTGCTCCGGGCTCCGGTCATTTTGTCTGGATCAAGGTTGCCCTGAAAGGCAAGAAGGCCTATATCGCTCGCTATACACAAGAACCAGCACCGGCGGAGACTACCTCCTCCTGCTCGAGCGGCGAATCTTGCTGCAACGCTTAATCAAACCCAATGAATTGCTAGATTGCCTTTATGACCTCCGCTACAAACACACCAGTTAAAAAACATACCTTTAAAGAAAAGGTTATAGAAGAAGCCAAAAGCGCTTTAGCGCTAACACTGTATTTTGGCACCTGGTTTTGTGCTTTAACTTTCTTAGCAATGACTACTTTGGATGAGCGCCCTATTCCACTAACGCCTTTTGGAATCGCTTTTATCAAGGCAGCGCTATGCGCTAAATTTATGCTGATTGCACAGGCGATCTTTCCGCCGAAGATGCGACCCAATTACGGCCTCATGCGCTCACTCTTTAATGAATCACTTGTATATCTTTTGGTAGTCATTTTGCTCAACTACCTTGAAGCTGGTGTTGATGGAATGATTCATGGGAAAGAATTTTTAATCTCAATGACTGCCTTTGGGCAATCCAATCCACTCCGGGTCGTTGCTATGTCCTTGGTGTATTGGCTCATTGTCTGGCCGTACCTGGTCTTAATTGGATTGAAATTACGCTTAGGCACTCCAGCCACTATTGATATTCTGTTTGGCTCACAGAAATAATTTGTGTCGCTGTCTTTTGTAATGCCAACCGCTAGATTCTATCGATCGCTAGCGAAATATTTTGTCTCGCTAAGCGCTGTATGCCTGCTGTTCTCACCCGTACTGCATGCACAAGAAATTGAAGCACGCGCTTATTCCAATGCGCCAATAGGAATGAACTTCCTGACAGGTGGAATAGCACAAGCCAAAAGTGGTTCCTACACCTTGGTCACAGAAGCGGTTAGCCTGACCCATGTTATTGATGTCGCTGGGCAATCCGGCAGACTCACGATGACGGTGCCCTATGCCGAGCTGTCTGGTCTTGGTCGTGCTGGTGGTCAAACAATCAATGCCTCTGCCGAAGGTCTCTCGGACCCAATGATTAAGGCATCGGTCAACCTGTATGGAGCCCCCGCATTA